>CANJUD010000001.1 GCA_947477885.1 Bacteroidota bacterium
AGCAGGAAGTATCAGCAGCAATACCGCAACTAATCCGATTGTAAACTATAATATAAACAATACATCGTCTGTAATAAAGTATTTGGTAAAACTTATCGCAACAACAACCAATAGTTGCAATGATACCGCATATGATACTGTAAGTGTGTATCCCACACCTGTTGCGGGCTACAGCCAGACAAATACTGATAGTTGTGGTCCCATAAATGTATATTTTACAAACACCACAACCCCATCGGGTATTAATAATTATATATGGAACTTTGGTAACGGGATAAGTTCGGCCGCACAGGACACTAATATAAAATATACAAACACAGGGGTGGCAGATTCTATATATACTATATTGCTGACCGCAAAAAACAGTACATATAACTGCCAGGACACACAACAAACATATATAACAGTGAGGCCCAATGCCAAGGCCACTTTTACAGCATCATATACTTCTAGTTGTGCTCCATTTATTATAGACAATTCTATTATTACGCCAAGCGATTATGCATATGCAAACAGCCAGTACCAGTGGTACAAAAACGGTTCTGCTTTTGGTGCAAGTCAAACAGGGACAACACTTTCATTCCCCGGTGACACTATAAAAAATGCCAACGATTCCATGCTTATCTCACTCGTCGCAACAAGCAAGTACGGGTGCAAAGATGATACTATTAAAATGTGGTTTAAGACCTTTCCAAATCCAGCACCTGCTTTTGTAATAAGTGATACAATTAATTGTCATCCCTTAACTACGAATTTTACAAATAATTCATTGCCATCTTCGGGTCTAACCTATACTTGGGATTTTGGAAATGGGCTAACTAGTAATACTACTAATCCTACTAATATTAAATTTACTAATATCGGCATTGTAGATTCAATCTATAAAATAAAATTAATTGTATCTGCAGGTAGTGGATGTAAAGACAGTTTGGTTAAAAATGTCACCGTAAAACCTTTGCCGAACCCCAATTTTAATACTAGCAAAGACACTCTGTGCCCTAATAATATATTAACTTTAAATAATATCTCATCGCAAACTCCTCCCATTAATAGTTATAAATGGACTGAGCCCTCAAACATTGGTGCAACTATTAATAATGATACGGCGAGTATTGCTACAACATCAACTTATGCTGATAATCAGTCTGGGAATTATATTAACTATACATATAGATTGATAGCTAAATCTAATTTTGGTTGTTTGGACAGTACCGATAAAACAGTAAAAGTAGCAACCAGGCCTGTTGCATCAATTGTAGTAAATCCAGACAGTTCATGCGGTCCTAAAATATTTAATATCACAAATAATTCATTATATGGAAACACATGGATGTGGACAACGAGTTTTTTGAATATAAATTTCAGTAATACTGCATTGAAAAACCCAACATTGTCTATTCCTGAAAACAAAGGCTTAATTGATAGTATATATACCTATAGACTTGTTGCTACTTCTTTAAATGGGTGTGTTGATACAACATATGACACAGTGCTTGTTCACCCTAGACCACGGGCAGTTTATATAGTTGATACAAATAATAGTTGTGCCCCAGTTTTAGTTTCATTTATAAATAACTCAAGTGGTAATACATCTCTAAGTTATTTTTGGGATTTGGGTGATGGGAATACTTCAGCTATTAAAAATCCTAAGGAAACATATAATTCTAGCAGCACACAAGATACAATATATTATACAAATCTAATTGTTTCTACTAATTATGGTTGTGCGGATACGGCATCTCTTAATATTAAAATAAAACCTAATCCCACAGCTGTTTTCAATGTTTCTGACACCCTAATTTGTGCGGGTTCTACCTTTAGTGGGATTATCACTTCTTATAATATATCCTATGGTAATGTCGATTCGTTTTATTGGGATTTTGGAGATGGGTATTTATTAAAAACAATAAAAGATACTTCAATTATCCATAAATATAATACTGAAGGCCATTACAAAATAAAGCTAATGGCGGCCAATGAATGTGATTCTTCATATGATAGTATAAATATAACAATCTTAGAGAAACCTAAACCGAAATTTAGTATCTCTGATTCAATAACTTGTAATGCGATAAAATACTTCACAAATACAACGCTGAATAGTCTTATATTGAACTATATCTCTTTTGAATGGGATTTTGGAAATGGTGTAAAATCAAATAAATACCAACCTGATTCAGTTGATTATGGATATATTTATGGGACTAAGGATACCATATTCCATATACAACTTAAAGCATGGAATATCTGTGATACAGTATATTATAATGACTCTATAAGATTAAGGCCTGCACTGGATGCAGCGTTCACTCCTGCGAAACAGTTTGGTTGTTCTCCACTTACAATTAAATTCAATAATCAATCTCTTGGCGTTGATTCTAATAAGAGTGCATCTACAAACTATTATGTATATATTTGGGATGATGGAAAGCCTAATGATACAGTTATAAGTAGAGCTCCGATGTTTCATACATTTAATTCAGGAATAGTTGATACATTTAATGTTAAAATATTCGCATTTAATGATTGTAAAGTTGATTCAGATAGCGTTCAAATTATAATATATCCTAATACTGTGCTTCCGCAAATTAGTATTCTCCCAGCAAACGGAATGGGATGCAATCCATTAACAATTACATTTAAAAATAATACAACAGGAGCAAGTAGTTACACATGGTATTTTGATAGCATCAACTCATCCAATTCTAAAAATGTAAAATGGACTTTTACTAAGGCTGGTATTTACAATGTAGAAATGAAAGCTAGTAATGGCTGTTCTGATACTTCTACCTTTGTACAAATCACTGTTACTGACCCGCCAATTGCTTCTTTCACAGATTCAGGTAATTATTGTGAACCCGCATTAATATTTTTCAAAAACAATACAACTTCAGGGAATTCATATACTTGGTATTTTGGCGATGGTGATTCAAGCACACTTAAAAACCCACAGCATAAATATGATACTGCTGGAATGTATCAAGTAAAACTAATTGCTCAAAATTCAAATAGTTTCGGTGTAAATTGCGTTGATACCTTCAGTAAATATATAACCATATTCAAAAAACCGGTACCTGTATTATCAGCATCTACAGCGAATGGTTGTGAACCATTGGTAGTTAATTTTAGTGGATTGGGTTCAACATATACTAAAAATTATTTCTGGGATTTTGGAAATGGAAGTACCTCGACCAATACAAATCCACAGCAAACATATAATACTTTGGGTGCTGACACTACGTATAAGGTTCGCTTAATCACCACCAATGTGAATGGTTGCAGCGATTCTGCATTTACAACTATTACAGTATATGCAAAGCCAATAGCTATCATCAATGCTGTTGATACATTTGCTTGTTTCCCTGGAAATTTATCATTTACCAATGCATCAAGTAGTAATTCCGCATCTGCAAATTGGGATTTTGGCGACGGACAAACATCTACTACATTTAATTCAGTAAACCATACATGGGCAAAACCGGGTATATATAATCTGCGTCTGAAAGTCACTACTGTTAATGGCTGCGTTGATTCAACTGTGCGAAAAATTAAAATAGGAGGAAATGACACTTTGAAAATTGTAGCGTTTGATACTATATTATGTTTGGGAGTGAAAGGAACTTATCAAAGCCCCAATGTGAACCCACAAAAAGTACAATGGGATTTTGGTGATGGCAATACAGATACTGGACGCACAGTAAAACATAACTGGTTTAATTCAGGAATATATACTATGATAATGACCATGACCGGACCTGATGGATGTATAGATTCTGCTACAAGACAGATAACAGTAAACAAACTTCCAGTAGTAGATTTTAGTGTGAACGATTCATTTCAGTGTGTAAATGCACAGCAATTTAATTTCACGGCAAATGCTAGTGCGGCTGCAGGTTTGAGCACCTTCACCTGGAAGTGGGGAGATGGGAATAAAACCAATGTTGCTGCTACCGTCACAAATGCAAATCACAGTTATACTACTTCAGGAATATATACTGTTCGGTTAATAGCAACCACAACCCAGGGTTGTATCGATTCTGCTGCACATAGTATTGTAGTTTGGCCAAAACCCAATATGAGTTATAATATTAATGATACTGACCAATGTGTGAATAGTCAGTTTTTCTCGTTCACGAATACGTCAAGTGTGAGTAGTGGTTTCAACGACTATAATTGGAATTTTGGTGATGGACAGTTTTCTAATACTACAAGTCCCACACATACTTATGCCGATACTGGCGTATACAAAGTAACATTATATGCTACTACCGACAATGGTTGTACAGATTCCATTACAAAAACTATATATGTTCGCCCAAAACCTACGCTAGATTTTAGCAGAAGTGATACAACGTTGTGTTTGAATGGTAATACATTTACCTACACTCCCACGGCATCTATACCATACGGAACTATTACATTGTTATGGGATTATGGTGATGGCAATACCAAGAATATGGGTAATAGCGTGAATGCCGTTACACATAGTTATGCAGCAGCAGGCACCTATAATATAAAACTAAGAGTGAACAGCAGTTTTGGTTGTGTAGATTCAGTTACAAAAACTATAGTGGTATGGCCCAAACCATCGCCTACTTTTACCATTAACGATTCATTACAATGTGTGAATTTACAAAACTTTATATATACCAATAACAGTAGTATATTAACTGGAAGCATGCAATACGACTGGGAGTTTGGAGATGGAAATACTTCTGTAAATAACAGTGCTAAAAATGTATCACATAATTATGCAAACTACGGAATGTATGATATAAAATTAGTGGCGATTAGTAATTTTGGTTGCAAAGATTCTGTAACCAGTAGTATTATAGTAGCACCAAAACCAACCGTTGATTATAATATAACTTCGCCCGACCAATGTCTAAATCTAAATAATTATTCCTTTATTGATTTAACTACCATACCTGGTGGAAACTTGTTTTATACATGGTATTTCGGGGATGGCAAAACTTCTACCAATCAATCACCTTCGCATATATATAATAGTGCGGGAACATATACTGTGAAAATGGTGGTGATATCACAATTGGGTTGTACCGATTCCATTACCAAACAAATGACCGTATGGCCCAAACCTACTGTTGCTTTCAACATTAAAGATACTGAACAGTGTTTAACGAGTAATTCATTTTTATATACAAATAATTGTAGCATACTAAGTGGTACTATAACTTATGATTGGTATTGGGGCGATGGTAACAGTACCATAAACAGTGGCAATGGCCAACAAACACATAGTTATAATACTGCTGGAGTATATACAATCACCTTAATTGCAACTTCTGATAAAGGTTGTGTGGATACGCTGAAACGCTCAGTAGTAGTCCGTGCGATGCCTGTTGCCTTATTCGGAGTGAACCAAGATTCGCAGTGTGTAAACAACCAAGCGTTTGATTATATAAACCAAAGTACCATAGATTTTGGAGGTCTACAATCGTTCTGGGATTTTGGAAATGGAAAAACGTCCTCACTTAAAAACCCATCAACATTCTATAATACAGCTGGAAATTATACGGTCAATCTTTGGGTTACTTCTGACTATGGATGTTCAGATTCTATCAATCATATATTTACCGTTACACCCAAACCGAAATCTGATTTCAGCCTGAGTGATACCGCAGCCTGTGTGCAGTTGATGGTTAAATTTACCGACCAAAGTAGCAGCGATGCAGTAAAGTGGCTATGGGATTTCGACGATCCATTAAGTGGTGGCGTTAATAATAGCTCTGCTTCTGCCACGCCCACACATATATATATACAACCCGGAAGTTATTATCCGAACTTAATCAGCTTTAATAAATATGGTTGTAGCGATACCTCAAAACACCATGCTATTGTATATGCTGATCCTGTTGCCAATTTCTATATAAATCCGACTGCTGCATGCGATACTCCGATGACTGCAAATTGTATAAATATTAGCCAAAATGCGGTTGCATATGTCTGGGATTTGGGCAATAGCAAAACTTCTGCATTGGCAAATCCAACTGCTATATATATAAATAATGGAACTTATAATGTAATTCTCACAGCCATTACCACTGCGGGTTGTATCGATTCGATGACCTTGCCTTATATAGTTGCCAAACAGCCAAAAGCTATATTTACCTTAAAACCACACGAAGGTTGCGAACCGTTGGTTGTACAATTTGAAAACAAAAGCATAAACAATACATTTAATTTCTGGAACTTTGACGATGGACAAGGAAGTATTATAGATTCGCCCATACATATATATAATAAAGCAGGAACTTATATACCCACTTTAATGGTAAAGAATGGTAATTGTTATGATACCGCCAATATGGATACTATTATCGTACACCCCTTGCCCGTAGCAGGTTTCAGTTGGGCTGAAGTGGGACCTCCACCTTCTGGTTCTATTAATTTCACTAATCAAAGTTTGGGTGCATTTGCCTACTTCTGGGATTTTGGAGATGGCACACAATCGTTCGATGTAAATCCAGCACACCGTTATCAAAGTCCGAAAGACTATATAGTAACTTTAATCGTGAACACCAATTTTGGTTGTTATGATACATTTGTGCAGACCGTTCATGTAGATTTGATGAAAGGATTGTGGGTGAGCAATGCGATGAGTCCGGATGACCATAAAGGCGATGCAAGTGTATTTCAACCACAAGGTGTAGGACTAGAAACTTATCATGTTCAAGTATTCACCACATGGGGCGAATTGATTTGGGAAAGCACTTTATTAGAAGCCACCAAACCCAAAGAACACTGGGACGGAACCTGGCAAGGCAAGCCCTGCAAGCAAGACGTATATGTTTGGAAAATAAATGCAACATTTATTGATGGAAGTGTATGGCCAGGAAAAGTATATCCTGATGGATCAATTAATAGGATTGGGTCGTTGACGTTGATTAGGTAAAAACAAATTATGAATTCAGAATTACGATTGCTCTTATAATACACAACAAATCGTAGTTCGTAATTGCCCATTCGTAATTGATCTAAAACATTCTCCCAAAAAATCTGTTCAAATAATAATCACAACTTGTAATTTGAAACTTTTATTATCATTATGAATATATGTATCATCTCGGGTTCTCCCCGCATTAATTCCAATACCATCAAGCTTGCTAAGGCTATTGAGAATTTGGCCAAGGAGCACCATAACTTAAGCCTAATCGACTTTTCTAAGTGCGATATTCCTTTTGAAAGTCAGGCTAGAATGGAGAAAGGGAAGTTGAGCGATTTTCAACAAAACTTATATGATAGTATGGAAAAAGCACAACTGATATATATACTTTCGCCAGAATATAATTGGATGCCGAGTGCTGAGATTGTGAATTTCTTTAACCAAATGACGGGCAAAGAATATACTCCCATGTGGAACAATAAAGTATTTGCCTTAGGCGGTGTTTCCAATGGCCGTGGTGGTCGTATGCCTATTGTGCATATGGGTACCATGCTCAATAAAGTTTTGGGAATCATGCACCACCAAAGTTTTATATGTCCCAAATATTTTGAAGCTTATAATACGCCTGATCATATAGACGAAATGGGCAACTCAAAAGGCGTTGATGCCTATGATAAAAGCTTAAATAATTTTGTAGAGATACCTGTTCTTTTTGCAGCGAGATGGGCGAAGGGAGAATAAGCTTATTATATATATACTATTTTATAACACCCAACTCTTTCCCAACTTTCGTAAATGCAGCAATTGCTTTATCCAAATGATGCATCTCATGTCCAGCAGAGATTTGCGTACGTATACGAGCTTTGCCTTTGGCTACCACAGGAAAATAAAAACCTATAACATATATACCTTCCTCAAGAAGTTTTCGGGCGAAGTCTTGGCTTAATTTGGCATCATATAGCATGATAGGAACGATAGGATGTACTCCCGGTTTAATATCAAATCCAGCTTCCGTCATTTTGCTACGGAAGTATTTGGTGTTTGTTTCTAGTTTATCACGCAGCTCAGTTGTTTCGTTCAGCATATCAAGAACTTCAATGGATGCACCCACAATACTTGGAGCAATAGTATTAGAAAATAAATAAGGGCGAGAACGTTGACGCAACATATCTATAATTTCTTTTCTTCCCGAAGTAAACCCACCAGAAGCACCGCCCAAGGCTTTACCCAGTGTGCTTGTTATAATATCTATTTGTCCTATTACATTGCAATGCTCTATAGTGCCTCTGCCTGTTTGGCCAATGAAACCGGTGGCGTGGCATTCATCCACCATTATTAAAGCTTTATACTTATGGGCAAGCTCATTTATTTTATCCAGTTGTGCAATAGTGCCGTCCATAGAAAACACACCGTCGGTTACTATAATACGGTTACGCAAGTGCTGTGTTTCTTGCAGCTTGGCCTCCAAATCAGCCATATCATTATTTAAATAACGGTAACGTTGTGCTTTGCAAAGTCTCACCCCGTCTATGATAGAAGCATGATTTAATTCGTCGGATATAATAGCATCTTCCTCATTAAAAAGTGGTTCAAAAACACCACCATTTGCATCGAAAGCAGCAGCATATAATATAGTATCTTCAGTGCCGAGAAATTCAGAAATTTTGCGCTCTAGTTCTTTATGTATATCCTGTGTGCCGCATATAAAACGCACACTGCTCATACCAAAGCCGTGTGTGTCTATAGCTTTATGAGCGGCCGCTATCACTCGCGGGTGGCTGCTCAAGCCAAGATAATTATTGGAACAAAAATTTATCACTTCTTTGCCACCAGCAATTTTTATATCTGCAGATTGTGGAGTAATGATTACACGTTCTTCTTTGAACAATCCAGCTTCTTTTATATTAGTAATTTCAGCTTCGAGTAATGGTTTTAAAGTATCGTACATTTTATATTTAATTTAGTAGTCAGTAGTTAGTAAACAGTAATTAGTAGCTGACGCATCATACTGATTTGATGCCTGTGGTTGATGTGGTGAGCGGTCCCGAATAAGATTCGGGAGAACCATCACCAACCACGACACATGCAGTATTCTACGGCAATATCAACCCATTTAGCAGGTCCATCATTTTTGGTTTTTCTTTTTCGGCTTGATTAATTTCGGTATAGGTTACAAATTGGATACAACTGGTGGGGCCGACATAGTAGTATGCCATAAATAAAAAAGTAAATCCCCGCACTTCGGTGGTAAACTCTAAGTATAACATATCTTTTTTATTTACCTTACGATATTCTTGTTTCAGTATAACAACATTTTTGCTGCTTTTTCGGGCATTAACAAGTGCAATGTCTCTAAGGGAGGCTAAGGTTGTGGTCGATTTTTCAGGAATAAGCAAGGCCACCGAGGTTTCCGATTTCTTAAGAGACATACTAAAATCTGACTGAACATTAATAGGAGTGTCATGTAAAGTCCAAAGTGAACTATCATATACCACAACATATTTTATATCTTGGCCTTTGATAATACAATTGGTACCAAAAGGTTTGAAGTGTTCCCCGCCTTTTTCTATGGGAGCATTTATTGCCGAATCTGCATATTTCCAAGTACCGTTATTATATAATATTACTTTGTTACCATCAGCGGTAGTTGCAGCAATTTGAGCATGAGAGGAACATGCAGCAGAAATTATTATATATAACAATAACAATCTTTTCATTTATAAAAAAAGTATTATAATAGTTTATCAATTAGTTTTTCTACACTCACCCCTTCAGCTTCAGCTTTATAATTACAAACAATTCTATGGCGAAGAATAGGCCGTGCAACTGCTTTTACATTTTCAATATCGGGAGAAAACTTGCCATTAAACAAAGCATGGCATTTGGCAGCTAAAACCAAAAACTGACCAGCACGTGGACCGGCTCCATAAGATATATATTTGTTTGTTTCTTCGGTAGCCATGGAAGTATTGGGGCGGGTTTTGGAAACTAGCTTAACGGCATATTCTACTACATTATCAGCAATAGGGGTTTTGCGAACCAGTTGCTGGAAATATTTAATTTCTTCGCCGCCAATAATTTTATTTACTTTTGATTGATTAAAACTGGTAGTGCTTTTTATTACTTGCACCTCATCGGCAAATGCGGGATAATCAATTACGACGTTAAACATAAAACGGTCGAGTTGAGCTTCGGGTAAGGGGTAGGTTCCTTCCTGCTCAATCGGGTTTTGTGTGGCCAATACGAAAAATGGCTCTTCTAGTTTATGCATTGTGCCACCAACAGTTACACTTTTTTCTTGCATGGCCTCAAGCAACGCTGCTTGGGTTTTTGGGGGCGTACGATTTATCTCATCAGCTAAAACAATATTGGCAAACAAAGGACCGCGAATAAATTTAAAATTGCGGTTCTCGTCCAAAATTTCGGAACCTGAGATATCGCCCGGCATCAAATCAGGAGTGAACTGTATGCGGTTGAAGGATAAATCCAAAACCTCGGAAATGGTTTTTACCAATAAGGTTTTTGCTAGTCCGGGTACACCTACCAATAACACGTGGCCATTGCAGAATATGCAGTTGAGCACGTCGGTAATCACTTCATCCTGACCTATGATTACCTTTTTTGTTTCGGTAAGCATGCGTTTATAAGCATCTCTAAGAGCCTCTGCGGCTTCTACTTCTGTGTTATAGTTTATCATAAATTTGTGCGAATTTAAGGGCAATCAAGTTTTTTATTGTTATCGATTAACGTTTTTTAGTTTGTTTTGTAACAAATATTTCACCAAAAAAACCATGACCCTAAAAGACCTCGTCCGCGAAATACTGATACAGCTAAGGCTCGACCTCACCAAGAACCTGAAATACGACAGACTTACACGCATTATTATACAAAGAACCGTGAACCCCAAATCGGTTTGTATAGATGTAGGCTGCCACAAGGGAGAGATTTTAGATTTGATATTGAAAGAATCTCCCAATCTGAAGCATTATGGCTTTGAGCCCATACCAGTATTGTATAATAATTTGGTTGAAAATTATAAAGACAAAGCACATATATATAATTGTGCACTAAGTGATAGCCAAGGCGAAACGACATTTAACTATGTAAAAAATGCCCCAGCCTACAGTGGAATTAAGCAACGGAAATATGCGGTTGAAAATCCGGATATTGAAACATTACACGTAAAATTAGAAAGGCTAGATGATATAATTCCTGAAGCAGAAAAAATAGATTTGATAAAAATTGACGTGGAGGGCGGTGAGTTTAATGTACTGAAAGGTGCTGTGAAACTGATACAAAAGAATAAGCCTTATATCATTTTTGAAACAGGCTTAGGGGCAAGTGAGTTTTATGGCACCAAGCCAGAAGAACTTTATGATTTTTTCGAGAATGTATTACAGTCGAAAATATATACTTTGCAAAATTGGATTGACAATAAATCTTATTTGAGGAAAGAGGAGTTTTTGAAATTATATAATACGAATGCGGAATATTATTTTTTGGCTAAATAAAGGGTATAAAGACAAAAGTATAAAGTATAAAGACAAGGGACAAAAGACATCGATGGCGAACAAATTCAGCAATAATATCATCGAAGATTTTGTGCAGGCGGTGTGGCAGCATTTGTGGTTTGATATAAAGGGATTGCAAACGGTTGATGGGAAAGACATACAGATTATTAAGACAGGGCATTTAAACCGAAATTCAGGCCCAGATTTTTCGGAAGCTATGATAGAGATTGATGGAATTAAATGGGCTGGCAATGTGGAAATACATACCAAAAGCAGTGACTGGAAAATTCACGGGCACCAGAGAGACACAGCATATAATAATGTGATTTTGCATGTGGTATTATATCACGATGCTGATATACAGACGGCCAATAGCAATACTATCCCAGTATTGGAATTGTATAAACGAATTAATCCTGCTTATATAGAAAAATATAAATATTTAATTGCCCAAGAACAATCGATTCCTTGCAAAGACTTGGTATATAAAGTTCCTGAACTAGAGAGAACACAGTGGTTGGAGAGACTTATCAGTGAAAGACTAGAATACAAGTCTCGCGGAATTTTTACGTTGCTTGCACAAACACAATCGCATTGGGAACAGGTTTTTTATATCACGCTTGCAAGCAATTTTGGTTTTCATGTAAACAAGCAACCTTTTGAGCAGCTTGCTTTCAACTTGCCTTTATCAATTTCGGGAAAACATAAAATCAATAAACTACAAATAGAATGTTTGGTATTTGGTGTGGCGGGTTTGTTAGAAGAAAGTATTATAGAAGATGTATATTATAATAGTTTGCAAAAGGAGTTTATACACCTTAAGAACAAATACCAATTAAAACCCATGGATGCAAGTCAGTGGCGGTTTATGCGGACAAGGCCAAGTAATTTTCCCAGTATCAGACTTGCACAATTTGCTGATTTAATATATAAATCATCGCATCTATTTTCAAAAATTTTGGAGATTAACAATATCAAAACATTATATACATTAATCGATGTAGAGGCAAATGAATACTGGAAATCGCATTTTAAATTTGGCGACTCAGCAAATAATTCTCAGACACATCTTGGTTCTCAGGCAGCAGATATTATAATAATAAATACAGTTGCTCCTATATTATTTGCCTACGGAAAATATAAAAACGAACAACAATATATTGACCGGGCATTAGATTTTTTAGTTCAATTAAAATCTGAGAAAAACAGTATTATAACATTGTGGGAGAAGTATGGCATTAAAGCAGCCCATGCATCTGATTCGCAAGCTTTATTGCATCTTAAAAATGTATATTGTGATTATAAAAAATGTATGAACTGTAGTTGGGGGAGGTTGTTTATCAAAAATTCTCCGCAATAATCAATTCTCCACTATCATATTCTATCTTCACAAATCCATCTGCAATACTGTGGTTACTGGTCCCTGCACGATGACCTAAAATTAAACTTTCATCATTGAGATTATATGCAAGACCTGAGGTTTTTATATTGGTAACCGTGCCACAAGGAATTAAAGATATAATACTATTTGCTGGATACCACTTCTCGAATGATTTGGGTATTATATATTTTTTGGAATAATTATCTATCATACTCAAAGTAATTTTTGTATGAAAGCGAGCCATATTAAAAAGGTTTGTAATGGTGTGGTCTATCCTATTTCCTGTGGCCCAAACAATATTCGCAGCATGATATTCCTCTTGTATTAAATATAATATTCCTTTGTCCAAATCAGTAAGTTCTTGATCAGGGAGATGTATTTTTTTTGTGTGCGAGAGGTGTGCAATTTTGGTGTCCAAATCAATAACAGAATCAAAGTCGCCAAGCACAACATCTGGATTAATTCCCATATCTAGAACACGATCTATTGCTCCGTCCAAAACCAACACAAAAGGATTCCATTCCAATAGTTGTCCCAATAATTCTGTACTGCACGACTCACCATTGGCTATAATAAGTGCGGGTTCTTGCTTGTCTCTTACTACGTGATGACTTGACATGCTGGGATATAGGAATTGGGAAATGGGAGTTGGGGCAAAATGATGAAACTATTATGATATATGCTTGCTTAGGAAATCTTCGTAGGCGAGTTTGATTCCGTCTTCTAGATTTATTCTTGGTTTCCATCCGGTGGCAAATAGGCGGCTGGAGTCCATGAGTTTGCGGGCGGTTCCATCGGGACGGGCAGTATCAAAAACAAGTTCGCCTTCGTAACCCACTACTTTTTTAATAAGCAATGCAAGGTCTTTTATACTCAAATCTTCTCCATATCCTACATTTACAAATAATTCTTCATTATAGTTTTGCATCAAGTGGTAGCAAGCATCTGCCAAATCATCGGCATACAAAAATTCACGCAGCGGACTTCCCGTTCCCCATATAGTAACAGTAGGGCTTTGCTGTGTTTTGGCTTCCTCAAACTTACGAATAAGAGCGGGAAGCACATGGCTATTTTCTGGATGGTAATTATCATTGGGTCCATACAGGTTGGTTGGCATTACCGATATAAAATTACATCCATATTGACGGCGGTAACTTTCACAAAGTTTGATACCTGCAATTTTTGCAATAGCATAAGGTTCGTTAGTTTGCTCTAAAACTCCTGTTAACAAATATTCCTCTTTCATAGGTTGCGGAGCTGCTTTGGGATATATGCAACTAGAGCCAAAGAACATCAATTTCTTCACCTCGTTTTTATAGCTTTGATGAATGATGTTGTTTTGTATTTGTAAATTATCATATATAAAATCGGCACGATAAATATTGTTGGCTACAATGCCACCCACCTTGGCTGCTGCAAGAAACACGTATTCTGGTTTTTCATTTTCGAAAAAACCCGTCACTGCTTGCTGGTTTCTTAGGTCCAACTCCGCAGAGGTACGCAGTACAAAATTGGTAAATCCTGCTTGCTGCAACCTACGGTGCATGGCTGAGCCCACCATGCCGCGGTGGCCTGCTATATATATCTTAGCTTCCTTTTCCATTTATCTTTTTTTAGCCCAACTTTAAATTGAAGGGCAAAAATATATGAATTTTTCGATAAATCAGTTTTCTTTAATATGACTAAAATCATTGAGAATGGGAGAACTGCATCATTATTCAAGAATGTTTCCTGATGTCTTTTTGCAGCATAATAATTCATAAAAAAAGAGCAAATGAAAAAATCCAGAATCAACCCCTTTTACCTTATAGGCGGATTAATAGCTATTACCCTAGCTGTTGTGTTTTTTAGTGTAAGTGCTTCGGGAGTATTGGATACTCTAGACTTAACATTGATATCGTTAACCATCTTATCGGGATTTTGTCCTTTATATATAGTTCTCGGCCTCAATATGTCCAGAGTCTCAGAAGCAACAAGCTAATTATATAGCATTCTTAAAAATGACAAATATCAGTTGAGGAACTGAATACAGTCATTTTCCCTTTGTGGTTTTTGTCAGTTTTTTGTATCATTAAAATTAAACATATAATGGTGAAACAGAACATGAGCAATCCTGACCACGGTATTAGAGCTTTAATAGTTATTACCCTGGTTGTAATTTGCTTTAGCGGAGCCGCTACTGGTGTATGGGCTATTGTCGATTTGGGTGCAGCCTTTATCTTATTCGGAACTATTATAGTAGGCGTTTGTCCCATATACAAAGCATTGGGGATTAACACCAAACCGCAAGAAAACCTACAAAGTAAAACGCAATTGCATTAAGAAATTGGTAAGGGCATTTGGGTAATAGTTATTATAATATTGCCTTTCGCCAGTAGAGAAGTTTGCATAGGTATACCCGTTGGTTGTATAGGTAGCATTTGTAATATTATTTGCTAAGAAACTTATATCTATTTGTTTGAACATTTTTGTTTTGATGGTATAGTTCACATGCAAGTCAACCACTATAGAGGCATCTATACTTTGCAGTTTGTTTTGTGTATTGTCCAAATATTGACGAGATATATATTTGGTCGACAATCCAATTTGCAAATTTTTGATAGGTGTAAATCTAAGTTGTGCGTACCCTATAATTGCGGGCGATAGAGCAATGTTCACCGAAGGATATTTCTCATATAATTTATTCTCCATCCAGTTTCCATCACTGTCGTAATAGTCTAAATATTCATGGTAGTTTTTAATTTTATTTTGGCTTAAAGTAAGGTTTGCTATAATAATAAACTTGTCATTTATTTTATAGTTTAACTCAAACTCAACGCCAGCTCTGTAGCTTACGGGAACGTTCACACGGTTATAAGAACCTACATCATTCACACTACCATCGTTCACTAATTGGTTTTTATAATACATATAGTACAGATTGGTATTAAAGTTAAAATCAGATTTGTGATAGTTCCACCCAAGCTCTGCATCTTGCATCATTTCGGGTTTGGGCACGCTGGTTTTTGAAGCATTGATAATATCACTACGCACAGGTTCACGATGTGAAATACCATAATATATATTTAATTTGTTAAATTTATTTAGTTCATAGTTAAGTCCTGCTTTGGGGTTAAAAAAATTATAACTGAGATGGTGCTTATAATCTACCAGTGTTCCATAATTATCATCATTCCCTTTTAGTTTATAATCAATAACTCGGTATTGTAAATCAACAAAATAATTTAATCTAGAATTTATTTTATTATAATATTTTGCAAACACGCTGGCTTCGTTCTTGGTAGATTTTCCTTCATAATACTTTTGATTAATTTCGCTGTTTCCCGCATTGCGCACCCAAATTACTTCACCGTAGTTTTTACCTGCATATTTTGATGCATGCATGCCTACGGTTAGGTTTTTAAATTGTGCATTGGTCATCGCACCATAGTAGTTATTGTCCAACCAGCGGCGGCGTATCAAGTCTGAATTTGTGGTGGCACTATCTACAAAGATGGAATATAATGATAGGGGTTGATCTTTTTTATATTCTTCGTAGTATCCATAACCTTTGGTGTAAAACAATGCTGTATTTACAATCACCTTTTTTAGTTTTTTGGTATAAAAGGCTTGATAGTAATCTTGTTTATAATTGTCAGTTTGATTCTTATAGTTGAAATCGTTATAAACCCTATTGGGCAGCGTGTTTGCATCACCTTTCAATATATATTCTGGAACACCATTCCATGCTTGACCTGTAATTTCTTTGCCCGAAAAATGTATGAGTTTAAATAAACTATTGTCTTTACTATATGTTGCTTGCAGATAATATGATTTTAAATCAGCCTTGCTACGCAGCACATACCCGTCCGAATTAATCATGGACAATCGGCCATCCACGGTCCAGTTATTGATTTTACCAGTTCCAAAATTGATATTATACTTTTGGCTAAAGCGATTTTTTGGAAAGGTAGCAAATCCACTTTTTTCAGGCGTGATATATCCAAATGAGGTGGCAAAATTGGTATATGATTTTGTTGATTGTTCCAGGGTTTTCAAATTGATGCTGGCACCAAAAGCCGCGTTACCATTGGTACTGGTTCCCACGCCGCGTTGCACTTGTATATTTCCCGTACCCGAGGCAAAATCAGGCAAATCCACCCAATATATACCGTGGCTTTCGGCATCGTTGAGCGGTACACCATTTACTGTAACATTAATTCGGGTAGCATCTACACCGCGTATGCGAATGCCAGTATACCCAAACCCATTACCCGCATCGCTGGTAATTACGGTTGATGGTGTTCGGTTTAATAAATAAGGCAAATCTCGGCCGGTATTGTTGGCGTCTATTTCTTTTTTGCCAATGAGCGTATTGGAAGGATTGGCTTTTGCTCGTGTAGCGTTCACGTTTGCTTCGTCCAATGATTGGGATGTGTCGGTTTGGGCAAAAGCATAGTTTGTCAAGAGGCACAATAAAGTAATTGATAATATTTTCATTTCCGTTTTACTAATAACGGAGCACCGCAAAATCGTGAGAAACACAAAGAAACCAAAAATGGCTTCTAACTCTTTTCCCTTCGCAGGTACTAGCCTGAGCAGGTTTTGAGGGTGTGATCTCAGTCCGTTTTGTGGACACCCCTAAAGATTTATTTGGGTGCAATATTAAGGAAAAAATAGCATCCACATTAGATTTTATTTTCATAATATTGCAATCAGAATCAAGTAGCTAGTATCAGGTATCAAGTACATGGCCAATTCGCAAGCGAATTGGAATATTGTGGGCGAAAGCTGGTAGCAAATACTTGATACCAGATACTAAACACCGTCATGAAAAAAAATCTATTTTATATATTACTACAAGTTTTATTGTTACCATCTTTTGCCCAAACAAACTATTATAATAACGATGTAAAAACACCGCACTTAAACAAATTTGCTTTTGTGCATGCTACCGTTTTTATTGACGCTAAAACACAAATTGAAGACGCTACTTTATTGGTGGAAGATGGAAAGATAAAGAAGTGCGGTAAAAATATAGTTATTCCCAAGGACTATCATACTATTGATGTTGCAGGTAAATATATATATCCATCGTTTATTGATATATACAGCAACTATGGAATGCCTGGTAAAAAAGCCAAAGACCCAACAAATAACCAGTTCAACAGCAATAAGCCCGGACCCTATAATCAAAACGAAGCCATAAGACCAGAAACAAATGCTTCCGAATTATTTGATGCGGATGAAAAAACAGCTTCGCAGCTTCGCAATTTAGGTTTCGGGTGTGTGGTAACGCATAATATGGACGGCATTATACGAGGCACAGGATGCTTGGTAACATTGGCAAAAGCAAGTGATAACAAAGTGATGGTGTCGCCTATAGTAAACACCAATTACTCATTTAATAAAGGAAGTTCTACCCAGATGTATCCAGGTTCGCTGATGGGTGCTATTGCGTTATTGCGTCAAACTTTTTATGATATTGCTTGGTACAAAACGGCAACGCACAAAGAAACAGATTTGAGTTTGGAGTATTATTTAAAAACCGAAAAACGCCCTAAAATATTTGATGCAGGAAATAAATGGAATGTTTTTAGGGCTTCTAAAATTGCCCAGGAGTTTGGACAGAAATATATATATAAAACGGATGGTGGGGAATACCAAAGATTGGAAGATTTGAAAAATTTGGGATGTGCAGTTATTACACCACTTAATTTTCAACTTGCATTTAAAACAGACAATATATATGTGAACGAAAAATATAGCTTGATGCAATTACTGCAATGGCAAATGTCGCCCTATAACCCGTATTTATTGGACTCAGCAAAGATTGAATTTTGTTTCACCATCTATGATTTAAAAAACAAAAGCGATTTTTATAAGAACCTGAAGAAGGCAGTTGCTTATGGTTTGCCTGCTTCACAAGCTTTGAATGCCCTTACCCTAAATCCTGCAAAAATGATGGGAATTGAAAATACAGTGGGTAATCTGCAAAACGGAAAGCTGGCAAACTTTCTTATATGCACCGATACACTGTTTGGCGACCGTTTTCAGATAACAGATAATATTGTACAAGGCGAAAGATATAATAATGAAAACTATATAAAATCGCAAAGCAAACTAGAAGGAATTTATAATGTTATAATAGAAAATAAAACCTATTATATACAGTTGAAAAGCAAAACTGGGACAATTATATTAACCCCAGAAGGCAATCAAACCAATCCTGAAATAGCAAAATTAACAGTAAAAGTTGATTCTCAAAAAATAACGGGTAAAGTAAGTGTGCAGTTTTATTATGATAACAATGCTATTAAAGGAAGCAGATTTTGCGATGCGATGCCAGATTCAGCAAAGCCCGACAAAGTTTTTCCACGTTTAGATTTACCCAAACCCTTCATTGCATTTGGCAACAACAAATTACCAGAAGCTAAAAATTATCATATCAAAAACATCACCATATATACTGCTGAAAGCGATGGAATATTATATAATACGGATATAATAATTATTGCAGGAAAAATAAAAGAAATCGGCAAAAACATACGCTGCACAAACTGTGAAACCATAGAAGGCAGTGGGAAGTACCTTACACCCGGTATTATAGATGAACACTCACATATCGCCATAACAGGCGATGTAAACGAACCTACGCAAAGCGTAACGAGTGAAGTGAGAATAGGCGATGTGGTTTTCCCAGAAGATATAAATATATATCGTCAGCTTTCGGGCGGTGTTACTAGCAGTCATTTGTTGCATGGTTCAGCAAATTGTATTGGCGGACAAACACAACTCATAAAAATGCGATGGGGAGAAAGTGCAGAAGCTATGAAATTTGAAGGATGGGCAGGGCAGATAAAATTTGCACTGGGCGAAAATGTGAAGCAAAGCAACTGGGGCGAACACAATATGGTTCGTTATCCGCAAACCCGCATGGGCGTTGAGCAGACGATGGTAGATGCATTTACCCGTGCAACACACTATAAAAAGGAATGGGAAGCATCTACTTTGAACAGCGACAAGTATGGATTGAAACCGCGAAGAGATTTGGAACTTGATGCCTTGGTAGAAATCATGGATAAAAAACGTTTCATTACTTGCCATAGTTATGTGCAAAGTGAAATTAATATGTTGATGCATGTGGCAGATAGTTTTGGTTTTAAGGTGAATACATTCACCCATATTTTAGAAGGATATAAAGTAGCTGATAAAATGAAAAAGCACGGTGCAGCAGCCAGCACTTTTGCCGATTGGTGGGCATATAAATACGAAGTAATGGAAGCCATTCCGTATAATGCCGCTATATTATATAAAATGGATGTAACCACCAGTGTAAACAGTGACGATGCTGAGATGGCTCGCCGCCTGAACCAGGAAGCTGCAAAGAGCATGAAATATGGAAACTTGAGTGATACACAAGTAATAAAAATGTGCACCATTAACCCAGCAAAAATGTTGCATATCGACCACAAAACAGGAAGTATTAAAGTTGGAAAAGATGCTGACATTGTGATATGGAATAACAATCCTTTAAGTATATATGGTGTGTGTCAAAAAACATTTGTGGATGGAAAACTATATTATGATATCGACCAACAACAAACCATTATGGCTCAGCAAAAATGGTTGAAGCAGCAGATTCTAAAAAATATGGAAACATATAATAAGGAAAGCAAGGAAGCACCCAGCACCGAAGGGGCAGAAATGGAAAAGGAAGCATATAGTTGCGGGCATGAATAAATTCATTTATAGATAATCTAAATATTAAAAAAAACGTATATATTTGCCATTAATAATTGTTGTCTGTTATCAGCACTGGCGCAGATAACGGACAATTGACAACCCGCAAACACCATGAAAAAATTTACATTTATTATCTTGCTTACTGGCCTAGTGTATGCGGGCTGTAAAAAGAAAACTACTACACCTATCAATACACCCGTTGTTGCCACAGAAAAAATTATTGAAATCAAAACCTCGTTTGGAACGATGTATATGTGGTTATACAAACAAACTCCACAGCACCGTGCTAACTTTTTAAAGCTTGCCGATTCGGGTTTTTTTGATGGTACCACCTTTCATAGAATTATTCAGAATTTTGTGATACAAGGCGGAGACCCATTGAGCAAAGACTCAGACCCCGCCAACGACGGTACAGGCGGACCAGGATACACTGTTCCTGCTGAATTTGTTGACAGCTTAAAGCACGATTATGGAGCCATAGGAGCAGCTCGCGACAACAATCCGCTGAAGGCTTCAAACGGCTGTCAGTTCTATGTGGTTACCAATAAAACAGGTGACCATAATTTAGATAAAAATTATACTGTTTTTGGGAAATTAATAGGTGGTGTAGATATAGCTTATACTATTTCTAAGCAAAGCAAAGGTGCCAATGACCGTCCGCTCACTAACATTTCAATGGATGTAAATGTAATTGAAAAAACACTCGATCAGTTGAAAACAGAATTTAATTTTGTGCCTTAAGAAATTAAACAGCCTTATTAATTTCCTAACACAGCTATAGTACTTTTGCCAGCTAAATAAACCATGAACAAATTTCATATATATATAATCACTTGTTTGTTATTCCTAGTATCATGTATGGGAAGTAAGAAGGATAAAGCTGTGGATGATATATTAGCAAAGGGTAAAATAGACCCCAAGCTTGTGCCAGCTAGTGTGGGCTATGTACCTGTGCAGCCATTCTTTACAGGGTTTTCACACCCTGTAGATATAGTGATGGGCTTTGATGAACTATTATATGTAGTAGATGATAAGGGTTTAAATATATTAGACCAAGCTGGGCGATTACAACAAACTATATATATACCCGGAGCAACAGATGTAACGCAGGATCGTCGATTGCATACCTATGTGGCCGGAAGAGTAAATATTATAGTAGGTGGGCAAACAAAAAATGTAGCAGCGGTATATCATTTAATAAATATGGCAACAGGAAATTATCAAATAATCGATACTCTCATTCATCCCTATTGCGATGGCACTCGAGGAAGTAGTTTCAGTGCTTTAGACGAACAAGTAAAATTTACAGGGCTGGCATGTACTGCTGGTAATGTATTATATGTTGCCCGCACGGGCCCAACACCCGATAACCCCCCGGCAATTGCTGATAACAATGTTTTGATATTTGATAAGGATGGAAATAATTCTGGATATGCCACAGGCCTAAGCCCGAATTCCCCCAGTCTTAAATCGGTGATGGGGCTGTCGTCTATAGCAACTTTTGCAGCACCGCCACAACGGGTTTTTGGTATTAACCCCAACCCGGATTTTTTGGTAACACAAGGAGAACCATCTCAAGCAATTGAGTTTCGTGCCTTGTGGATTAAGCAATTCAACGATCCTGATCTGGGAATTGTATATAGCGAAAACACCAGTTTACTGAGTTTTGATAATTCAAAAGCGAGCAGTTATTTATACAAACCCAATCGTTTCGAAAATCCATCCGATGTATATATAGCGGGCGATCAAAATGCATATATATTTGTGGTGGATGCGAGCAAAGATTCGCTGTTTCAATTTACAGCGAGAGGTTATGAGGGCGTGAACCCGCCTGCCAATTATGGCAGCAACAAACAAATATTTGCATCGTTTGGAGGCAAGGGACAAGGCTTGTTCAACTTTGATGAACCAAGCGGTGTGTGCTATTATAAACGTATGGTGTTTGTGGCCGATAAAAACAATAACCGCATTTGTAGGTTTAAGTTAAGCACAGATTTGGAATAGCGCATAAGTCAGTTCCGATAGCTATCGGAATTATGGTAGACAGTACTTCTGTGAAGTATTTAGTTTGTCTAAGCTTTGATTAACTGAGAATCGCAAACCGATCTGTTTATTCAACTACAACTTTGTGTTTACTTACCCCGTTTTGGGTAAATACTTCTATATAATAAACGCCTGAAATACTAGGCAAATCAAACGTATTCACAATATTATATAAAACCGTTTCCGAAATTTGTTGACCTGTTATATTATATAATTTCACAACCGATTTCCCGATATCATTCTTCAAATCTATATGAATTTGATGATGGGAAGGGTTGGGATAAACACGAACAGAATTTATATTTTCTATATTATATATACTGTTTGGTAACACTGTTATTTTAACAGGGACATAAATGTTTTTTATGGAATTACTGCTACAATCCATTATAATAGTATCTGTAAAAACACCGGATGTGGTACAATAGTATTTCAAGTCCAAACTGCCCGCAAAACCAGCATCGCAGCTAACTGCTCCAACAGCTTTGGTAAATAAATTTGTTTTAATATTGGTAAATAAAAGTGTTTGATTTCCTAAGCCCGTTGCGGTAATAGTATATAATAAAGTATCATACAAATTAGCACACAAATTTATTGTAGAATCGAATATATAAAAGCTATCATTATAAGGAGCATTTGACGTGTTGGAGATACTTGTTATACGTTCTGTAAATTCAGGATGGTCGATAAAAGGATTGCGGTTTTTTTGTAGTTTATAGATTGCCTCGTTGCGAATGGAATCTTTTGTGGTAGGTAAAAAAGTAGTATTCCATTCACGCAGAATTTTCTCTTGCCCAGTTAAAAAACTACTATAGTTTTGATATCTAATAGCAAAGTAAAACAAGGCCCTAGCAGCCCGTCCTTTATGCGCATCCCTAGGCTCAAACAAACCACTTGCTGATTTACTGCCACCTTGCTGCCACTGCGGATTTGATACCACACCAAAAGGGTTATTACTGCGTGTAGAATTGGAATTTTCATCAACGGGAAACAAATGGTGCATATCACTCATCATTGGGTCTTGGCTACTGAACAAACTTTGCGGCCATGTATGTTCCGTATTAAAATTATAATTGGTCTGTGCATCGCTGCGATTTGTATAATTTGTAATTATACGCCCTGTGTATACACACTCCAAAGTATTTACAGTATCACCACTACCATTATTTTTGCCATTATCATATTGCATAAACATATTGTCGCGCGCACTATTGTATCCTATACTATTATAGTTTTTTGCCAATATAGTTTTCAATGAGGTTTTTAAGGGTTCTTCGCTTAGATTCTCGGTAGAATCATAATATTTTTCCTTGTATCGGCCTTGCCCATATAAGTGAAAATTATACGTGCCATGGTTTTGCACATAAAAAAGCAACTCAGCTGCATGTATAATATTATGCAATGGAGAAAAGCTTATTGTAATATTTTTTTGTCCGTAAGGAGGCAAAACAAAAGCAGTGTCGTTAGTACAATAATATTTATTAAATATTATTGTTTTATATATAATTAAATTTTTTGCAGTTTGGTTGCTCACTTTTATTACTTTGGTTTGCGTGTCTTTACTATGCACCACGCCAAAATCGGCAAGTGTTGGATAAAAATCAAGGATTTGCGAGAAGAGATTATTCGCAAAGGCAAATAAACATATAAAACTAAAAATATATTTCATCTTTTTTTGTATTATAAATCGGGATCCTCCAAATCAACACCCTCATCGTAGTTTTCCATAAATAGTTCCCAATACCAAAGGTCAATACCCGGGTTTGCATGGTCTATAAGATCTATGATAGAATCTGATATTGCTTCAGGAATAGGATTGTCTTTTAGCTGGTCAGGCGTTTCACGATTTTCGGCAATATTGTTAATTTCCACCAGGGCATTTATGTAATTATTAAGTGAAGTGGCTACATGGTAAGCTTGCCATTCGCTATTATCGTTATTGGCAGTATATACTTTTTCAGTTTCCATATCTACAAAAATGGGTGAGCCAAACTCGTCAGTAGCAAAGGCAAACCAATGTTTTTGCCAGATACCTTCTTGCGGTGTACCATTAATATTCCGTGTATATTGCACTTGATCGTCGATAATGCTAACAGGGTTGAAAAACTGCACCAAACGATAACCCATACCCACTCTATCAGGGCTGCGGTCGGTAAGTGTTTGTATGATTTCGTCGAGATGTATCATGGTTTATTTGTGGTTATTAAAACAATTGCAAAGGTAGTACGTTTATTATCATACCTTCTCGTTTTTGAGCGAGATGAAATTTTATTATCAATATTTGAATGGCTACAGGTTATTTTTGCGGTAAATGTTGAACCTAAAAGCAACTATCGACGACAACTCTGGCTTTTGCTTTGGTGTGGTGTATGCCATACAAATGGCTGAAGATTATTTGGACGAGCAAGGGCACTTATATTGCTTGGGCGATATCGTTCATAATGATGAAGAAGTAGAACGCCTTAAAAAAAAGGGGCTCGAAATAATTGACCACGAAAAGCTCGCTGAACTGCAAAACGAAACTGTTCTGATTCGTGCCCACGGCGAACCTCCGGATACTTATGAGCTGGCTTTAAAAAACAATATACAGTTGCTCGATGCCAGTTGCCCTGTAGTATTGAAATTGCAGAATAGAGTTCGCGAAGCACATAACAGCGAAAACCCGATTATCATTTTCGGCAAACACGGGCATGCAGAAGTGAAAGGATTGGTAGGCCAAACAAACGGGAAAGCTACTGTGATAGAGACTTTTGACGAATTGGATAATTATGCATTACCTGAAAAAGTGGCACTGTATAGTCAAACCACAAAGAGCACCAAAAAACTGTATGCATTAAAAGAGGAGTTACAAAACCGCGGTGTGGAGGTTAGTTTTAATGACACATTGTGCAGGCAAGTATCTAACCGCGATATTCAATTGCGTGAGTTTGCTACCAAATATGATATCATCGTATTTGTATCAGGCAAAAAATCATCAAACGGATTGGTATTATACAATGTATGCAAAGAGTATAATACAAACACATATTTTATTAGCAGCAAAAGCGAAATTGATACACCCTGGTTTTCAGAAGGCAAAACTGTAGGGATATGCGGAGCCACCTCAACGCCCCAGTGGTTGATGGAAGATGTAAAACAATATATAGAAACAATATAATAATATGATAAAAAAAGCACAATCAATTTTGGGATTTTTTACTTTAGCTGGATTATTAAACCTGATGTGTAAACCCGCACCTCCAGATGATATAACCACAGAGAAAGATTTTTATAAATTCACAATAAAGTCTGTTGATGGAGAACCCATTGATTTGGCTGCATTTAAAGGTAAGAAAATATTATGTGTGAATGTAGCGTCATATTGCGGCTATACACCACAGTATGAGGGCTTGCAAAAATTGTATGAAAAGTACATGGGCAAATTAATTATTATAGGTTTTCCTTGCAATCAATTCGCCTTTCAAGAACCAAATTCTGGAGCCCAGATTAAGCAATTTTGTACCTCAAAATATCATATAAGTTTCCCGCTTACCGAGAAGATAGACGTAAAGGGGAAACACCAGCATCCCATTTACCAGTGGCTTACACAGAAAAGTTTAAATGATGTTGCCGACCATGAAGTGAAGTGGAATTTCAATAAGTTTTTATTGGATGAAAACGGAAAGTTTCTAAGTTATTTTGGATCGAAGGTTACCCCATCCGATTCAGCTTTGATAAGTATGATAGAAAAATAAGAGAGAAAAATTAGCTATTTTCCTGACATCTGTTTCAGATTTTTTTATGTATTTTAATAAATTCGCCATACAAAAATAAAATTCAATATGAATAAGAAATATACTGCATTACTTGTATTTGCCGCTATGCTATTCTGGACATGCCAACATACAGTTGCTGATTTGACGAGCCTTAAAGATACTTTTTCCAGTAGAAATGGAAGCAATGAAAGCAGAGGAATGGATGGTGACTGTGGAAGCTGCCACGAGCATAAAAGTGGAAGTCAAAAAATAACTTTGGGAGGGACATTATACAAAGCTGACAAATCAACACTGTACAAAAATGGTGGCGTAATTAATCTTTATTCGCAATCGGGCGGGCAAGGAACCTTGCTAAAAACAATACAAGTGGACAATGTTGGAAATTTTTATTCCAATGCCAATTATATACTATCCACCCCCTATTATGTAGAAGTAGTAAGTGCTGCGGGCGATACGATGTATATGGGTCAATCGCTTGCAAATGGCTCGTGTGGCTCGTGCCATGGAAAAACCACCGATAATATTTTTGTAAAATAATAAATACTATAATAAATATAACTATGAAGAAAATTATTTTTACGCTTTTTGCTATTGCTATTTTAAGTTTTAGCTCCTGTTATTATGATAAAGAGGATAAACTATATCCTGCAAAAATTAGCACCTGCGACACCAGTGCCACTACTTTAATTTATGGTGGTCCAATCAAAACCATTATGGATCAAAGTTGCAGCTTATCTGGATGCCACAATACCAAATCCTCAGCAGCAGGTGTAGTAACCGATACGTATGCCGATTTGAAAGATGCGATGGTTAACCGCAGTACTTTTATCTGTACCATTGAACAAACAGGTTGCTCAAATATGCCCAAGGGTGGAACCAAACTTTCCGACTGCAAAATATCGCAGATAAAAATTTGGCAACAAAGAAACTATCCCCAACAATAAAATATACCCATATGAAAAAATTATATATATATATTGTCGCTTTCCTACTGGCAGGAAACCTGCAAGCTCAGGATGCCATGTTGGCTATGATGGACGATTCTAACGAGAAGGCCGATCCTGTTTCGGGCATGTTCAAGGGAAATCGTTTGGTGAATGGGCACACTACTGAAACTGTTGCCAAGCATCATTTAGATTATAAAATACATCACCGTTTTGGGCGTATAAACGATGGACCCTATCAGTTTTTTGGAATGGACAATGCCCAAATGTTTATGGGTTTCGATTATGGTGTTACCGATAACCTTACCGTGGGTGTGGGCCGTAGCAATGAGAACAAAACATTTACAGGCTTGGCAAAATATAAATTAATGACCCAAACAGGCAAAGGAAAAAACAGTAAACCTTTATCTATTACCTGGCTTTCTAATGTGGGAATGTTTTCAAAAAAATGGTCTGAAATGGGATTGGACAGCCGTAAAAATTTTGCATCGTCACGCATGTCATTTACTCATCAGTTGTTGATTGCAAAAAAAATCAGTTCAAAAATGTCCCTGCAATTAATGCCTACTTTCTTTCACCAAAACTTGGTAACTGCTGCAGATGAAAAAAATGATTTATATATAATGGGTGTTGGCGGAAGTTTTCGTTTAAATAGGAGCACGCGTTTCAATGTAGAGTATTATCCCGTTTTGAACCGATATAAAAACAGTACTACCACCAACCCATTTTCTATAGGGTTTGATATAGAAACTGGTGGGCACTTATTCCAATTGGTGCTGAGCAACTCACGTGGTATGGTCGAAAATATATTCCTTCCAACCACTACGGGTAAATGGAGCAAAGGCGATTTGTATTTTGGATTTAATATACTCAGATATTTTAAATTGGGTAAACGCAGATAAAAAATTATTATATATATTATACAACAAAAAATATATGAGAAAAACGACCTTAATTATTGCAATTTTATTTGGCTCTTTCACCTTTTACCAATGTACTGGCCCTGCAGCTGTCATTTCTTCACCTGCTGATAAAGAACTTGCAGCTGCAGTAAAACGCTGGCCTGATGCTACTAAAGAACAGTTAACGGAAGGGTATACTATATATACTACTAAATGTACCAAATGCCATGGTGATAAAGGTATAACCAGTCGCTCAGAAGCTGAGTGGGCTACCGCAATTGCAAGCATGGCACCTAAGGCTAAATTAACAGACGTAGAGAAAGAAAACCTTACGCGTTATGTTTATACTGCGAGGGAATTGGGAGCGGTGAAGTAATAGACTACCTCCCATCAATCAAAAACCTCCCCCGTTTTATCAAAGCCAATTTATCTCTAAGTGTAGGTTTAAAAAACTCTATTTTATTTATATGATAATGCTTTCGTAATTTATTGAGTTCGCGTTCTAATATTTTACGGCTTGCACTATAATAGTATCCTGCTTTATATAATGGGGTATAATGGAAAATAAAAGGCTCACGCCAGGTGCGTTCTTTTTTGAACTTGCAGGTTTTATTATATATATCTAATTTCAAAACAGATTTTGCATTGAAAAAACTAAAGTGCAAATCATTATAATAACTTAGGGGCATCATATTGTTTTTGGCCATGGCAATACCAAGAGCTACTTGCTCATTGAGGCCCCCGTCAGCACTAGGTAGGCGGTAGGTTTCGTGGTTCTGTATAATAGTAAGTGCTTCAGCAACTATCTTTTTTCCTTCGGTATCATATCTAAAAACGCCCGCATTGAACACGGGCAAATAATTTATCTGATTATGTTTTAACCACTCGGTCATGTTCATTTTGGCGTAAGTGCCTCCTGTATATATTCCACCCGGTACACAGAAAGGAGACAAGGATAATTCTTTCCATAAAGTTTCGGGTTCTTTTATTAATATACAATCGCTGTCAAAGTATATCGAATCATCATACGGTGTTTGCAATGCCGCATGAAGTTTTCCTTCGAAATGGTGTAGTTTGTCGTTGCCTAAAACTATAATTTTATCGAACCATTTATTATAGTCCAGTTCTTTACAAAGCGATGCCAAACCCTCATCGGTAACCAAAGTGAAAGGTGTTTCATCGCCTTGTAACTTATATGAAAGCAAAAGGCACAAAGCCTGTTCTAGATAGACTTTGTGCCCGTAAGCTGCGGTTACATAACCACGGTTTGCCAAATTATTTTTTGTTTATCTGTTGATAATAAACTTACCCGAAACCTGATTGTTTTGGCTGTTAAGTTTATATATATACAATGCGTTTGAAAGCTCAGAAGGAAGCTCTACTATCATATTTGTTCCTTCAGTATTTAAAGGTCTTTTAAACACTGTTTTACCTTGCAAATCCATTACTTCCAATGTTTGTATTTGTTCGTTATTGGGGTTCGATATATATAAGCGTTCACTACTGTTATATACACGTAAATTTTTTGTATCAACTATATCAAAACCTACTCCAAATATATAATTAAAGGTAATCTCAAAATCTTGTTTTGCCGTAGGGTCTTGGGGAGTACAATCTTGGCAGTAGCCCAATACATGCCATTTCACAGTGATTGATTTTGTTTTTTGAACACCCATTCCCAATATTACACTATTATATAAATCGAGATGGCTAATTGTTAAAAAAGTATCTGTTATTTTGTTTGATAAATATAAATAAGTAGGGTCCGAAAAATCGCTAGTAAAGCTATCAATCATTAAATTGTATTCAATTTTTGTTTTGGCACCTATTAGTATACTATCGGTAATTACTTTGTTCCATTTGAAAGTAATATTTTTGTTATTATCTGGCCCCGCAATATCGAAAACAGATTTATTTGCGGGTAATAATAAACCATATGGATGTGGCTCATCGAAGAAATAATCTCTGATAAATTTAATTTTTAACTTGTTGGTAGCATAAGCGGTGGAGTTGTTTACCTGCACATAGCCAGCGGTCCACTCTATCGTAATGGATTTACCCACACCAAAAGTAGGATCAATATAGGCGGTAATATCTGTTGCTAATTGGTCCACTGAGATATCAGCAGGCAATGCACCAAAAACACTGTACGACATTGGTGGTGTGGCAGGGTTAAAGCCCGCAGTGCCAAAGTATAAAAAGTCGATAGTTCTATCAGCATAAAAACTGATATTGGTACTTCTATCGCCACCCAAATGTATTACAGTATCGGTTTTGGGGTTAAGAACGGTCATGGCTTGGCTGCTGCCGATAAATGCCATGCATACAATTAAAGTTGAGAATATTTTATTCATTTTATTATATAAGGTTTGGTGTGGCAAATTAAGTTTATAATAAGCAAACAAACAAGTTGTTATTTCTATTTTTGCCACACGGCGATTAATATATACTTTTGCTCCAATAAAATATAAACCCCCATGCAAGTTTCATTAACCTTAGCTACCGATAAAGATTTTCATTTAATTTCTGAAATGGCAGATCGGATATGGCACTACCATTATGTGCCAATCATTGGGAATGATCAGGTGGAATATATGTTAGGGCAGATGTACACGCCCGATGCCATCCAGAAGCAGGTTGCAGAAGGCCAAATATTTTACTTGATTATATATAATAATTCTCCAGTTGGCTATATGGCAGTTTCGCAAAGAGATAATCATGAACATATGCTGCACAAGTTTTATATAGAAGTGGAGCAACACGGCAAGAGCATAGGCAAGCAGGCATTTGAAGCCTTGTTACATGAGTTGCCCGAGGCTAAGAAAATAACACTCACGGTGAACCGACAGAATTATAAATCTATTAATTTTTATTTTAGACTGGGTTTTTATATAGAAAGTGTTGCCGATTTTGATATTGGGAATGGATATTATATGAATGATTTTGTGATGTGTAGAAATATATAATGTTTCGTTGCCCCCGCCTTGAAAGGCAGGGCAATAGAAAAGGTTATATTTTTTTAGTACTGCGTCATATAATTGTCAAGGTTCTTTTATTTGACAACCTTTTGCGAGTTAGGTAGATTAATGGAGGAAATACCAATTCTAACATCTAATCTATTTCACTCATGAACTACAACTATTATTTACTCAACACACTTTTCCAGAATCGTAACCGCTTTTATGGTGCCTACACTTTGCGTTTGTATTATAATGAAAGGCTGTTAAAATCAACACTATTTGCTATTCTAGGTTTTATTGCATTTATATATTTGTTGCGGTGGGGCTTTCATGCGGAAGGCAAATCTCTTATCCCAATTTCAGACAAAAAAGATAGCTCACACGTTATTACAATTCCTTATTGGAAATACCCACCTGTAGAGCCAGCCAAAAGTGCAGCGAATGCGGCGAAAAAAGGAACGCCGAATACCAAACCTATTATAGTTCCCGATAAAGGAGCAACAAGCGAAGCTCTAGATACCAAGAAAAAGGGAGCACTTAATGCTGATACCAAAGCAAAAAATATTGATGGTTCCGTTATTCCAGGCCTTGGACAAATTACGTTTGTTCCTCCCAAACCAACCAAACCTCCAATATATAATAAAGTTACAAAAATGGCCGAATTTCCCGGCCTAAATCAATACTTAGAAAACGAAATAGGCAATCCAGAAAACATCAATGAATATGGGAAACTATTATTGAGTTTTGTGGTTGAACTTGATGGCAGTTTAAGTGCACTAAAAATAGAGCAGGGACTTGAAAACCAATTAAATGAACTAACCTTTAATGCCTTAGAAAAAATAAGTAAACCCGGGATGTGGAAACCAGCTGAGGTTGAAGGGGTGAAAGTTAGATTTAGATATATAATGCCGTTTAATTTTGTGGACGAAAATAGTAAACGATAAGAAGGGAATAATATATTTATTTTGCAGGGTCATCATATATCGTGACCCTACAAAATAAATATATATTATAATAATTCTATCACAATAGCAGAAGCACCGCCGCCGCCATTGCATATACTTGCACAGCCATATTTGCCACCGTGTTGCTGCAGTGTACTAATCAAACTCATGGTAATACGTGCACCACTCATTCCGATAGGATGACCCATTGCAACCGCTCCACCATTTTTATTTAGTTTTTCTTCTGGTATATTTAATATCTGACAGTTCGCAATTCCTACCACGGCAAAAGCTTCATTGATTTCAAAACTATCTATTTGATCGACAGTTAATCCTGCTCTTTCTAATGCAACAGGTATTGCTTTTGATGGTGTGGTTGTAAACCATTCTGGTGCCTGTGCGGCATCACCATATCCTATAATTTTTGCAAGTGGTTTTAATCCCAATTCTGCTGCTTTTTCTGCACTCATCAATACAACGGCTGCAGCAGCATCATTTAGTTTGGAAGCATTGGCTGCAGTGATAACTCCGTCTTTTGCAAATGCAGGTTTTAAGGTTAACATTTTTTCAAAGTTTCCTTTGCTCACATCCTCATCGGTGTCAATTATGATAGGGTCTTTTCCGCGAACAGGAACTTCTACTGGAACGATTTCATTTTTAAAATTACCCGCTGCTTGAGCAGCTTGTGCTTTTTTATAACTGTTAATTGCAAATTGGTCTTGTTGTTCTCTGCCAATTTTATATTCGGTTGAACAAAGTTCGCCAGCTACACCCATGTGATAATCTTTGTATACATCCCACAATCCATCTTTTATCATACCATCAATTAATTGTGCATGACCCATGCGATAGCCGTTACGGGCCTTATCTAAGTAATAAGGAATATTGCTCATGCTTTCCATTCCACCTGCAACTATAATATCAGCTTCACCCAATTTTATACTTTGGGCAGCCAACATAATAGCTTTCATTCCCGATGCACAAACTTTATTAATAGTGGTGCAAGGCGTGGTGTTTGGCAAACCAGCAAATATTGCAGCTTGTGTGGCAGGAGCTTGGCCCACATTGGCCGATACCACATTGCCCATATATACTTCATCAACTTGTTCGGGTTTTATTCCTGCACGTTCAACCGCTGCTTTAATGGCAAACGAGCCTAATTGTGTGGCGGTAAATCCGTTCAAACTTCCATTGAAACTTGCTACTGGCGTGCGTGCCATCGATACGATTACTACTTCTTTCATGTGATTATTATATATATTTATTTATTTTTTTATGTAGATATACAGAAAGCAAATAACGAATTTGCAAAATGTATGTATTTTAGTTTATTATTATATAATAATGTCTATTATATATAATAGTTTTATTGAGCCATCTCAAAAACCTTCTCAGCTACTAAACCATAGTTTTTGGTTTGTGCCAATTGCGGGTTTTTGATATGCCATTCAAACTCTTCTCTGAAATGGCGTATAGCAGCTGCAACAGGCCACGCAGCAGCGTCTCCAAGCGGACATATAGTATTCCCTTCTATACGACGTTGTATATCCCAAAGTAAATCTATATCTTCCATTTGGCCGTGTCCGGTTTCAATTTTATATAATACTTTTTCCATCCATCCTGTTCCTTCGCGGCAAGGGCTGCATTGTCCGCAGCTTTCGTGGCGGTAGAAACGGGCGAAATTCCAGGTATTGCGAACTACACATTGGTCTTCATCATATACTATAAATCCACCAGAACCTAACATGGAACCAGTAGCAAAACCACCGTCACTCAGCGATTCGTAACTCATTAATCTGTCTTCGCCTTTCGCAGTTTTACAAACTAAAAAGTGTGGTATAATAGGAACCGATGAACCGCCCGGAACGCAAGCTTTTAATTTTTTTCCATTTTTAATTCCACCACAATATTCATCACTATATAAAAATTCTTCCACAGGAATACCCAATTCTATTTCATATACTCCCGGTTTATTTATATTACCACAAGCAGAAATTAATTTGGTTCCTGTACTTTTTCCGATTCCAATTTTTGCATATTCTTCGCCGCCATCATTCACGATGGGCACTACTGCAGCAATGGTTTCTACATTGTTCACCACTGTGGGGCTTTGCCATAATCCCTTAACTGCTGGGAAAGGTGGTTTCATTCTGGGGTTGCCACGTTTGCCTTCCAAACTCTCTAACAAAGCAGTTTCTTCACCACATATATATGCACCCGCACCGCAGGTAACATGCAAATCTAAATTATATCCTGTGCCTAATATATTTTTGCCTAAAAAACCATTTGCATATGCTTCAGCAATTGCTTTTTCTAATATATGTAATACCCACATATATTCTCCACGTATATATATATAGGAGGTGTTTGCTCCCAACGCATAACTACTTGTTATCATACCTTCCACCAAAAAGTGTGGAATTTTCTCCATCAAATATCTATCTTTAAAAGTACCTGGCTCACTCTCATCGGCATTGCAAACTAAGTAGCGAGGGATGCCTTCTGGCTTGGCCAAGAAACTCCATTTCATTCCTGTGGGGAAGCCTGCACCGCCGCGTCCACGCAGTCCAGATTTTTTTACTTCTTCCACCACTTCATCGGGTGTCATAGTTTTAAGAGCTTTTTCTACGCTACGGTATCCACCTTCTTTTCTATAAACATCATAGGTTTCAATACCCGGAACATTTACTTTATCTATCAATAATTTTCTGCCCATTGTATTATACTTTATTTTTTAGCTCTTCTATTAATTGATCTACTTTTTCGGGTGTTAAAAATTCTCTGAAACTATCACCCAATTGTAACATAGGTGCATAGCCGCAAGCACCCAAACATTCCACCCCACGCCAGCTGAACATGCCGTCGGCAGTGGTTTCACCTTCTTTCACACCCAAACGTTTTTCTATATGATTACACAATTTTTCTGCCCCTTCAATTGCACAGGGTCCGGTATGACAAACATCAAAAACATATTTGCCAGTTGGTTTGGTAAAATACATAGAATAGAATGTCGCCACTTCATATACTTCGATCGGTTTTAAGTTCATCACTTCTGCAACATAATCCATCACATCTGAACTTAACCACCCACCAAATTGTCTTTGTGCAATATGCAATATTCTTAATAATGCTGATTTATGTTTTCCTTCGGGATACTCTCCCATCAAGCGTTTCACCAGTTGCATATTCTCTGGAGAAAATTCAATTTTTTGATCTGTTGACGTCATTATTATTATATATATACGATTTAGAGTTTTGTCAGTCTGAGTTTATCGAAGACTACGATTTATTATAATGTATTTAAGCATCCAACTCGCCAGCTATTACATTGAGCGAACTTAAAGTTACCACAGCATCACTCAACAAACAACCTTTTATCATTTCTGGATAGGCTTGATAATATATAAAACAAGGCCTGCGGAAATGTAAACGGAAAGGTTTCCTGCCACCGTCAGACACCAGATAGTAGCCCAACTCGCCATTTCCACCTTCTACACTATGATATACTTCTCCCTTGGGCACATCCATTTCCCCCATCACTATTTTGAAATGATATATCAACGCTTCCATATTATTATATACATCATCTTTTGGAGGCAAATAAAATTCTGGAACATCTGCATGATAATCTCCTTCAGGCAAATTATTATATGCTTGGTTTATTATTTTTACACTCTCCCAAATTTCTTTTTGGCGTACCATATATCTATCATAAGTATCGCCTGAAATTCCAACAGGTATGATAAAGTCAAAATCCTGATAACTACTATAGGGATTCATCACACGCACATCGTAATCAACGCCCGCAGCTCGGAGATTGGGGCCGGTGAAACCATAATTCAAACTACGTTCGGCATCAAAAGGACATGCATTAATTACACGATCCATGAACACACGATTACGTTCAGTAAGGTCGCAAAACTCTTGGAATTTTTTTGGAAACTCGGCCAAGAATTTTTTAAGTTTTTGGTGAAATGCGGGAGAGAAATCTCTTTCAAATCCTCCTATTCTTCCTATATTAGTTGTGAGTCTAGCACCACAAACCTCTTCATATAATTCATATATCTTTTCACGCTCTTGAAACATATACGTAAAACCGGTTAAGGCTCCTGTATCCACCGCTATCACGGTATTACAAACCAAGTGATCGGCGATGCGGGCAAGTTCCATGATGACAACTCGCATATAATCTACACGTTTTGGAACAGTGCAACCGATTAGTTTTTCTACCGTCATATGCCACCCCAAATTATTGATGGGCGATGAGCAATAATTTAATCTATCTGTTAGCGGAGTTATTTGATTGAATGGTCTGTGTTCCGCAATCTTTTCAAAGGCACGATGTATATAACCAACAGTTTGTTCGCTATGATATATTCGTTCCCCATTCATGGTTAATATATTTTGAAATATACCATGCGTAGCAGGATGCGTAGGGCCTAAATTGAGGGTGGAAAATTCACCTTCAAGGGTATCTATTTCTAAAGGTTCTGTGCTCATATATTATTTTATATAACGTTGGTCAAACTCAACACCATCATGTCCATCGCGGCCAAAGAAACGGTCGTCTTTATCGGTACGTGTTCCGTCTTCTAGTTTATATTGTTTCAACATCGGATGATAATCCATATCATCCATATTTAATATTCTTCTCAAATCGGGATGGCCTTTAAATTTGATTCCGTAGAAATCGAAAGTTTCACGTTCCATCCAGTTTGCAGCTTTAAACAAACTTGTAATACTATCAATATGCGGATCATCAATCGGCATAAAACATTTGATACGAATTCTTATATTTTTTCTCATTCCATGAAACATATATACCATTCCCAATTCGCGTCCCAGTTGGTCGGGATGGTGCATGCCACATAGGTCGGTCATGAAATTGCATTGTAATACTTCGTCTGTTTTTATGAACTCAACCATCGGCAATAACCCATCACGATTTATTATAATAGTGAGCATGTCATAAGGTTCATCGAACTCCAATATTTGGTCGGCAAACTTGGTTCTTACATGATCTAAAACTTCTTGATTTGTCATTAATTATTTACTGTTTAGTTATTGTCATGTTGAGTGGAGTCGAAACATGCGATTATATATTTTTTATTTTTGACTGCCTTGCCATCCTGAGCTTAGTCGAAGGATTAGCTGATTTGATAAGAATCTTTCAAAGCTTTGTATTCAGGGCTGTTGCGGCGGTTTCCACTTTCGTGTTTCACCAATTCTTGTAGTTTTATAATGCCGTCTATAATCTGTTCGGGACGCGGAGGGCAACCGGGAACATATACATCAACAGGAATCACCTTATCAATTCCTTGCAATACTGAATAAGTATCGAAAATTCCACCGCTGCTGGCACAAGCACCAATGGCGATTACCCAGCGAGGTTCAGCCATTTGATCATATACTTGTTTCAAAACAGGACCCAATTTTTTGGCGATAGTTCCTGCTACCAATAATACATCTGCTTGTCTCGGACTAAAACTCATTCGCTCCATCCCGAATCTTGCCAAATCGTAATTGGAACCCATTGTTGCCATAAACTCGATGCCGCAGCATGAGGTGGCGAAAGGCAATGGCCAAAGAGAATTTGCTCTTGCCAGTCCTATTATTTTATCTACTCCTGTGGCAAAAAAACCAGGACCTTCAAATCCATCGGGGGCGTTTACTGTCTTAACCATTTTGTATTTTATAGTTATAATTTTATTATAAGTGGTCAGTAAACAGTGGTCAGTGGTCAGTAGCTGACGCCGAATAGCACTGTTTACTGACTACTGACCACTGTTTACTGTTTTACTTCTCCCATTCCAAGGCACCTTTTTTTAACACATAGAAAAATCCGATCAGGAAAAATGCGACGAACATTACTACTGCCAAAAATCCGGGAGAGCCGAGGGATTTGAAATTGACAGCGTAGGGATAGAAGAAAATCACTTCCACATCGAACAATACAAACAGAATAGCAGTAAGGAAATACTTTACCGAGAATTTCACACGGGCATCGCCTTGGGCTTCAATACCACATTCAAAATTATCTGTTTTGGTAGAACCTTTACTTTTTGGTCCAAGCATGGGGACTAATACTAGCACCAATCCTACAAAGCCTAAAGCTACAATACTCTGCAGCACAATGGGCATATAACTGGACGACGACGAATCTAACATATTTTTCTAATTTGATTTTTTACGTTGCAAAAGTACGAAAAGAAGTGAGAAAAAAAGAATAGATTTATAAGATGTTTTTAGAAGCCAAATATCTTTGATAACAACCGTTTTATTAGTTAAAACTCCACCAAATATAGATACACGAAAGCGGCGACTTCCAAAACCATAATCAAAGGCACGCCCAAAGTAAATTTAAACACTTGGGTTTTGTGGTGTGAAGGAAAGTGCATGCCGAACAAAACCCCGATACTGCCAAAAAAGAGTGCGTGAAGCATTAATGTCTTTTCACTGATTCTGATCCTGTCGTGTTCAGCGCGGTATTTATCAATCCGCATCAGTATAAATGAATATATATTGAAGATTAAGGTAAAAAGGAGGGCGAATTTCATGGTTTATTCGTTTTTAATTATTAATATTCCCTACCCTTCCACAAATATTTTACCGGTAATATATAATAGATTGACAGCGCTAGATTAAATATAATTTGTATAAACTCATAAACTAAAATCTGTATATAACTATAGGGCTGTTTTAAATAGTTAGAGAGTGCTATTATATGTATGCTTTGGATTATATATTTGACGCAAAAAAATAGCAGGCCCAGTTTCCAATTTATGATACACAGTAGTATTAGAATAGCAGGACAAACACCATAATAAAACAAAATCAATCTTGTTATGATATTCAACCCAGAAGCCCCGGTTAACCAACGTTTGCGTTGATTGAACAATGTTTGTAATTCGACCGTCGGGTTTGTGAAATTTAAAGAATTTGCATCCATTAAATTCAAAGAATGATAGCCTTGTTTTCTGACGGCTGTATATAATGCCAAATCTTCGGTGATTGAAAAATCAATTTGTTCATAGCCACCCGTGGCAAAATACGCTTCACGTTTCACAGCCATATTATTTCCAACGGCTGTTGCGGGTATTCCGAAATTGGAGATAGCTTTGAGTATGGAAGAAAAATACAACCAATCATATTTTTGTAAGATAGAACTATCATTTTTCATCACGGTAGTTCCGCTCACAATTCCTGTTTTTTCGGTGAATGAAGATAGTATAGTTCTTACCCAATTTTTATTGACCACAATATCTGCATCAGTTACAAAAAAATATTCCCCTTTTGCCACATGAGCAAGCTGTGCAAGTACATTGGCTTTAGCCTTGGCTTTGCCAACCTTTTCCCTTATATGATAGAGATGGAATTGGATTTTAGTGGTATTATGAGCCCAAAAATCCTGCACTAATTTTTCTGTATTATCTTTCGAATGATCATTGCCAATTAATACTTCTATTTTATCATGCGGATAATTCATTTCTATAATACTTTGCAAACAAGGTATGATATTACTTTCCTCATTTCTAGCAGCAATCAATATAGAAATAAAGGGTTCAGTTTCTACGGCATTTTTCTTTGCATTATCCATTACAAATGCCGAGACAAAGAACAGTACTTGCAAGCCAATAAGTATAGCGGCGTAGACAAGCAGTATGGTTAACAGCACACTCATAGAGAATGAAATTGATAGCTTAGATGATGATATTTATGCAATAAATAAGGCAGTAATATTCTTAAATTATGATTGGCTTTTATACTATCATGAAAAACTATAATACTTCCTGGTTTTATATGTTTTTCCATTTTCTTTTTGCAAATTTCGATATCCAAATCTGGGTCGAAGTCGGCGGTGAGAAAATCCCACATTACTATATTATAATATTTTTTCAAATAATTAATCTGGCTCGTTTTAATTTTACCATAAGGTGGGCGGAAAAGTTTGCTGTTTATGCTATTTGCTGCTGTTGTGATATCATCATAATAGTTTTTATTTTTAGATAAAAAACCATTGGTATGTTGTTGTGTATGATTGCCCACTCCGTGCCCATTTTGCAAAACAGTATTATATAGTTCCGGATATTTTATAACATTACTTCCCACACAAAAAAAAGTAGCTTTTGCAGCATATTGATTCAATAATTCTAATACGTAGTCTGTTACTTCTGGGCATGGACCATCATCAAAGGTTATATATAATATTTTTTCTTCCACCTGTTTTTGCCAAATGAGTTGCGGGAACATTTTCATGATCCATATTGGAGTATGGTGGGTATAAAATTTCACAAGAGTCCCGAATAAAATTCGGTAGGCAAATTTGGCGAATTTAATCTTTGTTTTAACCTCCATTTTTCAACACCCCGGATAATTTTTTCTAGATTTAGAACTTTTATCATAGAAAGACGTTGTAAACGCTATAATTTTGAAACCACAAAAATGAACAAATCCCTATATATACTTTTCGCCATTTTATTGTTATATATAAACTCGGCAAATGCCCAACAGGTATGGAAGTTGGAAGACTGCGTGAAGAAAGCAGTACAAGAAAATTTCAGGATGAAGCAAGCACAACTCAATACACAAAGCAATGTGTTGGATGTGAACCAGGCTCGTGCCCAGATGTTGCCATCCATCAACGGCTCAGGTACCCAGGCTTTCAATTTGGGTCGTAATGTGGATCCATTCACTAATACTTTTTCTAACCAAACCATTCGTTCCAATAATTTTAGTCTGCAAGCCAATTGGACTTTGTTTAACGGTTTCCAAGTGCAAAATACGATTAAGCGTGAAAATTTCGATTTGCAGGCTTGGCAGGCCGATGAGAAGACCGCCAAAAATGATATCGCACTGCAGGTGGCTGGTCAGTATTTGCAAATTTTAATGAACAGAGAACTTGTTTTCACTTCAGGGAAACAACTGGAACTTTCGCAACTACAAGCATCGCGTTTGCAAAAATTATTGGATGCAGGAAAAATTTCGGAAGGCGAGTATTTGCAGCAACTGTCTCAAGTAGCGAATGATGAACTGAGTTTGGTGAATGCCAAAAGCAATTTGCAGATGTCGTATTTATTGTTATGGCAATCGATGAATATGGAATCGGATACGGCGAACAGCATCGAGTCTCCTCTGGCACTAATACCTATGCGAGCAACAGCACGAAATCCCAAAGAAATATTTGATGCCATTTATCAAAACAGGCCTGAGATACAATCAGCAACCTTTAAATATAGATTGGCCCAGACACAACAAAAAATTTCGGAGGGTACACGTATGCCGCGGTTAAATTTGTTTGGGAATATATCTTCACTATATTCATCAACCAGAAAGGATATTACTGGTTTTAATTTTAATGGATACAATATTATAGGAATTACACAAAGTACATTTGATACAGTAGTTACCCCGAAATTTGATTATGTAACCAAGACAACCCCATTCAATAAGCAACTACAAAATAATTTCGGACAAAATTTTGGACTTAGTTTAACGGTTCCCATTTTTAATAATTTGATAGCACATACTGCTGTTCAAAAAGCAAAAATACAAGCAAATCTTGCACAGGTAAATTTGGATTTGGCCAAGCAGAACTTATATAAAAGTATACAACAAGCTGTAATTGATTTGCAAGTGGCAGAGACCAAGTATGAAGCATCGCAAAAGAATTTTACAGCACAGCAAAAAAACTTTCAGGTGAGCAAACTTCGCTTTGAAAATGGATCTACCACGCTTACCGATTTCCAACTAGCAAGTACCAATTATACTAGGTCGGAGAGTAATTTCTTACAGTCGAGATATGAGCTTATATTTAGACAAAAAATTATAGATTTTTATATGGGCGAAGAATTAAAATTTTAATTAAAGTATTATATATATTGATATGGCAACTAAGAAAAAAAGTAAACTGAAATATTGGGTAATTGGAGGAGTTTTACTGTTGATTATTTCGATAGTGGTAGCAGAAAAAATGGGCAGTAAAGAAGGAACCAAGGTTTCTTCAGAAAAAGTGATGAAAAGAGATATTATAGAAATAGTAACTGCCAATGGCAAAATACAGCCCGAAACGGAATTAAAAATTAGTCCAGATGTAAGTGGACAGATTGTGGAGATGCTTGTGAAAGAAGGCGACTCCGTTATAAAGGGACAAGCATTGTGTAATATTAATCAGGATATGTATACGGTGGATGTTGACAGACAAAAAGCGGCATATCAAAATACCTTAGCGAGTGTAGAATCCGCTCGTGCCAGATTGAAACAATCAGAAGCAAGAACCGAAAGCGAGACTGCAAATTTTAACCGCATGAAAAAACTGTTCGACCAAAAAGTAATCTCACAAGCCGAATGGGAAGCAGCACGAAGCACCTACTTAACTGCAATTTCGCAAGTAGAAGCAGATAAGCAAAGTATTAACGCAATGGAATATACGGTGAAGAGCTCGGAGGCTGGTGTACGTGAATCGCAGAAGCGTTTGAGTCGCACTACTATATATGCGCCCAAGAGCGGAACTATAAGTAAACTATATAAAAAGCAAGGTGAAAGTGTAGTAGGAACGAACCAAATGATGGGCACCGATATTTTATCAATTGCCGATTTAAATTATATGCAAGTGTCGGTAGATATAAATGAAAATGATATCGTAAAAATTAAGAAGGGAGATACTGCAATATTTTATATAGATGCATTTAAAGGACGTAAATTTAAAGGACTAGTTACTGAGATTGGAACCTCATCAAATACAGCAATCACAACTACCGATCAGGTAACGAATTTTCCAGTTAAAATAAAAGTGCTACGCGATTCGTATTTAGATTTATGTACCACCGAAACGCCTTACCCGCTTAAGCCCGGACTCAGTGTAAATGTTGACATACAAACAAACCGAGTGAAGCTGGTATGGTCGGTTCCTATTGAAGCTGTGGCGACTAGAGAGTTGAAAAAAGAGGAAGAAAAATTGGCGGACAAAGACAAGAAAAAAGACAAAAATAAAAAGAACGATCAAGAAGAATCAAATACTGATAATGTTGCAAATACAGAAGTAAAGCAAGATGCTGAAGAAATTGTATTTATTATAGAAAATGGTGTCGTGAAAAAGAAAGTGGTAAAATCAGGAATACAGGATGATAATTATATACAAATAGAAGGACTGACAGGTAATGAAGAAATAGTAACTGGACCTTATGAAGCGGTTTCCAAGACTTTGAAGGATGGTGACAAAGTGAAGGTGGTGAAGAAGGAGGATTTATTTGAGGTGAAGAAGAAATAGTAATCAGTGGTCAGTAGTTAGTGGTCAGTGGCATTCGGCAGATAGCTGATAAAAGACAACAGATAACAAAGAAACTATAAAATGAAAACAGGAATAACCATAACATCGGCCACCCATGTGGGCGGATATAAGATAAAGATAGCATTCAGCGATGGTAAGGTGAATGTGTTTGATTATAAAAATCTTGTAATGAGTGGCCACGAAGAATCGGAACCATATAAGGATATCGAGAATTTTAAAAAGTTTGATATTATAAATAATAGTGAGATAGCTTGGGGCGATAACTGGGCTATGATATTGCCTCTTGCCACCATATACAACAAAACTACCACATCGCTTTCCCACTAGGCCAAGCCCACTGCTCCTCGCAATGACGGCAGTTTATCAAAACATCAATTTCCAAATCGCATAATTCTTATTTTCCTGGGTAATCATCAGCATCTGGTCTTTGGTTGTTTGCCTTGATTCTATTGGGACTATCATGGTTTCATCATCGGCACTTTGGCTTAGGGAACGTTCTGTCATTCTACCATCTTCCATCACGGTTACTTCTATAATACCTGAACTTTTTCGGTCGAGTTTATTATAATAAAAAATAACTTTGTCAGGCTGCAACATGCACGTGAATGAGGAGAAAATCCCATCATCATTTAGGGTAGATTGATTTTTGTTAATGGCTTCTTTCCAGCATAAATTTCCCACACTATCTAAGCAAACCAAAATAATTTCATTGTATATATAGATAGTGCGGTAGGTGGGTTGCAAAGTTCCGTTTACATAATAATTGGTACTTTGCTGGCTTGTATAAAATTTTTCGGCAACTAGCAATGTTTTACCGTTTTCAAATCGGTAGAAATTTTTTATATAATAGTCTTTCAAATCGGATGAGAAATAATATACCCGGTTACCCAAAAATTTTACGCGGTCGCTGTCATTAAAATTGTGGTTTTTTGTTTGCAGCAATTCTGGAGTTTGTAAACTGAATTCACAATGAAACATCCCGTCTATCTTATCTGACTCTGCCGGCCCTTGAAAGCCTTGTACTATAATTTTATGCAGCTTTTTATCAAGCAAAAAAGTGGTTTGTTTTATATAGTAACTTTCAGAAGGGATGATCAGCCGAGTCATCGTTTTTTCGGCATTATTATAATAGTGTAAACTGTGTTTGTATTTTAAAGGAATTTTGCGGTAAACAGAATCCAAATACTCATTGCTAAGCATATAGAAATTACCCTCATTGTCAAGCTGTATTTCTTCAATATCTACATTGTCATTGGTATATCCGGGCACTACAGCAGTATCATAAAATAAGTTGCCATCATCATCAAACACATTAATATTCATGGTAAATTCACCCATAGCATTATAGTCAGTATTAAACAATAAGGTTTTACTTTTATCGGGGCTTTGGTCTATAATAAATTCGCCATCGTCTTTATAACTTTTCAGGGGTGTTTGAGCAATTTTTATGGGTTCGCCAATAGCTTTTCCATCATAACCATACTTTTCAATATATACAGTATTATGGGCTTTAAAAACATCATGTCGTTTAGTAATAAGCAGCAAGTGGTTGTTGAAGGCTAAGGTATGAATAATACGGCTTTTGCGAGATGAAGGTTTTAGTTTAAAGGTTCCAAGTACTTGCATGGAATCAGAAAATGTTTGTATGTGTATTTTTTTATTTTTGCTCTCATTTTTGGCAAATGAAAACACATTTTGACTGGCATTTTTTCCGCACCAAGTAATATTTGCTTTGCTATTAAAAAGATATTCTGAAGAGGATTTGAGGATATTTTGAGCGTGGCAAAAGGGGGGCAAACAAAAGCACGAGAAATATAGTATATATATTATCTTGATTTTATTATAGTATTTTGTTTTTGCCATCATGCTTGTTGTTGTATAGTTTGCAAAAATCTAATAGTATCTGTTGAATAATTTAACATAGTCGAACAAAAGTAGCGGCAAATGACGGATATTTGCACAATAAATTAATCGAAAATATAAATTTATCTTGTGCCCAAAAACAAAAGAAAAATAATTAACGACCCTGTGTATGGCTTGGTAACGGTGCCTTACGACTTGGTGTTCGACATTATTGAAACGCCCGCATTCCAGCGACTGCGTAGGATTAACCAGTTGGGTATGACAAATTTAGTTTACCCCGGTGCATTGCACACCCGTTTTCACCATGCCATTGGATCCATGCATTTGATGCAGATGGCGGTGGAAAATCTAAGATTTAAAGGAGTTGAGATTTCTGAACACGAGGCTGAAGCCGCATCAGTAGCTATTTTGCTGCATGATGTTGGACATGGACCTTTTAGCCATGCTCTTGAAAATTCTATTATAGAGGTATACCACGAAGAACTTTCGTTGGCTTTGATGGACGAGCTGAATGAAACATTTGGCGGAAGAATAGAAACAGCGATTCAGATTTTTAAAAACCAATATCCCCGAAAATTTTTTCACCAACTCATTACTGGTCAATTGGATATGGACCGCTTGGATTATTTACGCAGAGACAGTTTTTATACTGGCGTATCCGAAGGCACAGTAGGTTTCGACCGTATCATACACATGCTGGATGTATATAATGATGAGCTGGTGGTTGAAGAGAAAGGCATATACTCGATTGAGAAATTTTTGTTGGCCCGCAGGCTCATGTATTGGCAGGTATACTTGCATAAAACTGTGATTGCAGCCGAGAGTTTGCTAATCAATATTTTAACCCGTGCCAAATATGTATCGCAACACGGCACAACACTTTTTGCCACGCCTACTTTGCAATATTTTCTGCAACAGAAAATCAACTCTGAACAATTTAACAAAAACAAAAAAGATATATTAAGTCACTTTGTAAAGCTCGACGATTTTGATGTGTTGGCTTCCATAAAAAGCTGGGCAGAAGCCCCTGACAGGGTTTTGAGCCTACTGTGCCAATGGATGGTAGACCGCAATTTGCCCAAAGTAATTTTGCAAGACAGCCCTATTTCGTCAGAAATGTTGTTGGAAAAACAAACACAGATTTCTCAAAAATATGGCGTAAGTCTGCAAGACGCAGTTTTTTTTGTGTATGAGGGAACGGTATCCAATATTATCTATAACAATGAAGAAAAGGGAATTAAGATTTTGATGAAGAATGGCGAAGTATCTGATTTGTCAAAGGTTTCACAACAATATAATATTCCTTCGGTAAATCAAACAATGGTGAAATATTATATGTGTTACAAGGCAAATTAAATAGTTTTTAAATCCCATTTTCAATAGCATCTTTGCACAAACAAAACAGCATGCAGATAACCGCAAAAATATTATCAGAACTCACGGGAGGTGAGCTTGTTGGGAATCCCGATGCTGTTGTGAGCGGAGTTTCTAAAATTGATCAAAGCGAGCCAGAAACCCTCAGTTTTTTCGCTAATCCTAAGTATGAAAACTTTTTATATAGTTGCAAATCTTCGGTGGTATTGGTTTCAAATACATTTGTACTAAAGCAGCCAACGGAAGCTACCTTAATAAAAGTAGACAATCCCTATGTGGCCTTCACCACCTTATTGGAGCAGTATCACCAGCAACAAATGCCAAACTATATTGGCATTAGCGACAAGGCTTCGATTCATCCCGGTGCCATACTTGGAAATAATATATATATTGGCGATTTTGTAGTGATTGAAGACGGAGTAACTGTGGCTGATAATTCTATAATATACCCCCAAGTATATTTGGGAAAAAATGTAAAAATAGGATCTGATACCATCATATATCCAGGTGTAAAAATATATTATAATTGTGAAGTTGGGAACCATTGTATCATACACGCCGGAACTATTATTGGGTCCGATGGCTTTGGGCATGCACCGCAGGACGATGGAACTTATAAGAAAATTCCACATATTGGCAATGTAACTATATATAACAACGTGGAAATAGGCGCCAATTGCACCCTGGACAGGGCCACCATGGGAAGTACCATAGTGAGAGATGGCGTGAGACTAGACAACTTGGTACAACTCGCGCATAATTGCGATATTGGTGAGAACACAGTAATTGCAGGCCTTTCTGGCGTGGCGGGGAGTTCGAAATTGGGTACCCACTGTGTAATCGGAGCTCAAGTTGGCATAGTTGGTCATTTAAAAATAGCTGCAGGTACGCAAATTGGTGGTCAATCTGGTATAATGAAAGACATTAAGGAGGAGAATAAAGCCTGGATAGGTTCGCCTGCTTATGAATTGCGAGAGTCATTTAAAATGCAGGCAGCCTATAGAAATTTACCGGAAATGGTGAAACGTATTAATGAATTGGAAAAAGCAATGAGGCAATTGAAGCCAGACGAAAATATATAATATTTGTACTATAAATGAATTCAAAACAAACAACGATAAAAAAAGCTGTAATACTCAGTGGTATTGGCCTGCATACAGGGTCGCAGGTAACGTTGGAGTTTTGCCCCGCACCAGAAAATCATGGATACAAATTCCAGCGTATCGATTTGCCAGGCCAACCGATTGTAGAAGCTGATGTGGATTATGTAGTAGATGTAAGTCGTGGTACCACACTTGAAAAAAATGGTGCAAGGGTAGCTACTGTCGAGCATTGTTTGGCTGCACTTGCAGGGCTTGAAATTGATAATGTACTTATTAAAATAGATGGTCCCGAAATCCCTATAATAGATGGTAGTGCTATGCCTTTTGTTGATGCACTGCAAGCCGCAGGTATTATAGAACAAGATGCCGACCGAGAATATTTCAACTTAGCTCAAAATGTACATTATGCAGAAGAAGATCGTGGTGTAGAAATGATAGCCATGCCCCTCAACGATTACCGACTTACTGTGATGGTTGATTATAATTCGCCTGTTTTGGGAAGTCAGCATGCATCACTTACAAGTTTAAAAGAATTTAAAAAAGAAATTGCAAGTTGCCGCACTTTTTGTTTTTTGCATGAGCTAGAAGCCCTGTTAAAAAATGATTTGATAAAAGGAGGCGATCTTAATAATGCTATTGTAATAGTGGACCGAGTAGTTGCCGATGATGAGCTGGATCATCTGGCGGGTTTGTTTAATAAACCCAAAGTAGAAGTGAGAAAAGAAGGGATATTAAACAATGTAGAATTGCGTTTTCAAAATGAACCCGCTCGCCACAAACTGCTTGATTTGATAGGCGATTTGGCACTTATTGGTATGCCTATCAAAGCACAGATAATGTCAGCCAGACCAGGGCATGCGGCCAATGTAGCATTTGCTAAAAAGATAAAAGCACTCATCAAAAAATCGAAGAAAAAAAGCGGAGCACCTTTATATGATCCCAATATAAAACCGATACATGATACCGTTGCTATTATGAAAATGTTGCCGCATAAGCATCCGTTTTTAATGGTTGATAAAATTATTGAGATGACAGCAACTACGGTAGTGGGAATTAAAAATATCACACACGACCAATATTTTTTCGCAGGGCATTTTCCTGCAGAACCTTTATTTCCTGCAGTTTTGCAAATAGAAGCGATGGCACAGGCCGGAGGGATTTTAATTCTAAGCCAAGTACCCGATCCTGAAAACTATGTAACTTATTTTGTGAAAATAGACAATGCAAAATTCAAAGACAAAGTAGTTCCGGGCGATACCTTAATATTAAAATTGGAATTGACACAACCCTTCCGTCGTGGATTGGCAGTGATGAAAGGCTCAGCGTACGTAGGTGATAAATTAGTATCAGAAGCTGAAATGATGGCACAAGTAGTGAAGAAATAACTCTTCGGTAAAACCGAATAGTCAGGACAGAGTGACAGAAATAATATAATAAAGTAAAAATGAAAATTTGTATAACAGGCGGGGCAGGATTTATAGGCTCACACGTGGTGCGTTTATTTGTGAAAAAATATCCGAACTATCATATATATAATTTGGACAAACTTACCTATGCGGGTAACTTGCAAAATATTACAGATATTGAAATCGAACCGAATTATACATTTGTGAAAGGTGATATCGTAGACAAAGATTTTATAACAAACTTATTTGAACAAGAAAAGTTTGACGGTGTCATACATCTTGCAGCTGAAAGCCATGTAGACCGCTCTATATCAAATCCGTTAGAATTTGTACAAACCAATGTAATAGGAACCGTTAATTTGTTAAGTGCTTGCAAACATATTTGGGGTAATGATTATAATAATAAAATGTTCTATCATATATCAACCGATGAAGTATACGGAACTTTGGGCGACGATGATAAGTTTACCGAACAAACAGCTTACGATCCGCATTCTCCCTACTCTGCATCCAAAGCATCGAGCGATCATTTTGTAAGGGCTTATCATGATACTTATAAATTGCCTGTAAAAATCAGTAATTGCTCCAATAATTTTGGCACGCATCATTTCCCCGAAAAACTAATCCCATTATGCATTCATAATATAAAAACCAATAAGCCGTTGCCTATATACGGAAAGGGAGAAAATATTAGAGATTGGTTATGGGTTGAGGATCATGCAAGGGCGATTGATATAATATATCATCATGGTATGATAGGGCAAACATATAATATTGGCGGGAATAATGAATGGAAAAATATTGACTTGGTAAAACTATTATGTAACTTGATGGATGGCAAGCTGGGCAGGGCTTATGGCGAATCGCAAAAACTAATTACTTATGTAACCGATAGAGCCGGACATGATTTTAGATACGCTATTGATTCATCAAAATTACAGAATACGTTAGATTGGAAACCAACAGGAGATTTTGAGGGTGTGTTATCGCAAACAATAGATTGGTATTTGCAAAATGAAGAGTGGCTATACAATGTAACCTCTGGAAATTATCAAAAATATTACGAAGAACAATATATAAATAGGTAAATAATTAAACAGTATGAATAGAATACTCATTTTATGTATTTCTTTGTTATTTGCAATAAAGACTTACGCACAAGAAAAAGACGGTTATCACAATTCTATTGGTCTGTCATTGGGATTGCCCGCAGGTATTAATTTTAAATCCTTTATAGGCTCTAAGTCTGCGATAGATCTAGTTGGAGGTATTAGGTTAGGCAGCGATTTTAGTGACCAATGGTTTACTGCAATATATCAATGCCATCAAAACTTAAAAACTGAGGGAGTACGACTGTATTATGGGGGAGGTTTTACCGCATTACATTCAAAATTAGGGGGTAGTTCATTTGGCTTAGGATTGAATGCAAATATTGGAATAGAATACAAATTTCCAGATGCTCCATTTGTGTTCGCGGCCGATTGGTCTCCGCTCTATTGGTTGCGTGGCCATACCGATGGCATTGATTTGCAATCGGGAGCCGTGAAAGTACGTTACGTAATAAACTAAAAGTATTATAGAAATGCTGCTTCGTAAAAAACCCGTTTTGTGCAATTATTATGTAACATATCGTTGCAATGCCAAATGTGGTTTTTGCGATATATGGGAAAAGCCAAGCCCTTATGTTACCCTCGAAAACGTAGAACAAAATTTAATACAGCTGAAAAAACTGGGTGTGAAAGTAATTGATTTTACAGGTGGTGAGCCCCTACTGCACCAAGACTTAGACAAACTATTATTATTGGCAAAAAAATATAAATTTATCACCACGGTTACTACCAATACTTTATTATATCCCAAATATGCCAACAAGCTTAAGGGGTTAATAGACATGCTGCATTTTAGTTTAGACTCGGCAGACGAAGAAAAACATAATACAAGTAGAGGCGTAAAATTATATGATAAATTTGTAGATTCGCTGCAAATAGCCAAATCATTGGGTGAGCGCCCCGATATATTATATACAGTTACCGAAAATAATATAAACGAAATAGAAGAAGTATATCATAAATTTTGCTTACCTAATAAATATATATTAATTTTAAATCCTATATTTGAATATAACGGTGTAGGGAGTAAAATAAGCGATGCCCAATTGGATGAATTATTACAATGGGGTAAAAAGAAATATATATATTTAAACAAATCTTTTATCACACTTCGCAAAGATGGCGGCAACCATATTGATAAGCCTGTGTGCAAAGCTGCTACTACCAGTATTGTAATATCTCCGTTCAACGAATTGGTGATGCCCTGTTATCATTTGGGCGAAGAAAAAATGCAAATCAATAATAATTTAATAGAACTCCGTAACTCAGAAAAATCAAAATATTATATAGCCAACGAAGGCCGACTACCGGGCTGTGAAGGATGCACGGTGAACTGTTATATGCAACCCTCATTCAGTGTAAATGTAAATAAATATTGGGTAGACGCATTGCCTTCTACACTAAAATATAATATGTTAAAAGGAACTTGGAAAAAACTAAATATAGGAATAAATAAAGCAGCACTCTAGTAAACAGTAGGCAGTGCCTCCTCGATAGCTATCGGGACGGCGTCAGCTACTGACCACTGTTTACTGACTACTAAAATATAAAAAAATGATTCAACCATTCGCATACGTAAACCCCCAGGCCAAGATTGCCGACAATGTGGTAATAGATCCATTCACTGTTATTCATAAAAATGTGGAGATAGGTGAGGGTACTTGGGTGGGCCCCAATGTAACCATCTTTGAAGGAGCACGGATTGGCAAAAACTGCCGTATTTTTCCAGGAGCTGTTATTTCAGCGATACCTCAGGATTTGAAATTTGCAGGGGAGGAAACTACCTGCGAGATCGGCGACTTTGTTACCATCCGCGAGTGTGTAACGGTAAACCGCGGCACTAGAGACAAATGGAAAACTATAGTTGGGAGTCACGCATTATTAATGGCTTATGTGCATATTGCACACGATTGTATAATAGGCGAGCATAGTATTTTAGCAAATTCTGTGCAGCTAGCGGGGCATGTTACAGTGGGCGAGTACGCCATTATTGGTGGACTTTCGGCCGTTCACCAGTTTGTGAATATAGGGCAGCATGCAATGGTTTCAGGCGGCTCATTGGTTCGTAAAGACGTACCACTATATACAAAAGCGGCTCGTGAACCACTGAGTTACGAAGGTGTAAATAGCATAGGACTTCGCAGACGGGGATTCACTTCTGAGAAAATTGCAGAGATACAAGAAATATATAGATTGCTGTTTTTACGAGGACATAATACAGCTAAAGCATTACAAATAATAGAAGCCGAAATGCCTGCTACCAAGGAGCGTGACGAGATTTTAGATTTTATTCGTGAATCGGATAGGGGTATCATGAAAGGGTATCAAGCAAGGTAAATTATATATTAATACAATACTTATTATGAAGAACTATATTATACTATCATTAATTTTTATTTGCTGTCAATCAGCATCAGCACAAAAAAAAATGTTTAAATATCCCATTACCCAAAAACAAAATCAGGTTGATGATTATCATGGAACAAAAGTGGAAGATCCATACAGGTGGCTCGAATACGACACTGCTGCCATTACTGGAGAATGGGTGAAAAATCAAAATATTTGCACAAGAAACTATATAGATAAAATTCCGTACAGAAATGATATTAGAAAAAAAATAGAAACTTTAAATGATTATCCCAAATATTCTTCACCAATAAAAGCTGGCGATAATTATTTATATTATAAAAATAATGGACTGCAAAACCAAAGTGTGATATATATACAACAGACCTTATATGGTGAACCTTCGGTACTGATTGACCCTAATACATATTCCAAAGAAGGCACCACGGCAATAGGCCTTGCAGGTATTTCAAATGATAATAAATATGCAGCCTTCACCATACAAAAGGCAGGCAGTGATTGGCAAGAAATTATAGTATATGATTTAACTACAAAAAAGCAAACGAACGATAAATTAGAATGGGTAAAATTTAGTGGGGCATCGTGGTACAAAGGCGGATTTTTTTACAGTAGATATGATGCACCTATAGCAGGCCATGAGTTTTCGTCAACAAACCAAAACCATAAGGTTTATTATCATACTTTGGGAAGCACACAAGACAAAGACCAATTAATATATACTGACCCCGCAAACCCCTTGCGTTACTTCGGTGCAGAGGTAACGGAAGATGAAAAGTTTATGTTTATTTCTATTTCTGAAGGAACCTATGGCACTGAACTATTATATAAAAATTTGGCACGCGATGACAAAGAATTTAAGCTATTGTTCAAAGGATTTAAAAGTGAATATAGTATTGTGGATCATATTAAAGGCAATTTTTTAGTAATATCAAATGAAGGCACACCTAACAAGCATTTGGTTTTGGTGGATCCAAATAATCCACAAAAAGAAAACTGGAAGATTATAGTTCCTGAGCAAAAAGAATTATTGCAAAGTGCAAGTTATGTGGGCGGAAAAATAATAGTAAGCTATTTGAAAAACTGCATAACAAAAGTATATCAATATACGCCAGGGGGAAAAATGGAAAAGGAAATTGTATTGCCTGGAAATGGTGGTGCATCAGGTTTTGGTGGTCATCGCAACGATGATTTTGTGTTCTATACATATACTTCTTTTAACTACCCCCCCGTTATTTTTAAATATGATATTACTACCGGAAAATCTACAAATTTCAGAGAATTGAGTTTGCAATTCGAACCAGAAGATTATATTATAGACCAGATATTTTACCCAAGTAAAGATGGAACAAAAATCCCAATGTTCATTGTATATAAAAAGGGAATGAAATTAGAGGGTAAAAATCCTACTTTATTATATGGATATGGTGGGTTTGATATTAGCCTCACACCTTCGTTCAGTGCTTCACGTATTGCATTTTTAAATATGGGAGGTGTATATGCAATGGCCAATTTGCGTGGTGGTGGTGAGTATGGAGAAGAATGGCATAAAGCAGGAATGCTTGACAAAAAGCAAAATGTATTTGACGATTTTTTTGCCGCTGCTGAATACTTAATCAAGAATAAATATACTTCGTCAAACTATCTGGCTATTCAAGGTGGGTCGAATGGTGGGTTATTGGTAGGTGCATGTATGACCCAAAGGCCCAACTTATTTAAAGTAGCGTTCCCTGCTGTGGGTGTTTTGGATATGTTGCGTTACCACAAATTCACCGTAGGTTGGGGTTGGGCCGTTGAATATGGCAGTAGCGATAAAAAAGAACAGTTTGATGTATTATATAAATATTCTCCTTTACATAATTTGAAGAAAAACACAGAATATCCCGCAACCTTAGTTACTACAGGCGATCATGATGATAGAGTGGTGCCGGCACACTCATTTAAATACATTGCTACGCTGCAAGAAATGCAAAAATATAAAAGCAAAAACCCTGTGATGATACGCATTGAAACCAATGCTGGCCACGGAGCAGGAAAACCTATTAGCAAGCAATTGGATGAGGTTGCAGACATCTATGCTTTCATGTTTTGGAATATGGGAATTAAAACAATCAACTTAAATTAAAATATTTATATATATGATGAGAAACAGAATAATTCTTGCAGTTTTTTTACTAACTACTATAATACTTTCCTGCAAAAAAACACCAACCGAAGCTCTTAAATCAACGCTTGTTGGTACTTGGAATATAGATAAATGTACTTATGTAAATATGTCGACCACTGCTACAGTAAATAATTACGGCACGTATACTTTTAATAAAGATGGATCGGGCAATTATATATATTCAACCAATCCGAGTGTTATAAATAATTTTACATGGACCAATACTGATACTACTATTACCACCTTAAGAAACAACCAAAGTTCCATCATCAAAATAGTATTAAATGAAAGTACAAAACAACAGTGGAGTACCTCAGCCAATAATATTCATTATGATTATATTTTAACTAAAAAATAAATATATAATAATCCTTAAATTCCTCAACCATGCTCAATATAAAAAAACATTTTGAAGAAGCAGCTAGTATATTATATACATTTAATGCTGATGATTCCAACTTTGCAAGTTTAGAAAAAGCGGGGCAATTGATGATAGATGCAATAAACAAAGGCAATAAAATAATAAGCTGTGGTAACGGAGGTAGTATGTGCGATGCCATGCATTTTGCTGAGGAACTTACTGGCCGTTACCGTAATGACCGCAAGGCCATCGCTGCGATATCCATTAGCGACCCCAGCCATATAAGTTGTGTAGCGAATGATTATGGTTACGAATATATATTTTCTCGTTATATAGAAGCGGTAGGTAACCAAGGCGATGTATTGTTGGCAATCTCAACATCGGGCAATTCAAAAAATATTTTAAAAGCTATAGAAGCAGCCAAAAATAAAAACATCTATATAGTAGGATTAACAGGAAAGGATGGTGGACAAATGGCCAATCTTTGTGACGTGGAAATACGTGCCCCCCACAGCCCTTATGCTGATAGAGCACAAGAAATCCATATTAAGTGTATCCATTCCCTAATAGATTATATTGAAAGAGGAACTAGTAATCAGTTAACAGTAGACAGTGGTCAGTAGCTGACGCCGCATGGCACTGACTACTGATTACTGATTACTGACTACTGACTACTGATTACTGACCACTGATTACTGACCACTGATTACTAACCACTGATTACTGACCACTGATTACTAACCACTAAAATAAAAAATAGAGTTATTCAATCTTTGCATTATTTTTGTATCCTCATAACGTTATGACCCGTAATCTTAAAACCAAGTGTAGCATGTAAACGGGTCGCATGCGAAACTTGAAAAACAAAAAAACGAAATGAAAAAATTAATGTTAATCGCTGCCCTTGCTGGCGGAATGGCATTTGCCCATGCCGATGACGGTAAAAAAGGCAAAAAAGCTTGTACTACACAATCAGGTGGAAAATCTTGCTGCAAAGACAAGAAAGCTTGCTGCAAAGGCAAAAAAGCCAATGCATCAACAACAACTCCTGCTACACCCAAAAACTAATTTAAGTTTTTGAGAAAATTCTAAAAAAGCCCGTTTGCACAAGCATTCGGGCTTTTCTTTTAAATTGAAAATCAGCGATTAAATTTATTTTTTTTAGGCGAGTGTATTTTTTATACTTTTGCCTCATTATAAAAGCAACTATTTTATCATATAGTAACCATTCATGTCCCAAAAATATTCAACCAATAGCTATCGTTATCTAGCTTGTTTCCTATTTATTATTGTTGGTTTTTATGCTTCAGCTCAGGGCAATAAAAAATATCAGGGATTATTGTGGGAGATAAGCGGTAACGGTCTTAAGAAGCCCAGCTATGTGTATGGCACCATGCATGTGAGTAGTAAAGTTGCCTTTCATTTAGATGATTCTTTCTTTATGGCCATAGAAAATGTAGATGCCGTCGCCCTAGAAATAAATGCCGATAGCTTTATGGCTGATCTCATGCGCAGCGAAAGAATGGAAGGCCGCGGAGGATATGGAAAAATAGGAACAGTTGGATCAGAAGATTTTTTATTGTATGATAAAAAGAGTGAACTTTTACATAAAGCGTTGTCCTTAGATCAAAACGTAGTGAACTTCTTGATGTACCGCAGCAGTGGCTATCGCGATAATTTTGAAGAGGATACTTATCTAGATTTATATATATATAAAACAGCTAAAAAACTTAAGAAAATCCACTTAGGGGTTGAAAACTGGGAAGAGAGCGAACGCTTGATGAACGAAGCCGCCAAAGCCCGCAGCGACGAACCCTATGACCCTAAACGTAGCCGTGCGGCAAATAAAATGGACATGGACAAAGAACTTGTTGATGCCTATCGCAAAGGCGATCTGGACATGCTCGATTCTATTAACCACATTGAAGACCCCGAAAGCTATTTAGAAAAAGCCATCTATTACCGCAACCGCAATATGGTAACTGCAATGGATTCTATGTATAAATTAGGAAAATCATTGTTCGCGGCTGTTGGTGCAGCACATTTACCAGGCAAAAAAGGCGTTCTCGAATATTTGCGTGATCGCGGATATACTGTGAGAGCAGTGAAGCACGTTGAAAAAAATAGCAAACGCAGAGACCAATTGGACAAGCTCCATCACCCACTTAACTTTATACCCCAGACCGCTACCGATGGTTTTTTTAAAGTGGAAGTTCCCGGCAGATTATATGAAACAGGGATGAGGGGGAAAATGCAACTTTATCTGTGTACTAATTTGGTAAACGGGGTGTATTTTGATATTTCACGTGTGAAGTTATTTGCTCCGTTTATTGGCAATAGCCAAGATTTTGTGATGAAACAAATAGATAGTTTGTTGTTTGAAAATATTCCAGGAAAAATCATTGAAATGAAAACTATCAAGAAAAATGGATACCCTGGTTATGATATATTAAATCAAACAAAAAAAGGCGATTTTCAACGTTATAATATTATAGTAACTCCACTTGAAGTGATGATATTTAAAATGGCGGGACCTGATGAGTTTGTAAAGAACAAAGATGGTGATCGTTTTTTCAATTCTATTGAACTTAAAGAGGCACCCACTGCAACTTGGCAAACTTATACATCCAAAGAACACGGTTTTTCTGTAATGGTTCCACACACACCGCTTAACAATGAAACCAGCGATGAGTTTCGCTACACCACAGGCAGGCTCGATTATTTAGCAGTAGATAAAAGTACCGACAATGCCTATATGATATTGCAGCACAGTTATAGTAATTTAAGTTATTTGGAAGAAGACACTTTTGAACTAAACCAGATGATGGACGGCTTCGCCCAAACAGAAAATGTAAAGGAGTTGAATCGTGAAATCATCAAACAAAAAGACCATTATGCTGTGAAATCAAAATTTACATTGAACGATAGAAAAGTAGAAGCACTTGCAGTTTTAAAAGGATCTCGTTATTATATATTTGCCCAATCTATTCCCGAAGGAGGAAGTTTCGATAAAAGATTTATCGAGAGTATAGAATTTGTGAAACCCCAATTTAAGAAACTGGAAGAATATATTGATACTGGCTTGCATTTTACCGTTACAACACCTTTTAAACCTAAGAAACCAGCAGAGAATAGTTATTCGTATTATAATTCACATAGCAATAAGCAAGGCCCTCAAGAAAGTGAAACAAAAGTACAATTGTTCACCCCGCCCGAAAGTGAAGAAGCCATAAGGGTAGAGTATTATAGATATGGAAAATATAGCAGCGCAATAGATACAGGTTATTTTAGAAGATTGGTAATAAATAATTTGAACGATTCCGATTTATATGTAGTTAAGAAAAGTGAAAAACACGAAAAAGATATACATACCTACGATGTGGTTTATGCAGATACAGCCACTGCGCGCCGACACAAATACAAGTTTGTGCTTAAGGGATCGGTATTATATACTTTGCAATGTATGACAGATAGCACAGAAGGTGAAAGCGAATTCGTGACCAACTTTTATAATACATTTAAACCCGCTGATACTACCATAGGTAGACCGCTGTTTGTGAGCAAAGCCGATACACTTATTAAAGATTTGTTTAGCATGGACAGTGCTACAAAATCGCAAGCGGTAGAATCAATAAAAGATGTATGGTTAACAGATAAAGCATATAAAATGTGGATGGGAGCAATTGATAGTTTTTATTTCACTAAAAATTATCTGGACCGCAAAGCAGATATGATAGAAGAACTTGGCTATGGGTGGAAAGGTCGCAAACGCGATACGATGGTATTGGATTATCTAAAAAAAGAATATATAAAAGTGGGAGATACCACCACGTTGCAATTGGCTATCCTTCGCAGTATGACACGATTTATGACTCAGGAATCTTTCAAAACTATAAAAAATATATTATTGAGCGAAGCACCTATCCCATCGGGAAGTTATGAGTTGAAAGGTATATTTAATAATGCAGAAGATTCTTTCAAACTGGCACGTCTGTGGTTTCCTGATCTGGCTAAACTAAATACTATTGAAGAATACAAGTCGGGTATATATGATTTAATGTCGTGGTTGGTGGATAGCAATTATTTAAAACCGTCAGACTACGCAGCTTATAAAGTACAAATATATAACGATGCACGAATTACTCTGAAACGCTTACAGGCCAAGGAAGAAGGAGGTTCAACCAACAATTCGGAATATGATGATGATTTGGTAAACTATACTTATTTGCTATTACCATTTTATAATGAACCGCAAATAAAAAAATTAATCGACAAACAATTCCAAAGCAAAAACAAAGAGTTTAGAATGCGTATTGTAATTGCAATGATTAAAGCAAAAGTACCTGTTGCTGATAGTATTATTATGCAGATTGCAGAAGATGACCAGTTACGCTACAAACTATACCAACGTTTGTCGAGAATAAAGCGTTTAGATGTGTTCCCTGCAAAATATAAAACACAAGAAGCTATTGCCCGCTCTATCTTTATGAAAGAGGCAGTAAGTTCATATAGTTATAGTGGCAGCAGTGAGAACGAAGAAGATAAAAACAAAAAAGACAGTATTGTTTTATTGGATAAAAGGCTCACCACGTTTAAACATAAAACAGGGTATGTATACTATTATAAAGTACTAAAGAAAGACGATGAGCATAAAGAGTGGTATGTTGGTATCAGCGGCATGCAGCCCGAAGATACATCTAAGATTTCGCTCGATGAAAAACTGACAAGTGGAAATACAGAATTGCTGGATGAATCGAAAAAACCTGAAGTTCAATTTGAAGAACTATTATATGAAATGAAACTAAAACGCCGCAGAGGCCGTGCAGATTAGGGTTATTAATATTATAGATAAATCGCATTTTTTTTATGTGTTAAATTGTTAATTATCTCAAACGTTCATTTTTTTTATCAAATATGTCAATTCAAAATCTCCCCAATGGTCAATATCTGCAGCGTCTTATTATGCTGTGTGGGTTGTTTTTCCTGGGATTGTTTATACTTACTTTTCTAGCCGCCGCTGCCGCAGTAAAGATATATGGCATCCCTTGCGAAATATATAATTTATTTGATTATATAAAGAAACATCCCAACGATGCCAGTACCATCAATGCACTTATTTTTACGCAGGTGATGAGTCAGATTATGGCTATGGCAATTCCTTTTTTGGTGGTAATGCAAATTACTTATCGCGAGCAAATGTATCATGAAACAGGGTTGCTAAAAATGCCCAAAATAATAATTATAGTATTGGTGTTAATTTTGTTTGCAGCCACACTTTACCCCCAAGGCTATTTGGAATATTTTAACGGCCTATTATTTGAAGGCAATAAAGAACAATCTGGTTTTATCACAGCCATGATAAAAGCAGATAATAGCAACGAATTGCTTATCAATATTGGGTTTATGGCATTTCTTCCCGCCTTATGCGAAGAGTTTTTCTTTAGGGGAGGCGTCTTTTTTCTCCTTAAAAAACTAACAGGTAAACTCTGGTTTCCTGCTATAGTTTCTTCCTTGTTTTTTGCCCTCACTCACGATCAGCCTAGCCAGATGATTGTTATATTTATCATGGGATTAATGCTGGCATTTGTATATGAACTTACTGGATCACTTTGGATGAGTATTTTATTGCATTTTGCAAACAACTTGTTTTTTGTAGTTGCCGATTATTATAAAGTAGAATCTAATTTTAATTTTGAATCTTTATATAATATAGTAATAGCTATTTTTAGTTCATTAGTCGTTGCTGGAATATTTTGGTACTTGAAAAAACACAGACCAAAGGAAAACGAGGCAGCGTCAGCATAATTCGTAATTTGTAATTTGAAATTCGCAATAAAAAAAGATTCATATATCTTTGCTTTTAATCTTTTTTGAATTCAAATTGTCAGAAAGGTTTTAATATAATACAGATGACCGACCACAAACAAGTATTCAATACCTCTTCTAAGCTACGCTGGCGTACATTTCAGTGGGTATCACGATTTGTGGTTTTTGGATTTATCATGATTATTCCTGTGGTGTGGATTGCTTTGGCAAAAGGATATAAACCTAATCTCCCTACTCTTAAAAGTGATGATCCAGAGAAGAAAAAAGTGGCCAATCCTGTAAAGCCAATGTCATTTTCTGATAAAGAAATAATAAAATACAAAGGCTTTAACGATTTTCTATCTGCAAAAAATGCCAATAAAGATTTAGTAGAACTCGAAAAAAAGAAAACGGTTAAACGTAGAATTAGAGCAGGATTTTATGTGGACTGGGACCCCCAGTCATTATATTCATTGCAAGCACATATCGACCAAATGAATATGGTACTGCCCGAATGGTTTTTTATCAATCCCAATGCCGATACACTGGCTCCCAGTATAGACCCGGAGGGACTGAAAGTAATGAAGCAGCATGGGGTGGATATTGTACCCATCATCAATAATATCAACGACAAAAAAGGTGAAGGCGTTTTTGATGGAGCCATGATGCACCGCATTTTCCATAATGAAAAAAAACGCAAACGATTGATTGATGATATTGTAAAATATTTAAAACTATATGGCCTGCAAGGTATCAATATCGACTTTGAGGAATTGGAAGAAGACGATGACCAAACAGTAATTAATTTTCAAAAAGAATTATATGATAAGTTGCATCCACTTGGCTTAACTGTTACTCAGGATGTGATGGCAAATAATGAAGATTTTAACTTAAAAGAACTTGCCAAATATAATGATTATTTATTTTTGATGGCTTACGATCAGCATTACTCCACCAGTGTTCCTGGGCCTGTTAGCGAACAACGATGGATAGAAAAAGTAACCGACCAAGCAGCAGCTGAAGTTCCTTCAGAAAAAATTATATTATGTATTGCAGGTTATGGTTACGATTGGCCAGACGGTACCGAGGCTACCACAGTAAGTTATCAGCAAGCGATATCGAATGCAGAAATATATAAAGCAAAAATAAAATTTAATAACGATACTTATAATAGTAGTTACGAGTACACGGACGAAAATAAAAAGCACCACAAAGTATATATGGTAGATGCCTTGGGCAATTATAATACTTTGCGTTTTGCCGATGAATATGGAACTGCTGGTACCGCTATGTGGAGATTAGGTTCAGAGGATGATAGACTATGGTCTTTCTACCAAAGAAATTTAGATAATAATGATTTAAAAGTAGCTCCTTTTGATTATAAATTGTTAAACGTTTTTACCTCACGCACACAAAAACCAAACTATGTGGGCGATGGCGAAATATTAGATGTGGTTACCCAACCTCAAATAGGAAAAGTAGCTATAGAAGTAGATAGTGTGGAGCAAATGATAACGGAGCAATTATACGAGCAGTTCCCTACCAGTTATGTGATTCGTAAATTTGGAAACGTGAAGAATGAAGTAATCCTCACTTTCGATGATGGGCCCGATGAAAAATATACAACAGAAATTCTAGATATATTAAAACAAGAAAAAGTTCCTGCTACTTTTTTTATTGTGGGTGTAAATGCAGAAAGCAATTTGGATGTATTAAAAAGAATATATAATGAAGGGCATGAGATAGGGAATCATACATTCACACACCCCAATATTGCTCACATAAGTTTGGAAAGAGCCTATACCGAAATGGAAGCCACACGTTTGCTGATAGAAGCTGCTACAGGGCGTAGCACAATATTGTTTCGTGCACCATTTAATGCCGATGCTGAACCTACCCGGCCCGAAGAACTTTTACCCGTAGCCCTCAGTCGTCAAAATAATTATTATACCATCGGCGAAAGTATCGACCCGCAGGACTGGAGAATAGATGCAACTGCAGATTCTGTATATGAAAAAACGATAAGAGAATACGAAGAGAATCCAGCCAAAGGTATCATATTACTGCATGATGCAGGAGGTAACCGGCAAGCAACGGTGGATGCATTGCCACGCATTATAAAATATTTTAAAAAGAAAGGTGTGAAATTTATCACCGTTGCGGCATTGCTGCACAAAAGCAAAGACGAGGTAATGCCTGTGGTAAAAGGCGGTATGCAGGGTTTGGGAAGCGGCGTTGCTAATTTTATATTTTGGTTTGAAAATTTATTATTTGCAGCTTTTTGGGTAGCCATTACTTTGGGGCTCATTAAAATAGTTTTGATGGCAACTTTGGCAATTTGGCAATATATAAAACGTAGAAAAAACATTTATATATTAAATGAACCTATCACTTCAAAAGTAAGTATTATAGTTCCAGCATACAACGAAGAAGTAAATGCCTCAAGAACTATACACAACCTGCTGTTACAAGACTATCCCAATTTTGATATCATATTTGTAGATGATGGTTCATCCGATAAAACATATCACATTATCAAAGATGAATTTGAGACAAATCCACGTGTAAAAGTATATACAAAAACTAATGTCGGGAAAGCATCTGCTTTAAATTTTGGAATAGCACAAACTACTTCAGAATTTGTAATATGTATAGATGCAGATACGCATTTAAAACCCAATGCCATTAGTTGTATGATGCCCTATTTTGCTGATGAAAACACAGGTGCAGTAGCAGGGAATGTGAAAGTAGGTAATGAGAGAAATATGCTCACCCGCTGGCAATCGATAGAATATATAACGGCACAAAACTTTGACCGCAGGGCATTTGATATCTTAAATTGCATTACAGTGGTGCCAGGTGCAATTGGTGCGTTTCGCAAGAAAGCTATTGATGAAGCTGGTGGATTTACCACCGATACTTTGGCCGAAGATTGTGATTTAACCATTCGAATTTTACGGAACAATTATCGTATACATAATTGTTCCGATGCTATAGCAGTTACTGAAGCTCCTGAAACGTTGAAACAATTTATGAAGCAACGATTCAGATGGTGCTATGGTATTATGCAGAGTTTTTGGAAAAATCGTGATGCCTGTTTTAATCCACAATTTAAAACATTGGGGATGGTAGCATTGCCCAATATATTGGTATACCAAATAATATTGCCCATGCTTGCTCCGCTTGCTGATTTGATGCTTGTATTTAGTTTGTTTTGGAACCAAAGCAATCCCGAAAGCGTGGAGCATATCTTGTTTTATTATATACTTTTTCTGGGTGTAGATTTGCTGGTTTCACTAATTGCATTTTTATTTGAAAAGGAAAAACTATACAAATTAATTTGGATTATCCCACAGAGACTAGTTTACCGCCAACTCATGTATATTATATTGTTTCGTTCAATTAAAAGAGCAATAAAGGGGGAGACCCAGCACTGGGGCGTCTTAAAGAGAACAGGCAATATAAAAACAATTAACGAATAAATTAGAAAACTCAATATACAACATGAAAAGAATCATCATATTATTATATATAATTTTTTCAAGTAGTTCAGCAATTTTTGCACAACAAGATACGACAGAAGAAATTGAATTTGACGAGGATTTGCAGGACTCGTTAGATTATGAACGAGAAAAAAAACCGCATTTAATTTGGGATATTAATTACCTTTCGGATATTGTATATAATGGACGAAGGCTAGATTCACTGCCACAGTGGGGCCTTAATCTTTCACTCAAATATAAAATGAAATATGGATTTAGTGTGATGTATGATGGCTCTATATGGAGCGATGCCGAAATACCTTATACCCTCACAAATTTTGGCATAGAAAAAGTATTTAGCATTACCGATAATTTTGAAATTTCTACTTCATTTAATCGCTTTTTTTACACAAATGGAGCCAAAGCTGAAAAAAATTATTTCAGCAAAAGTATTGATGTGTCAGCCGGATATTCATTGGGCGATTTTAATTTAGGTTGGTATGGTGCTTATATGTGGGGCACGGCAAAAACATTCTACCACAACCCATCTCTCGCTTGGACTTATGAAAAATGGCTTGGCAATAAAAACCACGTGAAATGGAAATGTACTCCTGAATTTAATGCAAGCTTTGGCCAGGGTGATGCTGCAGCACGTGCGATATCTATCAAACAAAATGCAAAAGGAAAAGCAAAAGTTGCCAGAAACAAGAATGCTAATGGCACACCTGCTTTAAGCCAAGATGCTACCTATGTGGGAATATTATGTTATACAATAAATCTCGAAAACGATTTTATATATAATGATCATACGTTTTCATTGTTACTCTCGGCCAATAAACCTGTAGGCCCATCCACTGATGGCAAGTGGTTATACTATTTTGGGTTGGAGTGGAAGAAGAATATATATTTTAGGTAGCTCTGTGCTCTAGCTGTGGTCGGTGAAAACACCAACCACAGGCAGGTTCTGGACATGGTAGCACATGCTTCCCCCTTCACTGCCTCTGGTCGGTGTTTTCACCGACCAGTTCGGAAGAAACGGCCACGACTTTTCATCATTTCTGCCTCTGGTCGTGTGTTTTCACCGACCAGTACCGTGCTCACTAAAGTATCATATACGCTTTGGGCAGAGCTTGCAGTATAGAGCCTTGGAATCACATCTCCAAAATGTGGTTGGTGAATCCCGAATCTTATTCGGGACCAACCACAGGCAGGCGGGTTTTTGCGGACCTTGCCTCTGGTCGTGTGTTTTCACCGACCAGTAACGTGCTGCCTAAAGTATTATATATGCTCAGCATAATGCGTAAGAAACGGCCACAACTTTTCATCATTCAATTTATAAAATGCAGCAGATGAATACTTATAATTTTCTGGATATATGCAAAGATTTGCTTTAACAGGATTGTTATGTATATAATCTAGTTTTTGCTCAGCAACTTCGCGATTATACATAGTTGCAATATGCGGTCTTCTCTCCCAAAACTGATATTCACGGTCACCTTGAGTGCTAAGGTAATTGGGTAGTTCGGGATGATTAACTTTTTGCATTGCAAACTTTATATGTTGTGCTGTGTATCTCATAAACATCAACTGTATATTTTTTTCAATCCATGCATCTTGCTTGCACCATAATAAATGTATATGATTGGGCATTATAACAAAACCATATACCCAAATCCGGTTTTCACTTACAAGAAAATCGAGACTATTTACTATAATATCTTTGTGCAAATCATCAGCTAACAAATTTTGCCAGTTGAGACAGGTTGCTGTGAAAAATTCCATGCCTTTTTCCATTGGGCAAATATATAAAGTTTGATGTAGAAATACTATATGCCTTTGGTGGTGTATCTCCGCCCGATGTGGTCGGTGAAAACACCAACCACAGGCAGGCTACCACCTCCCCACCTGCCTCTGGTCGTGTGTTTTCACCGACCAGTGCTGCGCTGCTTATATGTAGCAGTGTGCTCAAGTGGTTGGTGAAAACACCAACCACAGGCAGGAATCCCGAATCTTATTCGGGACCAAACCACAGGCAGGAAACACCAACCACAGGCAGGGTGCTGCATCCTCCTCCGCTGCCTCTGGTCGTGTGTTTTCACTGACCAGTGCCGCGCTGCTTATATGTAGCAGTGTGCTCAAGTGGTTGGTGAATCCCGAATCTTATTCGGGACCAAACCACAGGCAAAATGTAGCAGTGTGCTCAAGTGGTTGGTGAAAACACCAACCACAGGCAGGAAACACCAACCACAGGCAGGGTGCTGCATCCTCCTCCGCTGCCTCTGGTCGTGTGTTTTCACTGACCAGTGCTGCGCTGCTTATATGTAGCAGTGTGCTCAAGTGGTTGGTGAAAACACCAACCACAGGCAGGAATCCCGAATCTTATTCGGGACCAAACCACAGGCAGGAAACACCAACCACAGGCAGGAAAAGTTAAATTTTACGGTACGATATTATACTCAATAGCAGAGATGAAGCCTTTAAATTTGCCTTGGCCATTAATCCCTATTCTAGCCATTAAACGAAGTTTATAAGTGCCCGCAGGTAGCCAAAGTATACCAGTTTGTTGCGGATAACCAGCAGGTTCCGATATGGCCACATCATTCACTGTTATGTATGGCAGCCCATGTATATTTTCATCATAATAACCAGTTAACGAATCAACCCCTACCGCTTGGACTTTTTCAATCTTCCATACTTTGTTTGCGGGTATCGTAATTGTTACCGAGTCAACCCCTCGATAATAATTAAATGGGGCGAAGTTATACTGCATTCCTTCCAGTTCAATAAATTTCGCCTTATTAAACTGCAAGTTTCCCTGTGCTTTTGAAAAAGAAATGAAGCCTATAAAAAGACAAATTGTTATAACTATTTTTTTCATACTATTTTTCATTGTATTCAATTATGGAATAAAAGAAGTTTCCTCCTGCTACGGTTGATGTAATAACACGTATAATATCACCTGATTTTAGCCACAAAGGGGTTAAATTACTTTTCATAGAAGAGGGCCAAGAATCAGTAAATAGGGGAGGCGGTATTGGGAATTTAAATGTATTAATTTCCAGAGATGAAAAAGATGAATAACCATTGCCAGCCATATAACTTGAAGTCATTATATTTTCCATTTTCCATACTTTACCAGCAGGTACCGTATCTCTAACAGAAGTGTCAGACGCAGTTAAAGAAAAAGTTCTTGTTATAACTTTACTATAAGTTAAGTTTCCTGATGAGTTTTGAGAAAATGCCGATATACTTATCAGCAAAAAAATAAAAATGTTTATTATTAATTTCATGTGTTTAATTTTTTAAAATCCGTCAGTTGTATATATAAGCGTTTTGTTATCAGCAGGAGATTTGAGGGTGTTGGCAGGCGTTGACATCATCTGGAAACTTTTTCCATCATATACAACAATTACCATTTGCCCCATCAATATATCATTTGCTGCAAGTTCGTTTGTCACTAGTTTTTTCAAGCGTTTTATTCCAAGTCCATTTACATTTATGGAAACAGAATCTGTATTTGCTGAATCAGCCATAAAAGTAATCATCATACCTGCTTGGTAGGCGGGAGGCGTTATTGGTAAATTGATACTATATATATTGTTATTTGAAGTAGTAGAACCAAATGAAAGATAATTTACAATCGCTGCTTTTGCGTTTACTGCATGTGAGGTGTCTGATGGCAAAGGAAAATTGTTTATGTTTACAGAACCACCGCCATTGCTCAATTTTAATGTATCGTTGCTAATACTTAATTTCTGTAATTCATTCGTACTATCATCATCATTCAAAACAACATTGCCCCCATTTTTGTCCAAAGAAATTTGCTTTCCCGTTTTAGAAATGCCTTGAAGTTCATTGGTACTATCATCATCGTTCACAACAAATGATGAATAAGTCGAACTTGTGTTTTGAGAATCACTTGTTACAACAAAATTTAATTCACTAAGAAATCCATAACTTGATAAACTTTTAAAATATCCATCTGAACCTGAATTGTTTGTAACACCAATCATAAACTTAACCTCAGTTCTTGAAATACTATTGATTAAGCAAATAAACGTTTCACTATTATTTCCATTTCCAACTCCTGAAATCGTAGCAGTGGCTATAGGAACTTTGAGAAAACTATCATTGAATGTCACCGTAAAAATAGAACCAGAACGTGAAGCAGAAAATCCCTTCCCTCTTATAACAGAACCTGAATTATCAACAGCTCCTGAAATTATTCTATGTCCTACATTAGTTGTGGTTTGTATTTTAGGTAACACTACAAACCCACCATTTTTGCTTAAAAACAATGTATCATTGCTCAAACTTACCTGTTGCAACTCGTTTGCACTATCATCATCATTCAACACCACATTTCCACCATTTTTATTCAATGAAATTGTATTATTAGTTTTATTGAGTTGTTGTATCTCATTCACACTATCATCATCATTTAACACTACATTTCCGCCATTTTTATTCAATGAAATTGTATTATTTGTTTTGTTCAATTGTTGTATTTCATTGGTGCTGTCATCATCATTCAGTGTTACATTTCCGCCACTTGTTAATGATATATTGTTTCCCGTTTTATTTAAAGTTTGGTTGTCGGTATTATCTAAATATTTGTTGAGGGTAACGCTGTTTCCGTTGGTAATAGTTAAAGTGTCATTGGCAAGTGAAATGTTTTGGCTGTCGGTATTGTCTAAATATTTGCCAAGAGAAACATTGTTTCCATTGCTAATGCTTAGGGTGTCATTGGCAAGTGAGAGGTTTTGGTTATCGGTATTATCTTTATAGCCGCCCAAATATATAAAATTGCCTTGACTTAGGAATAAAGTGTCGTTACTTATACTCAGTGCTTGCAATTCATTGGTACTGTCATCGTCGTTTAGCGTGATGGTGCCTCCGTTTTTATCCAAACTTATATTCTTATTAGTTTTTGAAATTTGTTGTAGTTCATTCGCACTGTCATCATCATTTAATATAATACTTCCACCATAGCTAAGTGATATATTGTTCCCATTTTTATTTAATTTTTGGCTATCGGTATTGTCTTTATATATATTCATCAATACATAGTTTCCATTGCTTAAATATAAAGTATCATTACTCAGGCTTAACATCTGCAGTTCGTTGGTATTGCTGCTATCTTGTGCTGTAATGGTATAGTTAGGCGATGCGCCCGTTATTAAAATACCCCCGCCATTTGTTAAATTAATTTGTGGCGTTGAACCGGTATTATAAATAGTATCATTGGTAATTGCGATGCCATTACCAGGCTTCAGTTCGTGGCGTACATGTTCGGCAAATAAAGCATAAGGAACAAACTGCAAAGGGAACTCGCCCACATATATATAACTTGATGCACCATTGGGCTGTATTTCTACTTCTAAATTTTTTATTCCTTGGGTCCAATCAATTTTTCCGAAAACAGAAATTAGGGGTGAGCCAGTGCCTATCACTAAGGTATATAAGCCCATAGAGTTGGTGGTAACATTGAAGAACTCGCCATAAACCCGTTTTTTAGATTTACTAGGTATACTATCATTTATATGTAGTTTTATATCTAGCTTGGTATTGGGCAACGGCACACCAGTTTGACTTCTGGCCACACCTTGGTAGTTAATTCCCATAGTGGCATTTTGTGCATGTGCATAGAACAAGAAACAAAAAAGGGAGAGGGATAAAATGTATATTTTTTTCATTATTGTTTGATAATAATTGTATGGTATAAATTGTTATTGTCGCTGGTATAAAACACAAACATATAGGGAGCAGCGGTTAAGTTGTCTACTGGGATAATATTGGTACTATTCAGTATTCTGGCAACTTCTTTTCCCTGCATATCATATACCACCACAGTGGTGATTTTGTTATCGGATTGTATATATAGTTCAGAAATGGCAGGATTGGGATAAACCTTAATATTGTTGGCAACTGCGGGTTCGATAACCGATAAAATATTTAGATAATTGGGCTGTAAGAAACCTTGAGAAAATTTATAGCCACCCACATTTCGTGTATTAATAATGGTTTCTCCAATATTAATTTCAAACATATAATTACTGTCGATATATGACAAACCTGCACTGTTTATCACCATAGGTGAAACACTTTGTGCTTGGGTAGTCTGCACCCCGCATACAAAAATTATAATAAGTAGGCCTAATCCCTTTAGTTTCATTGTTCCCAAAATTGAAATACAATATTAGTGGTTTTTAATTAATAAGCAAAATGGGAAAAACGTTGTGTCCCGCTGTGGTTGGTGAATCCCGAATCTTATTCGGGACCAAACCACAGGCAAATTTTCCGAACATCTATTCTGCCTCTGGTCGTGTGTTTTCACCGACCAGTACCGTGCTCACTAAAGTATGATATATGTTGTCTCCGAAGGTGGTTGGTGAATCCCGAATCTTATTCGGGACCAAACCACAGGCAACACCAACCACAGGCAAACCACAGGCAGTGAAAACACCAACCGCAGGCCAACTACATCCCCAACCTTCGCCCCATAATCTCCACCACCTTTTCATACAACTGCAAAGGCGTCATCGTTCGCCAGCCTAGGGTATCAAGCTCCCCGCCAAAGTTTATATAATAATCGATATTGGCTTGTTGGAATTCTTGTAATATATGCTCTCTGAAATTGATGGCCACCACCCATCCATTTTCTACTTCCTGAAACCATTCTTCATAATAACAATCATCACTGCTGTGGAAGTTCAAAACATTTTCACCAATTAATATATATTTGTCAATACCTTCTTCTATTAAACTTTCTATCACTTCACGTTTCAGCCACATAATATCATTGTTAACTGCATCGTTCCATTCCCCGATAAATTCTATCACTGCAAAGCCATTTTGGTAATCGGCCATCAATAATTTCATATATAATGTGCTAGAACCAAACTCGTCCCATTGTGGGTGAATTAGATAGTTATATATTTTATTATGATAATCAAACTCACTGTGCTCACGCCCGTAGAAAGGCGATTGTGCGTCGCTCTCGCTTTGGTAGTGCTGTCGCCAGTTATAGTAGGGTTCTAAGTTATGCATGGCGCAAAGGTAGTCCCGAATCTTATTTGGGAGGGATTCAGGATTCGGGAATCGGGGTTGCTTTCGCCAAAAAATGTACGATATACGATGTACGACATACGATGTTTGCTGTCGCCAGATTTTGAGACATTCCTCGCGTCAGCCCCTGAATCCTGAATCCTGAATCCCGAATCCCGACCCCTGATTCCTATTTCCCCTATATTTGCCTTGTGAAAAAAGCACTTGTATTATACCTTCTCTTTAGTTCGGCATTTGCAAGTGCCCAGCAAAATGACTCTTTACGAAAAGCAGATAGTATACAAAAAGCACTACATACAATTCAAATTCAAAATAAAAATAACAATGTTCTTCCCTATATGCACTGCCCGTTAGAAATCAAATTCGAACCTTACGATTCTGTGGCTGGATATATTTTATTATATGATACTAACAATGTTCTTTATTTAAAAGCCGATATATATTATCCCAAATATCACCACCTTATTTATGAAGCTTGCGATTGGTCGAATCAAAAATATACTGCTTACCTGTACAGCAAATATGGTAATAAATTAAACAGTTTTGTAGTAGTGAATCCGCCGCAAAATGGGCAGGTTGGGAATGTTGGCCCGTATAAGGATTTGAGGAAAATCAGAAAGCACAAATCCAGATCCCTAAGAAAAGTAAAATAGAACCCCTGTAAACACTGGTGTCGGCACATTTGTCAGTCAAAATGCTTGAGGCAAAACTTTTGTTACCTAATTTCGCGGTTTAAAGATTAAAATTATATATATGTTAGGTTCGTTAGTTAAAGGATTATCCACGCTTTTCGGCGGCTCGAAGGCTGATCGTGATATGAAAGAGTTCTCCCCAAGGGTGTCAGAAATCATTAAACATTTTGAAAGTTATAGCTCCCTGTCCGACCAAGGTCTGCGGGAAAAAACTTTAGAACTGAAAGCCCGCATTGCCGAATATCTGAAAGAAATTGATGATGAAGTTGCAGAGCTTGAAGCCAATTTACAATCCACTATTGGTGGTGATATTGGCGAGCGTGATGATATTTTTAAAGCTATCGACAAACTTAAAAAAGACCGTGATGTAGAACTTGAAAAAATTCTCGATATAATACTTCCTGAGGCATTTGCTGTGGTAAAAGATACCGCTCGTCGCCTTACCGAAAATAAAGGAATGCGTGTACCCGCTACACAAATGGACCGCGACTTGGCCATCGATTATGATTTTGTGAGCATTGAAGGCGATATAGCTGTATATAAAAATGTATGGTCGGCCGCAGGGATTGAGATTATTTGGAATATGGTACATTATGATGTGCAGTTGATTGGAGGTATGGTTTTGCATAAAGGCAAAATCGCGGAGATGGCCACTGGTGAAGGAAAAACATTGGTATCAACTTTACCTGCATACTTGAATGCATTGAGCGGACAAGGCGTACACGTAGTAACTGTCAATGATTATCTGGCCCGTCGTGACTGTGAGTGGAATGGTCCTTTGTTTCAATTTCACGGACTGAGTGTTGATTGTATAGATTTCCACGAGCCTAATAGTGATGAACGTCGCAAAGCTTATGCAAGTGATATTATATATGGTACCAATAATGAATTTGGTTTCGATTATTTGCGTGACAACATGGCACGCTCAACCGATGAGCTAGTTCAACGCAAACATCATTTTGCAATGGTGGATGAGGTGGACTCCGTGCTGATTGATGATGCACGTACTCCTTTGATTATTTCTGGCCCTGTGCCCAAAGGCGATGAGCAAGAATATTTTGCTTTGAAACCACGTATTGAAAGACTGGTTGAGGCCCAAAAGAAATATATAAATACCGCATTTAACGATGCCAAAAAATTAATAACAGAGGGCAAAGAAGAAGAGGGCGGAAAATTATTATTAAGAGCCCACAGGGGATTACCAAAAAACAAAAATATTATTAAGTATTTGGGTGAGCCAGGGATGAAGCAATTTCTGACAAAAATAGAAAATGTATACCTGTCCGATCAACAAAAACGCATGAACGAAGTTGATGAAGCTTTATACTTTGTAATCGACGAAAAAAGTAATAGTGTGGAGTTGAAGGAAAAGGGTGTTGAAATGATTACCGGTGCGGGCGATGATCCCAACTTTTTCATTATGCCTGATGTAGGAGCTGCTATTGCAGAAATAGAAAAATCGGAGGGAACAGATGAAGAACGAAAACACCGCAAAGAAACATTGATGCGTGATTTTGCAATCAAATCGGATAGAATACATTCGATAAATCAATTATTAAAAGCATATACATTATTTGAACGCGATGTAGAATATATTATAGATGGCGGAAAAATAAAAATTGTAGATGAGCAAACAGGCCGTGTGCTTGATGGACGCAGATATTCAGATGGTTTGCATCAATCTATCGAAGCAAAAGAAAATGTGAAAGTGGAAGCTGCTACACAAACTTATGCTACCGTTACGCTGCAAAATTATTTCCGTATGTATCATAAACTTTGTGGTATGACAGGAACTGCGGAAACAGAAGCAGGAGAGTTGTGGTCAATATATAAATTGGATGTGGTAGTTATTCCAACAAACAGAGGTATGATAAGAAAAGACCTCAACGATATGATATATAAAACCACACGTGAAAAATATAATGCAGTAATAGACGAAATAGTAAAATTACAAAACGAGGGAAGGCCTGTATTGGTTGGAACTACATCGGTTGAGGTGAGTGAATTGTTGAGCAGAATGATGTCGCTAAGAAAACTAAAACATAATGTACTGAATGCAAAACAACATCAACGCGAAGCAGAAGTTGTAGCCGAAGCAGGTATGGCTGGAACAGTTACGATATCAACAAACATGGCGGGTCGTGGTACTGATATAAAACTTGGATCCGGCGTAAAAGAAGCCGGCGGACTTGCAATACTTGGCACCGAGCGTCACGAGAGTCGCCGTGTGGATAGGCAGTTGCGTGGTCGTGCGGGACGTCAAGGTGATCCTGGTTCTTCACGTTTTTATGTATCATTGGAAGATAATTTGATGCGTTTATTTGGTTCGGATAGAATCGCAGCCATCATGGATAGAATGGGCATGAAGGAAGGTGATGTGATAGAACATTCTATGATATCAAAATCTATTGAGCGTGCACAGAAAAAAGTAGAACAAAATAACTTTGGAATTCGCAAAAGATTATTGGAATTTGATGATGTAATGAATGCCCAACGTGAAGTTATATATAATAAACGTCGCAATGCCTTATGGGGTGATAAGTTGGCCATGGACTTAAATAATATGTTATATGATTTTGTGGATGAGCAGGTGGGAGAATATAAAGAAGAGGGCGATTTGGAAGGATTGAAATTGGAGTTTTTAAGAAGCCTTGCATGGGAACCTGGCATTGATGCAGCTATGTTCAAGTCCATGAATCAAGAGGCTTTGACGGAAGAAATATTTGCACAAGCGAATAGTTATTATAAGGGAAAATCTGCAGACATCGCAAATAATTCAGTGCCCGTACTAAAAAATATATATAATGAAAAAGGCGACCAGATACAATATTTAGGTGTGCCATTTACTGATGGTTTGCACAATATGAATATCACTGTTGACTTTAATAAAGCTATAGAAACTTCAGGAAAAGAAATAGTATATACTTTTGAAAAACTGATGGTGTTAAACCAAATTGATGAAGAGTGGAAAGAACATCTACGTGAAATGGACGAATTAAAAACCGCAGTATATAATGCTACCTTGGAACAAAAAGATCCATTGCTTATATATAAACTGGAATCGTTCAATTTGTTTAAATCTATGTTGTCGCGAATTAACCGTGATGTATTGGGTGTATTGTTCAAAAGCCAAGTAGAAGGACAAACACAGGTGCGTGAGCAAAGACAAATTACCCGTGCCCCACAACCCAAATTGCAAACCAGCCGCACGGATAATATAAGTTCTACTGGGAATATACAACCCAATTATCAAACCAACGAAGATGCACCTGCCAAACCACAACAAGTAAAAGGCGTGATAAAAGTGGGTCGCAATGATCCTTGTCCTTGTGGTTCAGGTAAGAAATTTAAGCAGTGCCACGGAAAGGATGAGTAAAGCACGATGCTTGTGGTTGTGTGTTTTCACCAACCACAATTGGTAATTTATTATAATACTTCTCCATGCAAATATTCACAAAAAAGACAGAATTACAGGACTACCTAAAAAAATGGTTTGCTGGAAATACAATTGGATTTGTCCCCACCATGGGAGCTTTGCATGCAGGACATTTATCATTGATTGAGCAATCGAAAAAAAAGTGTGGTGTTACGGTATGCAGTATCTTTGTAAACCCAATACAGTTCAATGATCCCGCTGATTTAGCTAAATACCCAAGGCCTATCGAACATGATATAGAACTGCTGGAAAAAGCTGGTTGTGATATATTATATAATCCTGATGTAAATGATGTATATGATGGTGAACCAAGTATTATACAAATTGATTTAGGCGGATTGGAAAAAGTATTTGAGAGCAAACAAAGACCGGGGCATTTTGATGGTGTAGTTTCTGTTGTAAAAAAATTATTTGATGCTGTAAAACCCACCGATGTTTTCTTCGGACAAAAAGATTATCAGCAAACTTTGGTGGTAAGGAAAATGATTCGTTATTATAATATGCCTATCAAGTTTTATACCTGCCCAATATTGAGAGAAGCTGATGGATTGGCTATGAGCAGCCGCAATGCTAGGCTTACTGCAGAAGAAAGAGAACAAGCAATTAATATATATAAAGCACTCAAAGAAGCTGCACTGAAACAAGGATTATATACTCCTACTCAGGTAGAAGAATATATGTATACTGAATTGCAAAAAAATAGTTTTATGGAAATAGAATATGCTTCTATTGTTGATCCAACAGATTTAAAACCTATTATAGATTGGCAACATAGTGCGGTGATATTGGTAGCCGTAAAAGTGCCGTCTACCCGTTTAATAGATAATGTATTGTTATAATATATGAATACAACCATTATTATACCCGCACGTTATGCATCCACCCGTTTCCCAGGCAAACCTTTGGTTGAGCTGGCAGGCAAATCGATGTTGATGCGTGTATATGAGCAAGCATCCAAAGCTAAAGGAATTTCAGATATTATTATAGCAACAGATGATATAAAAATACAAGAACATTGTATAAAGCAAGGAGCTAAAGTTTGCATGACAAGCACTGAGCACCAAACGGGGACAGACCGCTGCGTGGAAGTGATTAATAGATTGAGTACCAAACCAGATATTATAATAAATGTACAAGGCGATGAACCCTTTATCAATCCAAAACAGATAGAACAGTTGGTAGATTTATTACTACAAGCACCTATACAAATTGCGACACTTTGTAAAAAAATTGATACGCCAGAAGATATAATAAATCCTAATGTGGTAAAAGTAGTAAAAGCTATAAAAGACAAAGCATTATATTTTTCGCGACAGGCAATTCCGTATTATAGAGGTAAGCAAATCGTAGAAACATATTATAAGCATTTGGGTATTTATGGTTTCAAAACTGAAACATTTTTACAAATAGCCAAACTTCCCCAAAGCCCACTAGAAAAGGCCGAGAGCCTTGAACAACTTCGCTGGTTGGATAATGGTTATGATATATATCTAGCTGAAACTGATTTTCAAAGTGTGGCGATTGATACGCCTGAGGATGTGAAGAAGGCTTTAGATTTTTTGAGTTTGTCATCCTGAGTTCATCGAAGGGCGACAAACCATAGGAGGAGTAGTTCTCCTCGCCGTCTTCGATGAACTCAGACTGATAGTTTAGTTCCCCATCAAATACCCATTCACTTCCACCAACAATTTCCTTGCTTTCTCCGCTTTATATTTATAGGTAATCTCTTTGGCATGCACAGCCCCGCCTCTGTAATACCTTTCCCACCAAGGGAGTACACCCATTACAACTTCTGGCCATGAGTAGCTATTGAAGGTGCGTATCATGGCATAAACAAATACAGAATTTAGAGCTACAGAATTTACTGCGTTTTTATAATCATGTGCATAGGCTTGCCCTAGTCCGGGTAAAAACAAACTCATCACTAGTGCTTTTTGTGGGGATATATGATCTAGATGTTTTACCTTTTTGTTTAAGGTATGATAATATTTAGAATCGGGAATAAGCTTTTGTAAATAGAATAAGCAGGAATCATAATTTCTTAATGACCATAAATCTAAAAACATATAATAGTTATAATTATATGAATATTTGTCTTCATATTTTTTCAGATACTGTAATGACGTTTCATATTTTTTGATGAAATATGCTGAACCTGCCATTTTCATTAGCATTCCGTCGTTTACGCTATCTGCAGAAACCAAGTCATAAGCTTTAGAGTAGTATATATCGGCTACTTCAAATTTGTATTGAAAAAACAAAGTATCACCCAATGTAAAACAAGATTGAGCGGATAATAATTTGGGGTTAAAATAAGCTGCACGGTTAATTAATGACAAGCCCGTATCTGTTTTATTTTGCAGCACATACTGCCAACCCGCCGCATAAGTTTCGGCAGCAGTTTGTCCTTTTGCAATAAATGCAAAACAACTAAAGCAGATTAAAAGAAAGCGTTTCAACTTTTTTTCTATAATATATTTTTTTTTCTGAATTATATTTCTTTGCCGATTTCCACGAACCATATATATTTCCCAAATAAAATCCTACACCCACGCTGCCATATATCCAGCCGTACACGCTTTTAACCCCCTCTTTCTGAAAGCCGCGATATGCCTGAAAAGCCGACGTTGCTATGGTTAAAAACGACACGATACCATCATGTTTGTATCCTGTATATATTTTTCCTGCGCCTGGAATAATGGTAGAAAATAATGCCGCTTTTAATGGGCTTTTCGGATGAGCCTGCATTACTGAAGTATAATAGTTTTCAGTAGCCAATAATTCACGATATAATTGTTTGTTTTTCTTGAGCCATTTATAATAATGGGTATAATCCATTTGGTTAATTTTGTATTCCAAATTCCAAACTAACAATAAATATTCATCCTTTATATATTTTGTTTTAATAAACGAATCTGCCTGCTGGTAGTAGCTCCCACAGCGGCAATGGTTCAGAAATAGAAGACTTGTGCTTTTGGTATAATAGTGAGGGGTAATGCTTTTACACAAATCCAACCCTATATCATATTTTTTGAGGCGTAGGTAATTGGCTGCAATGAGTTCTTTAAGCGTATCGTTGCTGCTATTGGCTTTGAGACAGGCTATATACTCTGCATTTGCATTTTTGTAATCATATACACTTTGCAAATGGTCGGCGTATTTGCGGGTGTTTGCTGCATCAAAAATGTTTTGTGCAGAAATAATATCTACCGAAAAAAATAGAAAAAGTATGTATAATATTCTCAAGGTAAATCTATATAGTAATCTTTTTCTTCATCGTATTCATAAGCATCGTGGTTGCCATTGCAGCGGGCGAGTCTATCAAATGTATCTAGTAATCCAATCACAAAAAAATGTTTCTTCACGCTCATGATTCCATACTCTGAACAAGTAGGATAAAAGCCGCACTTATTGCCGTCTTGCGACGATATTAAATATTTATAGGATAAAAACAATCCCGAAAAAAATAATTGAACCGGATTTTTATTCCTTTTTGCTGATGCATATTTAACTTTAGCAGGTTTTTCATTTTTTACTTTTTCGTTCACCATGCTCATTGTTCTTGCATCTTGTCCATATAATTTGGCTGAAAACAGGAGTACGATTAGTATAATATTTAGTTTTCTATTTGCCATAATGCTGCAGTTTTATCATCGCTTACACTTATTATTTGTTGCTGATCTACCCATTTTATTTTATTCACCGATGACTTATGTAAGCCGTATTTTGGGGCGTCGATTACCTTTAATAAATTCAAGGTTTCTCTGTCCCATATTTTTATACTTTTATCCATTGATGAAGTAGCAAGTAGATTCCCATCGGGAGAAGACTCAATGGAATGTATATGTAAAGTGTGTGCTGGAATTTTAGTCATAATTTTCTCAGCTTCTAAATCATAACTAACCAATAATGCATCGCGACCACCACAATATATATATTTTCCGTCGGGCGAAAATTTAACAGCGAAAACTGTATTCTCTTGTTCCTGATATTCTTGTATAATTTTCCCCGTTCCCAGATCCAATATTCTTACCAAACCCTCGCCAGTTCCTATAGCTATGTGATTTTCATGTATATCAATTCCACGTAAACTTTTGCTTGATATTTGTATTTTTTGTATAATATGATAATCTGAAAGAGACAATATATATAATATTCCATCACCTCCCGTTATATATAAATTGGTATTGACTATTTTTATGCTAAAAATTCCTTTGTTCTCCAGTACAATAAAATTGATTTCCTTGTTTTTTTTCAAGTCAATCACGTGCATGTTTCCATGAGCAGTACCTATAAACATCAGTTCCATTTCTGCTTGAATACTTATACAATATATAGGAGAATTTGTTTGTGCAATTACTTCACCCATATCCCCTTTTTGCATATCCCAGGCTACCACATATCCTTCGCCGCCACCAGTATAAAAATTCTGCCCATTGGTCTCTAAAGCATATATACTTTGCTTATGTCCTGAATAGGTTTGTTTAAGTTCGACCTGCATCAGTAGAGGCGTTCGGTAAGTTTTTTCATGGTTTCTGCCGTATCTGCATGTTGATATAATACTTCATACACGGCATCCAAAATTGGTAAATCAACTTGGTGTATTTTATTTATTTCATACACACAACCTGTTGCATAATATCCTTCTGCTATCATATTCATTTCTGCTTTTGCAGCAGTAACTGTATATCCTTTTCCTATCAAATTTCCAAACATCCTGTTCCTACTAAAACTACTGTAACCCGTGGCCAGCAGGTCTCCCAAATAAGCCGCATCTTCAATATCTCGCTCCATGGGTGATACCTTAGATACAAATTTTTTCATTTCTTTTAGTGCATTGGTGATAAAAAATGCATGAAAATTATCGCCATATCCCAAGCCGTGATATATCCCGGCAGCCAATGCAAAAACATTTTTCAATACTGCTGCGTATTCAGCTCCTTTCAAATCATTTGTTGTTGTAGTATTTATATAATGATTGGAAAATGTCTGGCTCATCGTCTTGGCCAAATATACGGGTGATGAGGCAAACGTGAGATAGGTCAATTTTTCTAAAGCAATTTCCTCTGCATGACTTGGACCTGTTATCATACAAATATTTTCATAAGGAACCGCAAATTTTGTATATAAATAATCAGCGATAATTTCGTTGGTTTCAGGAACTAAACCTTTTACTACCGTGATGAGTTTTTTACCTGCCAAATCTTCAGGCTTTAAATCTTTTAAAACAGTATTCACGAATGCAGATGGAACTCCAATTAAAACCCAGTCAGCTTTCTCGATGCAGGCTTTCAAGTCGCTGCTCAATATCAAACTGTCAGTATGCAGTTCGACCGAACTGAGGTAATTGGGGTTGTGCTTAAACTTGCTAATATGCTCAAGGGCTTGCTGCCTGCGGACGTACCAATATATGTTACCGATGTTGCCAATGCCTGCCTGCTTGTTATCAGTCAGTATCTTAACAATGCCTGTACTGTAGCTCCCGCTGCCTATTATCGCAATATTAGTTTTCTCCATCTGTTCGGCAAATTTCCATGATAATCGCCTAAAAAGAAATTTTATTTTTATTCTAGATTTTTTAGTAGATTTTTGTGCTCTTATATGGCCCCGTCTATCACGCTTATTACCGTAACCTACAATGCTGAAAAGATTTTGGCCGAAACGCTTCAGAGTGCTGCTGACCAAACTTTCAAAGGTTTTGAGCATTGGGTAATTGATGGCGGTTCAAAGGATGGAACAATGGATGTGGTGAAGAAATTTCCCCATGTGAAATATATTTCGGAAAAAGATGAGGGGATTTATGATGCCATGAACAAAGGGATTGAAATAGCCGAGGGTGAGTTTGTTTACTTTTTAAATGCCGGTGATTGTTTGTTCAACTCAGCTATACTTTTACAGATTAGTGAACATATACAAAAAAGAACATATGATATGATTTATGGGGATGTATTTTTCAAAAACCACCCCAGCGGTGTTGATTTTGTGCAGGGCAGAATAGTAGAATTTAAAGATTATTATTTTTCAATTGCTCTTTGTCACCAAGCTGCATTTATTAAAAAAGAATTGTTCACCAAACTGGGATTATATAAACTCAACTATAAAATTCTTGCCGACCAAGAATGGTTTGTCAATTATTTTAAAAACTGTGATAATTCATTATATATTACACAAACTGTAGCGTCATACGAAACCGTTGGTATGAGCCACAAACAGCGATTTAGGAATATGATAGAAAACAACCAAATTGCAAAAACATATTTCCCAACACATATATATATACTGAGAATGATTCGTCATCCTTTTTTATGGACAAAAGTTTGGTTGTTGAGCAAGATAAATAATACAAAAGTATATCACTGGTACCGCAAACTATTTTTTAACAATTGAAAAAAGTATTATATATAACCTATTACTGGGAACCTTGCGGAGGCATAGGCCCACTGCGGAGTTTGAAGTTTGCCAAATACTTTAAACAATGCGGTTGGGATCCTACTATCTATGCTCCACAAAATGCAGCCTATCCATTATTCGATTATAAAGCCGATCATAAATTACCAAAAGATATAACAATTCTTAAGAAAAATATTTTTGAACCTTATGCAGTTTTTAATGTGCTAACTGGTAATAAACGCAAGGAAGTAGTAAAAGATGTTTTTGCAGTAAGCGATGGCAAAGAGCCATGGACAAAGCAATTGGGCATTTGGGTAAGAGGAAATTTTTTTGTTCCCGATGCGAGAAAATTTTGGATAAAGCCTTCTGTCAAATATCTAAAAAAGTATATAGAAGAAAATAAAATTGATGCGATTATCTCACATGGGCCACCACATTCAACACATTTAATAGCACTGGCTCTTAAAAAGCATTTTGGAATTCCCTGGATTGCCGATTTTCAAGATCCATGGACGCAGGTCGATTATTTCCATAAATTCAAGTTGGGCAAACGGGCCGGAGCACTGCACCATAAGCAAGAAGCAGAAGTATTAAAGCATGCGGATAAAGTTGTAATAGTTAGCCGTTCGTGGACCAAAGATTTGGGTGAACTTGCACAACGCCCTGTAAATTATATTCCCTGGGGATTCGATCCAGAAGACTTTTCGGAATTAAAACCTTATCATAAATCGGATAAATTTATATTAAGTCATTTTGGTACTTTTGGCAGCGATAGAAATCCGACTGAATTGTGGGAAGCTCTGGGAAAATTTGCCAAAGAAAATTCAGATTTTGCAAACCGATTAGAAATACAATTGGCGGGAAGTATTGATATATCTATTGTGAATGCGATAGAAAAAAATGGGCTCAAAAACAATTTGAATAATCTTGGATTTATCAACCGTACCGATGCGTTGCAACGAATGGGAAATTCCGATATATTACTACTAGCACTGAACCGGGCCGATAATGTAAATGGAAGAATTCCCGCCAAAATATTTGAATATTTAGCATGCAAAAGACCCGTGTTGGTAATAGGCCCGCACACGGCCGATGTACCCAATATTGTGAAAGAATGTAAAGCAGGACTCACCGCAGAGTTTAATAATGTGGACGAAGCCTACCAAGCTATTAAATATATGTTTGAGGATTATATGGGCGATTCGCATCAGTTTAAATTTGAAAATATAGAACAATATCATGCCGATAAAATCACGAACCAGATGAGTGATTTGTTGGATGAGATTATAATATATAAATAATATATATAACATACAAGACCTTTTATATTCTATTAAAGAAATCACCAAAAATATACAAACGGCGAAGTAACTATTATATGGAAACCTGATATATGTATCCATTCAGCTATCTGTTTCAGAGGTTTGCCCATAGTATTCTACCCAAGAGAAAGATCATGGATAAGACCGGAAAATTCATCAACAAATGATATAATAGAGCAAGTAAAAAAAAGCCCGAGCGGTGCTTTGAGTTATTATATGAATGAGGAGTAGTTTTATATTTTTCCGTCATTTTTGAAAAGCCACAAATCTTATTCAGGAAAGGCAGGAGATTAGTCTACCAACAATTTCCCACTATACTGTCCGCCATCGCTGCCAGTAATTACTACAAAATACAACCCTTTGGAGAAGCTTATTCCTGCTATCTCGAAGGCATTGTGGACTAGTTGCTTTTCAAAACACAGAATCCCCGAAGTATTATACATGGTCAAATTGTATTTGATATTTTTTTGTTCGTTGAAGTGGATATAAAAATTATCTTTAGCAGGGTTTGGAAATATTTGCAAATTATTATATACATTAATTTCAGCAATTGAATTTGTTTTTGTTATAGTAACAGGTACCCATTCTGTAGCTACACTTTTATGGGTATTCATATTTATATATTCTACTGAAATAGAATCATCAAGTATATCAGAACTTTGCAATAAAACACCATAACGTTCACCTGGACTTACCCATATACTGTCGCTGGAGAAGACTGTGGGTAGCGGTCTACCGTCGCTGTCTATAATTTTTGCATTTAATTTAGAGGGAAAGGTAATTCGATTTTGCATATTGCCAATATTTCCAACTCTTAAATATATAGTTTTATTTTGTTCGCTCTTAATACAAGTTAAGGAATCTGCTTTGATTTGTTGTTTTGATTTTCCATTCACTAAAAAATAAGTTGGATTATATTTAGGAATCATAAAAATTTCATGTCCTTTTTGTGTGGAATCATGATCGGTTTCGGGGATAGAGTCGTGCCATTTTTTATCGATTTCAGAATTGAGCCAAGCGTATTCACTATCATAATTGGGTCCGCCTGTCCACGCTGTTTTTGCAGCATTGGCGGCCTTCACCACCACCAAACCATACATTCCCATTTGCACATGTACCACATCGCCCATATGGCAATGATATATATAAGTGCCTGCATGTGTAGCTTTAAATTTATAGGTGGCTTCTTCCATATGTTTCAATTCAAAAGAAGTAGCAGGAGTTCCATCGTTTGCTTGGTCCACATCCAATCCATGCCAATGTATAGTATGTGGTGGGCCTTGTGATATATTTTTTGCCAATACAAAAACTGAGTCACCTTCATTCACCTCAATCAGCGGCCCAGGTATGGGAGGGTTTTGGCTCAATTTGGTAGCAAATCCAAAAGTTTTAGCTGTATCACCATCATATAAAACTATATAACCCGTGGTTCGCATAATTAAAGTAAAATTCTTTTTTACTTGTGCCTTCACCACAAAAGTTCCTATCAATAATATATATATAATTATAAACTTTTTCATTTTATTTCCATCATAATAAGCATTCCGTTTGGATAGCGGCCACCGCCACTGATAGCAACTAAGTTATGATCGTGTACAGGGAAAATACCGGGCTTGTCGGGGATTAATTCCAGTATAATATTTTCCATAGTCTCTAATGGATACGTATCCTTTTCCCAGTTTTTTTTCAGTGTTTTCGAAGTAGTAGAAACAATACGACTATGATAACCATGAAAGTGGATGGAATGTGCCGAGAGTCCAGAATTGACCATATATAATAATATAGTATCACCCACTTTCCCCATTATTTTTACCAAACTGTCATTCTGAACTACAGGAAAACTTTGTCCATTGATGGTAAAATAATCTGGGTCGTACTGTGATAAATTTATGGTATTACCTTCTTGTATATTCCATTGCTTTTGGTGATCTCTTAGGTTCCAATAAAAATTCTTGGTGTCTCGCCCTTGTTCAAGCACAGCAATAGTTCCGCTCAATCCCAAATACATATTTTTGGGAAATTGTAAATCATCATAAAATAAATTAATACCAAATTGTGTAAATAAAAGTCTGACAGTTGCAGAACCATTTGAGGCTATTTTTTGCGAAGCTTTTCCTGCAATAAAAAAATGATGGTCTACACTATCATGATTATATATTTGCAGAACCAATGAATCATTTTGCATCAAAGTAATAAGCACACTTTGCTGAGAAAATGTAGAATCACTATTATAGGAAAGATAATAGAAATAAGTAGTATCTAAAGCAGCAAAATATCCCTTGTTAATATGAATTTGCTTTTGCACCGTAGCTGCATGTATGCGAAATGAAAACAATAATAAAATAATATATATTAATCTTTTATTCATGCGTTATTTCAATCATCTTTTTAAAACTATTATTTTTACTCACCAATACCAAAATGTAATTTGCCGAGTGTAAATTATGAACATCTATGAGTGACGAGAATGGTTGTGATATCAATGTTCTTCCCAATAAGTCATAAATAGTAATATGTTCAAAATTATCCCCTGATTTTGTTTCAATATATATATAATTACTTGTAGGGTTTGGATAAATATTGATGTTATTTTCTAGAATATAATTTAACCCAATATTCGTATTCATTATTGCAATTCTGGATGCGTTAGCACCACCGATTGTGGTAAAGTCTCCGCCAGCATATAATTTATTATTGTATATCGCCAAACTTCTCACTGTAGCATTGGCATCACCCAATCCACTCCAAGTTGAATTTTTCCATTGGGCAATATTTGAAATATTGTTTCCTCCTGCTTGCGTAAATGTACCTCCCACATAAAGTGTAGAAGTATTGCTATCTGCACACAGAGCCGCAACTCCGCCATTGATTGCACTACCTACAGCCTCCCAGGTATTTCCATTTAGTTTTGCCAAGTATGATATATTGTTTCCACCTGCTTGTGTAAATATTCCTCCTGCGTATAAGGTGTCATTTAATACGGTCAAACACGTAACTGCATTGTTCATGCCGCCAGCTACTGCGGTCCAGCTATTTCCATCCCATTTGGCTATGTTCTTAGCAACAATACTGCCCGCATTGATAAATTCTCCGCCCACATATAAAGTGTTATGATATACTACCATACTACTTATCCCTGATGTTCCAGCTATACCTCCACCCACATCTTGCCATTTGCTCCCATTCCACATAGCTACATTTTGCATATAGTCGGTATTATAATTGGCATAGTCGAAAACACCGCCTGCATATAATTGATTCTTGTATTGTATAATTGAATTTACCGTTGGGATAACGCTATGTTGCCCGCTTTTATTGAAGCCTCCAGCAAAACTGCTAAAGTTTGTTCCATTCCATGCTGCAAAACAATTCACCGATGAATCTTTAGCATATGCAAACTCACCACCAATATATAAGGTACCGTTTATTTTCGCAATGGTTCTTACAGGGTTGTCAAATCCTGGTCCAATAGTCGACCATTGGCCATTCACCCATTTCGCAATTTTTTTTGCACTTTGGCCATTAGCTGCACTAAACCTGCCTCCTACATATAAAGTATCGTCGGCATATAAAGCTTGAACTGTATTGTTATTCCCCGAACCTAATGGAGCCCAGTTCTGAGCGATTAAATTAGTGAAAAGTAGAGAGTGGAAAACTAAAGGTAGTATATACTTCATGCTAGTTTTTAATGAGAGTTTGTCGATAGCTTTTGTTTTGTTTGTCGAGTATCGTAACTATATACGTTCCAACAGGCAAAGCATTCACATCAATAGTTCCGTTCATGTTGGGTTGTACTTTCATTGCTTCGCGTCCATCTAAACTATATAATACAACTTGCGAAATTTTACTTTGATCAAATATAATATTCGCACAAGTGTTTGTTGGATTCGGATATATATTAAATGTTGGATTGGTTATATCTTTAACCCCTGCTAAAGTACCAACATTAAAACTAAATAATACTGTGTCTTTTACTGATGGGTTCGAAGTCTCATAGATAATCATACGAACCAACCCTTTTCCTGCAATACCTTGTGGTGAGAAATTTAATTTAAGAAAACCGGAGCTGCCTATCGAAATGGAATCCATTTGGTGCCCTGATGGAATACCTACAAAACAGTTTCCAAAATCGCACAATGAATAATCCCATGCTTTCAAAAAAGAGTTTGTATCCAAATACCAAGTCATGCTAAGTTTGGTGCTTTTATGGTTTACAATATCAACCTGAAAATCGGTGTAACCACAATTTATATCAAGGGTTTCAATATATTTATTGGCAGGGGAAAAACTATAGTTTTGTGCTTGAATTTGCTTAGCACCAATAAGAATAAATGCAAGGTAAATGTATTTTTTCATTTTATTTTTTTGCTGTTTTAGATTAGATTAATTACTTGCAAAGGTATTTGTTTTACAGCATAAACTGTATGTACTTTTATATAATATAACCCTAATGCAAAATTAGGTGTATCGGGATTTATATCTTGCTTGCCGGTTTCCATTATTGCATTGTATAATACTGTTACTTTTTGATTAGATAAATATTGCCATAAAAGGCGAAGGCAAACATATATATTACATACATTCACCTTCGCCATCAAGGCAATTATAAACTGTTAATTAATTCTCGCAAACACAATGGCCTGCGGCATCACATGCTGATTTACAATCACCACTACAATCTTTGCAACTGCAAGCACCTTGTTGGTCGCAACTGGCATCGCATTTCTCGCCCGTAGCGTTCGATGCAATAGTTTTGCTAGTAGCTGCACCTTGTGCGGTTTTGTTATCGCAGCATTCGCTATTAGGTGAGCATACACAGTGGCCTGCGGCATCGCACTTGGCCTTGCATTCGCCACTGCAACCTTCGCAGGTGCATGGGCCATCGCTATCGCAACATTTGGCGTTGGTGGTTTGTGAGGTCTTGTCTTTTTTGCAACAAGCTTTTCCTTCTTCTTGGGTGCATGAGCTGCACGATGTGGCGTAAACAGCGCCGGCTATTCCGATAACTGCTACTACAGCAGCGATAATCCAATATGATTTTTTCATTTTAGTATATGTTTTGTGTTATATATCTTTCACGGCAGATATATAAATTTTTTTAATAAAGCAACCGTGGTTTGCTATAATATAAATATGGTTTTGTGCCTTTGAATCTAGGCGAGACTATGATACTTTCTACCAGAAAATACAATATAATGTTTCAGTTCTCAGCAACTGAAACGCCCAATGAGCAAATGCGTTCGAAGCTTGCTAACTAAGGGCGGCCCATGCAAGTTGATATAATGAATATCGTAAACAGAGGGGATATTTGCAACACTATAAATAGGTTCAGAAGGTAATAAGGCAATAGATTGAGATGGATTCGGTTCTATCACATTTCCCGCAACCACATGGGTGGTTTGTACTTTCAAATAGAAAGCCTTGTCATGGCAACAGCCATCATCTTCACATCCTACTTCACACCCACAATCTGCATCGGCACCGCTGAAAATAACGGCACTGAGTTCTTCACCGCAATAATGAAATTTCACTGCCACCCCAGTAATACTGAGAAGGTAAAGCGAAACGGCAAATATAGCAGCGAATTTTTTCATGGTTGCGAATACAAAGTTAGGGCATGGCAAGTATGTTGTCAAATTTATTTTTTTAGTTTATCATAATAACATACTGATAACAAAAGAAGTTGCAAGTCTGAGCGAAGTCGAAGACGACCACCCTTCGACTTCGCTCAGGACGGCATTTACTTTTTTAGTTTACTTTTCTAATGGATAAGGGCAGCACCACCTTAAAACTAAAATTGCGTCCCATATTATATATCCCGCTTCTGCCCGTATAGTTCTGCGGAAAATTATCCATATACTTTAATCTACTCATATTGCTTTGGTAGGCTTTGTCCGTTAGGTTGGAACCTATAATATTAAAAGTGAAAAGTACTTTACCTTTCTTGTTCACCACATTGGCTCCAAAACCCGCGTCAATCAAGGTGTAGCCAGCTGTTACGGTTTCTGTATTATAGGCTAAGAAAACCCTGTTCTGCGGGGCGTTATAACGAACACTAACTTTAATAAACCCTTGAGTAAAACATTTCCATTTTTTGTTGAGTTCTGCTCGAAGCTCGTGTGAAGTTCTGAGAGGTGGAATGAAAGGCAAATATTTGCTGCTGTCATTTAATATAATACCACTGCCGCCCAAATTTTGTGCATATACAACGGAGATTGCATTCTCAAAATGTAACCAATCGTAAGGATGCGGATGGGCATCGATGGAAATTTCTCCACCCACTAAACTTGCATTGGTTTGGTGAAATTTGAATACCGGATAAGCATTTGCGTTTTGTATAAATATAGAATCTCCACCTTGGGTATTTAATAGTTTTTGATTATATATATAATTGCTCAAATGGTTATAAAAAACTTCGGTACTAATTGTAATATGTTTTCCATAATAAAATGCTCCAAGGTCGCTCTGTAGGCTAAACTCGGGCTTGAAGTTGGCATCGCCCAATTGCTCGAAACCAGTACCCGGGTGTACACCTTTAGCAGAGATTTCTGCAATATTTGGAGCACGATATCCACGGGCAATATTCATTTTAAAACATAGTTTTTCATTGCGATTATAGGTTGCCCCAATACTCGAACTCATGCCAGAAAATATATGTTTGTATTTTTCGAATTGTAATGAAATGGTTGTATCATTTATATTATAGGGAGTTTGTATATCAAACCCATTTTCAGGATTTGTTTTTGTATATAATACATCGTTACTGAACGAACGAATATCATATCTTGCTCCTGCACTCAAATCAAATTTTTTGATGGTTTTTTTAATATAAATGAAGGGGCCAATGTCCAATGAATGGTAAGCGGGAATCACGAATTCTGTTGCTGTTGCAACATTTTTGTTGGATTGGAACATGCCATTCAATCCTGTAGTGAAATGATAATCATTCACAGGTTGAAATATATATTTGATATCGTATGTCCCTGTATTTAAAATTAAATTTAATCCTGCCAAATCTGCAAATTGCGGATGGCTATATTCTCGTCTGTGGCTTTGTTGTATTCCAAGTTTTATGCTTAACCTGCTTTTTCCAATAAAGAAATTTGTTGCTGAATATAAACGAAAATGTTGCACATGCTGGTGAATTACATTTATATGATAGGAGTTCAAGTCACTAGTGTTAGCAATAGGTCTGAGCGTATCTTCTTCACTAATTTGCTTGGTAAATTTCCGTGTTGCAGAGTCACGACTCCCATCAGGAATTTCTTGTATATTATCATATATCGTAAAATTTAAAGAACTCGTCCCCCATTTTTTTGTAGTACCGATATTGGCATTCAAATCTTGTTCATGATATTTAGTTCCAAAAACTCTTCCATCAAATTTATTCTCATAATTTGTAGCTTGTTTATCCGAAATTCTAAAACCCCAAACAATATTTTTGCTATTGCCTGCAAGTCCTAAGGAGCCTGTAACTTGCTGGTTATTGCTTTGATAATTTGAAGTAAAATTTCCACGAATTGTTCCTCTAGTAACAGGGTTTACAGGAAGTAAATTTACCACGCCTGCCAAAGCATCCGAACCATACATCAAACTGGCAGGACCTTTCACAATTTCTATTCTATCCACCAAATATTGATCTACTTCTATCCCGTGTTCATCTCCCCATTGTTGTCCGTCTTGCCGCACGCCATCGAACAAAGTTAAAATTCTATTATATCCCAATCCTCTTATATAGGGTTTTGACACATTGGGACCTGTGGTAACAGCACTCACGCCAGGCACTTTGGCAATTAAATCTATAATATTGGTCGCAGAGTTTTGTTGTATAAATCTTCTATCAATACTTACTAGCGGTATTGGACTTTTTCTGTTTTCAGTAGGAGAGCCGCTGCCTGTAACCACTACACCGTGCAGCTCGGTAGCCGAATGAGGTAATATAATAACAATAATATCTTTCATCATATTATTGATACTAATTATTTTTTCAGAAAAACTAGTTGCAGAAACTTCAATTAAAAAATTTCCATTAGGCAGATTTTGTATATTAAAATATCCGGCACTGTCGGTTTGTTCTGTGGTTTTTAAATCAGGGATATAAATACTTGCAGTAGCTATGGGTATTGAATCTTCGTTAATTACACGGCCTCGTATGCCGTCTTTGGCGAGTAGTTGAAAAGGAAAAAATAGTATAAGTATATTTCTAAAATATTTCATAAAAATTGGCTATATATAAATGTAAAAAACAAAAACATAATATCTGGAAAATTCAGCATATTATGTTTTTTGTAAAAATAAAATGGTTGAGAAATAGCTAAATAGCTATAATATCAACAAGTAAAAAATGGTGGTGGCCCTTTATTGGCAGCAAGCAGCAAAAATTCTTGGTGCGAAGCTATGTGTATAATATGTTTTTGAAGTGTGAATGTTGCGCTGTCTTTTTCAAAAGGAATGGTTTTCCCTTCCAAATATTTTGCAATTTCAAATTTGCAGATTCCGCAATGTTCTTTTTCGGTGGTGATGTGCTGGGTATGCCCACATATTGCTTGTACCACATTGCCTGATAAAACACTAGCGACCATACATGCATGCTCCGGCTCATCATGCGTATGTGTGGGATTCACACAAACCTCAGATTCGTGCTCATGCCACAACCCAGCCGGCATTTGGCAGAAACTAAATGCCAATAGAATGAACCATGTTTGTAATTGTTTGAGGAGCATGAATTGTGGGGGGGGCAAATTCCTATAAATCCCACAGACGATTCCGCCTTCTTTTGCGGAAATACCTTGTCATGTTTCTCCAAAAATCGACCACCATGCCGGCCACCACAAAGGGCGAACCTATGGCTATAAAGCTGGTATATATAAAAAACATCCTTACTCTGCGACTCTCAATTCCCATGGTGTCGCCAAGGAAACTGAACATCTGAAAAGCTAGCTTTTCTATATAATACTTTAGTTGTTCCATGTCGAATTCTGAGATTGATTGAACCACAAATATAGAAAAATTCATTTACAAAAAATATTTTTTCTAACTTTTTTATGGCGTTTCCTATATTACTTTTGCTAATTGATGGAGTTGCGATTTAGTTTTATATTTTTATTAAGCATTTGTTTGGGAATGGCACAGCCAGCCAGTGCCCAGATATTTGAACAAGAATCTATTGCCAAGCAAGAGCTGCAGTACCATCTTAAAAAACAACATATCACGCCGCGTTCTTTCACGGCCAATTATCATGTACATCATTATAATTTAAACTTGTTGCTTAATCCCGATACGCAATTTGTGCAGGGCAGTAATGCAATATCGCTAAAGGTTTTGAGTAATGCTTCTTCATTAGAAATTGATTTGAGCAGCAAGCTAATAGTTGATTCTATTTTTTCGTCAAAAGGGAAAGAAAACTATATACATAGTGCCGATGTAATATATATAAATCTTGCAAATTTTCTTCACAAAGACAGCTCGGAAATTATTACAATATTTTATCACGGTAATCCAACTGCTACTTCTGGTTTTGGCTCATTCGGAATAGGGAAAACCAAAACAGGAAAAATGTTGTGGACACTCTCACAACCTTATGGGGCAAGCGATTGGTGGCCTTGCAAAAATACATTGAATGATAAAACAGATTCGTTAGATGTATATATTACCGCCGGAAAATCTTATAGAGCTGCGTCAAATGGTTTATTAGTTGATTCAACCACACAAGATACATTTATTACCCACCATTGGCGTCACCGTTATCCTATTACTGCCTATTTGGTGGCAGCGGCAGTTTGTAATTATGAGATATATAGTAATTGGGCTCATTTAAAAACTGATAGTGTGGAGATATTAAACTATGTATTTACACAAGATTTACAAAGTGCTCTTATTAATACAAAATATACAGAAAAATTTATTGAACTATATAGTAAATTATTTATTGATTATCCTTTCAAAAAAGAAAAATATGGTCATGCTCAGTTTGGTTGGGGTGGTGGAATGGAACACCAAACTATGAGTTTTATGGGCAAATTCAATTGGGATCTGATAGCCCACGAGCTCGCCCACCAATGGTTTGGCGACTGGGTTACCTGCGGCAGTTGGCAAGACATTTGGCTGAACGAAGCCTTCGCCACCTACCTTAATGGACTCACTTATGATTTCTTAAGACCACCGCAAGAATTTACCAATTGGAAAGCACAAGTATCGGATGGGGTATTGCAAATGCCAGGAGGCTCAGTATTATGCAAAGACACCTCTAATGCGTATAGAATTTTCGATAGTAGATTGGTATATAGTAAAGGAGCAATGGTATTACATATGTTGCGTCAAACTTTGGGTGATACTATGTTCTTTTTAGCATGCAGAAATCACTTAAATAACCGTGGCGGGAACTACGCAGTTACCACAAATTTTATTGATGAGTTTCAAAAAACTACTGGCAAAAAACTCGATACATTTTTTTCGGAATGGTATTATGGTGAAGGATATCCAATTTTCAATATCGTGTGGGAAAGCCTACCATCGGGCGAGTTGAGCATTGAGGTAGAACAAAACCCTTCTACAAACACGGTTAGTTTTTTTCATATACCTGTAGAAATACAAGTTAGAAATGGTAGTCAGTTTTATGATTTTAAATTAAATTTGCAACAACATAAAGAAACATTTACTATAAAGCCGCCTTTCGATGCCGATACTTTAATTTTTAATCCTTATTATAATTGGTTGGCTTCAGGCAATGTAAAAAACATTACCAACTTATTAGGAAGAGGAGAAGTGTTATTATTATTTCCAAACCCTGCAAAAGACAAATTGCAGATAAAACTATTATATCCCAACACCATTAAAAATATATTTATTAGTGACCACCATGGCAAACTCGTCACCGATTTGACCACTACCGGAAACCCTTCTAATTATTTCGAAACGGATATATCAACATTTGCTCCCGGAGAATATATAATAACCGCTGTCAACCAAAACGGACAAAGATTTAGTAAGAAATTTGTGGTGTTATAATCCCGCCAACCGCTTAATCTCCTCCACAACTCCCGGGTCCAGCAAAGTGCTTGTATCCCCCAAATTCGACACATCTCCCTCCGCAATTTTACGTAATATGCGTCGCATAATTTTTCCTGAACGGGTTTTGGGTAGGCCGGGTACTATAATAATTTTTTCAGGTCGAGCAAAGGGACCAATAATTTTTGAAACTATATCTTTTATTTGTTGAACAAGATTTTCTTCGTGTTGTGTAATTATAACAAAAGCAAAAATTCCCTGTCCTTTTATATCGTGCTGATAGCCTACTACAGCACTCTCAACTACAGATGCATGGCCGTTTATGGCATCTTCTACCTCGCCTGTACCTATACGGTGCCCTGATACATTAATTACATCGTCAACTCGGCCAGTTATTCTATAATATCCTTCAGCATCTCTTCGTGCACCATCGCCAGTGAAATAATAATTCTGATAAGTATTATAATAAGTTTGTCTGAATCGCTCGTGGTCGCCATATAGGGAGCGGCTCATTCCGGGCCAGGGGAATTTAATACAAAGATTTCCTTCTACATCGTTTCCTTCAATTTCATTTCCTTCTGTATCCATTAGTACTGGCTGCACTCCTGGCAAGGGCAAGGTTGCAAATGCGGGCTTTAAGGGCGTAACCCCAGCAATGGGTGATATTAAAATTCCACCCGTTTCTGTTTGCCACCAAGTATCTACGATGGGGCAATTGCTATGGCCAACATTGTTATAATACCATTGCCAAGCTTCTTCATTAATAGGCTCTCCCACACTTCCCAAAACTCGGAGACTTGATAAATTTTTCCCTTCAAACCATTGAGTACCGCAGGCTTCCAAAGCACGGATGGCGGTGGGAGCCGTATAAAATATATTTACTTGGTGCTTATCTACCATTTCCCAAAAACGACCAGCATTTGGATAATTGGGAACACCTTCGAACATAATAGTAGTTGCACCATTTAGTAGTGGTCCATATATTAAATAACTATGCCCTGTTACCCAACCGATATCAGCGGTACACCAAAATATTTCTTCGTCTCTGTAATTAAATACATTTAAAAAAGTATAACCTACATATATCATATATCCACCTGTTGTATGCAGTACACCTTTTGGTTTTCCGGTAGATCCTGATGTATATAATATAAATAGCGGGGCTTCTGCATCCATTGGTACAGAAAGGTTTTCAGCACTTATAATATTCATCTGATCATGCCACCACAAATCGCGGTTGGGTACAATATTTACAGTTTCATTGCGGTTATTATATATAATACAATGTTCGATGGAGGGGCAATTTTCCAATGCTTCATCAGCAATATTTTTTAATGCAACTAATTTATCACCTCGATAAACAGCATCGGCAGTAATAAGAATTTTGCAAGCACTGTCATTAATTCTATCTGCTAAAGATGTTGCTGAAAAACCTGCAAACACAACGGAGTGGATGGCTCCAATCCTTGCACAGGCAAGCATCGCAATTGCACCTTCGGGCACCATAGGCATATATATACATACCCGATCGCCTTTTTTTACACCCAATGATTGTAATACGTTTGCAAACTTGCAAACTTCTATGTATAATTCTTGATAGGTTAATTTTCTTACTTTTTCGTCAGGATTATTCGGCTCGAATATGATAGCAGTGTGATTTGCTTTGGTGGCCAAATGCCTATCTAAACAATTATAACTAAGATTGGTTTCTCCGCCCGCAAACCATTTTATATTTGGTTCAGTAAAGTTCCATTCCAGACTGGTTTCCCAAGGTTTTGTCCAATGGAAATTATTTGCTACTGCACTCCAGAATTGTTCGGGATTTTCTACAGAATCTTGATACGCTTTTATATATGCTTCGAAGCTATTGATTTGTTGCATAGAATATATATAATAGAAAATTAATTTGTGCGTTCAAATTTAAAAACCACGGTTTTGGGCCTGCCATTCTTTATGCCTTTTAGTGTAGCATCAAAACTATTTGGCGAGGTGGGTTTATATATAATCACTTGGGGAAAATCATGTTCGTCATCGCTAAAAACATATTCGCCATTAGCAGTATCACTCAATAAAAAATGGGTGCTACCTCCATTGTTTTGTCCCTCAACTTTGGCGGTATAATAAACACGATCTTCTACTTTGTAAATCCCTACAGTTTCATTTACGGTGTCTTTGCCAAATAACATTCGGCCCTTGCCAGCCCAGCTGCCATTGCTATCCGTACCCCAGGTTTCGTAAGATGAAACAGAATCCTTCACTATTCCGCCTTTCCAGCTCCCCCTTAGCCAATTAAAGCTAGAGAGTTTGAAATTGGTTTCCTTGGCCTTGTATTGCTCCTCGTTATTTTTGCAGGAAAAACAAAAACAGATAACCAATAAAAATATTATGTTGTTAATTTGCATGATAATTCTTTTTTGAAGATGACGCCAAAATTGCGTAACAAAAGGGATTTCTACAAACAAAAATGAAATATTTTCAAAAATATAGACTGTTGCTGGCTCTTTGCTTTACACTGTTATTTGCGAATACCTTTGCTGCTCAGCCCACTGATAGTTTGATTTTTTTGAAAAACTGCAAACAATTGGTAGCTGGAGCAAATGGCAACTACTATAGTGTGAATACCAATAATGATATACTGAAATATGATAGCAGTTTAAAAAAACTATTTACACAACATTATAAAAGTTTTGGAGCAGCTGCAAACATTGATGCCTCCAACCCTTTTGATGTCAGTATCTTTTATGCAGATGATAATATTATTTTGATAACGGATAATAACCTTACTTATAAATTTCAGATTGACCTAAATGCCATTGGGCAAAATTTTTCGGCATTTGCCAAGAGTTATGATAATGAATTTTTACTGTTCGATGCCAATTTAAAAAAGATTGTAAAGTTTAATGCCAAGGGGGAAATTATCAAGCAAACCAATAACTTGGAGCAAACAACTGGCGATAAATTGCAAGCTAAAGTATTATATGATAATGGCCAAAGTATTTTGGTATTCGATGATAAAAATATGATATACAATTTTGACCTGAATGGACGCTTGCTTAAAAAATGGGGTTTGAAGGAAAAACACTTTATCAATTTCAGCAAAGAAGGTTATTATACTTCCGATACCAATGGTGTGTATCATATCAACACGCAAGACCTTGCTACCAAGACCGATACTGTTTTTCAGTTTTCTCGCTATAATTACAAAAGTTTGCAGACGGCCAGAGAGCAAAGTAGAATAAACAATAATTATAAAAGCTATTATCTAATTGCTGAAAACTCTTTGTTTTTAGGTACCGGAAGTGAAATTGTGCAAGTACCCTTTTCCTTTGTAATATTATATAACAAATCATTAAATACATTCCGTCGCCTAAATGAAGAAGAGAAAAAATAAATCATTCAAACTTCAGTTCATGAAGTCAATTAAAAGAAAAATTAACAACTGAATAATCAAACCTCTCCCGATAGCTATCGGGACAATCATTAAATATATAAATGTTCATTGAACCTAAATATGGAAACCACGGCAAAGGCTGGATAGAAGTTGTTTGCGGCAGTATGTTCTCAGGCAAAACGGAAGAACTTATTCGCAGATTGAAACGTGCCAAAATCGCCAACCAAAAAGTAGAAATTTTTAAACCCGCCATCGATACACGATATGACGATGAACAAGTAGTATCGCACGATTCTAATTCTATTATGTCAACGCCGGTCGCTGCATCGGGCAATATTTTATTAATGGTGCGTGAAGCTAGTGTGGTAGGAATCGATGAAGCCCAGTTTTTCGATATGGGCTTGGTGGAAGTATGTGAACAGCTTGCCCACAGTGGCCTGCGCGTAATAGTGGCCGGGCTTGATATGGACTACCTGGGCAAACCCTTTGGCCCCATGCCCAACCTCATGGCCATTGCCGACTATGTAACCAAAGTACACGCTATCTGCGTACAATGCGGCGACATCGCCATGCACTCCTACCGCAAAAAAAATGAAGGCGGATTGGTGGTATTGGGTGAAATGGATTTGTATGAACCCCGTTGTCGAAAATGTTATTTAGAGGGAATGAACTCCCAGAAATAAAGTTCTATTGCCTAGCCTTTCAAGGTGGGGGATAGGATCAGTAAAAATTTAACATTAAATATGGGGTAGGTATTTGATTTTTAGTTACATTTGCCTTTCAATATTTCACCATGAAGCTCAGAATATTACTATTTATAGGCATTGTTTCATTTGCTCTGTCATGCAAAAAAACCGAAACGCAAGTAATTACAGGCAATCAGCCAGCCATCGATTCGACCATCGACAATGTACTTCGCGACAATTTTATTCACAAGGCCTATTTGGCGGTTATTGGAAGAACACCCACAGATTTAGAAAAGATAGGGGCACGCACCGTTATTGATAAAAATAGTTGCACCGCCCAAAGTCGTGAAGATTTGTTGAACATACTTTTTGCAGCACCCGATTACAAAGAAAACATTTTTAATATAGATAATGCCGGACTACTCTCTTCTTATTCGGGAGATGTGATTAATTACTATATTATATATTATACCAATTTGGTGAAAGATACCACCAATCCAAATTACTATATGTACTTGCACGAAATTGAAAGATTATATCTTCTTAAGGCAACTGCCCGTAATTTTTTCAATGATTCGATTGATTTGGTTGAAGTTCATAAACGCATGACTTATAATATCCTATATGAAAATCTAAACGGGGGAATTTATAACTGGACAAATACAGTTTTCCCTTACTTTATTAAGCGGAAACCAACTCAAGCCGAAATGAGCAATAGTTATTTATTTATTGCAGGGATGGAAGGCAAAATGCTTTTAAAAACGGGACATTCAACAGACGATATGGTGAATATTTTTTTTAGTTCCGATGAATATTATGAAGGACAAGTTCGTATTCTTTTTTTAAGACATTTGTTCAGAGAGCCTACTGCAAGTGAACTACAGCAATTGTCTGACAGTTATAAAAAAGACCACAATTATATAAAACTTCAGAAATCAATTTTCCTGAGCAACGACTTCTTGGGAAAAAAATAAAATCATAAATAAACCATCATCATATAAATTCTAAATAATATGAGAAATAAAAAACTATATATATACAGCCTTCTTTTTATCTTCCTTTTTGGAGGGTTATATGCCTGCAGAAAAGAAATAAAGAAAATATTTGAAGTACAAACACAACCTGTTTCGTTAACTTCTATCAACAAAAATTTATTTAAAAAAGAAATCGAATTTATATCCATTGCCTATTCCGATTTGTTCGGGAAAACCATTCCAGCCGATGAGTTGAGCAATTCAATTAGGTGCTACTCAGGCAGCAATGATAAAGATTTAATTACAGTTAGAATTATAAGAAGCTATTTAAATCGCAGCAATATTATTATACCTAGCAAAGTACAAATGTTAAATGATGTTCCCACATTTGTTTCTAATACCTATACTAAGTTTTATCAGCGACCTCCCACAGAGATGGAGAAATATAAAACGGTACAATTGATAAACAATAATTCTACACTTACACCAACTGTTATATATTATTCATTTCTCACTTCAGATGAATATAAATTCAAATAATAAAATACGAATATGAAAAGGAAAGAATTTATACAAAAAGCAGGTCTATTAACTGCAGGCGTAATAGGCGTCCCCTATTTATTACCAACTGGAAGATTATTTGCTGGCACAGGAACACGTTCAGTAAACCATGTAGTGTTATGCATGTTTGCCGGTGGTGTTCGGAATATTGAAACCATGCAAAAAGCAGAAGGAAATTTATTGCGTAATATGATTTCTGGTAGCGAAAGTATTACGGCAGATATTGCATCACTAATGGATAATTTGCCGACACTTACCAATAGTCCACTTTCGCAATATGGGACATTATATAAAAATTTCAGGTATAATAGTTTGCTGGCGGGCCATTTTCAAGGCAATACAGTTGCCCTTACAGGTGCGTATGTAGACAGTTTTGTAAACTTTAATGACTATACACCCAAGCCCAGTATTTTTGAATTTTATCACAAGCATAATTCATCAAGCACCACCGCTAAAAATAACTGGTGGATATCAAATTCTCCTGGCGAAAATGAATTGCTCAGTCAAAGCCTAGATGCCAATTATGGGGGGAAATATGCAGCGAATTTCTTATGTCCCAATATTTTTATTCCAAATAATTCATATAAACCTGTTGATTTATGCAGCACTTTTGGTGCTCCAGAAAAAAAGAGTGCAGACGAATTGAGAACACTGCTCAATAATAGTTTTAATAAACCCATTCAGGTAAATACTAATTTTAGCAATACGCCTCAAGATAAAGAAGATATTGATGCTTTTGTGAATACCTTGTTAGCCGATGCAAACGCAGGTGTATATACCGACCCATGGGGCACAGGAGTGATGAGTGGCGATATGTATAATATCTATTTTGCCGAACGCGTAATCAAACAATTCAAACCAGAATTGCTTTGCGTGAACATGACTGATGTGGATACTTGCCACGCTAATTTCAGCAACTATTGTGTGAATCTTCACCGTGCTGACTATGCGGTTGCACACCTATGGCAAACAATACAAAACACACCTGGAATGAAGGATGATACGATTATGATAGTAGTTCCTGAACACGGAAGAGACGGGGTACACAATACGGTTACAGATGCACAAGGAAGAAAAGGAATTGACCACGGTGGTGATAATGTATCTAAGGAAATTTTCTGTATGGTACTTGGCCCATCAAATGTAGTGTATCAAAATAATATTATCAATGGAGTTGAGGGCGAAAGCATTGATATAGTGCCTACCATTGCCAGTGTTCTTGGCTTCCTTCCCGATATCCCTTCAAATTATATTACAGGAAAAGTTTTAAAATCAGCATTAAAATAATTATATTAATAATGAAAAAGTATATATATTATTTTTCTTTTATCGTAGCATTTTTTGTATTATTATATAGTTGTAAAAAAACTACCGATACAAAAAATCCTTATGATGATATTAACAGAAATGTTCCCAATAACAATACAACCAAACAACAAATTGATTCAAATTCAATAACAGGTTTACATACATTTATTTTTGCGACCAAGTGTGCAATTGCTAGCTGCCACGGTGGTCCCTTTGAGCCCGATTTCCGGACTCCGCTTTCTTCTTATAATACTTTAGTGTGGCAAAAGATAATCAAAAACAATTCTAAGGGTTCTTTCACCTATCGTGTTATTCCGGGCGATACCGCCATGAGTTGGTTACACGAACGTTTGGTTACAGATGACTCTATATTGGGTAGAATGCCACGCTACTTACCAGTATTGAATGCCAACGAGATGTCGCATATTAACAAATGGATTATGGATGGAGCCAAGGATGTAAATGGAGTGCCTGCAGTAAAACCTAACAATAATATTCAGCTAAGTTATTTTGTGGCTTATGATAAAGTTTATACAAGATTGGACACAGCACGGGCGAGCAACAATTCTCCTTTTCAAGTAAATAATAATACCGATATGCGGTTGTATTTTTATGTCACCGACGATGAAACCAAGCCTTTTAATTTCTTAGATTGTAAACTCAAATTCTCTACATCGCAATACGATTTTTCAAATGCTACGTCAGCTACACCTGTTTGCGATACGGTGTTAGCTCCAGGCTATCAGTTTTGGTATGTAAGTGTGAATACGAATACATTCGTGAGCGGTAAGCAAATATTTATGCGTTACTATGGCCGCGATCCTGACCATACACAAGTTACGGAGTTCCCCAACAATAATTCATACTATTACCAAAACTATTATTCGTTTATTGTTAAATAGCAATAGTATATTAATTAAAGATACATGAGAATATATATATATATAATTGTTGCATTTATTATAATAGGTAGTTGTAAAAAGAAAACTACAGTGAGTAACGTTCCTGTAATTTCTTTTATCAGTCAAAACCCATCGGTGGTGAAAGCCTATAAAGATTCTATTACATTTACTATTGGTTATGAAGACGCTGATGGTGATATCGGTGAAAACAATGCCAGTGCCGAAAACCTTTTTCTTACTGATAACCGAATCAATATTACCTATAAATATCGTGTAAAACAATTAGCCCCTACAGGTTCAAGTATTGACATTAAAGGTAATTTGGATGTGATACTCAAAAGCACAGATATAACAGACGGTTCTTCAAGTCAGGCCGCTACTTATAGTATATATTTAGTAGACAGAGCAGGCAATAAAAGTAATACAGTTACTTCTGGAACCATTACAGTGAATAAATAAATTCACCCAAATATATATTTCCCAGCAGGATTTTTACTACAATAATATACAATAGCCGTAGAAATTCCCAAACAACAAATACTTGTGAGTGGCACACCCAACAAGGGGTTCACGAAATACCAATCCAATCCAATTCCATTTAATATTTCTAAAATAAGTACATGAATTAAATAAATTCCCAGACTGTGTTGGGCTATTATATTTTTTATTTTTGCAAGCCAAGTATTATCAGATATCATATTATTTTTAATCAGAATAAAAACCCCAGCAGCCATCATTGCAATATGCGGTGTGGTATATTTATATAATAACTCATTGAAACTATGTTGTTGGTTTGATAGGTAAAAAGTACCCCAAGAAGTTATTATTATTCCTGCTAAAAACAGCATGAGTCCTACGGAGTTGCTGATATTCTTCCTCGACAAATAATATCCAAAAACGGTGTAACCTAGATAGCCGAGAAATACATGGACAGCAGGTTTTAGGCTAAAGTTTGGCACATAATTCAACCCCAAAACAAGAAACCAAAGCATTATAATAAACAGTAAATTTTTGTCTGAAACTATTTGAATTTTTTTAGATATAAGTGGCAGTACGATATAAACCCCCAACAACATATATATATACCACAAGTGATACGAACTGCCATGAAGCATAATTTGTATAGTATGTAAAGAGCCTATTTCATTTGCATACATAATGTGTTTATATATTAGAATCACTAAATATATAAAACTCCAGAACGCAAAAGGCATCAATATTTTTCCTATACGCTTTTGTATAAATTCAGAAAAAGTGTTTTGTTTTGGAATGAGCAATGCTCCTGTAACCATCAAAAAAACAGGTACACACCAACGAACAAGAGAATCATATATATTTCCTGTCCACCAATCGAAATTAGAGACTTTTTCAAACTCATATAACACCGTACTGGAAACGTGTAACACAATCACAGCCATTGTGGCCAAGGCTCTAAGATTATCAGGCCAAGTGAGACGTTGTTCAGAAAGTGTAGTTTGAGGCATATATGATATTGCCTACAAATGTATTACAATTTATTATATACTTAGGCAGTAGTAATCGCAAGTTTTTGGTTGCTTGCACGTTTGCGGTCATTCTCATCCAACATAATCTTGCGCAGTCTAATAGCACCTGGAGTTACCTCTACATATTCATCACCTTGTATATATTCCAACGATTCTTCTAAAGAGAATATAGTTTTGGGCACGATACGCAATGCATCATCACTACCTGATGCACGAACATTACTTTGCTTTTTCGCTTCAGTTAAGTTAATCACCAAATCATTGGGGCGAATATGTTCACCGATAATCATACCCATATACACTTCATCGCCGGGGCCACTAAAAAATTCACCACGGTCTTGCAATCTATCCAAAGCATAGGCAGTTACTGTACCTTTCATATTGGCAATCAATACACCATTAATGCGGCCAGGTATGGTGCCTTTCCAAGGTTCGAATCCTTCTAGTCTGTGAGCCATAATAGCCTCGCCAGCAGTAGCAGTCAATACCACATTACGCAGTCCGATAAGTCCACGTGAAGGGATAGAGAATTCCAAATGTATAAGGTCGCCTTTGGGTTCCATTATTTTCATTTCACCCTTGCGTTGGCTCACAAGCTCAATTACTTTACCAGAACTTTCTTGAGGAACATCAACGGTCAATAATTCTATTGGTTCACATTTTACCCCGTCAATTTCTTTTATAATAACCTGTGGTTGTCCTACCTGCAATTCATATCCTTCACGACGCATAGTTTCAATCAATACTGACAAATGCAGAATACCACGACCATACACTAAAATACTATCAGGAGATGCAGTATTTTCCAATCTCAAAGCCAGATTCTTTTCAGTTTCTTTATCCAACCTATCACGCAAGTGGCGTGAGGTTACATATTTTCCTTCTTTGCCAAAGAATGGAGAATTGTTAATAGTGAAGAGCATATTCATAGTAGGCTCTTCAATCTGAATTGGTGGCAATGCTTCTGGGTTTTCAAAATCGGCAATGGTATCACCAATTTCAAATCCTTCAATTCCGAAAACGGCACATATATCACCAGGTTGAACTTCTTGCACTTTCAATTTACCCAATCCTTCAAAAGTATATAATTCTTTTACTCTCGATTTTTGAATTGAACCATCACGCTTGGTTAAACTAACAGGTTGGTTCAATTTAAGTGTACCTCTAAGCAAGCGACCAATGGCCATACGACCAGTGTAAGTAGAATAATCCAAAGAAGTAACTTGCATTTGCAAACTTCCTTCTAATACTAAGGGTTCAGGGAAATAGTCTATAATAGTATCTAACAAATAGGTGATATCCTCGGTAGGATTTTGCCAATCTGGTCCCATCCAGCCTTGCTTTGATGAACCGAATACAGTTTTAAATTCCAATTGTTCTTCGGTGGCATCGAGGTTAAAGAATAAATCGAAAACTGAATCATGAACCTCATCAGGACGACAATTGGGCTTGTCCACTTTATTAATAACTAAGATGGCTTTTTTACCAAGTTCTAAAGCTTTCTTAAGTACGAAACGAGTTTGAGGCATAGGGCCTTCAAATGCATCTACCAATAAAACCACGCCATCGGCCATGTTCAGCACGCGTTCTACCTCGCCTCCAAAATCTGCGTGACCAGGGGTGTCTATAATGTTTATCTTAATGTCTTTATAACGAACAGATACATTTTTGGCAAGGATAGTTATTCCTCGCTCACGCTCCAAATCGTTGTTATCAAGTATAAGGTCACCTGTTTCCTGATTGTCGCGGAACAGTTTCGATTGGTGCAAAATCTTATCAACCAAGGTAGTTTTACCGTGGTCAACGTGTGCAATGATGGCTATATTTCTAAGTTGTAACATATATAAAAAAGGCCGCAAAATTACCACAATTTCAGCTATTTACAAAACAATCCTGAAAAATAAATGATTTTAATTCGTGTTTAACACAAATATAATTTTCTGGAGTGAATAAATGGTGGCCTATTATTCTTTACCCAAAGTAAGGCTCCCTGACAATTTTACTTCATATTTTTCTATAGTTTCCAGAAACTTATAATTGAGCTCTTCCTTTACGTGGGCAGCTGCGTCGAGGTCATGGGTGAGTACGAAATACACAATCGTGATTTGTAAATTATAGTCTACAATATCAGAGAATGTTACTTGGTGATTTTCGCCAGTTTCTCCATTTTGATCAATTTTATTTTTAAATTCATCAATAATTTTTTTTACTGTTTCATGCTTGGTGATGCTTTCGATATTCAAAATTGTTTTCACCCTTCTGATACCAGTTTGGCTAATATTGTTCAATGCAGTGTCTACCAATTTTTTATTGGGAACCGTCAATAATGTTTTTTCCAAAGTCCTAATTTTGGTAGAGCGGAATCCTACTTCTTCCACCACACCCTTTATTTTGTCAGATTCGATTAGATCGCCAACAGTAAATGGTTTGTCGAGTAATATTACAATGGAGCCAATTAGGTTTGCAATAGTTTCCTGAGCAGCCAAGGCAATGGCCAAACCACTAATCCCCAAACCGGTGATAAGCGAAGTGATGTCCATTCCAAAAACACTTCCCAATAATACCAATAATGAAACAATGCCGATAAAAACTTTAATAATGTCCTTGAAAAACTTTACTACTTGTTCCCCATTATAGTCGTGGTGCGACTTGGCGGTTTCGAGCAATACAAATCCAATGAAATCGGCACTGCGAAGTATAATCCAAGTAAGCGAAACAATTAAAACGAACTTACCGAGGGACACAATAATTTGCTCAACTATATATATACTTTTACCAAATTTGAAGGTCCAATCAACAGGTAAATCTATGCGGTCGAATGCCAATAGTACTGTGATTACGAGCAATAATAGTTCGAAAGGCGAACGCAAAAGACCAACAAATTCAGCGGGGTACTGCTTGTTTCCAGATGACTTTTTAAACAAGCGATAAAGTTGCCTGCTCAAAAAACCTGCAAAATATTTTTTTACTATAAAACCTGTGAGCAAAATGCCCGCCATCCACAAGTAGGATTCTACAGTATTACCCCATATTGATCTTTCAAAAATACTTAACAGCATGCGTTGCAAAATTATATATAATACTTTTAATAATGAAGATTAATTTTTAAACCACATAGAAAACATAGTTTTTTATACGATTAGCTAAGAAAAAAAGTGAAATACTTAATTTTTAATTTTCTTCTTATACATTTGCCCCCACTTACCACTTAATCGAATGAAAATTATCACCTACAACGTAAATGGCATCCGCTCAGCTGTGAGCAAAGGATTGGCTAATTATATACAAAGCGAACAAGCAGATATATACTGCCTGCAAGAAACCAAAGCACAGCCTGAGCAAATTGATACAACCTTGTTTGAAGTAGCGGGCTATAATTCCTATTTTCATTCAGCTGAAAAGAAAGGCTATAGTGGCGTGGCCCTCTTGTGCAAAACCAAACCAAACCACGTTGAGATAGGTTGCGGCAATCCATTATACGACCGCGAAGGCCGTGTAATTCGTGCCGATTATGATAACATGTCCGTAATAAGTGTATATATGCCATCGGGCAGTAGCAGCGAAGAAAGACAGGCTTTCAAAATGGGATGGCTGGCTTTTTTTAATGAATATATTACTGAATTAAAATCTCAAATTCCCAACTTAATTGTTTGCGGTGATTATAATATATGCCACCGAGCAATTGATATACATGACCCCAAGGGGAATGCCAATAGCAGTGGTTTTTTACCTGAGGAAAGAGATTGGATGGAGCAATATTTTAATAGTGGATGGACAGACTCATTCCGCCATTTAAACCCACAACCCCATGCCTATACTTGGTGGAGTTTTAGAGCCAATGCCCGCAACAATAACAAGGGCTGGCGTATCGATTATTGTGCGGTGAGCGATGGCCTAAAAAACAAAATCAAACAATCGTGGATTGATCCTAGTGCAAGGCATAGCGACCATTGCCCTACCGGAGTTTTGCTGGGTTAGTAGTCTCCGTTCAGCTTTTTTTGGTTATGATAATAATCCTTCATCTGCTCGCTAGCAGGAGTTCCTTTGCCATTAAATAAATCTATGAGATTTTCTGTTGGAACTATATAGAGTATCAGATTAAACAAAATCAAAAATACATTTTTTATTAAGATACTTCTATAATACAATTTTACATCGCTGTTAGAATTATTATTCCGAAGTTTTAATATATTAAATATAATAGCGATTAACCAAACAGGCGAGCAAATCACTTGCCAGGCTTCACCTCCGGGAAGAATCATCAGTTTGAAAAATAACCCCACTATCATCGTTGCCAGTGCCAAACCATAAAGTAAAGAAGGTATGATAAACCTGTGAGGAAGATTGGGTTTCTTCAAACTATAAAATCCCAAAGGGAAATATAATAAACACAAACTGGCCAAAGCGGAAACCAATATAATATCCCCACCCTGTATTTGGCTGCCTTTTAAAGTAAAACCAATCACAAATAAAACTATTGCTACACGTTCGGTGAATTTCATTTTGTATATAATTTAATTGCAATATAGCTTCCTAACACAACTCCCAAACTATTCGCTAGTGCATCAATCCATTCGCCAAAGCGGTTGATGAAGAAAGTGGTTTGCATATATTCAAGCGTCATGCCCCAAAAGATGAGGAGTTCAGCAATGGGTATAATATATAGTTTTACAGGAAAATTATTCAGGTAAAAAGCTCTTTGCATTAAAACCATTTGCATCGCAAACATACCAAGATGAATAATTTTATCGAAGCTTATATGATTAAGAAACTCGAAATTGGGAATTTGATTGCCAGGGAAACTGCACAATACAAAAACAAATACAAACCATAGCAAAGCATATATAATAGAAAGTTTTGCTTTGCTTAAGGATTTGCTCATAGTATAATATTATAAGCAGAGATGCTGCCTCGTTTTTTTCGAGACAGAATATCACTGTTTTTATTAATAGTTATATTATACGCCTACTTCAGCAGCATAAGCAGCCGAGGTAAGTAACGCATCACATTCAGCAGCGTTGCTCATTTTTATTTTCACCATCCAACCATTACCATAAGGGTCGCTGTTGATGGCTTCTGGGTTTGTGTCGAGGCCTTTGTTTACCTCAATCACATCACCACTTACGGGCATAAACAAATCGGAAACAGTTTTCACTGCTTCTACGGTGCCGAAGATTTCGTGTTGAGCCAAAGTTTTGCCTGCTGATTCGATTTCAACAAACACGATATCGCCTAATTCGCGTTGGGCAAAATCGGTAACGCCTACAATTGCTACGTCGCCTTCCACGCGAACCCACTCGTGGTCACTGGTATAGCGGAGGTTTTCTGGAAAATTCATATGATAAAATTATTTGCTGCAATATTATGCAATTTTTCTAAAACAAAAACAACCCTAATCACCGATTTTTGCAAAGATTTTATTTTTATCCCAAAAACAAATTTATCTTGCCCGAGCCAAAAAAAAATAAAAAAGCATTCGATCTGAGCTTACTTGGTAAAATATATAAGCTCGCTCTTCCTTATAGGGGCTTCTTCTTCACGGCTATCGTCGCCACCATTTTAATGTCGATTCTCAACCCATTACGGGCACATCTTACCCAGATTGCCATCGATGATTATGTGGTGCATAAAGACCCTGTGGGCCTTTGGAATCTGAGTATGTTGATGATTGGCCTGCTCATGTTTCAAACTTTTGTGCAGTTCGTTCAAGGATATTTTACAGCGATGGTAGGACAAGATGTAATCAAAACTTTAAGAGTCCGCGTGTTTAATTTTATCAGCAACTACAAACTTTCTAAGCTTGACCAAACTCCTGTGGGCACACTTGTAACCCGTTCCATCAGCGACCTCGAGACTTTGGCCGATGTGTTTGCAGAGGGAGCTGTAAGTATTTTGGGTGACCTCTTGCAAATAGTTTTCATCCTGGCATTGATGTTCTATAAAGACTGGAAACTTACTTTGGTTTGTCTTACAGTATTGCCATTTTTATTATATGCGGGATATATATTTAAAAACGCGGTGAATGCTTCGTTCAATGAAATTCGTGCACGCGTTACACAGCTCAACACCTTTGTGCAAGAGCATATACAAGGCATGCAGATCGTTCAAATATTTGGTCAGCAGAAAAAAGAATATAATAAGTTTGAAAAAATAAATGACGCACATCGCACTGCCCAGAACAGAGGTGTATTTGCTTACGCCATATTTTTTCCAGTGGTCGAAATTATTACGGCTTTATCCACTGCATTGATTGTATGGTATGGTCTGAAATTTAATACACTCGCCACACACGAGGCTTCTCTAGGTTTGCTCACGGGCTTTATTATGCTCGTTAACCAATTTTTTAGACCTATTAGACAACTAGCAGATCGGTTTAATACTTTGCAAATGGGTATGGTGGCAGGTGATAGAATTTTCAAATTATTGGAAGAAGGAGATGTGATTGAAACGGGTGGAAGTATAATAAAAGATAAATTAAATGGCCATGTAAAATTTGAGCATGTAAAGTTTTCTTATAATGAAGGTCAGCCTGTATTGAATGATATAAGTTTTGAAGTGCGGCCAGGCAGAACCCTTGCTATTGTTGGAGCTACAGGTGCTGGTAAAAGTTCGGTAATCGGATTGGTGAATCGTTTTTATACAGGATATATTGGCAATATATATATAGATGATATACCTGTGGAGGATTTTGATTTGCAATGTTTACGTTCACGCATCAGTGTGGTGATGCAAGATGTATATCTTTTCTCGGGAACTATATTAGATAACTTAATTTTATTTGATACAACTGTATCACAAGAAACAGTAGAAACAGCTTGCAAATTGGCAGGCATCCATGATTTTATTTCTGGTTTGCAACATGGATATTTGGAACATGTACACGAACGCGGTGCAACCCTAAGCACTGGACAAAGACAACTAATAGCATTTGTGAGAACCATGCTTGCAAATCCCGATATTTTAATATTGGATGAAGCCACATCTTCAATAGACAGTGTAGCCGAACAAATGATACAAAAGGCCATCACTGTAGTGATGGAGGGCCGCACCAGCATTGTAATTGCACACAGACTTAGTACCATTAGAAAAGCCCACGAAATAATGGTAATGGATCAAGGACGTATTATAGAACGCGGAACCCACGAAGACTTATTAAAAAAACAAGGAGCCTATTATAATTTGTACCAGATGCAATTTGCGGGAGCAGAAGTATAATTGTTATTATATATTATAAAAACAATTTGTTCTTCTCCACAAAAAAATCGTAATTCGTAATTGATTATGATAAAATCCCACACCTATCAACTCGACATCATCTGGACTGGCAATGATGGCTCAGGTACTACAGATTATGCCGCTTACCGAAGAGACTATACCCTTCAATGTAGCAACAAAACCGATTTGCATTGCAGTGCCGATGCACCTTTTCGTGGCGACCCAAATAAATATAATCCGGAAGATATGTTTTTGTCTTCTCTTTCTTCTTGTCACATGTTATGGTATTTGCACTTGTGTGCCGATGCAGGTATTATAGTAACAGAATATCGTGACCATGCCACAGGGTTGATGACGGAAAGCTATAATGGTGGAGGCGGAAAATTTGTAGAGGTGCTGTTAAGCCCAGTAGTAACTGTAGCTGATGCAAGTATGGTAGATAAGGCTTATGAGTTGCACGATGCTGCACGCGAGAAGTGTTTCATTGCAAACTCATGCAATTTTACTGTTATGCATCATCCAGAGTGTAGGTCGTTTAATATGTAATATGAATTACTTTATAGGTAGCGGACCAAACCAAAGTATGTGCACATCCAACGGTCCAAAATCTAATTTTAGCTTTTCTTTGTATATGGGTAAACTATAATTATTATTAGTGTATGAAACTTTATAGTTTTTGCTTGATACTTCATTTTTGTCTTCAAACATGATATATGCACTATCCGATTTATTAATCAACTCGCTTTTTATTGTAGAAAAATCGAGTGTGGTGGAAACGGCTTTGTAGTATGGGTTTGATACAATCATGATTACATTTTCTCCATTGGTTCTTATTGTATATCGCAATCCATAATGCTCATTTCTATATTCTTTTTTCAACCCTTTTATATATTTTTTTGCAGCAGGTAGTATATAGTTTGTATCGGCGTGGTCGGTTTTACCCATTAGAATAGTATTAGCGTCGGTGGATATTAAATTAAGATTGACTAGATACCGCACTTGTTTGGTTAATTTGCTTAAATAGTTTTTATATAGTTTAGGGAAATTTTCTCTGTCATATCTCGAGGAGTCTTTGGGATTATCCCACACATTGGGGTTCTCGCTTTTGTCCCACATATCGTGTAGCCACCAGAACCAGATACCATTGGCACCATGTATAATAGAAGTATATGCCTGAAACCAAAGCCAGTTCGCATTTTTGATATTGGTATCCAAATGATAATTGTTCAAATATCCACTACCATCCACATATAACCTATCTGCATCTGCAATTACTTTTTGAACATTATTGCTATACTTTTTTGCATAGTCAATCGATTTGAATTGTCCCAAATAATGATATTGGTTATTATATATATTACTATATTTTTCTCGTGTGCGTTTTGTTCTGTTACCCATAGGAGTGTATGAGCCTTCAAATACTACATCCTCTTTTTGGGTCATCATTTTTATATAATCCTGCGAATTATACCCCACCCATTTATGGGCAACAGAATCATATACACTTTTATTGTCGTCGCTGGAATTATCGTTAATAGATTTACCATGATTGGCGGGCATGGTGACAAAATGATGATTGAGTACGCCATTAGAAGCAAGCAAATTTTTGAAATAATTTTTAGCCATCAATACATTTTGTGGAGGTGTTTCACATTTATAATAATAGGGAAACTTAGCGTTGAAACCATTACATGTTGTGCTACTTGCTTCAAACTCTCCCCATCCCGCAAAACCCTTGCAATCATTGGCTCGGTGCTGTAGGTGGCAATATTCTCCCTCTTCAGTTAAATGGTAACCCCACACTGCATCTTTATAAGGAGCTTTCGAAAATACACTTGTAAAATAGTTGTTATAATCTATCCTATACAATCCCTTGTCTTCCGGACATAGATGTGGCAATAATTTTGCCCCGCAAGCATCATATATATTTTCGCCCTTACCATAAAAAGTATCATTGATTAGGGTAGGCTTAAAATAATATCCCAAACCCACATGCATTTTTATACCCATTTTTTTTGCCAAAATTAATTCCTGCTTCAAAAAATTTTCACGAGCTCCCGATGAGCATGCTTCGTAACGCACATAGGTGTTGAAACCATCCTGCACCAGCACATTAAACACACTACTGTAATAGTTATCTTTTATAAAAGGTTCGCTATACGGAATATACCCCAAGCTATCACTATAATAATATCCCAGGCTGGTACCAAACATCCCGATTCTGAAATCGTTGGTGGGGCTTTGGGCTTGGGATGACAAAGCAAAAAACTGGAGTAGTATTATATATATATATTGACAATCCCTTCTCATAATATTGGCACATTTAAGATATTTTAATTTGTATTTACATAGAATAATATCATTGTTTTCTGGCAATATTGCATTTTTACTATAATACATATTATTTCTTTCTAAGAATCGAAATCAAAAGTAATAATCCATCTGGATTGTTTTCTTCTAACAACAATAATCTGTCGGTAGCTGAAGAGGTTTTTAAAACAGCCTTCTCATCATCCATCGGATTATCTTCTATCCATAAAAAATCGGAAGTGAAATCTATCGCTTCTGTCTTTTGATTTTTCCAATTGGTAGGCTTAATTTTTTGTAATAGAGCCATCGTATCCTCATCGAAATATTTTTTAAGATATTTGAGCGTATTACCTGTATCGCCCTTGCAGTGCGCAGTGAGCCAATAGCAATCGAAGTTTTCTATGATATAATGAATAAAGGGCACGGCAAAATTTGCAGCCTTAGTTGGTCGGGTACTAAGTAAAATGCCATCAATATCTATATATAGTTTTTTCATTGTGTTATAATCTGTGTAATCCTTTAATCCGCGTAATCCATGATTTAGACAGTGACTGCCCTTGCGAAAAATATATTCAATGCTTCGTCCCAATGCTCCCGATAGCTATCGGCAGCCATGTGGGAAGCTTCCTCGCAATGACGGCAAGATAAGTATTATAATGTCCTGTCCATCCTTTAATCCTAAAAAATCCTGTTCAGACAATTTACGCATCCACCAAATCATCCAACTCCACCCGTAAATTTTCTATAATAAAGTTCTGCCTATCGGGTGTGTTTTTGCCCATAAAGTATTCGAGCATTTTTTGTATATTAGTTTCTGATTTTAGGAAGACTGGGACAAGACGCATGCGGTCGCCGATGAACTGTTCAAACTCGCCTGGAGATATCTCTCCCAGCCCTTTGAAACGTGTGATCTCTGGCTTTGCACCGAGCTCTTTCATTGCTGCTTGTTTTTCTTCTTCATTATAACAATACATTGTTTTTTGTTTGTTACGAACTCGGAATAAGGGCGTCTCCAAAATAAATACATGTCCGTTGCGAACGATGTCGGGAAAAAATTGCAAAAAGAAAGTTAATAATAACAATCGTATATGCATACCATCCACATCGGCATCGGTGGCCACTACTATTCTATTATAACGCAATCCTTCAATTCCATCTTCTATATTTAATGCATGTTGCAATAAATTAAATTCTTCGTTTTCATATACTACTTTTTTGGTGAGACCATAGCAATTTAGTGGTTTACCACGCAAGCTGAACACCGCTTGCGTCTCCACTTTGCGTGATTTGGTTAGCGAACCGCTCGCAGAATCTCCCTCCGTAATAAATAATGTAGTTTCTAAAGTTTTGTCATCACTTTCTTCGCCCAAATGGAAACGGCAATCACGTAATTTTTTATTATGAAGATTTGCTTTTTTTGCTCGCTCGTTTGCCAATTTTTTAATGCCCGCCATCTCTTTACGTTCGCGTTCACTCTGCATTATTTTTTTCTGCAAGGCATCGGCAACAGTTGGATTTTTATGCAAGAAATCGTCAAGTGCTTTTTTCAGAAAATCATTGATAAACATTTTTACCGTAGGGCCATCAGGTCCCACATTTTGTGAACCAAGTTTTGTTTTCGTTTGGCTCTCAAAAACTGGTTCTTGCACACGAACAGAAATCGCAGCTATAATAGATGCTCGCACATCGGCTGCATCAAAATCTTTTTTATAAAACTCACGCACCGTTTTCACCATTGCCTCGCGGAATGCTGATAGATGTGTACCGCCTTGTGTGGTGTGCTGTCCGTTCACAAATGCATAATACTCTTCTCCATATTGATCGCCATGGGTGAAGGCAACTTCTATATCTTCACCTTTCAAATGTATAATAGGATAACGAATACCATCTTCGGTGGTTTTTTCCGTCATCAAATCCAACAATCCATTTTTCGATTGAAATTTTTGTTTATTATAATATAATGTTAATCCTGCATTGAGGTATGCATAATTCTTAATTTGATTCTCTAAAAACTCTGGAATAAATCTATAGTTTTTAAATATTGTTTCATCGGGGGTAAAAGATATAATAGTTCCGTTTTCTTCAGTGGTTTTTCCTTCTTTGTGGTCTTTCAAAATCACACCTCGTTCAAACTCGGCAATTTTTGTTTTTCCATCACGCACACTCTGCACCTTAAAATATCCGGACAAAGCATTCACTGCCTTCGTTCCCACACCATTCAACCCTACTGCTTTTTGGAAAGCTTTGCTATCATATTTACCTCCTGTATTTATTTTGCTCACACAGTCTATCACCTTGCCCAATGGAATTCCACGGCCAAAGTCACGCACCAAAACTTTGTGGTCAGTAATCGAAATGTCAATGGTTTTTCCATTGCCCATCACGTGCTCGTCGATACTGTTGTCGATAATTTCTTTCACTAGCACATAGATGCCATCATCCATCGCCGAGCCATCGCCCAACTTGCCTATATACATGCCCGGCCTAAGGCGTATATGCTCTTTCCAGTCTAGCGACCGGATACTGCTTTCATCGTAATCTGATTTTGCCATATTGGTGCAAAGTTATATTCTTAATAGCCATACTTACCATTTGTTTTTACAGAAACTTTGCACGGGTTGGTGTGGAATGATTGGGCATGCTAGATTTTACGCGTCATTGCGAGGAGGCTTACGACGTGGCAATCCCATGGAGTGTGTGCTCGATAAGAAATAATCTCCACATAATTCCATCAAACGGTGCACACTTCAATGGAATTGCCACGTAACCCCCGACTCAAAGCCAACGCGTCGTTCCTCGCAATGACGGTAATAGATTTTTGTTAATTTTTAGGCCTTAATGATATATAATTCCTACAAACCCAACACATCCCCCATCGAAAAAATGCCCTGCTTATTATATATATATTCTGCGGCTAAAACTGCTCCCAACGCAAAGCCATTGCGGTTATGGGCCGTATGCGTTATTTGTATAGAATCAATTTCACTATCATAGTTCACTTGATGTGTTCCCGGAACTTCACTATCACGTCTGGACAAAATGGATAATTCTCCTGAATTAATTTCTACACTTTCATTTTCTAAAATTGCCTTGATAGTATGATAGTCTTTGTGGTTTTTAAAAATTCCTGAAGCCAAAGTTGATGCTGTTCCACTCGGATGATCTTTTTTATGAATATGATGCGTTTCGTCGATAGATATATGATAGTCTTTTAACTTATTTATATAACTTGCCAACTGCTCATTAATCTTAAAAAATATATTTACTCCCGGACTAAAATTAGTCGCAGTTAACATACTTCCATTTTGTTCTTTACAATATTTTTCTGCATCGGCCAAATGTGCGTACCACCCTGTAGTTCCTGACACTACTGGAATTTTATAATCAATACATTTTAACATATTGTCAAATGCATTTTCAGGTGTGGTAAGTTCGATAGCTACATCGCACTTTGAGATATTTTCTTGGGTAAACTCATGCAGGTTTTTTGAGTTGATGATTAACCCAATTTCATGCCCGCGTTGTAGTGCAACTTGTTCAACTATTTTGGATAATTTTCCGTGGCCTATTAATGCTATTTTCATATTAGTATCAAGTACTTTTTACCAATTTATTTTCAAAGTATTATATTATATTTCTTTCCTATTTCTGTTAAATCATTATATACCAATTGATGCAGTGGAATGCCATATAACATGCGTTCCTCGGCACACTCACGCTCTGGTTGCCCGGGTATGAGCACAGGATTTTCTATATTAATGGGGATAGATTTTTGAAATGTTTCGATCCACAAATCCATATTTCTATAATAGTCTTCTTTTTCCTGAAATGCATCTACCCGCATCACCCCAAATATATGGCCGACTCCTTTGCCAGGAGCATTGGGAAGCACAGGTAAAAAACTCACAAAAGGCGGCACGAACGGACCAAAATTGGCTCCACCCAATACACCAGAAAATATATCAACTACAGCACCTAATCCATAACCTTTATGATATCCCAATTCTGCAAAACTGCCCAGAGGCAATAGCGAACCTTTGTTCTTTAAAGCATTTGCATCAGTAGTGTTTTCGCCATTTTCAGTTTGTATCCAACCTTCTGGAACTGATTTGTTTTTGCGTTGAGCGATCTCTAATTTCCCATTTGCAGCTGCTGATGTAGCAGTATCTACTATAACCGGATGTTGATTTCGGGAAGGAAATGCAAAGCACATCGGGTTTGTGCCCAGCATACGCTGCTTGCTGCCAGCAGGTGCCACAAGCGGACTCGCATTGGTCATCGCAATTCCTATCATATCATGTGGCAAGGCTTTCATGGCATGGTGTGCGGCAATTCCAAAATGATTGGAGTTGTGAACGGTGACCCAAGCACTTCCAACATTGTTTGCCTTTTCTATAGCTACATTCATTGCATAAGCACCTGACACCAAACCGAGAGCTAAATCAGCGTCAATATTAGCTGTAGAAGGCGTTTCGCGTGTTATATATATATTCGGTTTTGCATTGGCACGTCCCGCTTCCAATAATCTTATATAACCCGATAATCTAGCTACTCCATGTGAATCGATTCCGCGTAAATCGGCATCTAGAAGCGTATTTGCTCCTTGTAGTGCATGCTCACTTGAAAAGCCGACGTGCTCAAACACTTGAACCACAAAGCGGTGCAATTTTTCGGAGGCTATTATTACTTCTTCCATTGAGATTGCAATGTTAAGATTTAATTTTGTGAAATGGAAAAAGTATTACTCATAGGTGCAAGTCCCAATCCCGAGCGATATGCCTACAAAGCTTTTAAACTTTTACGGAGCCATGGGCATGAGGTGGTTTTGCTCAGTATAAAAAAAGACGAAATTGACGGCGTAAAATTTATCAACGAATTCCCGAAGAACGAAAATTTTGATACGGTAACATTATATATAAATCCGCAAATACAAAAACAGTATTATAATGATTTGGTTGCATTAAAAACCAAACGTATTATATTTAATCCTGGAACCGAGAATGAAGAACTATATAATTTATTGGATGAAAATAATATATTATATTTGGAGGCATGTACCTTGGTCTTGCTGAGAACGGGACAGTATTAAACTCCCAACATTAGCTCGAAATGTAGCATGTGTGCGTCATTCTGACGAGGAACGAGGAAGAATCCCATGGAGTGTATGCTCGGGAATTTCAATATCGACGAGCACACTTCTATGGGATTCTTCGTCTCGTCAGAAAATGGGAATAACTTTATATTAATATTTCTGACGAGACTCAGAATGACGCTAGTATCTTCCCCACCGCTCCTTCATTCCCCACCGCAAAATCTTTCGCCTTCTCCTGCTGCTCCTTCAAATAAACTTCATCACTTATATATCTTTCTATAGTAGGATATAACTCACTCGCACTTTTTATTTGATGTGCAACTCCATTTTCTACAGCTTCTGCTGCTTCAGGAAACTTATTTGTTTTGGGTCCAAAAATTACCGACTTACCATGCGATAGCGGTTCTATAATATTGTGCAATCCCTTGCCAAATGCTCCACCTACATAGGCGATACTTGCAAAACGATAGATGTTTGAAAGCATCCCTATATTATCAATGATCAATATTTGTTTGTCAGAATTGTGAGCATACTTTGAATACAACACTGAATTCGGAAATTGTTTGTGTATATGTTCTGAACGCGAAATATCGTGAGGTGCTATAATAAGTTTACAGGTTAAATTTGCAAATAAACTTTCATCTTCTGCCCAAGTACTACCTGCCACCATACAAAATGTATCGCCTATAAAGTCTTCGATAATTTCATTGGTATAAGGTGTATGTGCTATCTGTAAACAGCGGTCGTAGCGTGTATCTCCCGTTACAGTGACGTTGTTATAGTGTAGTGCTTGTAATAGTTTTTGCGAGTTCTCATTCTGCACAAAAAAGTGCGTGATATATGATAACATCTTGCGATGCAAGCCTCCATACCATTTAAAAAAAATCTGATTGGGGCGAAATAATCCTGAAACTAAATATACGGGAATTTTATTATTATATAATATATGTAAATAATGATACCAAAATTCATACTTCACAAAAAATACTTGGTTTGGTTTTATATATTCGATAAACTTTTTCGCGTTCGCCAAAGTATCAGCCGGTAAATAAAATTTATAATCTATCAGTTTCGTATCCTTACAATACTCATATCCCGAGGGTGAAAAAAAAGTTGCCACAATCACCAAATCTTTTTTCTCTGCTTTTAGTTTTTCCATGAGTGGGCGGCCTTGTTCGTATTCTCCGAGGGAGGCGAAGTGAAACCAAACAACATACGATGTACGATGTGCGATGTACGATGTTTTGAGTTCGGTCCAAATGTTTTTTCGTCCATCTACCCACAGCTTTGCCTTCTTGTGACCTAGAGCGGCCATCAGTTTTGCTACGAGGGAGTAGAGGGCGATGAAAGTATTGTACAAAAAAATCATGTGGCCTGCAAAGTAACTGATGGAACGGGAAAGATAGAGCACTTATTTGCTAATGCACAGCCAAGTTTCTTAATTACTTTTATCGTAACTTTCAACTGTCTTAAATAACATTTCTGAAAAATTAAATATATCATCCAATATTGCTAAATCAAATTTGTTTTCTTTTTTCTGCTCATCTAAAATTCCGATTTGTTTTTTAGCACCTAGATATAATCTACATATAGTTTTTCTGTTATTGTCATCAAGCAAAATTGCAAAGTATGACTGAGCATCCCTATGAGTAACTCTATCAGCTTTTATCTTCTGCCTCAATATAGTTTTTACTATCATAAACGCCTCTAATTCTTCATCAGTAGTAACTACTTTACTTTCTTCTGGTTTGCTTGCAATCTCTATTGCTTCTTGCTTTTTAGTTTCTTCATCTTCTTTTGATAAAGCAGCCTTCAATCTATCGTTGATTATATCATTTATGTTTTGTTGAATAGATTTTCTAACTAAGCCTGTAAACTGTTCTAAAACTTTAGCGGTAATTACACTGGGATATACCTGCTTAGCATAATATTTTACAAAATCAGGACTGGGATTCGCAAAATCAGTATTCAAAAGTACTTTCAACTCGTTTGTATATTTCAACTCACTTGCAGTATTAACAATATTATTAAAATCATAATGAGATTTATGGAATTTCTTTAGTTCTTCTATTTGGTTATCTTTTATATCAAGAATATTAAATGCAAAAAACGGCTTCTCATCCATCTTATTAGGAGACACTAAATCAGTATAGAATTTATACTCGATGCCATTTGTTAGGATAGCAAACTTTGCTTTGGTTGTATGAAAATACCTGAATAATTGTGATTCATTAAGAACATTTAAAGTTGCACCACTCCATTTGCATTCAATTAATATAATAGGTTCACCATTTTGCATAATAGCATAATCTATTTTCTCACCCTGCTTCATACCAATATCAGCAGTTAATTCAGGCGTTACTTCATTTGGATTGAACACGTCATATCCTAGCTCGCGGATGAACGGCATTATCAAAGCATTCTTAGTTGCTTCTTCTGTTGAAAGTTGATCCTTCATAGTCAATACCCTTGCAGTTAGTGCTTTTATTTGGTCTTTGAATTCCATTTTATTTATTTATTATAGGTCGCAAAGTAAGATTCTACCCCTCATAATGACAAATTACTTGTAAACATTTTTTAATAAAAATTAAAAAGAATAACCAACAAACAAGCTATTGGTTAATAAATAGTTAGATAACTACATGAATAGAAGTAAAAAAGGCCTGCAAAGTAACTCACAGAAACCTGTATTTTTGCAAACGAACTAAAACAGCATGTCGATTATTGTAGAAAATTTGAGCAAACACTATGGCACCCAAAAGGCTGTGGATGCGATATCGTTCGAGGCCAAGGCGGGTGAGGTGCTCGGTTTTTTAGGTCCGAATGGTGCGGGTAAATCCACCACCATGAAAATGCTGACCTGCTATATCCCGCCCACATCAGGCACTGCCACGGTTTGCGGTTTTAGTATTATAGACAAACCTTTGGAAGTTCGCAAACTCATTGGTTACTTGCCCGAGCTCAATCCATTATATACCGATATGTTTGTACGTGAATATTTAAGATTCATGGCACAGATACACGGACTGGGCAAAGGGGCTAATAAACGTTGCGAAGAAATGATCAGCAATGTGGGACTTACCCCTGAGGCTCATAAAAAAATCGGTCAATTATCCAAAGGTTATAAGCAACGTGTGGGCCTTGCCCAATCGATGTTGCACAATCCCAAAGTGTTGATTTTAGATGAACCTACATCGGGTCTCGACCCCAACCAAATAGTTGATATCAGAAAGCTGATTAAGGAAATCGGCAGAGACCGCACTGTGATACTTTCTACGCATATTATGCAAGAGGTACAAGCCATGTGCGATAGGGTTATTATAATAAACCAAGGAAAAATAGTTGCAGATGATAGAACGGAGAACTTAGGCAAACAAGGAATAGAAGAGTTTATTATAGTAGTTGAATTTGCTAAAGAAATAAATGATAACTTGCTTAAAAAGATAGCTGGCGTGAAAAGTATTACCGCTTTAGCAGGCAACCAATACAAACTTATTTGCGATACAGATATACGCGAACAAATTACCAAAGTGGCCTACGAAAACAATATGAATTTATTGGGACTGAATTTGGAAAAACAAAAACTGGAAGATGTATTTAAAACCTTGACCAAAAAAGAACAGAAAGATGTATAGTATTTTTGTAAAAGAAATCAGGAGTTTTTTAAGTTCGCTTATAGCCTACGTAGTTATCATAGTGTTCCTATTGGCTATTGGTTTATTTATGTGGGTGTTCCCCGGCTATAATTTATTCGACGGGGGTTACGCCAACCTCGACACCTTGTTTAACATCGCACCATGGGTATTTATATTTTTGATTTCGGCAATTACCATGCGTAGTTTTAGCGAAGAAAAAAAATCGGGAACTATAGAATTACTCACTACCAAACCACTCACCGATTGGCAAATTGTATTGGCAAAATATTTCGCATCAGTAGTATTAGTTTTATTTGCTTTGATACCCACTATTATATTTTATATATCAGTATCTAAACTTGCAAACCCTGCAGGAAATATAGACACTGGAGCCATAATGGGAAGTTATATAGGTTTGTTTTTTTTAGGAGCGGTATATGCATCTATCGGAATTTTTGCCAGTGCTGTTACCGATAATCAAATTGTAAGTTTCTTGGTATCAATGTTCCTGTGTTTCTTTCTGTATCAAGCTTTCAGCCTGTTGAGCGATTTTAAATTATTTGGTTCTTATGATAGATTGGTTGAATGGTTCAGTATAGAAACGCACTATAAAAATATAAGTGTGGGTGTAGTGGATAGCAGAGATGTATTATACTTTATTAGTGTAATAATAATATTTTTATGGGGAAGTAAAACGGTTTTTGGAAGCAGAAAATGGTAAGTATTTTATGAAAAACTACAAAAAACAAGCTATCATAGAACTCATTTTGGTGGGGGTACTTTTGGTATTGCTCAATTTTGTGGCAACTACCACTTTCATTAGGCTTGACCTTACCAAAGAGAAACGTTTTACACTTTCAAATTCATCCAAAGAAATTGCAGCTTCGCTTCCGGATGTGGTATATTTTAAAGTATTTTTGGAAGGCGATTTTGATGCCCGATTTAAACGTTTGCAACAATCATTGAAAGAAACTTTAGATGAGTTTAAAAGTTATTCTAATGGCAAAATACAGTATGAGTTCATAGATCCAAATACGGAGATTATGGATTCATCGGGCACCAATGAAGAAAAGCAGGAACGCTATACACGCATGCAGCAACTCATCGATTTGGGATTGAAGCCTACCTCCTTACAAATAGATCAGGACAATGAATTTTCGCGCAAAACTATATTTCCTGGTGCTTTAGTTTCATTTAAGGGAACAAAAGATTTTCCAATGAATTTTTTGCGTGAACAGTTTGGAATGCCCGCAGAAATTGCATTGAACCAGAGTATAGAAAATTTGGAATATGATATAAGTAACGCATTAAAAAAATGTATAAACATTGAGAAGAAAAAAATTGCATATACTGTTGGCCATGGAGAGTTAGATAAGGACAATACTGCAAGCCTCACCAATGAACTCACCGATTACTATGATGTGGAGCGAATTAGAATTAGCGATTTTACAGCATCAGAATTAAATAAGTTTGCTTGTTTAATAGTAGCAAAACCCGATTCGCTTTTCGAGAATTATGAATTGTCTAAATTAGACCAATATGTAATGCACGGAGGCAAATTATTGATGCTTGTAGAAAATGTGCGTGCTGAGATGGACAGCCTAAAGGGTATGCAACAAACCTTTGCACCAATAGTTAATACAGGTTTAGAAGAAATGCTTTTCAGGTATGGAGTACGATTGAATCCTGTTTTGCTGAAAGACCTTGCCTGCACCCGCATTCAGCTTACGGAAAAATTACCCAATGGGGGCACGCAGCCCGTATATAAACCTTGGACTTTTGCACCCTTATTCTTCCCGCAAAGCGAACATCCCATTGTGCGAAACCTTGAACCCGTTGCAGGAATGTTTGGTGGCACACTCGATACCGTGGGTCGTGAAGGGGTGACAAAAACTGTTTTGCTCCGTTCAAGTGACCATGCAAAAATCCTACAAGCCCCAGTAATGCTGAGCATTGAGGGAAGTTTGGTGAAGCAGCAAGATATGAAATTATATACGAACGAATTTTTGCCAGTTGCTGTTTTGCTTGAAGGGAAATTCAATTCTATATTTAAAAATTATGGCAATGATAGTATAACAAAATTATTAGATTATAAAAATCATATAGATAATAATCGTATGATAATAATTGCTGACGGAGATATTATAAAAAATAAAGTATTACGACAAAAGGGAAATCTTATAGTTCCGCTTGGTTTTGACAATACGGATAATGTCCCTAAAACTTATGGAAACAAAAAGTTTTTGATGAATTGTATAGAATATTTGGTCGAAGGTTCCAAACTAATGGATGCCCGAAGTAAAAAAATTGAAATCAGACCCCTCGACCGCGAAAAAATAAAACTATATAAAAGCCAATACCAATGGTTCAATATCGTATTCCCTATTTTGCTCATTATCATATTTGCCTATATCAATAATTTTATCAGAAAGCAACGAAATACTTAATACAGTAGTTAGTGGTCAGTAACCAGTAATCAGTGCCATACGGCAGCAAACTAATTACTGACCACTGACTACTGTTTACTGACCACTGACTACTAAAAAAATGAATCGTACTATAATAATCCTACTCCTATTTATCGCATTGCTTTGTGTAGCCTTTTGGGGCAATAAACAAGGCTGGTTTTTCAGTAAAACTGTTTTAAAAGATTTTGCGATTACCGACACTTCTGGTATCAATAAAATATATTTGGTGGAGAAGAATGGCAAAGATATTTTACTAGAGAATATTAATGGAACATGGATGGTAAATAAAACATATGAGGCATATAGTACCTACCTAAACCAGATGTTTGAAACTTTGCAAAAATTACAAGTTAAAACACCCATTCCACAAAGTCAAATGCAAAGTGTGATTAAACTAATAGCTTCATTGCATACCAAAGTAGAAGTATACAAAAACAACCAAATATTTAAAACCTATTATATAAGTCACAGTAACGCACAACATAATGGATCTTATATGCTTTTAGACGGTTCTTCCGAACCATTTATATGCGAAGTGCCGGGCTTTGATGGCATGCCCAATATGCATTTTCCTACAGATTTGAATAAGTGGCGTAGTAAAGTAATATTCAAAATTAAATCTGAAAATATACAATCTGTTAAACTCGAATTCCCTGATAATATGTCAGAATCATACCAGGTGAATTATGATAATTCATCGTATATATTAACACCAGCAGCAACTACAAAAATTGATACAGGTTTTATATATTATATTAAAGGATTCTTTAATGGCAAAAAAGGTGAAGGAGTTTCAGCAGAAGCATATGGGACTGAAACAACTAAGGAAAATGAGGATTCTATATATCATTCCACACCCATGGTGATATTGACAGTAAAACAGAAGGGAAATAAAATTGATGTACTGAAAATTCATGCCAAGCATTTGAGCGAACGCACCAAAGCACAATTTGACCCGACAAATATGAAAGCAGCCAAGTATGATACTGACCGTTATTATGCATTTAAAAATGGCGATAAAGAAGTTATCATGCTGCAGGATTTTGTATTTGGAAATTTGCTGCGTAGAAAAAGTCAGTTGGCAGCTCCTTTAAATGCACAATAATGAAAATCCTGATTATCGAAAAAATGCACCTATGCTTGCAGGAAGGCTTGCTAGCACAGGGTTTTGAGGTTGATTATAAACCCGATATTTCCAGAGAAACTATTATAGAAACGCTACATCAATATAATGGTATTGTTGTTCGGTCAAAAACACATATTGATGCAGATTTATTAAAACAGGGCACCCAATTAAAATTTATTGCTAGGGCTGGTGCAGGCATGGATAATGTGGATGAGGTATATGCACAACAGCATGATATTAAATGTATACATGCGGGTGGTGCCAATGCCAATGCCGTGGGTGAGCATGCTACAGGAATGTTGTTGAGCTTATTGCATAAAATAAATTTTGGAGATGCTCAATTACGTAAATATATATTTGACCGAAACGCAAACCAAGGTTTCGAATTACAAAATACAACTATTGGTATTATAGGTTATGGATATACTGGTAGTGCCTTTGCAAGAAAGCTCGCTGGCTTTGGGGTAAATGTGTTGGCTTATGATAAATATATTTCAATTACTAAAAATAATTATATAAAAGGATCTAGCCTGGAAACAATATTTGAACAAGCGGATATAATTTCTTTTCATGTGCCGCTTAATGAAGAAACTAAACATTATGCAAACAATGATTTTATCAATTCGTTTAAAAAAAATATTATATTAATGAATTTGAGCAGGGGTCCGGTGTTGGATACTGCTGCATTAGTTGAGAATTTGAAATCAGGAAAAATAATGGGTTGCTGCCTCGATGTGTTCCAAAACGAAAAATTAGCAACATTAAGCGAAAGCGAAAAGCTTGCATTTGATTATCTTATCACGCATCCCAATAGCGTCCTTACACCCCATGTAGCCGGATGGAGTAGCGAAAGTTACGAAGGCATTTCAAAACTATTGTTGCAAAAAATTGTGTCTATGAAGTGATTTTTAATCACTTGACTATTTGAATAATTAAGTTTTTTTTGACAAAACTTCGTGGTAATTTGCAACCAAATTCTAGATTCTGAAATCTTGTAAGTAATGAGAAAAATTAATTTATATATCTTCTGCATGCTTTTATTGGGCAATGCAGCGGCACAAAAACTTGGAACTTGGAAAGCCCATATGCCTTTCAGCCATATAAACAGTCTTGCCGAAGGGAATGATGAGGTATGGGCAGCTACCAACAGTGGGTTGTTCATGTTCGATTATACTTATAATTCAGTTCGTACTTTTACCACTGTAGAAGGATTAGGAGAAACCGAAGCCACCTTGCTCAGATACAATGAAGCACAAAAACTATTTATGGTAGTTTATGCCAATACCAATATTGATATAATAGAAAACGAAAATGTATCGCATTACCCAGATATTTTGAAAACTCCTATCATTGGTAAAAAGCAAATCAACCATATTTATTACTATAAAAACTTTGCTTACCTATCTTGTAGCTTTGGTATTATACGTTTCGATTTGGATAAACGCGAAATTTCAGAATCATATCAAAATGTGGGAGTGGGTGGCAGTTCGGTTGAGATAAATTCTCTCACCATCAGTGGCGATTCCATATATGCTGCAACTCCGGCTGGTATTATTGCGGCTTCTATATTATCGCCCAATTTGGCCGATTATCACCAATGGAAATATATATATCAAGGTAGTGGTTGTTCGCAAATTATTACCCACGAAAATCAAATTATTTTTGGCGTCGACACTGCTCTCCTAATATATAATAATGGTACCCTTATTCCATACTATTATATTGGCAAACATTTAATTACTACTATGGAAAGTAATCATGGAAACTTGATCGTAAATAAAGGTGACAGTATTATCTTGTTGAAAAATGGCAACTTAGTGAGTATTTATAGAGATGTGGTAAAAAACCATGTAATACAAATTAAAAATGGCGATATATATATTGCCGATAATTCATATGGTTTAATCATACACCATCCCAATGTTGCAAGCGCAGATTTTATTGCCCCTAACGGCCCCGTCAGCAAAAATTTAACAGATATGTGTTTTGATGGAACAGACCTCTGGACAGCTACTACAGGCCCGAACCAAATATTTTCTCCACTGTATGGCAACGATCGTTTTTCGCATTATGATGGTGAAAGATGGAACAACTTTACACAATCCCATCCTGTAATCGATAATATGCGTGACTTTTATAAAATAGCCGTGAACCCTTTCAATAAAAAAGTATATGTTGGTTCATTCGGCTATGGAATGATTGAATTGGTGAACAATAAATTTTCACAAGCGTTTATTCCAGGACTTAATGGTTGCAAATTAGATAGTTTAAAACTGGGCAGCTATTCTATTTTCCAAATAAGCGGACTTACTTTCGACGACAAAGGGAACCTCTGGATTTCAAACCCTGGGGCGAAAGATGTGATTGTAAAAATGGATACCAACTACAAATGGGAATCCTATAATTTGGGTTCGCTATCTGGTATTTCTGATGTGTTTGTTGATATAGTGTTGGATGACCTGGGGCAAAAATGGTTGGTAGCACCACGCGGAAAAGGTATTTTGGTTTTTGATGAAGGAAACAACAATTTTAATACTGGCCCGCCGCGTTCCAAATTGTTGGGAACCGATGTGGGCAGCGGCCTGTTGCCCGATATGGAAGTATCGCAAGTTGCCAAAGATAAAGATGGAAATATGTGGGTAGCAACCAAAAAAGGGCTGGTAGTTTTTTATTCACCGAGTAATATCTTTATGCCAAAAACAAATTTCGATGCACAAAGAATTGTAATTACTGTTAATGGTAAACCACAATGGCTTTTTGGCGAAGATGTAATAAACTGTGTTGCCGTAGATCCTGCAAACCGCAAGTGGGTAGGCACTCGCAATGGAGCATATTTGATTAGTGCCGACGGACAGAAAATATTGAAAAACTATACAAAAGACAATAGCCCGCTTATATCAAATTTTGTATCACGAATTGGTGTAAACCCCACAACCGGCGAAGTATTTTTTGCTACCGATAAAGGAATGGTATCAGTAAAGGGCGATGCTGCAAAAGGAAATGACAACTATGATAGCTTAGTAGTGTTCCCCAACCCTGTAAATTCTAATCATGGTATGGTAACCATCAAAGGACTCATCGATAATTCAAATATTAAAATAACCGATGCTGCCGGAAATATTGTGAATGAAATACAATCTAATGGGGGTATAGCAACATGGGATATTAAGAATTTTAAAGGTGAGCGCGTTCATACGGGTGTATATCTTATTTTCTCAAACACTGCCGACGCTCTAGACCACAAGGTAGCTAAAGTACTCGTGTTTCATTAATATATAATCTTTTGTAGGCAGTTGGCAATCGCTACGCTTTAGTGCTTCAGTTGGTAACCCGCAGGGTACTGCCAACTGCATCCCGCCAACTGCCAACCATTATATGTTTATGTCCTTCCTTTATTTGGTTGATACTTTGTTTACACAAATTTAACATATATCAAGCACTTTTGCAGTTCATATACGCATTATATATATAATTTGAAACTAGCAGGGATAGATATTGGCTCAAATGCCGTGAGGCTCATCATTAATCGGGTAATGCAAAATGGTGGTACGCAATTAAAACGTGCCGAGTTTATCCGTGTACCGCTCCGTTTGGGTGACGATGCATTCAGTCAGAAATATATTGGAGAAGCCAAGGAAGAGCAGTTGCTCAAAACCATACAATCATTTGCCTTATTAATGGAAGTGCATCATGTATCGCATTACCGAGCATGTGCCACATCGGCCATGCGTGATGCTGCCAATGGCCGTGAAGTCGCTCAGCGTATTGAAAGTGAAACAGGTATACATATAGAAATTATTGATGGATATTTAGAATCGAAATTAATATTAGAATCTGTGATGGATTTTTTTTCTAAGGAAGGCGATTTTTTAAATATAGATGTGGGTGGTGGAAGTACCGAGATAACTGTAATCCACGACCGCCAAGCAGTATATTCTCAATCGTTCAATATTGGAACGGTGCGTTTATTATATGGAAATGTGAGTGATGAAGAGTGGGACAAAATGCATAGCTGGGTAGTATCCAATTCTAAAAATTTGAAATCGCTAATGGCGGTGGGCACAGGAGGCAATATCAATAAATCTTTACGCATGCTTGGTATGGGTGATCGTGATTCAGCCAGTTTTGAAAAATTGAAGTCTTTAAGCAATTTGATTAAAGACACTACTATGAAGGAACGTATATATAAATTAAAGCTTAACCCCGACCGTGCCGATGTGATAGAACCAGCATTAAAAATATATCTTTCTATTATGAAATGGGCCAGCATCAAAAAAATATATGCCCCCAACGTTGGGCTCAAAGACGGCATCATCAAAGAGTTGGTTGATGAGTTTGTGACAGATAAAGCGGTTTTATAAGCTACTATTTTCTTATTAGGTTTTCCAGCTGCGATTCGTAGCCGCTAGTTTGGCTATCTGTGATCAAGCTATAAATAATCTATCTGTGCAAATCTGTGTTATCTGTGAGCAACTTATATAGCAGATAACTGGTAAAATTCCCCGAATTTCGCAGCTTGGTTTTAAAAAGCACTTCTTTCAAAGTCCATATTGCATTATTTGTAGTTGCACTCATCTATGCAGTTACATTTATTATAGCACGCAAAGTGATGAATGTATATATTCATCCTTTTGGATTTATTTTGATGCGTGTTTCCATATCAGCACTATTATATCTTTTAATTCACAGTTTATTTGTAAAAGAAAAAATTATAGACAAAAAAGACCATGTCAAATTTATTATATGCAGTGTGTTTGGTGTTGGTGCAAATATGCTATTGTTTTTCAAAGGTCTTGCAAACACAGTCCCTATCAATGGTGCAGTACTTATGACTTGCACACCCATCTTTGTAGTAATAGTAGCTGCAATATATGGAACAGAAAAACTAAGTTGGAGCAAATTTGTAGGTGTATTAATTGCTACAACTGGAGCAACACTTTTAATAGCAGGACCTGATTTAAAATTCAGTAGCGAAACAGCAGTGGGCGATATTATGGTAACGATAAATGCTATTATATATTCTTTCTATTTGGTTTACTCGCGGCCATTAATGTCCAAATATAATCCCATCACAGTTTCTAAATGGACATTTTTATATGGAAGTTTATTTGTCCTTCCTTTCGGATTTATGGAAATTTCAGAAGTGAAATGGGGTGAAATCCCAGATCTAATTTGGTTTTATATCGCATTTATTATAATAGCTTCTTCCTTTGTCACGTATCTGCTAAATGCTTGGTCATTACGGCACGGAAGTTCCAGTTTGGTGGGAAGTTATATATATTTGCAACCCGTTTTAACTACTTTATTGGCAGAAATGGCTGGAGAAGATAAAATGACTTTAGAAAAAGCAGGCTATACATTACTTATTTTTGCAGGTGTGTTTTTGGTAAACTATAAACTATATAAAAAAACGACAGTATGATAAAATCCATGACCGGATACGGTCTTGCCCGATTAGAAAATGATAAACTGCACGCCAAGGTAGAAATTAAAACCCTCAATGGCAAGTTTGCAGATTTCAATCTCCGAATTCCCCGTTTGCTTTCTTCCAAAGAATTGCAAATACGAAATATGCTGAACCAGCATATTGTAAGAGGAACAATACAATGTAATATCACTTGGCAATATAAAGCAGAAGCATCTGTGGCTAATTCTATTAATGGTTCTGTATTGGCAAATTATATAAAAGAAATAAGAGAGGCTACAAAGAATATGAATTTTGAAGCCAAAGGTATATATAATCAAGTCCTTACATTGCCCGAAGTCCTCGTTCCCAATGACCGCGAACTTGCAGAAGCCGATTGGACACTCACAGAGAAATTGATTATGGAAGCTTGTGAAAGTTTAAATATATTTAGAACCGATGAAGGCAAAACTATTGAAACACATTTGATAGCATGTATCAATAATTTGCAACAAAACCTAGATAAAGTTGCTACTTATGAACCAGCAAGATTAGCAGCAGTTAGAGAAAAAATACAAACCTCGCTTAACAAATATATACTACCTGAAAATATAGACAACAATAGACTAGAACAGGAAATTATATATTATATAGAAAAACTGGATATTGCTGAAGAAAAAACAAGATTACAACAGCATTTAACTTATTTTCTGCAAAATCTCAATGATGCAGAATCAGGCAAGAAGCTTGGTTTTATTGCACAGGAGATGCTCCGCGAAATAAATACCATGGGCAGCAAAGCCAATCATTTCGAAATACAACAACTGGTTGTGGGAATGAAAGATGAGTTGGAAAAAGTGAAGGAACAGATATTGAATGTATTATAATACTTTGTCACCCTGAGTTTATCGAAGGGCGACATGGAAGAGCACTATTTTTGCCTGTCTTCGATAAGACTCAGACTGAAAAAAAATTACTCCAAATTCAATTCTACCGCCCCATTCCTACAATCCGTAAAATTACTTTTATATACCAAGGCTTCCTTTTTCCATTGCTCAATATAATAGTTTGAGTTGCTCAAATCTGCTATATAATGTCGTGCCTTTACCTTGCCTGCCAAGTCTTCCCAGTGTTTCATAGGTTTGTGGCTGATGATGGCATAATCCACGGAATCTGGAAATTCATTGGTGGGCATTTGGTTGATGAGCAATATCTTTTTACCATTGAACATATATAGATTCTTATAATTTTGCAATTGCCCATTCATATGATTTGTTGTATCATATAAACTATATATATTCTTCTCTTTTGTACCCATATCAATCCAATGTTTTTGAAATTTGAATTTGAGCGTAGAAGTATTATATAATATAGTTGTATCACCCACTGAGGTTAATTTATCTGAATCGAAGAAACCCAATACAGTTTTGCCCTGTATGGCATATACAAATACTTTTTTCTGCTTTTCCCAATGATAATTTTCTGTCATTTTTGAAGCAAGAAAAATTAAAACAAACAATGAGGCAGCATAAAAATTATAGCTATTTTTATGAGTGAGAAATTGCGTGATGAAAAAGAAAATAGTTAATAATAAAATCGTTTGCCAAAAACCAATACTTAATCCCTCAAAAGTTGAATATGGAATCTGTCCTATAAATTTAACGGTATCGTCTGTCCATTTTATTAAATAGTCCAAAGCCAAACCCATGGCCGCTGCAAGTGCAGGAACGAAAGAAAATGAAACCAACAAAAGTCCGATATAAGTTATAATAGTGGATAGTGGAATGATGAGTAAATTCGATATCAAAAAATAATTGGGGAACTGCCCAAAATAATAGAAGCCCAGGGGCGACGTGGCCAATTGTGCCGCAATTGAAACCGCTGTTATATTCCACACTTGACTCATAACCCACGAATTAAAACTAAACCAACTATGTATGCGCGGTTGCATAAAAACAATCCCTAAAACTGCCAAATACGAAAGCTGAAAACCAACGTCGTATATGGAGTATGGATTAATCAACAATAATATAAAAGCGGATGCAGCAATAGAATTATATATATTCGTATTGCGATGAAAAGTCTCGGCTATTATTATAATAGTAAACATCAAAGCGGCTCTGTTTACTGAAGGCGATAAACCTGTAATGAGAGCATAAAACCAAAGCGTCGCTATTATAATACAAAACCTCAAAATTCGAAGAGATTTTTTGCGTGTTAAAAAGCCTAATAAAGCTTTTAGTACAAAGTATAATATTCCCACATGCAAGCCCGAAACTGCTAGCACATGCAATGTTCCCGTATCTGCATAAGCCTCCACCAAGTCCTGCGATAAATCTTCTCGGTATCCAAATATCAATGCAGCAGCCACACCTTTTTGTTCATCACCAGGTATATATTTTTTGTACACCCCAACTATATAGCTTTTAATATAATAAAATATATTGTCAAGCACATGTGAAGAATCTTTTCCTACTTCAGCCCATTCCCCATCTCGTGCAAAAACCTGATAGCTGTAGCCATTAACTCGCATATATCGATTATAGTCAAACTCGCCCGGGTTTATTGGTTTGGGAATTTCTATTGGTTTGCTTTTTATCAATAATATGGTTCCATGTTCCAATTGCATGGCATCGCTATCTTTGGGTAAGTATAATAATATATTACCACTTGCATTTATATAATTACTATCTTGTATAATACTTAAAACCTTTGCTCTTGCCCGAACCGATTTTTCACGCGGAATTGCATTTTCTGTTAGTTCAACTTTAATAAGCTGTTCTTCTTTTTGTAGTTTGGTAAAATGGTTGGTTTTATAATTATCAGCTTGGGTAATGGGCAGTAACAACCCCAATACTATAAATGCTGAATTTACACAAATTGTATATAATACTTTAAGTTTTCTGGTATATTTATTTTGAAAGAAAGCTAATATAGATAATATACAAACCAGTGATACAAATACCCATTGTAAAACGTTGAAAGTATCAGTGAAATAAGATGATAGAGCAATTCCCAATATCAAAGGCAGCACCATCCGCACAAAAGGAACTTGATGCCAAGGGTTCACATGTTGCGTTTGTATAATATGTTCTTTATTATACTGGCGTACCCTGAAAAATTCTTGTATAAAGTTTATAAGCCACTTCATTTAGAGGCCAAAAGTAAATCAGAAAAATGAAAAACTATAATCTTACAAATGTATACATTCACCATAAGCATCGGCTGTAGCTTCCATAATGGCTTCGCTCATGGTGGGATGGGGATGTATTGATTTCAAAATTTCATGGCCCGTGGTCTCTAAACGGCGAGCAACTACAGCTTCAGCTATCATTTCTGTTACGTTTGCTCCTACCATGTGGCAGCCTAACCACTCACCATATTTTGCATCAAATATCACTTTTACCATGCCGTCTTTAGCTCCCGATGCACTTGCTTTTCCGCTTGCACTAAAGGGGAAACGACCTACTTTAATATCATAACCCAATTCGCGGGCTTTCTTTTCAGTGAGACCAACACTGGCAACCTCGGGCCAGCAATAGGTGCAACCAGGAATATTATCATAGTTGAGAGGTTCTGGATGATGCCCTGCAATTTTTTCTACACATATAATACCTTCTGCACTTGCTACGTGGGCAAGGGCAGGGCCTTTTACGATATCGCCAATAGCATAGATTCCGTCCACATTGGTTTTATAAAAATCATCCACAACTACTTTTCCTTTGTCAGTAACAATTTTTAATTCTTCAATTCCTAAATTTTCTAGGTTAGTTTGGATTCCAACAGCAGAAAGGACAATATCGCAATCAATAATTTCTTCGCCGGTTTTCGTTTTTATTTTTACTTTGCAACCTTCACCGCTGGTATCCACTGATAGCACCTCCGCATCGGTCATAATGCTAATTCCTGATTTTTTATAGGTACGTGCCAAGGCTTTCGAAATTTCTTCATCTTCCAAGGGAAGTATTTGAGGTAAATACTCTACAATTGTTACCTTGGTTCCTATGCTATTATAAAAATAAGCAAACTCGGCTCCGATAGCACCTGATCCAACTACCACCATACTTTTTGGCTGGGTAGGTAATACCATGGCATCCATATAACCCACTATTTTTTTGCCATCCATTTTTATATTCGGCAATTCACGACTGCGAGCACCGGTAGCGAGTATAATACTCTTAGCTTCATGCGTGGTTTTTTTACCATCGGCTGCTGTCACTTCCAGTTTGCCTTTGCCAACTAGTTTCCCAAAACCTACAATTACTTCTATCTTATTTTTCTTCATCAAAAACGAAATGCCTTTGCTCATTCCGTTTGCCACATCTCTGCTGCGTTTTACAATACTCGCAAATTCGGGTTTCGATTCACCTACCGTGATGCCATAATCAGCGGCATGTTTTATATACTCAAATACTTGAGCCGATTTTAGTAATGCTTTTGTGGGAATACAACCCCAATTGAGGCAAACACCGCCCAATTCAGATTTTTCGACAATGGCTACTTTCAATCCTAATTGACTTGCCCTGATTGCAGCTACATAACCACCTGGTCCACTGCCTAATACTATTAAATCAAAACTCATATGTTGTTGTATTTTTAATTATTTCGCACTGCAAATTAAACTTAAATTATGCAGAAGAAAATAAAATACCTCTCGACTTTAAAAAAAAATTCTGATGCGTAGCGCTGCGCATCTCGATGGAAGTGCGTTTACTTTGATAATAAGGCCGTCATGCTGTCCCGACCTATCGGGATGTTTCAGCATCTAAAAACCTTTAAAGATGCTGAGACAAATGCAGCATCGCGTGATAAAAAATTACTCAGAAACCTTGCTCTTTTTTTTCTCCTTAATATAAGTTCTGATTAAAGTTCCCGTGGCTACTACAATCATAACCAAGGTAATGAGCCCAATATGCTCGCCCACCCATGGGAATTTTTTGGCGAGCCAATAGCCACTGCCCACCATAGCAATAGTCCATAATAAACTACCCACCACATTATATAATAAAAACTTGCGTGAATCTATTTTTGCAACACCTGCTACAATAGGTGCAAACGTGCGTATAATGGGTAAAAAGCGGCCTAGTATTAAAGCCATCCCGCCATATTTATCATAGAAATTTTTGGAGAGGGCAACGTAGCTTTTTTTGAAAATCAGGGAATTTTCTCTCACAAATAACTTCTCACCAACACGCTTTCCAAAAGCATAACCAACTGTATTGCCCAGTATGGCTGCGGCATTAATGGAAAGCAAAACGGTCCAAAAACTATAATCTAATTTGCCATTGGCACAAAGCAATCCCGCTGCAAATAATAATGCATCGCCAGGCAAAAAGAAACCGATAAGCAGACCCGTTTCGGCAAATACTATCAAAAGCAATAGCCAAAAACCGCCATAGGTAATCAACTCTTTCGGGTCAAATACATTGGGTACTTCTTGAGCTATCTGTAATAATTGCATACGAAAGTTTGTAGCCACAATTTTAGGTAAAGCCCGTCAATAAAACACGTGAAATATTTGAACCGTTGATAATGAATTACGAATTACGAAGAGGTATCAAGTATCAAGTCGCTAGTATCAGTTATTTGCTACCTTTAATAGGTATCTGCATATGAAAAAAATAACTGAAAAGTAAAAGTCCGGAAGCTGTGACAAATACTTGATACTTGATACTAGCTACTTGATACAAAAAATCGTGTTTCTAATCCCTGTTTTTACTATCTATTATAATTGTAACTGGCCCATCATTGATTAAATGCACTTGCATATCAGCACCAAATTGCCCTGTGGCTATGGGTTTGCCCAAATCTGTTACGATTAGTTCTATCAGTTTTTCATATAAAGGTATGGCCGCATCTGGTCGTGCAGCATCTATAAAACTTGGCCTATTGCCTTTTTGGGTTGATGCATAAAGTGTGAATTGACTCACCAACAAAAGCTCTGCATTAATATCTTTAATGCTCAAATTCATGAGCCCTGCATCATCTGAGAAAATACGCAGATTGCATAGTTTATTGGTTAGCCTCTGAGCATCTCCTATATCATCGTTGGTACAAATACCTACAAGCACCATCAGCCCTTTGCTAATTTGGGCTGCTGTATTTCCTTCAATAGAAACTTGTGCTTCTGAAACTCTTTGTATTACTAAACGCAATTTGTGTGATTTATTTTTTTAGCTCGTGATCTATATAATATATGAAAAATATCTTTTCATATTCAAGCATATTTTTCATGGCTCTATTCCAATCCAACCAGCCAAGCCCAACTTGTGTTTTGCCACAACATATAGTGGGCAAAAATGAGTATATAGTAGGGTTTTTGTTTGCAATAAATTTATGAAAATAAAATATCATATATATATCCCCATCACTGCAAGCTTTATGTGTATCATAAAACCACATACAAAAACTACTATCATAACGAAGATTAACAATTTCAGCGGTATTTCCAATCTCTAATAGTGAATCAGAAAAAACATCAATTTGGTCATTGAATATATAGTTCCTAAATTTGATATTGGTCGACATTGTAAGGTTATACGAAAAGTCCCCAAAATCTTTAGAATTTAGTGTCATGGGTGAAGCCTTGATGTCTTTGTCAACGATAATATGGTAATTAATACAAGTTGAGATAATTATTTTTTCTTCTTCATTCAGCATCGGAAGAAAAAGGTTGGCGGGCACTTCAATTAAATCAACCACCGAGTCATTCTCCAAATCGGGGTTATTGAAACGGTACATGATTTTTATTCGTGTAATTTGGGTTAATGCTTCACTAATATTCGGGTCCCAAAAATTAAACTTAATACCAACAATATCATTCCTAGTAAAAGGGAAATCCACGTTTTTCTTATATTGCTTTAGTAAAAACCGGCCCACATAAACTCCTTCAATACCACCCACTTTTTCACTTTCATAAGTATTAAACTGATCGGAGAAACATTTAAAAGTAGGAGAGTTTAGTGAGTCGAAAAGTTTGTCAATATATTTATTATAAACATTTTGAGTATAGGCCCCCATGTCTTTTGCAGATAAAATTTTATGCTGCCCACACACATGGGTACAAAAAACTATATAAATTGTACTAAAAAGTAAATACTTTCGCATCTTATTCAAAAATTAACGCAAACATACATCAAAAAGTTGCATACCAATCACCCACCCATAAGTGCTGTAATTATAGCCAACAATGCGTCTCGATCGATAGGAGAAGTTGTCACTGCCATGAAGTGGTGCGATGAAGTGCTGGTAGTGGACTCAGGGTCAACAGATAATACAGTTGAACTATGCAAAACACTTGGTTGTACTATTATATACCATAAGTTTGAAAGCTATGGACAGCAAAAATACTTTGCTGTATCGCAAGCAAAAAATGATTGGGTATGGGTAATTGATAGTGATGAAATCGCTACGACAGAAATTATAGAAGAGGCAAAAGAAAAAATAAGTTCAGGTAAATATGTAGGTTTGATGGTGCCAATTTCATTGGTTTTTGTTGGCAAATTATTGCGGTTTGGCAATGAGTTTAAAAAACCACATCTGCGTTTGTTCAATAGAAAATATGGGAACTATAATGATAGTTTGGTGCATGAAGATGTGATATTAGAAGGCAAAATTGGCAAACTTCACAATCATGTTTTGCATTATAGTTATTATAATATTGATGACTATTTTAAAAAATTCAATAGTTACACAACCCATGCTGCACAGCAGATGCAAAGCCAAAATAAAAATGTAAATATATTATCCGCTATTATAAAACTACCTTTTCAGTTTATTATATTATATATATTTAGAGGTTTAATTTTGGATGGAATTCAAGGTTTACTTTGGGCAACATTTTCTAGCTGGTACTCATTTGTAAAATATATAAAACTATGGGAAATGAATCATATGAAAAATAAGAAAACTACACAATGAGAGTAATGGCTTTCGATATCGGACTAAAAAGAATTGGCGTAGCAGTTACCGATCCGCTACAAATTATCGCAACTTCTGTAGGAACTTATTCTCCCAATGATATCGCAAACTATTTGAATGAATATATAAAAACCGAACCGCTGGAACTTTTTGTATTGGGTAAACCGCTGCAAATGGATGGAAGCAATTCTGAATCCTATCATTTGGTAGAGCAGTTTTCGGCATGGCTGCAAACTACTTTTCCTGATATCCCACAGAAATGGATTGATGAAAGACTCACTTCCAAAATGGCGTCACAAGCTTTGTTCGATAGCGGACTGAAAAAAAAACAGCGTCAAGATAAAAAGTTGTTGGACGCAGTATCGGCTACCTTAATTTTGCAAACTTATTTACAATCCAAATAATGATTCTTCCAATATATGCATACGGTGAACCTACGCTTCGTAGTGAAACAATTGAAATACAACGCTCATTCCCACACCTCGAAGAGATAATAAAAAATATGTGGGATACCATGTATCATACCAATGGTGTTGGATTAGCAGCCCCGCAAGTAGGCCTTTCCATCCGCCTGTTCGTGGTCGATTCAACAGAGATGTATAAAGATGAAGAAGATGAAAACCCCGGCACCGGCATCAAAAAAGTTTTTATTAACCCTTCAATAATCAGTGAGTCCGGCCATGAATGGGAATATGAGGAGGGATGTCTCAGTATTCCGGGTATTAGAGAATTTGTAACGCGCAAATCAGATATCAAAATCAGATATTATGATGAAAATTTTCAAACCCAGACTGATGAGTACGATGGGCTAACTGCACGTGTTATCCAACATGAATTCGACCACATAGAAGCTATATTATTTGTAGATAAAATATCATCACTAAAACGCCAATTGAATCGCAACAAATTGCTACAAATTAGCCGCGGTTTTGTGGATGTGAAATACCGAATGAAATTCACGAGACGATAACATTACAAAATTTCCGTCATTACGGAGCGGTGCGTAAGAATGTGTGTTAGGGCGACGAAGCAATCTCCTTGAAGTGTGCTCAAACAGATTGAAATTCCCGGGCAAGTCCTACAGATTTTCGCAGAGAAAATTCCTTACCGAGCATACACCCGATGGGATTGCCACGTCGCCCCGAATAAGATTCGGGGTCCTCGCAATGACGGACATTTCTTATACCCCTAACTGAAAACCTATTGTTGGCGAACCCAAACCTGGGCCAGCACTAATATGTTCCACATCTTCAACTGTCAATGTTTTTACCATTTCGGGTGTGCGGTCTTCAGCTTTCATAGCTGCCAATCTTAGGTTTTGTTGCTTCACGGCATCATCCATCAGCTTCCGCACAGCTCGTGCATTGCCGAAAAATTTATCACGATGCGTCCAAATATTTTCTAGTACTTTTTCTAGCATTGTTTTGGCATCTGCGTCTGGTAATATTCCGCGTTCAGTAAGCATTTTGGAAGCAATCTGTTTCAACTGCTCCAAGTCATAATCTTCGAACACCATCATTCTATCGAAACGTGATTTGAGACCTGGGTTTGATTCGATAAACCTTGTCATAGGCTCTGTATAACCGGCAACTATTACAATAAATTCGCCGCGGTTATCTTCCATCCTTTTTAGGATAGTTTCTACTGCTTCTTTTCCGAAGTCATTATCACTACCATGCAATGCGTAAGCTTCGTCAATAAAGAGAACCCCGCCCATCGCCCTGTCAATCAATTCTTTGGTTTTTAGTGCGGTTGAACCTATATGATTGCCAACCAAAGCCTGTCTGTCACACTCTACCAAATGCCCCCGTTCTAATATGCCCAGTGCTTTATATATTTGGGCAAGTATGCGAGCCACCGTAGTTTTTCCTGTTCCCGGATTTCCTGTAAACACCGCATGCAGATTAAGCAAACTGCGTAAATCTTTTCCAGTTTCTCTATAATATCTTACCAGTTTTACAAGCTCATCAATCTCTGTTTTTGTTTTGGTAAGGCCCACCATATTTGATAGCTGCAACAACGAGTCACGCAGTAAATCTTCATCAACTGGTATAGATGCAATTTCACGATTTTTCTTTTCGAAGATTGGCACCAAATCTGCAACTTCAATTGCCATCAAACTTTCTTTCGATAGTTCTTCTGGATTTGGTAGCTGCATAATGCGCAAGCCCAAATTCATTTTAGCCTCATCTAATATATTATTGACCAAACGTGCATTACCAAAGTTTTGGTTGCGGGCTCTATAGGCTTCTACCAACTTCTTATACATAAAAATCTGTGCATCCGGGCTAAATTCTACCATCCGTTTTTGTGCAGCATATAAAGCTATTTTTTCAAGCTCGTCGGGTTTATAATCTGGATATTCAAAAGTCATTTGGAAACGTGATTTGAGACCTGGGTTTGAATCTAAAAAACTATTCATTTGTTCGGGATAACCTGCTACAACAATTGCCAAATCGCCTTCGCCATCACTCATTTCACGCACCAAAACCTCTATAGCTTCTTTTCCAAAATCTTTGCTGTCATCATCTTTGCGTGAAAGGCTATAGGCTTCGTCAATAAACAAAATTCCACCTCTAGCTTTTTTGATTGCCTCTTTAGTTTTGGGTGCGGTTTGTCCAATAAATTCAGCAACCAATTCACTGCGGTCAGCTTCATAAACATGGCCTTTGCTTAGCAGCCCAAGATTATGATATATTTTACCGAGCATACGTGCTACTGTGGTTTTTCCTGTTCCGGGATTACCTGTAAAAACAGCATGTAGATTTATTTTATCAGTGTCGGTAAAACCTTTTTTGCGGCGTAATTTTATAAAGTTAAGGTAACTAGTATAATCATGGACTTTCTTTTTAATACCTCCCAAACCAATGAGGCCGTTCATTTCACTCATCAGCTCTTCAAACGATTTGCTGCTATTAATTTCAGGCAGTGTTTTTTCTTGCAGCCTGCTGCGGCTGGGAGTAAAATATATTTGTTCGTCGTCAGTTATTTCTACTTCTTCGGCTCCAATTTCAAAGGGAATTATCGCTACAATTTGGTTCATAAATACCAACTCCACCGTATATATATCGCTGCTCCAACTTCCTTTTATATCGCTACCCCAGCCCACCGTGCAATGTATTTCCTCATCGCCCGGATATATAAATAATAGTTTGTCGACGGAGCCTTTTAATTGCCCGCTCACTGTTTTGAAATTGAATATCAATTCGCAGGCCCAGTAGTCATGTTCTTTCAGTAGATTTTTGGCATTCAGTTCTACCCAAACATAACGGGTATCGGCACTGTTAAAGGTTTTTAGATATACGCGGTCTTGCTCGGGAACATTGGCATCTGGCCCTTCATATATTTTAATTTCATTGATATCGAAATAAGGATTTTCATGGGCATTGGCCAGGCCATTATGTTCTACATAAAAGCTTCGCTCGGCAGCCATTTTGTTTTCTATCCAGGCTTCCCATCTGTATGAACCTCGCTTCCAGTAATTACCTTTGTTTTTAACCCCCCAACCTTCTCTGACAAATACCACACTGTCTTCTTTTTTTACGGTACGGTCGCAATTCAAATTGCATATTTCGGCTCCATCTGGGCCAAAACATTTGAGACGGATATGCACCTCCCAATCCTGATCGTCGAAAGATTTATTAAAAAATGAAAACTCACAATATATATAAGATAGTTCGCTCTCGTCATATACCAGTCGGTAGTTCTTCTCATTATTTGCCAACCACTCGGTACTGGCAAAAATCCGCAAATCCTTAAATTTGTGCTTCATATCCATAAGAACAAAATTAGGGGAAAATGGTTGCTTTTACAATGGGTGTAAAGAATTTTTTGAATAGGAAGCCGTCATTTTGACGAGGAACGAGGAAGAATCCCATTGGGTGTATGCTCGGGCTGTTTTAATTCTCGTGGGTTTCAATATGATGGTGCACACTTCGAAGGGATTCTTCGCGGGTAGCCCGCTCAGAATGACGCCGAGTGAGTGTAGTAATTAAGAGAATGAAACAACACTTTTATTCTTAACTTTATCTGCTTATTTTTGCGGCAAATTTTAAAACATGAATATAAATAATATTACTGAACTACTTGGCGATCAAGCCGACTCGTTACTTAGCCACAAGGCTATCATCAGCAAAGATTTATTGCATACTCCAGGTCCTGATTTTGTGGACCGTGTGTTTGCCCAAACCAACCGCAACCCGCAGGTATTGCGTAATATCCAAAACATATACGACCATGGTCGCCTTGCCGGTACTGGTTATGTGTCCATCCTTCCTGTCGACCAAGGAATAGAGCATTCAGCGGGTGCTTCATTTGCCCCAAACCCAATCTATTTCGACCCTGAAAATATTATTAAACTAGCCATCGAAGGTGGTTGCAATGCGGTTGCTTCTACTTATGGTGTGTTGGCTTCTTGCAGTCGCAAGTATGCCCATAAAATCCCTTTCATTGTAAAAATTAACCACAACGAAATTCTAACTTACCCTAACCGTTTCGACCAATTTATGTTCGGTTCGGTAGAAGAAGCTTGGAACCTTGGTGCTGCTGCGGTGGGTGCTACAATCTATTTTGGTAGCGAAGAATCATCACGCCAAATACAAGAAGTGGCTGCTGCTTTTGAGCGTGCTCACGAACTAGGAATGGCAACAGTATTGTGGTGCTATTTGCGTAATAACGGTTTCAAAAAAGATGGTGTGGACTACCACGCCGCTGCCGACTTAACCGGACAAGCCAACCATTTGGGCGTTACCATACAAGCCGACATTATCAAACAAAAATTGCCTACCAATAATGGTGGCTATAATGCAATTAACTTTGGCAAAACCCATCCAAAAGTATATAGCGAATTAAGCACCGACAACCCAATCGATTTGTGCCGTTACCAAGTAGCCAATTGCTACATGGGCCGTATGGGTTTAATTAACTCAGGTGGCGAAAGCAAAGGTGCTACCGATATGGCTGAAGCCGTAATGACCGCCGTGGTAAACAAACGTGCAGGAGGTTGTGGATTAATCTCAGGCCGCAAAGCTTTCCAAAAACCCATGGCCGAAGGTGTTGCGTTGTTGAACGCCATCCAAGATGTGTATTTGGAAAAAGGAATCACGATAGCTTAATTTGGAAGACATCCCCTCTAGAGAGGGGAGTGTGCAAGGCTTAGCCATGCAGGGGTGTGTTAGCCACACTTTCAAACATACTAAAACTTATAATATAAAAAGCCGTTTCAGTTTTTGCTGGGGCGGCTTTTTCGCTAATTCTAACTAGAATCAAAAAAAGGGAAACAATACTTTACGGCTTCTCAAACTCACCATACCCATCTGTCAATATATCAGGTATAGTATCGGTAATCAATATCGTATGCTCGAACTGGGCTGAGAGTTTGCCATCGATGGTGCGGGCGGTCCAGCCATCTTTGCGGTCTACTTTGCTGCGGGCTTTGCCAGCATTTATCATAGGTTCGATGGTGAAAATCATTCCGGGTTGTAATACTGGTCCTTTGTTTCGTTCGTGCTCGGCATGGTTTACTTCGGGGTCTTCGTGGTATTTAATTCCTACGCCATGGCCACAAAATTCATATACTACGGTGCATCCTTGTGAGGTGGCATAACGGTTTATTTCGTAACCAATATTGCTGAGGCGGCTGCCAGGATTGCATTGCATAATGCCGATACTGAGGCATTCTTTGGCAACGGCAATAAGTCTTTTTGCATAGTCGCTGCAATGGCCCACTTCGAACATGCGGCACGAGTCGCCATAGAAGCCGTTTACGATGAGGGCCACATCAATATTTAATATATCGCCATCTCTCAATTCGTAAGGTCCGGGAACGCCGTGGCAGATAACATCATTAACCGAAGTGCAACATGATGCAGGGAAACCGCGATAGCCCAAGGATGCAGATTTTGCTCCGTGGTCGTTCACGTACTCGCGACATTTTTTATCAATGTCGGCAGTGGTAGTGCCTGCTTGTGCAAACTGCCCCAAATATTTAATGGCTTCATAGGTAAGTTGGCTGGCCTTACGGATGCCTTCTATTTGTTCGGGGGTTTTGATGAGGATTGCCAAGATTTATTTGATGAATTAATGAGGTATGATTGAATGAATTTTTAGTAGTCAGTAAACAGTGGTCAGTAGTCAGGTTGCTGTCGCACATGTTATCGACTCGTGGGTCAGCCTTGTGTGGCACTGACCACTGATTACAGTTTACTGACTACTTTTCCGAGGTGCAAATTTACACCCTCCACTACCTAATTTTGAAAAATATTTGCGAGGTAGAAAAAATGTGCCTACTTTTGCACTCCTTTAAAAATTAAGCATTACAAAAAATGAAACGCACATTCCAACCATCGCAACGTAAAAGAAAGAATAAACACGGATTTATGGAACGCATGTCCACCAAGAACGGACGCAGGGTATTGGCAGCTCGCAGAGCTAAGGGTCGCCACAAACTTACCGTGAGCGATGAGCCACGCCATAAACGTTAATAGAAAATATCCTTATATAAGAAAGCCGGCGATGAGTCGGCTTTTTTTTGGCCTCCCCCCCGGGCACCTCTATGGTTGGAGAGGGGAGGCAATCGCACCGCAGACGTGGTGAGACCAAAAAATACAAAGATGGTATTTATATAAGCTGCATCTTTGCTCTTGAAATTCTGAATGGACACACTTAGTTATACTTTTAAAAAACACGAACGGCTTTGCAGGGAAAGTCATATAACGAAGCTATTTACGGGGAGGAATGATTTTAGTGCGAAAGAATTTCCATTAAGGATGGCGGTGAATTTTGTGGAGGCTGAGGAGAAGCCTTGTTCTAAGTTTTTGCCGGTGGTTCCTAAGAAAAATATTAAGAAAGCTGTTCATCGCAATTATAAAAAACGTTTGTTGAAAGAGGCTTGGCGAATGAGCAAGCATAAGTTGCAGCCGATGCTGGAGGAGAAAAAGCAAGATGCTCATGTTGCTTTATTTTTTAATGGGAATGCAGATACTACTTTGGTTGAAGTGCAGCAGAAACTAGATTTGCTCATCGACCATTTGCTAAAAGCATATCCGCTCAATCCTGAAAAAATATAATATGCGTAATCCGTTGTCGTTACTCTTTATCGGACTGATAAAAACATATCAGTATACCATATCTCCCTTACTGCCCAGTGCTTGTAGGTATACGCCGACGTGCTCGGAGTATGGGGTTACCGCGATAAAAAAGTACGGTCCATTAAAAGGTGGATGGATGGCATTGAAACGGATATGGCGGTGCAACCCTTGGCGGGGTGGGCATGGGCATGATCCGGTGAAATAAACGACGTCTTTTCGCAGAATTAATATTTCGTACCTACGGCACTTGAATACGTACTTGCATATTGATTCTACCAATATTTCGTCCCGCTGGGACTTTAGATTCTATATGCCAAAAAGCATCCACAAAAATCCCGTAGGGGTGAAATATCGGTAGAAAACGAAAACGTCGAAGTGCAGAAGTGCCGTAGGTACGATATATTATAGCGTAGTTAAATGTTCCGAACAAATAAGGAATCTCACAAATCTTCATAATGCGGCAATTCCCCTTTCTCCCCTTAATTTTGCATCACGATGAAATATTTGAAAACAAAGGATAATTTTTTGGCCATTGAGGATGAGAAATTATATAGTTATGAAAATAGCAAAGTGGTTATCCAACAAGTTCCTTATGAATACACAAGCAGTTATTTGAGTGGCTCTGACAAGGGCCCAGCGGCCATGGTGAAGGCATCACAATTTGTGGAGATGTATGATGAAGAATTGGATCAAGAAAACTATATAAAGATTGGCGGTATCTGCACCGTAAAGCCTTTGGACTTTAAAAACAAAACCAATAAAAAAGCGGTTGATTATATAGAAGCAGAAACTAGCAAGCTTTTAGATGCTGGAAAATATATAGTTTCATTGGGAGCTGAGCATACTGTTACTTTAGGTTTTGTGAAAGCATTTTTGAAAAAATATCCCAAACTCACCGTGGTGCAAATAGACGCCCATAGCGACTTGCGTGAGAGTTATCATAATAATAAATACTCGCATGCCTCGGTGATGGCGAGGGTGCATGAACTTGGGGTGAATTTGGTACAACTAGGCATTCGTGCACAATGTATTGAAGAAGCAAACTTGATTAAGAGTTCAAAAAATATAAAAACTTTTTACGCCCATCAAATCAGGAACAATATAAACTGGCAAGCAGATGCATTGAAAGAAATATCAGGTCCAGTATATTTAACAATAGATGCCGATGGATTTGATCCAAGCATCGTTCCAGCAGTTGGTACTGCGGAACCCAATGGATTGCTGTGGAACGAAACTATTATATTTTTAAAACAACTTTTTGCACAAAATGATGTAGTAGGATTTGATGTAGTAGAAGTTGCTCCAGCAAAAAACAATATATTATCTGAATATACGATGGCGAAACTTATATATAAATTGATAGGTTATCAGTCGTTGAAAACTCCCAATAAAAAATCAAAGAAATGAACCCTATTTATTTTGACAATGCAGCTACCACAGCCATCCACCCAGATGTGGTGAAAGTAATGGTCGAAACTATGGCTGAGCATTATGGCAATCCATCTTCTACGCATGCACATGGCAGGCAGGTTAGAACTTTATTGGAAGAAGCCCGCAAAAAAGTTGCGAATATTTTGCATGTTACTCCCGGAGAAATATTTTTTACTTCAGGCGGTACAGAAGCTGATAATATGGCATTGCGATGTTGTGTGGAAGACCTTGGAGTGAGCCATGCCATCAGTAGTAAAATTGAGCATCACGCAGTATTACATACTTTGGAAGAGCTCGACAAAAAGAAAAAAATACAATTGCATTTTGTAAACTTATTACCCAACGGACATATAGATATTAATCATTTAGAAGAACTATTAAAACAATATCCCGGAGCATTGGTTTCGTTGATGCATGCCAATAATGAATTGGGAAATATGATAGACTTGGATAAAGTATCAAAACTCTGTTTACAATATCAAGCCATATTTCATTGTGATACCGTGCAAACTATTGGACATTTTCCACTTGATTTACAAGAAACAAAAATTGATTTCATCGCTTGCGCTGCACACAAATTTAACGGCCCCAAAGGTGTTGGATTTATATATATAAACAACCGATTAAAAATCAATCCGCTCCTCACAGGCGGAGCCCAAGAACGCAATATGCGGGGCGGTACAGAGAATGTATATGGTATAGTTGGATTGGCAAAGGCATTAGAGATTGCTTATAATGAAATGGAACATGAAAGAGCACATATACAAAGTATAAAAGATTATATGATGCAACGTGTGAAGGAAGAAATTCCAGGAGTGCGTTTTAATGGCGACCCAGAAGGCAGCAGTTTATATACTGTTTTAAATGTATGTTTTCCGCCCAGTCCTGTAAGTGAAATGATGCTTTTCAAATTGGATATAGAAGGCATCTCGTGCAGCGGTGGAAGTGCTTGCAGCAGTGGCAGCAATGTGGGTTCGCATGTGCTTGCAGCTATTGGTGTGCCTGAAGATTCTAGCTCTGTACGTTTCTCATTTGGCAGACAGAATACAAAAGAAGAAGTTGATATAGTTGTAGGGAAATTGAAAGAGATGTTGGTGGGGTAAGAAGAAGGAGTAAGGGGTAAGGAGGTTAACGCGGACAAAGAAGAGGATATAGGAATTAGTCCGCCGCGGCGGATGGGATATAGGTATGCTGACGCGGACAATATATATATAATACAAAACTATAATTACATATGCAAACCCGCTGGCTGAGCGGAGCCGAAGCCAGCTACTTCATACTATTATGCAAACAGAATATCTTCCTAATATTATCTCTGTATTTAACCAATACAGAACTCTTGCAAAACTCACGATCTTTCAATTGGATGAAGATGATTTTTTTTACAAGCCAGATTCGGAGTCGAATTCCGTGGCTATTATTATGCGTCATGTGGCGGGAAATATGATTAGTCGTCGGACTAATTTTTTAACTACTGATGGAGAAAAACCCGACCATAATCGTGATGTAGATTTTGAACAAGGTTATTTGGCTATGCGAAAGTTGATGCACCATTGGGAACATGGCTGGCAAGTTTTTATCAATAAACTTCAAAGTTTGAAGCCAAACGATTTGCAGAAAACTATATATATCAGAAGCAAAGCCCATAGCGTGATGGAAGCCATTAACAGGCAGTTGGCACACTATTCCTACCATATTGGTCAGATGGTATTCTTGACTAAGCATATTAAAAATATAGACACGATGGCTTTCGGGAGGAAAAGTTTAAGTATTCCAAAAGGGAAATCCCAAGATTTCAATAATGAGAAAATGGGGAAATGAAACTCCAAATCTTCTCTTACAAATTGCAATTTATAAAACCTGCCACTACCAGTAGAGGTAGTTTGGATTTTCATCAAGTATATTATATACAAATTTCGGATGGCGTAAATGTTGGTATTGGCGAAGCTGCTCCGCTCAAGGGTTTGAGCACGGATTATAATACAATCAAAGAAGGATTAAAAATACTTGAAGAACATTATAATGACGGTGTTCCCATTTTAGATATTCCGTTAGATGACTTCCCTTCTGTAAAGTTTGCTTTTGAAACTGCATTGAATGATTATAATAATAGCGGGAAACATATTATATATGATACCCCTTTTACCTCCTCAAATAAACCCATAGAAACAAATGGACTAGTTTGGATGGGTGACAGTAAAACCATGTTGGACGAGGCTTTGAAGAAAATAGAAGAGGGATTTACCACCATTAAATTCAAAGTAGGTTCTCTAGATTTTGATGAAGAATGCAGAATGATTGAGCAACTGCGAAAGTATTATAATAGTTGGAAAATAACGATTCGATTAGATGCCAATGGGGCTTTTGCACATACGGATGCACTGGAAAAATTAAGAGAATTAAAACGATTTGATATACATAGTATAGAGCAACCTATTAAAGCGGGGCGATGGGATTTGATGGAAGAATTGGTAAGCAAAACACCTATTGATATTGCCTTAGATGAAGAATTAATCGGTATACATGTATATAATAGTGGTGAGCTGATGCTTAAGAAAATCAAACAGCATTATATTATTTTAAAACCAACTTTATTGGGTGGATTTGCAAATAGTGACCAATGGATAAAACTAGCAGAGAAATACTGCAAAGGTTGGTGGGCCACCTCTGCATTAGAATCAAATATTGGACTGAATGCGATTGCACAGTGGGCCAGTAAATACAAAAATCCCATGCCACAAGGTTTGGGCACGGGACTTTTATATACTAATAATCTTTTATCGCCACTTCAATTGCAGGATGGATATTTATTATATAATACATCTCGCAAGTGGGCCGATTTAGAAACGCTCGAAGCTATTGAAAAAGAAGCTTGATTCGATAGCAGCATTTTCGTCGCTATCACTACCGTGAACTGCGTTTGCGTCAATCGATTTTGCATATAATTGACGGATGGTTCCGGCATCAGCTTTTTGAGGGTCGGTAGCACCAATGGTGATACGGAAATCAGCAACAGCGTTTACTTTTTCTAATACCGCGGCCACAATAGGACCACTGCACATAAAGCTAACTAAATCGTTGTAGAAAGGACGCTCGCTATGCACAGAATAGAATTGGCCAGCTTGTTCTTTGGTTAGCCAAAGATACTTCATGGCTTTGATTTTGTAACCAGCATTGATAATGTGGTCAATAATTTTTCCGGTGTAGCCGTTGCTTACTGCATCAGGCTTAATCATGGTAAATGTGATGTTATCGCTCATTGTATATATTATAGTTTTTCTGTGTGCAAAAGTAGTCAATATCAGGCAAAAACCCTTGGCTGGCCGCAAAATTTGTTTATAGTTTGCCGTATTTTACTTTGCGTTTGAAAGCTAAGAAGTTTTCGTCTCCCCTGATGTCTAAGCGTTTTATCAGATATTTAGGTTTAGGCTTCAAGGGATTTATTTTGTTACCTATACGAAAAGCAGCTTTTATTTTTCTCGATTTCATAATACTTTTCATCAATCCAAAAGTTTTTTCATGTCGAGGAAAAGCACCGTAGGGATAGGCTAAAAATGGTATATACTTTATATATAAACTTTCAAGTGTTCTTTCTGCTGAGGTTATATCATCTTCTACCACATTCAGCATGGATGCTCCATAGTTGATATGCTTATGGCAATGTATGGCTAGTTCGATATTGGTTGGCAACGACTTAAGAGTGTCTGCATTCATCAATGGTTCTTGTCCGTGATCCCATTCATTCACACCGCCTATATATGCAGTGGGTACAAATACCATAGCAGGCATCTTGTTATTATTTAAAACAGGTAATGCGTGGTCAACAAAATTTTGATATGCATCATCAAAAGTAATCAATACAGAATTTTCAGGCAACTTGCTTTTACTTTTAAGATGATTATATAAATCGCTTCCTGAAATGATATGGTAATTGCTTTGTGTAAGGTAAGTCAAATGCTTTTCAAAATTTTGGGAAGACACACAAAGTCCATCATTTTGATTGGGCTTGATATGGTGGTACATCAATACCCTAAAGCCATTGCGAGCAGGCAGCAATGCAAAATAATAGCAAAGAGCGGCTATAATAATTGTAGCAAGAATAATTGGGATAATGTACGCTTCCATTTTCGTTATTTGGAGACACAAAGAACAATGATTTTTGTGAACTATTTGTTACTTACATCTTGCTGTTTTGTCGGGGTCGGGTATTGCGCCAAACCACACCACTGCATAGTTATCATATATAGAAATACCAATTGCCTGCCACTTCATAGCTTTCCAAATCCCTTTATTCAGTATTACTTCGTTATGCCCTTTGTTTTTTTGCCAAGCTGTCAAGGCAATTTCGGGAGTCATTCCAGCTGAATAAAAGGTGGCGATCTCAAATCCATCACTTCTATAGTTAGTCATTTCGCGGGGCTTGTCCCACATGCAACTTGCTTTTTTATGGTCGGCCGTATAGCAGCAACTGGACCAGATTCCATTCTCACTCCAACTATGCAAATTGCAAGGAGGTCTGTTTGGGTTGAACATTTTCAAATCAAGCGTATGGCTCAATGCAACATAACATAAAGAGTTAGATAACGAAATCGTATCTAATCCAAAACTGTCGCGGTAATCCATAATCAGTTTATATAATACACTGTCAGCAGCTGATGGGCAATAGCTGGTTTCCGCGGGCTTTGATTTGTCTATTTTGAAATTGGCAAACAACATCACCATCCCGATGAGGGAAGCAAAAATAAATATATATTTTAGGCGTTTAATCAAAATTTTAAGTTCTTATATTGGTCAAATATTGTTATATAGTTTTCAGTAGAAAAAATAATTTCTGCAACATATATTTTTTTAAAATTGCGGCTAAAAAAGGTATTTATTTCAGAAATATTGATGAGTCGCACATAATCAATCTCAAAATGTTTTGCCAAGTATTCAAAAGTCAGGCCATGTTTGTTGGTGAAGTATTTTTCAATAGGCATATTATCTGTGGGGCCATCAATCAGTTTAAAAATATTACCTCCATGGTTATTTAAAATCAGGATGGTCAAATTATCAGGGACATCATTATTGAAGAGCGCATTATTGTCATATTGAAAAGCCATGTCGCCTGTAATCAAATAATGATGTTTATCGGGTTGTGCAATGGCCATACCTATAGCTGTCGAGGTGCAGCCGTCAATGCCGCTTGTGCCGCGGTTGCAATATATATCCAAATTATTATTATTTCCTATGATATTTGCCCATCTCACGGCCATACTATTTGCTAGATGAAGAACAGATCCGGAAGGAATGTTATCTATAATAGTTTTTACTGCACTGAGTTCATGAAAAGATATACTTTCTATAAATTTTTCAAATGTTTCTATTCCTTTTTTGTTGTGATTTTGCCATGTATTATAATAATTATGTTGCTCAGTGTTCAAATCAAAACTGTCTTTATCTAAAAACTCATTTGTTATCCTATTTTCAGTAGGAACACCAAAGAAATCAAGCCCCACTGCAAAGTGACTGATATGCCAATGATGTGGAACATTTGCAGTATGAATATAGTTTTTAAGAACTTTTGAAGTATAATTCCCTCCAATAGTAATAATTAAATCAGGGGCAAATAAGTTAGTATCATATATATTTCTAATGAGCAAATCACTATGAACCAAATCAGTATTTATATTGCTTGTGATATCAGCAATTATGGGTATTTGGTGATGTTTCGCAAATTGATTTACTTGTTCGCTACTATAATACTTTCCTGAGTCGAATCCACAGATGATAAGTTTTTTTTGGGTGTTATTCCAGATGTTTTTTAAGTGAGCCTGCCGCTCAATATCTAGCGTATGAGAAGGCTTGAGCACTTTTTTGTTTTGGGTTTGTTCAACACTATCATAGATAAAAGGATAGTGTTTGGGATAGAATGGCTCTTTGAAAGGGAAATTAATATGTAGGGGTCCAGGTTTATCTGCAGCTAGTATTTTAAATGCTTCATGTATATTATAGTGAAATATTGCAGGATCAGAAATATTTATAGACATTTGGAAAAATCCTTTTACATGTTTGCCAAATATATATTCTTGCTGAATAGCTTGCCCATCGAAGTACTCGGTAGCATTGGGTTCTCTGTCTGCGGTAAAAATAAGTAAAGGGATATTTTGATAAAAAGCTTCTACCACTGCGGGGTATAAATTTGCTACCGCACTGCCTGATGTGGTTACAATTATTACGGGTTTTTGGGTAGCTTTCGCAATGCCCAATGCAATGAATCCAGCCGAGCGTTCATCGCTGGCAGCAATACATTGAATTTGATCATATCCACTCAAGCTTAAAGTAAGCGGAGCCGAACGCGAACCTCCGCACAAAATGGCAAAATCAATACCTTCGTTTTTACACCATACAGGTAGTTTGTTCAGTAATTCATAATCCATTGGTTTGCAAAAATAATACTTCAACATGTAGAATATTTTTTTATCTTTTAAAACATTTTGTGCAATATTGTAGTTGAAGTATTATGGAAGATGAAACACCAATACCAAATCAATCCCTATCCCCTATCCCCTTGCATGTGGGTTCGGCTTTGATAAATCCAGAAGACAAAGGTAAAATCACCTCAGTGGCTTTAGAGGCGATGAACCATTATGCAAATCAAGAAATTGATTTATTGAGGCAGCAAGCCGAGCTGATTATGAAACAGGTGCATCTGATTGAGGAACGGGTGGAAATATCGCATCAAATATATCAAGCCGAAATGCGTTTCACTCCGAAAATAATGGGCGTGTATCACCTGTATGAAACAGATGAAGGTGTAAAATTGTTAAGCATGGTGGGGCCCAATGAATGGGGCAAAAACTTCCCTTACAAAAAACATTTAGCTCAAGTAAAGCTATTGGGCGACCATACCTGGGAAGTGATTAAATGAAAAGTTGAAAGTGAAATACTAAATGGTGGCATAAAGCTACTTTACGCTTATAAAATTAATTTGCTTGCTGATTTTGATTTATCCTTTGTATATTTGACTTCTATTTTATCCTAAGCATGAAGCAATATTTATGTATATTTTTTGTTTGTTTTATTATTTGCAATACTGCAAAGGCTGAGGTCACAAGGTTTCCCTGCGAAGTGCAGGATTTGGCTCAGTACAGTTCTATCTTTTATTTAAAGCAAGGAACAGTGATAGAAACTTGTCCCAATATTATCAAAAAGAAAATAAAAATTCGTGTACGAGCATGGTTTGTGGATAGTATGGCCAATGACGAAACTGTTAAAGCCAATGCAAAATTTTACGACAGCAGTGGAAATGAAATTGGTATAACATTCCAGGTTATTTCGCCTGAAAGGTTTACCCGAAACGATAGCAACGGACTAATTATGATAGAGCTTTTTGGGTTCATAAATGATTTTGTGGTCTTGAATGAGAGCACAATAGAGTTTAAACTCACCACATTTCTGAACAAACAAAAGAAAGAATATATATATAAAGATCTACAAAAACATATTTTAGAGAATAATTATCATAAATGGAATATTGACACCAATTATATATCTTATGCAATTGATGAATACCCTGTAGATGTGATACACCCCGGCAAACGCATGGTATTAATTTTTGTAAAAGACGAACTTGCGGCTATCATATATTCACGAAATCTGAAAATTAAATATTACGAATCGCAGGCTGAATCGAAACCGTATAAAATATATTATCTGAAAAAGATGCGGGATGACGACAAGCGGAAAATTGCCGGCGTCTTTTTCAAGCAAGTGCGGGGGAAGTAGCACAGAAATAGATTTCTTCTTAACTTTTATGGTCTCTCCGATACAAAATCGTAAATTTGCACCTTTATTTATTTAGAACAACCAAACTATGCTAGAAAAACTGGAAGCTATTGCACAGCGTCGCCAAGAGGTAGAGGGCCTTTTGGGAGAGCCAGGTGTAATGTCGGACATGAAACGTTTTGCCCAGTTGAACAAGGAGTACCGCAGCCTAGAAAAGTTTGTAACAGCCTATCATGAGTACAAAAACTTGATAGATAATATCGAAAGCAGCAAACAAATTCTAGCCACAGAAAAAGATCAAGATTTTCGTGATATGGCCAAAGCTGAACTGGAAGAACTTGAGGCCAAGCGTGTCCCATTGGAAGAAAAAGTTCGCGACATGCTAATCCCCGAAGATCCAACCGACGAGAAAAATGCGATTGTAGAAATACGTGCAGGAACAGGCGGTGATGAAGCTTGTATATTCGTAGGCGACTTACTGCGTATGTACTTACGATACTGCGATACTGTAGGATTTAAAGCGGAAGTAATGGATACCAACTATGGTTCATCGGGTGGCTATAGCAAAGTTACTTTTGAGGTAACTGGCGACCATGCTTATGGTACCATGAAATATGAATCGGGTGTGCACCGTGTGCAGCGTGTACCAGCTACAGAAACACAGGGACGTATACATACATCTGCTGTAAGTGTGGTAGTGCTTCCCGAGGTGGATGATATAGATGTTGATATAAAAGAAGCCGATATCAGGAAAGATACATTTTGCTCTTCAGGTCCGGGCGGACAGAGTGTGAACACCACATATTCTGCTATTCGTTTAACACATATACCAACAGGAATTGTAGCTCAATGTCAGGATGAAAAATCGCAGATTAAAAACTATGAGAAAGCATTGAAAGTTTTGCGTGCAAGAATATATGAAGTAGAATATGCAAAATGGCTAGAGGAAATTTCCAAAAAACGCAAAACCATGGTATCTACTGGCGACCGCAGTGCAAAAATTAGAACCTATAATTATCCGCAAGGTCGTGTTACCGATCATAGAATTGGTTATACCATGTATAATCTTCCTTCATTTGTAGATGGAAATATTACAGAAGTTTTAGATGAATTGCAGGTACATGAAAATGCAGAGAAATTAAAAGAAGGTGTTGTGGCGTAAATATATATTAATCTAAAAAATAAAAAATTATAATATAATAAAAGATGAGAACTAAAATAGTAGCAGGAAACTGGAAAATGAACAAAAATTTCCACGAAGGATTGGAACTCACTAGCGAGATTACCGGAATGGTGAACGATGAAATTAATGGCAATGTAGAAGTGGTTTTAATTCCTACTTATATACATTTGAATGCGATAAGCCAACTTACCCAAGGTAGCAACAAAATCAGTACTGGAGCACAGAACTGTCATATAGAAAATTCGGGTGCTTATACTGGAGAAATTTCTGCTGCGATGGTTGCCGCCGCTGGTTGCAAATATTGTTTGGCGGGCCATAGTGAGCGTCGTTTATTTAATAATGAAACCAATTCCGTACTTGCTAAAAAAGTGGATGCTATTTTAGCGAATAATTTATCACCTATATATTGCTGCGGTGAAACATTGGAAGAACGCAATGCAGAAAAACATTTTGATATTATAGGTTCGCAAGTGAAAGAAGGATTATTTCATTTGAACAATGAGCAAATATTAAAATGTGTAATCGCCTACGAGCCCGTGTGGGCCATAGGTACAGGCGTTACTGCAAGCACCGCACAAGCACAAGAAGTGCATGCATATATAAGAACTTCACTGACAGAAAAATATGGCATTGATATCGCCTCGCAAATTAGAATACTATATGGCGGCAGTGTAAAACCCGATAATGCAAAAGAACTTTTTTCACAAGCAGATATTGATGGCGGATTGGTTGGCGGAGCAGCACTCCAATCTCGTAGTTTTGTTGATATTGTGAAAGGAGCCGTATAGTAAACAGTAGTCAGTAACCATTAATCAGTGGCTGACGCCAAATGATACTGACCACTGAACACTGGTTACTAACTACTAAAAAAATAAAAATATGAAATACCCAGCATTACCCCAAGAATTCTATATAGAAAACCGCAAAAAGTTTTGTGCAAAAATGTTACCCGGCTCTATAGCCATATTCACTAGCAATGATGAAATGCCACGCAATGCAGATGCAACGCACAACTGGAAACAGAACAGTGATTTGCTTTGGCTCACGGGTATCGATCAGGAAGAGAGCATGCTCATATTGTTTCCCGATTGTCCAAATCCAGATTTTAGGGAAGTATTATATCTGCGTGAAACTAATGAAACAATAGAAACTTGGGAGGGACATAAATATACCAAAAAAGAAGCCCACGAGACTTCTGGAATAAATATTATACATTGGAATCATGTTTTCAAACAGCAATTGCACCCAGCCATTGTATTGGCTGAAAATGTATATATGAACTTGAACGAACATGACCGTGCATCGCTGCGTGTAGCCGACCAGCAACAACGTTTGGCAAAAGATATTATGACACAATATCCTTTGCATAATTACCATCGTTCTGCTCCTATTATGCATCGTTTGCGTGCTGTAAAATCAAGTATAGAAGTGGAGCAACTGAAGCAAGCAATAGAAATTGCAAACAAAGGTTTCCGCAGGCTGCTCAACTTTGTAAAACCAGGTGTGATGGAGTATGAAGTGGAGGCAGAACTTATTCATGAATATATAAGAAATGCTGGAACAGGTCATGCATTCCACCCTATTATAGCATCGGGCAGCAGTGCTTGTGTGCTTCATTATATTGAAAATAATAGGAAGTGTAAAGATGGTGATTTGTTATTGGTGGATACAGGCTGTGAATACGCAAACTATAATAGCGATCTTACACGTTGCATTCCCGTAAATGGAAAATTTAGCAAACGCCAAAAAGAAGTGTATGAAGCAGTTTTACGTTTGCAGGAAACAGCCATGAGAATGTATTTAAAACCGGGCAACGTTTTACAACAGTATCATATAGAGTTTGGCAGGCATATATCTGAAGAATGTATAAAACTTGGGCTATTGAAAAATGAAGAAGTGGTTCGCAATCCCTTGGCATATAAGAAGTATTGTGTACATGGTATTTCACATCATTTGGGTTTGGATGTGCATGATTCAGGACTGCGTTGGGAGAAAATGGAAGTGGGGAATGTGTTCACCGTAGAGCCCGGAATTTATATAGCCGAAGAAGGAATCGGTGTGCGTATTGAAAACAATGTTTTGATAACTGAAACAGGATGTGTAGATTTGATGCCTCAAATACCCAAACAGGTAGAAGAAATAGAGCAATTAATGGCCAACAGGAAATAATTATTATATAACCTATCGTAATAAAGGATAAACCGTATTATATATAAAAAAATATTATGAAAAAGTATCTATTCATTTTTTTTATCGCCAATTTATTTATTTGCAGTAATGTGACGGCCCAACATAAAGGTTATAAATCGGCCATTGGATTTACCTTCTCGCCCGACTATGCTTACCGCTCTTTGCTAAGCACGGACTCGGCCAACAAGTTATTCAAAGAGATTCAAACTACTCCCCAAAATGCAATTATGGGTTTTACATCTGGGCTCAGTTATCGTTTTAATCTATTGGGAACTATAGGTATTGAGACAGGTATTAGCTATACTCGTAAAGGCTGGAGTACCGACTCTGTGAATAGCCATTCTGTAATAAAAAATTTATTTAATTATAATTATGCGGTAGTTCCAATAAAAATACGAGTAAATTTGCCTTCGGGTCGCAGATTGTTTTATATTAATGCAGGTGTGATAGGTGGTGTATTATTGGACGCTGCAAAAACAGTTTCTACTGCATATTTTACAGGCACTCTCAATTCAAATCAAACAACCATAGAATATAAGGTGAGCAATGAAATATATTATAGCATGGTGTTCGGAATAGGATTAGATTATAGATTAATTAGTAATTTGTATTTTAAAATTGAGCCCAATTTTCAGAGAACGATGAGCGAATATTCTAAAGAAACTGTTAAAGCATTCCTCAACTCGGGCGGAATAAATTTGGGGTTGTTGTGGGGACTTAAATAATTAATGATTTAACGATTTTTGATTGAATTATTCTTTTTAAGTCACGATTTTTTTCGATGAAAGTTATATATATTATATGAAATCAATATCGGTTGTAATTCCTTCTTATAATGAACAAGACAATGTAGTACTATTGGCCACAAAAGTGTTGGAGCAGTTGGAAGGAAAATATGACTATGAATTAATTTTTGTAGATGATGGTAGCAGTGATGCTACCTTGGAGAATTTAAAAAAGCTCAATCAGCAAAACAACAGAATACATTACCTCAGTTTTTCACGAAATTTTGGTCACCAAAAAGCATTACGTTGCGGTTTGGCCTATGCAAAGGGCGATGCGGTAATATCAATGGATGCCGATATGCAACACCCTCCGTATATGATTCCAGAACTTATAGAAAAATGGGAAGAAGGATATGATATAGTTTATACCCAACGACTCGACACAAAAGAAGTAGGAATATTCAAACGCACTACTTCTTCATTTTTTTATAAGCTCACTAGCCGCTTGGCTGATATAGAAATGGAAGAAGGCACCGCCGATTTTAGATTGCTTGATAGAAAAGTTGCCAATATCATAAACCGAACGGGAGAGAGTAATTTATTTATTCGTGGGTTTATTGTTTGGATGGGTTTCAAAAAATATAAAATACCATATAAGCCAGAAGAACGTCATTCTGGCGTTACCAAGTATACTTTTAGAAAAATGTTTTTGTTTGCTTTGAATGGAATCACTTCTTTCAGCGTAAAACCATTATATATATCTATTGTGTTGGGTTTAATAATTTCATTGTGTAGTTTTATATATGCATTGTACGCCATCTATAATTATTTTTTCAAAAGCGGTGTTGTTGATGGGTGGACTTCATTGTTGGTAAGCGTTCTATTTATTGGCGGTCTGCAACTTATTATATTGGGAATTATCGGAGAGTATCTAGGCAAACTATTTATGCAAACCAAAAACAGGCCTGATTATATAGTGAGTGAGAGTAGCTTGAAAGAGGTATAAGGTATATAGTATAATGTATAAAGATGGGATTGTGTTTTTTCATTTGAATATATTTTATAGAAGCAGAATACTTTTCTCATCCAAGCAAAGGAGTAGAATCTCCTCTCCGTCTTTTGTCTTTATACTATATACTATAAATGGCTAGCGAAAAATCTAGAGGTGTTATAATAAACCACGTTAATTACAGCGAGACAAGTGTAGTGTGCAATATATTTACGAGAGAACATGGGTTGCTTGGATTTATGATGAAAGGATTGCGACGCGGCAAAGGAGCTATAAAAAGCAGTCATATTATGCCGCTTAATTTGGTAGATATTATATTCGACAATAAACCCAATCAACAATTACTTATATTGAAGGAATTGCACTGTAATCCATTGCTGATGGGACTTCACGGTGAAATGCATAAGAATGCCTTGTCCATATTTATGAGTGAAGTATTACAAAAAACACTATATAAAGAACATGTTGATCAAAGTTTGTTTGACCATTTGGAAAGCACAATTATATATATAAATAGAGTACAAAATATTGCCAATATTCCTTGTTATTTTTTGTTAAAATTAGCTTTGTTCATGGGGTTCAAACCGAAGGGAGGATGGCAGCCCGAAGAGCAATTGATGTTGGATGTTTTTGATGGAATTTTTACCAATATTGTAAAGAAAGAACATTTGCAATTATCGGTTGATGCCAGCAGGTATATATATAATTTGCTGAACAGCAGAATAGAAGAACAAGAAGTATTAAGCCAATTATACCAAACCCGCATTGAAGCATTGGACGGGATGGTTGATTACTTCCAATTTCATATTTTGAACCAGAAAAAAATTATTTCTCACCAAATTTTACATGATATTTTAAAATGACCAGGATATTATTTGTTTGTCTCGGCAATATCTGCCGATCACCTATGGCAGAAGCTATTCTTAATCGATATATCGATGAATTAGATTTAGATTTAAGCTGCGACAGTGCAGGCACGTCAAGCAATCATGTGGGGGAGAGGCTTGACAAACGAGCATTACAAAAATTAGCAGAATATGGAATAGATGCACCGCATAGGGGCCGTCAATTTTTGAAAGATGATTTTAACAATTGTGATTATATATTTGCAATGGATAAGCAGAACCTATCAGATATCTTAAAATTGTGGGATAATAGTGGTTCTGCACAAATTATGCTGATGCGACTTTATGATCCAAATCCAGAAAACGAAGAAGTGCCTGACCCTTGGTACGGAGATATGCAGGGTTTTGAGCACGTCTATCAAATGCTGGATAGAACCATTATGAATTTTTTGAATGAGAAACTCTTGATCCCCATTAAACATTAATTTTAGCCAAACCAATCACTAAAAAAAGCGAATGATACACGAGGAACCTACTAGGCACAGCCCTGACAAAGTAAGCAGCGGCGAGATTGAAAATGAACAAAACCTACCTGTGGTGCTGTTCATTGATGATGATGAAGACAACCTTATAAGCTATAAAAGCAATTACAGGAAAAATTTTAAAGTATACACTGCCAACAACGGGGTGGAAGCTTTACTTAAGATGGAATGGCAAATATTTGATGTAGTGGTTTGCGATCAAAGAATGGAAGGTATGACAGGAATTGAAGTGATGAAGAACATCGCTAAATTATATCCAGGCACCATCCGCATATTTGCCACAGGGTATCCCGATTATGAACAGTTAATGGATGCCATTAATGAAGCAGGTGTATACAAATGCGTTTTTAAACCTATTGATCACGACAAACTTTTAAGTTATTTATATTCTGGAGCCAGTTTAGCAAAGGCTTATCATGATGGTAAATATATATTAGAGAACTTAAAAGAAAAGCATAAGAAAATATTAAAAGAAGATATTAAGTAGGCTTTTCTTTTTCAGTTCCGCTGTTTTATACAACCTACCATAAACTTTTGTGTAATCCTGCCCCTCTTAAAAATTATTGACATACCCTAGGTGCACCCTTCCATTCGCAGCACTAAAAGGCGTTCCAGCGGTTTGGCCCAAGGCGTAGAATAGTTTTAGTATGCCGCCTCCAGTTTTTAATTGTACACCAGCACCCACACTATATAATATAGTGTTATTATATCCTTTGTCCCATTTTTTTTCGTACCATGCACTGTTTACAAATGCTACTGCATGGGAATATCTGGAGAGCAAATATCTATATTCGTAATTACTAATTGCGTACGAAGTCGCAAAAATCGATTGCTCATTGAAACCTCTGATGGTATTGAGCCCGCCGATGCGGAACATGTCGTTTTGGAATATATGGTTTACGAAATTTGTGGCAGTGTTAACACTCCAAAGCACACAGGAATATTTGCTGAGTTTTATATATAAATTACTTTTGAAATTGAGTTTATATTGTACCGTGTTTAATTTAATACTATCATATATATGATATGCATCTCCTTGTTGGGAATATAATACCATATCATTTATCTGGTTATTCTTTTGCAAGCTACGCAAACCCGCTTGGGCTATAGCGTCTATGGAATATCCTTTAAGTGGATTGGCGGTAAAATCTAATTTTCGCAAGCTGATATTGATACCATAATTGTTTGCTTTTAAATCATTGAAGCTCGGCAGTGTTTTTGTTTGGCGGATGATAGTTGTGTCAGCATTGAGCAAGAATAAATTTTGATATTCATAATATACACGGAGATAGTTTGAAGGATTCGGTTGATAGCGAAAACCAATTTGGGAATTCAAATCAATATAAGTAGTGTCAAATTTCAACACAGAAATAGTTGCATCCAAACCAATAGGACTTTTAAGAAAATTGGGTATATTGATTTTAGCTTTCAAGTCTTGCGAGTTACCTGCAAAGCTGCGATAGTCAACGGCTGTTTCCACACCTCGATTAAACATATTGGGAATTTGAAAATGAAATTCACCTGTTAAAACAAAATTGCGTTTGCCAGTGGCATCGGGCTGTAGACCAACCACACCGTCAAAATTATTGGCCCTGGTTTGGTTTAAGAAAATACGAATTTTTACTTTTGTTCCTTCAAAATATACTTGAATGGGTTTATATACTTCTACAAAACTTAATTGTCTTAATTTATTATCGGCAGTGATAATCATAGATTCATTATAATAATTTCCTTTTTTAATTCCGATATAATATTCTACATAACTTTGCCGGAGTTTGGCATCGCCAATAATTTCTACTTGGTCTATAATAAACTGTGGGCCTGCAGTGAATATGAGGTTTGCCTCGATATTTTTCTCGGTTAAAGAAGTCGGTTTTACATAGAAACTGGCAAATGGATAACCATTGTTTTCATATATATTTAAAAATTTCTGTATGGATTTTTCCAAAACTGAGCCTGTAATATTTTTGTTCAGACTATTATATATATTTTTGGTATCTGCTTGTAAAATATTGGCAGTATCATTAAAACTTTTTAATTCATATTCATATTTAATTCCTTTGGAAATATATAATAGGATAGCTGAATCTGATTTTTTCGTTTCGATATACGCGTCCATATATCCAAATGCGGCTAATGTCCCCTTAAGTTTTTCCAGCAGCTGGGGAAGATGCGCAGTGTCCGTCTGAAATTTGCGGTTGAACGATTTGTATAGAACTTGATCTTGGCTAGAATCGGATAGGGTGATGCGGACGGGCAATATTTGCTGGGCATTTGCTAGGCAGCAAACAAACGCCAACAGAATTCCGCCAATTATTTTCCGAATAATCATTTTGCCACGAATTACACGAATAATTGCGAATGTTATTGTCTTAAATTTGCAGAAAATATTTTATCCGTGGAATCTCTCATAAAATTGCTGAACCAAGGCATCAAAGATTATAATATCGCAACGAAGGGTTACCAAACTGCTGAGCAGCAAAAGTACTTGATGAACTTAGGTGGCAAACGTGTACGTCCTTTGCTCGCCTTGATGTCGTGCGAGATGTTTGGCAAAGACCCAGCTGCTGCATTGCCTGCCGCTTTGGCGGTAGAGGTATTTCATAATTTCAGTTTGGTGCATGATGATATTATGGACCAAGCACCCATGCGCAGAGGTAAAGAAACGGTGCATCAAAAATGGAACTCGGCAACTGCAATACTAACAGGCGATGTAATGCTGGTGAATGCATACCAACTATTACAACAACTAGATAGTGATGTTTGTAAATCTGCAATGGAATTATTCAGCACCGCAGCAGTACAAGTGTGCGATGGGCAAATGCTGGACATGGGTTTTGAAAATAAATCGCATGTTTCCATACAAGAATATCTGGATATGATAACGCTGAAGACTGCAGTTTTATTAGGCTGTTCACTTAAACTTGGAGCAATAGTAGCACAAGCGCCTCCTACCTTTGCCAATCACTTATATCATTTCGGTGTGAAGCTTGGTATCTCATTCCAGTTGCAGGATGATATACTGGATGTATATGCAAAAGGAGATGCATTTGGGAAGCAAATTGGCGGTGATATCTTATCCAACAAAAAAACTTTTTTGCTTATTTCTGCATTAGAAAATGCAACAGGAGAAGAGAAAAAATTATTAGATTTTTGGTTACGCCATCCCAATCCAGACCCAGCAGAAAAAGTGGAAATCATCACTTCATTATATAATAAACTGGGCATACACCAACAAGCCAAAACGATGATGGAAAACTATTATACTGATGCGATGGATCTATTGGCAGCCGTAGAAGTTAGTACTGATGCGAAAAAACCATTATATAGTTTGGCGGGGAAGCTTTTGCATAGGGAAAATTGATTTATGGTATTCGATGCACGATTTGCGATTGACGAGGAGAGCTAAAAGTGGTTGGTCACAATACACAACCACAGGCAGTGCTATAATCAGACGTCAGCAAAATCGTACATCATAAATCGCACATCGTACATCGTCAATTGCCATACAACAATAAATTCTGCGCAGCTTTATTCCCTTTCTTATCCGTGGCCTCTATGTGCAGCGTAAAAGTAGATTTGGTATAATAATTCAGTGTCCATGAAGTTTGAACTCTTTTTTGTTTCAATCCTACACTTTCTGTTTGCACGAGTTCCTCTTTTTGGGTAGTTTCGTTGCTTAGTTTAATGCTATAGCTCCTTATCTCGTCATTGTCCGAAATCAAAAAATTTATGTTTAATACATCACCTTTATAAATATGTTTTCCATCTTCGGGCGTATCAATATTAATACCTGGAGGATAGGGGTCTTTGTTATTGCAACAAATAAATAAAAAGGCTATTAAATAGTAAAGTATTTTTTTTTTCATTATTGTTCGGCAAATAAACGAAAGAGATTCGTTATTTGCAGCAAAATTACAGAGGAAACTATGCAAATAAGAATTATCGTTACAGGCGGCACATTCGACAAAGAGTACAATGAGTTGAATGGTCAATTGTTTTTCAAGGAAACCCATTTGCAAACGATGTTGGGCTTGGGGCGTTGCCTGCTTAAGGTTTCAGTAGATATTCCCATGCTCATCGACAGCTTGGACATGACCGATGCAGACCGAGAGCGTATTGCAAACGAGATTGGCAAATGCACCGAAGAGAGATTGGTAATTACCCACGGCACTGATACCATGACCGATACCGCTGCATATATAGCCGCAAAAAACTATGGTAAAACTATTATACTAACAGGTGCGATGATACCTTATATATTTGGCAGCAGTGATGGACTATTTAATCTTGGTTCTGCACTCGCATTTGCACAAACACTTCCGCATGGCGTATATGTGGTAATGAATGGGCGTTATTTTCATTGGGACAATGTGTGGAAGAATAAAGCGATTGGGGTGTTTGAGGAGAAAGGAAAATAGTCTGACCCGATGCTTCAGGTCACGGATTAAAGTTCGCCGCGGCGAATTACGGAATATATAATAAACGTGCTCAATCATCTCCCCTCAGGGGAGACAGGAGAGGGTCTACTACCCGCCAAAACGCATCACCTTAGTTGCATTCATATATATTCTGATATCATCTGCTTTTAATATTTGATTGGTGGGCGTGAGCAAATAACGGATTTTGATAAAGTTAATCAAACTTCCCGGTTTTAGTTTTGATATCGTGGTTTTCATTTCTTTGGTGAACACAGCCCCTTTGGCATATAAGGTATCAAATTTATTTTTATTAATGGTTACCATATAGAAATCAATGACGCCACCTCTAAATATATCATCTTTGGGGAAATTGGCCGACAGATGCCCGTAAGCCATTAAGTTTAATTTTTCGGCAACACTATCAGGTACTATATCATTTACTTTTATCAAAGGTTTAGGCACTGAACTAACTATATATTTTTTATTTTGTAATAGTACATTTTCCCCTCTTAAGTTAGTTCCATATATATGCATGTTTGCAAGTGCCGCATCTTTCAATCCTTCAATTACCCATTCACTGTCATTTTGAATTGCTTTGGCACCTTCCATTTTTATATTACTTATTTTGCCGATGGAGTTCGTTATTACAAATCGTTGCTTCATTCCTATATATAATACTTTTACATCAGGGAGCACCGTAATTTCTTGTTTCGGTGCTACTACTTTTATAATGTGAGTAGAATCTTTTTGAGCAAAAATAAGCTTCGGAAAAAAGGCCAAGGCCACCCAAATAATGAGTGGCACCAAGCCTCTTACAAAACGCCTGCATGTATAGGCTGACATATCTTTATAACGTATTAATTAATTTTATTGTACTATATATTTGTCGACTTAGGAAAAGGATAAAGCCACCCCAATACCAAGGTGGTTTTATCCTTTAATTTAACTCCTCAATCTGCACTGACACAATAATAAAACGTAGTTTATTGGATTTTATTGTGTGCTTTGTTTTGTCATCCTGAGTTTATCGAAGGGCGACAAAACAATGGAGATTGCTTTTTATAATAGTATTCCTAATATCTTCCTTCGAACTGTCTTCGATAAACTCAGACTGACAGTTAATTCAAATTCAAATAATCTGCAATTTCATCTTCCGTTTTCAATTCTTTTTCGCTCACATGCATAGCAAAGGTGAGTTGATTAATTCCTTCTTTTTTCGGATTTAATTTTTTCACTTCTTCGGACTCCATCATCGCTATTTTCCCATCATAGGTTACTATCCAAAAGGTAGTTGACGATTGTGGATTATAACTCAAATTTGCTCTGCCATTATTGCTAGATATAGTATATAGTGCATTGCGACCGTGATCAACCATATATAATGAATTGTATGGAATCGGTTTGCCTTTATCGTCGGTAACACTTGCCAATACTGTAGCTCCCGTGGGCATATTGCTAGGGCAGTCACTATTATACATTCCAAATTCACGAACCTGAAAAACACGATAACCAATACTTTGTATATAACTTGTTTTATTTTGTTTTTCCCAAGCTTCAGCTTGTTTTTTAGCAAATTCGATTTTCGATTTTTCGTATTTTGCATAAGCTTCTTGGCCCTGTATTTCAGCATCGTTTAATTGCTTTTGTTCACGGTCTTCATTCATCATTTTTCCTTTATATCGGCTTTGATATTGTGTATACAATTTATTGTAAGTTTCCATAGCCACTGCATAATCTTTATCTTTAAACACTGGGCGACAATTTGTAATACTATATATCTTTGGATCTTTGCGTATATAAGTTCTCACCAAAGTGAAATCATAATAACCAAGATTTTTGCTTCTGTATATTCTCACATTATCATATACTGTATCTTCAAAGTTGGGTGGCAAACTAGCAAACTGCGCCTCAGGAATTTCAAAAACTATATCCTTATACACACCCAGTTCAGGAAACTGATTGGGGTTAATAGCCAGCTTAAAAGTATTCTTTGCAGCTACTGATTTGGCGGGCTTTACAGGTTTGAAATCTTTGGGCAGAGCTAACGCTTCTCCTTCTTCCAATTCTTTTAGCTTGGCAGTATATCTTTCATGTGCTTTATTATAGATTTCCATTGCTGCGGTATAACCTTCTTCATCGAAAACGGGGGAAGCGTTTAGGACGTGAAATCTTTTGGCACTTCCATCGGGGTTAGAAGATACCAAAACAATTTTATAATATCCAGGTTTCTCTTTACTTCGTTCAATGGCATTAATTTTAACACTTGTGTCAAACTCATATTCACCTTTGTAAACATCAAATTCAAACATCACTTTAGTACCACCATACATTTCCAATTCAGGAAAACGTCGTGAAGGTATAGTGAGTGTTTTTACATATTTGGTAAATAAATTCCTTTTCCTAGGTTTCATTAAATCAAGTGTTTTCAATGCTTTGGTAGTTTTACTATAGTCAACACTATCTCTTTTGGTCATTGGAAGATGATATACAAAATCTTTTTTTGGTTTAACTGTTGGTGCCAAAGTCATTTCTATATCTTTTGGTGATTTGTAATCGGGAATACCATGTTCTATAACTGTTGTGTTTTCTTTTTTCACCTCGGGTTTTTCCATTTCACTTTTACCTAAATAAGCCCAAGTTTTTTTAACAGTATCCAATAAATACATATTATATCTATCATCTTTATAAGCAGAACTCATCTTCACATTCAACCTTTTTCCACTAGCAATTTTAATTGGTTTATTGGCTAAAAAGCCATTCAAATCAAACATTCCCGCAGATTCAAATGTGTACTTTGTGCCCGCACTATCATATGTCATGGGAATTCCTGATACAAAAAAGTCTGTTGGTTTGCGGAATTCTCTGTACTTTAAATCTACTATTCCTTTTATCGCACTTCCATCTATATTTACAAAAGCATTCGCAGGAATTTCTATCATACTTCCGCTAGGCAAAGTAATAGTTCCTCCTGTTTCTGCATTTATTTTTAAGGTGGTATCGGGGATGTTAACACCTGCTATCGGTGGGTTTACAAAGGGTTTAGTAGTTGCTGTAATAGCATCCGTTTTCATATAATTATAAGCTATAATACCTACCACAGCTATAATACTTGCAGCAGCACTCCACAGCAAAGGTTTATTATATATTTTTGGCTTGGGTGTTGTATTTGCATTATTACATGCATCCATTAGTTTGCCAAAATTTTTGGTTGATTCTATTTCAGGGTCACCGATATCAGCTCGGTTTTTATTATACTTGTTCATGATAGTTCTTTTTTAAAAGGTTTTGAAAATGGTACGTAATTTTTCCAATACACGATACATTCGAGTTTTGCAGGTAGCCTCGGGGATATCAATAATTTGGGCAATTTGGGCAAATGGCCGCTGCTCAAAAAATCGCATTTCTACCAACCATAGCTCATCAGCATCAAGTTGACTTAGGGCATTATATAATAGTTCATCGTCATGCACCTGCGTGTCAGTTTCCGATAACAGCGGCGGTAGTTCCTCGCTTTGCAGGTTAATAGTGCGTTGCACTTTGTTTTTGCGGAACATCATATTCATTTCGTTCACTGCAATGCGAAATAGCCAAGCCACAAATGGCAAGCCTCTATCTTTATAACTATCCAACTTCTCCAATGCTTTCAAAAAAACTTGTTGGGTTACATCTGCCGCCTCATCTTTACTGTCGAGCCGTCGGTATACAAATCGGAACAAATCTTTATAATACCGATTATACAGCCGCTCGAATTCCAACGGATTGCTTCGAGCAGCAACTACCATTTGGTAATCATCACTTGGTGTGTGCTGCGCAGTGTTCATTTGGGTTTGGGGTCTACTAGCCATAGCTCTTAGTGGATTGGTATATAGATAATGCACTACCTCGCCAAAAGCCTCAAAACTTTTTCAAATAAAATGTAAAACTTTGAAAATTTATGAATTATAATTCGCTACTGCGAAAATAAATTACGATAATATTAAAATGAGTGATTAGGGTAAGTGATATTTGCAGGACTCGTAAATCTTAAATCGCTCAATCCCCAATATTATTATTCCCCGAAATATTTTTTATTATACTTCTTATAAAGTTCTTGTTGTTGCCCCTGCAAATTGATTTCAGCTCCTTTTATAAAAGCTTTATATAATATATTACCTTTCATATCTAAGGCATCACCTTCACTAATAAAAAAGGTAGCTTGCTTGCCTATTTGTAAAGTACCTAATTGTTTATCACAACCCAAAATTTTGGCAGTATTATTTGTAATTGCAGAAACTGCTTGTTCATGCGTGAGCCCATATGCAGCAGCAGTTCCCGCTTGGAAAGCAAGGTTGCGTACTTCCCATGAACCACCCAATGCCAAGCAAAAATCTACGCCAGAATCTAATAACATTTTAGGAAGCTTATAAGGCATTAATACATCTTCGTCAGTACCATTTGGAAGTCGGTGTAGGTTCATTAATATAATAGGAATATGATTTTCTTTTAGAGTTCCGCAAACTTTATAGCTTTCTGTTCCACCAACGATTACTATGTTTTTTATATTTTTCTGTTTAGCAAAATCTATAGCTTCCAAAATTCCATAAGCAGAATTTACACGAATATATAACCTTTTATCTGCTTGCCACAAACCTCGCATACTTTCATATTTTAGATTTTTTTCGGTAACTTGTGATAAGTTTATATATGCTTTTGCTTCGTCAATAAATTTGCTTAATCCTTCTAAAAACTCTTTATGTGTTTTAGTCTGATCATCGCTAGCAGGCTGTGAAATTTCTTGCCAGTTTATATATATACCATCATCAGTATATAAAGCTGCATCCTCCCAGTTATCAGCACGTGTAGCCATGATGGATGAGGTGCCGCAGATAGCACCACCAAACGGTGAACTCTGCACTGCGAGCACTCCATTGAATGCCAAAGTCGGTAAAATTTTACTATCGGTATTATATGAAGTCATAGTTCTGATATTGGGATTATAATTCCCTACTTCATTAAAATCTTTGGTTGCTCTGGCAGCATCAATCTCGTTTAGTCCGGGATAACAATTAGGGGCAATAAATCCTGGATATATTTCCTGTGTATTTTGTAAACCAATTATTACAGGTTTGTCGGTAGCCCATTTATTTTCTATTTTTTGTAAGTCGTTTCCTATATCAACTATTTGTTGTGCTTTAATAACTATGATACCATTCTCAATAATTTGACCGTTACCAATATGTATTTTAGCTCCATGATAAATACTTACTTGTGCGTCTATGTAGTTCGACAGAAGTATAAATATATATAATAGTATTTTTTTCATCTACTATTATATTATACACCCAATAACATTCTTGCCGGGTCTTCCAATAGTTGTTTTACGCGAACTAAAAATCCTACTGATTCACGTCCATCAATCACACGATGGTCATAGCTCAATGCCACATACATCATGGGTCTTATCACTACTTGTCCGCCAATAGCAACAGGTCTTTCTATAATATTATGCATTCCCAATATTGCACTTTGCGGAGCATTAATAATAGGTGTCGACATTAGGCTGCCAAATACACCACCATTCGTGATCGTAAAAGTTCCTCCGGTCATTTCTTCCAAACTTAAATGGTTTTCTCTAGCTTTAGCAGCAAGGCTGGCGATGCTGCGTTCTATATCGGCTAGGGTCATACTCTCGGCATTGCGAACAACAGGAACTACCAATCCTTTGGGAGCAGAAACGGCAATAGATATATCGCAATATTGATGGTATATAATTTCTTCACCGCTAATCATCGCATTCACCGCAGGGAATTCTTTTAGTGCTTCACAAACTGCTTTGGTAAAAAACGACATAAAGCCTAATCCAATTCCATGTTTTTCTTTGAACTTTTCTTTATATGATGATCTCAAATCCATCAAATTTTTCATATCCACTTCATTGAATGTAGTGAGCATGGCAGTTTCATTTTTTACAGCAACCAATCTTTTACTAATCGTTTTGCGAAGATTGCTCATCTTTTCATGCCTCTCTTCACGACTTCCCGCAAGTATAGGCGCATTTATGATACTAGGTTTAGTTTCAGATTTTTTTGCAGGCTGTGCTTGTTCCGCATCTTCTTTGGTGATGCGTCCATCTTTTCCAGTTCCATTAATAGCGGCTGGCGCAATTCCTTTCTCGCTTAATATTTTTTGAGCGGCGGGACTTGGATGACCTGTAGCATAATTTTGCGATGCAACTGATTCTTGTTTTTGTGTTTCTGCTTTTGGACTTGCAACAGGTTCGCTCTTTACTGCGGGTGCTTTAGCTGATGTATCTATACTACAAATTAAACTTCCTACTTTTATAGTATCACCTTCATTGCCATTTGTTTTTAATACCCCTGCGGCTTCGGCGTTCAATTCGAAAGTCGCTTTGTCACTTTCCAATTCGCACAGTATTTCATCCATTTGAACATAGTCACCACTCTGCTTTAGCCAACGACTAATGGTTACTTCACTTATTGATTCACCCACCGTGGGTACTTTAATTTCTAATGCCATAATAGTTTAATGATTACTGCTGCAAACCTACAATTTATAAGGCAAATGAGCAAGATGAATTATATACACACTTATTATATAAGACAGATACCTCGGCATTTACATGGGACGTGGCTTCTGTCTGCATCGGAGAGGGGCTGGGGGAGAGGTCATAAAACAAAAAAGGAACCCTCTCGGGTTCCCTCTTTAATCTAATCCAATCCTTAAAAACTAATTTAAGATTTTTGTATAAGGCAAATTGTTTGCCATGTTTACAACTGGTTTGTTTGCTGTTTTAGCAGCTGTTTTAGTTGCAGTTTTAACTTCAGGTGTTTTGATAAGTTTATATAGAGCTCTTGAATAAATCAGTGTGACTAGCCAGCCATCCGCGGAACAACTGCTCACCACTTCATTCTTCATATCAACTTTATATTCTTTTATATTTGTTTTATTGTAAGAATCTATGGCTTTTTTTACTAGTTTTGATCAAATACTAGACCTTGATCAAATGGTGTATTTTTAGGTTGGAATTGTTTGCCAAGGTTCTCGGTAGAAGCTTTTACGCTATCAAACATTTGTTTTTGGTTGTCGATAATCGTTTCAAAGAAACTTTTTGACGACTCGGTAGTTTTTTTGACATTTCAATATGAATTTAATTTTTTGGTTTTCAGTGTCTAATGAAGTTTTTAGGACTTCCTTAAATATGGCCGCAAAGGTAAGTATTATTTATTACAAAACAAATATATTGTGTTATTTTTTTGTTACTGACTGTAAGTTTATAATAATTAGGTATTTATATTTTAATTAGGAGGTCTATCCCCAAATTATGCCTGTTTATATTTACTGAGCATATTCTATATAGTTTCTGCCTACTTTTGCCAATGTATATTAGTTCTTTTATGGCAACACTTATATATTCATTTTTTATTTCAATTTGTGGTGTAGCTTTCTTTATGGAAAGCTGCTTTCAAATGCATATTGAATATAAAACTGGAGATATTATATTTATTGGTGCTTCTACTTTTGTTACTTACCTATTCGATGGGGTAATGGCCAAATATAAAAGATATAATAATTTCATTGCTTTATTGAAAGACAATATATTCAATTTATTATTAATGCTTGCAGCAACTTTAGTTTGCTTATATTATGTAAAAGATTATAATACAGATTTCAATATATACCTATTACATTTAATGGTATTGTCTGTTGCCTATTCCATTCCAGTATTTGGAGGAAGGGCGTTACGCACCATACCCTTACTCAAAACAATTCTTATTATATATGTTTGGGTGATTGTTGGCACTGTTCTCCCTTCAAAATTATATCACATACAACCTGCAAATTTTAGTAACATAATTTGGGAACATATATTCTTTATAGCGATGTTAGCCATTGCATTTGATATGCGAGATTATGAACAGGACTTGCGTGAAAAGATAGGAACATTGCCAACTTTACTTGGCGAGAAAAGAGCATCCTATTCAGCGTTTATATTAGGACCTCTTGCAGTAGTAGTAGCAATGACTATTAATTTGGATTACGGTGTGTCTTTAGCCGTTGCCGATTTTTCAGCCATGCTGATTTTGTTCCGATCTCCTTCCTTAAAAACTAGTGCAGGATTTGCCTATTTTACTGATGGGATGATTTTGGTTAGATTGTTTTTAGTGTGGTGGGCAGTTAAGTATTAATATTAGAATAGCAAAGTATAAATGAAAAGAATAGCAGTATTTGCAAGTGGGAATGGAAGCAACGCGGTTAATTTGTTCGAATATTTCAATGTTAAACAAACACAGTATAATATTATAGTTGATTGTATTATTTGTAATAACCCAGATGCAGGGATTATAGAGAAAACTAAACAATTAAATATAGATTTATTTTTATTTGAAAATTCTGTATTCACACAACCTGATATTATAATCAATCTGTTAATGCAAAGAGAAATAGATTATATAGTTTTGGCTGGATTCCTTAGATTGATACATCCAGATTTTATTAAGACATACCAGAAAAAGATTATCAATATACACCCTGCATTGTTGCCTAAATACGGCGGCAAAGGCATGTATGGAAGCAAAGTACACGAATCAGTAATTGCCAATAAAGAAACTGAAAGCGGTATCACGATTCATTTGGTAAATGAAGAATATGATAAAGGTGAAGTTTTGAAACAAGCTAAATTAGATATTTTATCAACTGACAATCCAAGTTCTGTCGCAGCAAAAATTCATGACTTGGAATATATATATTTCCCAGAAACGGTTAGAGATTATATTTTGAAATCTTAAGATTACTTTTCTCACAGATAACACAGATAAGATTATTTCCTACTCCTCGCATTTTTTATAGAATCTATATAATGCTTATCCGGAACACCCCCAGGTAAAGGCATTTGCCTCTGAAAAGGATTTTTGGGTATGATATTACTCGGTTCCTTCTTTGGGTCAAATTCTTGTTTGGAATTTAGTTTTTCCGCATATTTATGCAGAGCAGAAGAAGCAGTTTTTATAGAATCTTTTTGAGTTAATGTATCTTTAATCGTTATTTCCGGAGATTTGCGAATGGCATCTTCTGATGGTTTATGAACTGTTTCAACAGTATTATTTTTGCATGAGGTATATAATATAATAAATATATATATAAATATTCGGCTAATCATACTATATAACAGGTTTAAACTGCTCAAATGCTTGCATACAATTACTACAATAATGCATCGACCTACATAGTGTAGCACCAAAAGGTGATTTCATTTCTGTGTTCCTACTTCTGCAGTGCGGGCAGGCCACATCGCTCAGCACATCAAGTTCTATATATCCTTCATGCTTAGGTGGCGGTGCAAGGCCATGTTTCAATAGCATTTGGCGGCCTTTTTCTGTAATCATATCGCTGTTCCACGATACATCAAAGTTGGTTTCTACATTTACTTTTCCTGCAGTGAGCGGAGTCAATTTTTCAAACACCAATTGTTCCATCACTTTCAGTGCAGGGCATCCAGAAAATGTAGGAGTTAGTTTAATATATATATCATCATTCTGAATTTCGACTCCTGTTACAATTCCCAAATCTATAATAGAAATGGTCGGAATCTCTGGATCCATCACCTCTTCCAAGGCATGATATATAGTTTCGGTATTCAAGTATATATATAACTAAAAAGGACTGTTAAAGTTTTGAAATGATGAATTTTCTTTGTCTTTGTCACTTAAAATTGGGTCAGTAATTCCCCAATCAATATTGAGCTGGGGGTCGTTCCAAAGAATACCCATTTCCGATTCTTTATTATATAAGCCCGTGCATTTGTAACAGAAAATTGTATCATCTTTCAAGGTGAGGAAACCATGAGCAAAGCCAGGAGGAATCCAGAACATCAGAAAATTTTCTTCTGTAAGTTCTAATTTATAGTGTTGCCCATAAGTGGGAGAATTTTTCCGCACATCAACCACCACATCCAAAGCAGCCCCTTTTATTACCCTCACCAATTTGCCCTGTTGGTGCGGAGGTGCTTGAAAATGCAGCCCTCTCAAAATTCCCGCTTGCGATAGACTTTGATTGTCCTGCACAAAATATAAATTTCCAAGTCCAGCTTCTTCAAATGTTTTCTGATTATAATTTTCAAAAAAATAACCTCTTGGGTCAAAAAAAACTTTTGGTTTTATAATTAATAATCCCTCAATGGGTGTGGTTTCTATTTGCATATATAATGTTTTCTGTGTTGTTATTATCTTCCGTCACCGTCAAATAAATTTCCGATTCCGCCCAAAATCGAGCCTTCTTCTTTGCGACTACCTGTTCCATAACGCAAAATACGGCCAGCCAAACGACTAATGGGCAGCGATTGTATCCACACCTTTCCGGGTCCTTTCAGTGTAGCAAAAAATAAACCTTCTCCTCCAAAAATAGTATTTTTTATCCCACCAACAAATTCAATATCATAATTCACATCTTTGGTGAATGCTACCAAACAGCCCGTGTCAATTCTCAACATTTCGTATGCTTGCAGCGTTCGTTCCACTATCGTTCCGCCCGCATGGATAAAGGCCAAGCCATCGCCTTCTAGTTTTTCCATAATAAAACCTTCTCCACCAAAAAGACCCGTTCCTAATTTTTTCTGAAACTCGATTCCCACCGATACACCTTTAGCGGCACATAGGAAAGCATCCTTCTGACAAATAACACGTCCGCCCATTTCCATCAAATCCATGGGGACAATTTTTCCTGGATAGGGAGAGGCAAACGTGACCCTGCGTTTTTGGCTGCCTGTATTGGTAAATGCGGTCATAAATAAACTTTCGCCAACGAGCAAACGCTTGCCTGCCGAAAAAAGTTTGTCCATAAACCCACCTCCTGACTGAGTTGAGCCATCGCCAAAAATGGTTTCCATCTTAATATCATCCTCCATCATCATAAAACTCCCCGACTCGCCAATGACGGTCTCTGTAGAGTCTAGCTCAATCTCCACACATTGCATTTCTTCGCCAATGATGCGGTAATCTATCTCGTGGTTGCTTCTCATAATTATATATTTTATTTAAAGGGACAAAATTGTGCGAAAAAATGTTACAAACGAAGAATAATTTTTAAGATATGTTTGCAGGAAGAAATTGAGAGGTTCAAACTTTACTCATTATCAGGCGTAACAGGTGTATCATCAAATAAAAAATAAACAAAAGTGGGCGTAATCAGGCGACAGGGGATGTACTCGGCAATGTTTACCTACAGCGGGTTTGTAGTGGGGGCATTCAATCTGTTCTTTTTATATACTTATATATTAACCCCTGCACAATTTGGACTTACCAGAGCTTTGATGGCGGTGGGAGCGGTGATGATGCAATTTGCCATGATGGCCACTTTCTCGATGATGTACAAATTTTTTCCGTACTACAAAGATTATCTCAAAAAGGAGGAAAGTGATTTTGCGTTCGTTTCACTGGTTGTTCCTTTTATAGGTTTTGTAATTATAACTTTAGGACTGTTGTTGTTCAAAGATTTTTTTGTATTGAAATTTTCAGAACATTCACCTTTGCTTGTTGAATATTATTATTATATAATACCTTTCACCTTTTCGTTTCTATATTTTACTATTTTCAAAACACATCTTAATATAAGACTCAACGCTGCTTTTCCCACTTTTTTGGAAGACTTGGGGTATAAATTATATTCTATTGTAATTGTTATATTCTATTATATAAATGTAATTAGCTTTGAAGTTTTTATGATGCTTTTCTGCACGTATTATTTTGTGGGATTAATTCCCATGTATTTAAAATTGCGACGCGAAGGGGATTTTCATATCATACCCAAATTGAGCAAAGTAAGCCGCAGACTTGGAAAAAAAATATTGTCCTATGGTGGTTTTATATATGCTGGACTCATCATAGGCGAACTCTCTGAATACCTTGCACCCATTATGATTTCGGGGCTTAAGAGTTTGGAAAATACCGCTGTTTTGAGCATAGCAATTTATTTGGTGGCCGTATTACAAGTGCCGCAAAAGGCTATGTTTGGTGTAACAGTTTCTGTAATGTCAGATGCATGGAAACGCAAGGATATGGGAACCATTGCAACATTATATAAGAAAACTGCATTGAATATGTTGCTTGCGGGATTGCTTATTTTTGTGGCTATTTGGGTCAGTATTGATGATATTTTAGCCTTATTACCGCCTGCATATATGGAAGCTAAACCAGCAGTGTTATTATTATCCTTAGCCAAATTATTTGACTTAGCTTGCGGAATGAACGGTGAATTATTGAATACTTCCAATTTTTGGAAATTCAATTTTAGCACACAAGTTTTGCTTCTAATCATATTAATCCCAGTCAATTATTTATTTATTTCCAATTATGGAATCCTCGGAACAGGCTATGCAGCCTTGGTTTCGCAGTTTATATATAATGGGGTACGGTTTTATTTTATCTATTATAAATTCAAATTACAACCTTTCACTTTAGATATTGTAAAAGGAATTTTCGCAGCAGGAATTTTATATGCTATTGTGTATTTTATACCCGGATTTACAGGAAACAAAATAGAAAGTATTATAAGTATCTGTATTCGTTCTGGAATTTTTGCGGTACTATTTTTAATCGCTATTATATATTTCAGAATTTCAGAAGACATCGCACAGTTTTATACTCAAATAATTAGTAGAATGAGAGGAATGATGAGAAAATAAATTGTATAATAATTAATATAAAACAAAGACATGCAAACCATCATCATCAGCGGAACCACCAAGGGCATAGGTCTTGGCTTGGCAAATTATTATTTGAACAAAGGATACAAAGTAGCCGGACTAGCTCGCGGTGAGTCAAAAATCTCTCATGAACATTATATACATATTGCATGTGATATTGCAATTGAAGAACAAGTAATAGCGGCAATCAAACAAGTAAAAAATAACTGTGGAAGTATTGATATATTAATAAATAATGCGGCATTGGCAAATATGAATTCTTTAATCAGCACACCATTTTCTGCTTTCGAACAAGTATATAAAGTAAATGCAGGCGGAACTTTTTTACTGATGCGTGAAGCAGCCAAACAAATGATTCGCCAACAAAACGGACGTATTATAAACTTTACCAGTATCTCAAAACCACTCAACTTGGAAACACAGAGCAGTTACGCTGCCAGTAAGGCAGCCGTAGAATCCCTCACAAAAATTGCCGCACGAGAATTGGCCTCATTTAATATAACAGTTAACGCCATTGGGCCCACACCCATTGATACAGATTTGATTAAAGGAATTCCCGAAGAATGGATGCAAAATGTATTAAACATGCAAGCCATCAAACGCAAAGGAACGATGGATGATATATATAATTTATGTGATTTTTTTATCAGTGAGCGGAGTTCGTTTGTTACGGGGCAGGTGGTGTATTTGGGAGGGGTGTAACGGATTTTTTAAATACTATTTATAATGAGAAAGGAAAATACTTTCATATTTTATAAAGTGCTTCACTCTTTTATTTACTTAATATTGAGTTTTATTTTTTTATTTAAAAATAATTGGCTCCAACCCATTCTATTCACAATTGCTATTCACAGTTTTGTATTCATACTTTTCTTTTTATTTTTTAAAAGGAAAATTAATACGCTCGAGTCTGTAAATAAGCAAATATTAGCCATTATTGTAATGGAAAATGTGATTTCTGTGGTCCTAATAAAATGGGAATTTTTAAATATTCTCTATTTAAATGAATCTATAACTGCAATGACAATAATTCAATTAGGCTATATTTTAGTATATTTATTAACTATACGATTTCAAAAATATTTGAATAAAATGTAATTTTTCAGGTTTACTCTTGCTAAATTGTCTGAATCACGGATTACGCAGATTTCACTGATTTTTTAATGAGCAATTTAATCTGTGTAATCCTTCAATCCGTGCGAATCCGTGATTCAGACAATATATATTATATAAGTTTCTCATTATTCAAATGCCTATCCTTATCCCTCTTCGTTTTCTTTTCCATATTGCGTGCAAAGGCCTCTTCTAAGTTTACCCCTGTTTGGTTTGCCAAGCACATCAATACCCACAATACATCAGCCATTTCATCAGCCATGTCGGGGGCAGGATCAGATTCTTTCCACGATTGTTCTCCGTACTTTCGGGCCATGATTCGGGCTAGTTCGCCTACCTCTTCCATTAGTATGGCTGTATTGGTAAGCTCACTGAAATAGCGGACGCCAATGGTTTTAATCCATTCATCCACATTTTGTTGTGCCTGTGTTAATGTCATTGTGTAGAAATTATTTGATTATTCATGCAATAATAACTGCATTTTTGCATCTGTTTATGAACAAAACTATCACATGGGCTCGTGGACAAAAACTCCACTATATTATACAAGGCGAAGGTCCTGTACTGGTATTGCTACACGGTTTTTGCGAGGATGCCAGCATATATAATATACAAATTGAAGAGCTCAGCAAAACCAACAAACTCATTATTCCCGATTTGCCCGGACACGGCAGCAGTAGCGTGATTCGTCAGGTTACCTTATCGCAAATGGCAGCAGCGGTAAAGGCGATGCTAGATGCAGAAAATATTAGACAGTGTATAATTTGCGGCCATAGTATGGGCGGTTATGTTACTTTGGCATTTGCCCAATTATTCCCTAATGTATTACAAGGATTTGGATTATTATTTTCCACTTCCATTGCCGATACCGAAGAGAAAAAAGAGAACCGACTGAAATCATATAGTTTTGTAGAGCAGCATGGCACACCCGATTTTGCAAAGACTTTAATACCCACTTTATTCGCTCCCGATTTTGAAGATAAAGAACAAATAGAGAACATTACCGAGAGTGCGTGCAATACCCCAAAAGCAGGTGTGATGGCCGCCACCCTCGCCATGCGTAGCCGACCCGATTTAACAGATGTCTTAAAGAAATCTGCCATACCCATTCTAATAATCGCAGGAAAAAAAGATAAAGTTATTATATATAAAGATATCCAAAAAATAGCCAAACAACTAAACAATTGCACCTTCGAAACTTTCGAAAAATCGGCCCATATGGGTATGATAGAAGAGCCTGAAAAGATGATTGAGGTGTTGCAGAACTTTATAATACATTGCAGTAAACAGTAATCAGTAGTCAGTGGGCAGTAAGCTGACGCCGAATGGCACTGACTACTGATTACTGTTTACTGACCACTAAAAATATTAAATATAAAATCTCCTGATTCACATACCGACAACCCCACCTTTGGCCGCACCATCGATGCCTTAGAGAATACGAATGATTCTTTTCTCATTACAGGAAAAGCGGGCACGGGTAAATCGACTTTGCTGCGTGAATTTGTAGCTCAAACGAAAAAGAATGTATTGGTATTGGCACCCACTGGAATTGCTGCGGTAAATGCGGGCGGACAAACTATACATTCTGCATTTTTATTTCCTTTGCGTCCGATATTGCCCGATGATGAAGAGATAAAATTGTTTGGGAAAAGTACACCACGCGGAAAAGTTTTATTAAATGTAGATACTATTATAATAGATGAAATATCTATGCTGCGTGCCGATTTGGTGGATGGCATTGACCAGAGTTTACGATTGAATTTACGTCAACCCGATAAACCTTTTGGGGGCAAACAGGTAGTGATGATCGGTGATCCATTTCAACTAGAACCTGTAGTTACAAATACAGATTTGGAAAAATATATGTATGGGCAGCATTATGATTCTCCTTACTTTTTTAGTGCGAGTGTGTTCAAACAATTTTATGTGCATTGCCTCGAATTGAAAAAAGTTTATAGACAAAGTGATCCGTATTTTATTGGACTCTTAGATCAGATTAGAAAGAACGAAGCGGACTATGATACTCTGGAAAATTTGAACAGCAGATTTAATCCACGCTATTCATTTAAAGGAGATGATTATACTATAGCTTTATGCACTTTAAATTCGCGTGCATCATCTATTAATGATATGCAATTGGCTCGTATCAATGCTCCCGAAACCCGCTATACAGCGGCCATTGAAGGCGATATCAATTTAAAACATATGCCCACCGATGAAGATTTATTTTTACGTCCGGGAGCACAAGTGGTATTCATCAAAAATAATCCAGAAGGACATTGGGTGAATGGAACTATAGCAAAAGTAATTGAATGTAAAGAAGAGTTGGTGATAGTAGAATTAAGCAATGGCGAACAAAAAGATGTGATGCGTGACAAGTGGGAAAATGTAGATTATGCATGGGACAGAAGCAGAAATAAAGTGGAGCGAAAAGTGAAAGGAACCTTCACACAAATGCCCTTCAAACTCGCATGGGCCATGACTATACACAAAAGCCAGGGACTCACTTTTGATAATGTAGTAGTAGATTTAACTGGTGGTACTTTCTCGCACGGACAATTATATGTTGCCCTAAGTCGTTGCAGAACTTTGGATGGGATAACACTTACACAACGCATACAACAAAAAGATATTATAGTGGATCAACGGGTGGTTGATTTTGTGAGCAGGTATGATATAGAAGTGTAAAATATACTTTCTTTTTTTATAATTTTCTATATAATACAGATTTCTTTACCCCTATCCCCACGCCACCGCCAATCATCACCCCAAGTATAGCCCCCACCGTTACATCCGTTGGATAATGCACCCCAATATATACACTCGCAAAAGCAATCAATCCTGCCCATAACAATAACCAAAACCGATGGGCACTTTTAAAGAAACAGATATAATACATCGCTATCGCAAAATGATTGGTAGCATGTGCTGATATAAAACTAAAACCGCTTCCACAATGGTCTCGGACAATAGGAGCTAATCCATCTATATCATGATAATGACACGGACGGATCCGTTCAAAAAAATGCTTGAAACTATTGGCTACCAAAGCATCGCTGATAGCTATCATGATTCCAAAACCAATCATTATATAGAGCATTTTTTTTAGACCATAATTTTTATATATTATACAAAACAATATAATATATAATGGAACCCATAACCACATGATGCGGAGGTATGGCATCAGCCAATCGCAAAAACCATTACTCAAATTGTGGTTAATGAAATTAAAAACTTGGTGGTCGATATGTTTTAAACTCTCAAACATTTTACTGCGAATTACATATATTTCATCCAAAATATAACTTATTTTTGCAATCCGTTTATGAAATTTGAACTCACTTCCACATTTAAACCCACCGGCGATCAACCCGAAGCCATACGCCAACTGGTGGCTGGCGTGCAACGCGGCGATCCATCGCAAGTGCTCTTAGGTGTTACGGGTAGTGGAAAAACTTTTACCATTGCCAATGTCATCCAACAAATACAAAGACCTACTTTAATTTTAAGTCATAACAAAACTTTGGTGGCCCAGTTGTATGGAGAGTTCAAACAATTTTTCCCGGATAATGCCGTTGAGTATTATGTATCATATTACGATTATTACCAGCCAGAAGCTTTCATTCCCAGCTCGAATACCTATATAGAAAAAGATATGGCCATTAACCAAGAGATTGAAAAACTCAGGTTGAGAACTACGTCCACTTTATTATCGGGAAGAAAAGATATTATAGTGGTTGCATCGGTATCATGTATATATGGTGCGGGAAATCCAAAAGATTATGAAGGCTCCATCATACGCTTGCATACGGGCATGAAAATGAGCCGCAATACACTATTATATAGATTGGTGGATTGCCTTTACAGTCGCACGACTGCCATATTTGACAGAGGAAATTTTAGGGTGACCGGAGATAATGTAGATGTGTTTGTAGCCTATGGTGATTATGCATATAGAATTGTATTTTTTGGAAATGAAATCGAATCGATTTCATCGTTTGATCCTGCCACTGGAAAGACATTGGAAAAGCATGATCAGATGGCAATTTTTCCTGCCAATATATATGTTACAAATCGTGATTCGATGATGCACGCTATTAATCATATACAAGATGATATGGTGGCACAATGTGAATATTTTAGATCACTCGGTATGAATTTGGAAGCAAAACGCCTCGAAGAAAAAGTAACTTTCGATTTGGAGATGATGCGTGAACTTGGCTACTGCAGCGGCATTGAGAACTATAGCAGATATATGGACAAACGAAATGCGGGCGACAGACCTTTTTGTTTGATAGATTATTTTCCGGAAGATTTTTTATTGGTTGTGGATGAAAGTCATGCGAGTATGCCGCAGGTGCGTGCCATGTATGGTGGCGATAGAAGCAGAAAAACTACCTTAGTTGAACACGGGTTTCGCTTGCCCAGTGCACTAGATAATCGCCCACTTACTTTTAATGAATTTGAGGGAATGGTGGGTCAAACTATATATGTGAGTGCCACACCTTCTGATTATGAAGTTGCACGTTCAGAAGGCGTTTTGGTGGAGCAATTAATCAGGCCAACGGGATTATTAGATCCTGTTATAGAAATTCGTCCCCTCGTAAATCAGGTAGATGATTTGTTGGATGAAATTGATGAAAGAATAAAAATGGGAGATAGAATTTTGGTAACGACACTCACCAAAAGAATGGCAGAAGAGCTCACCAAATATATGGATCGTTTGAATATAAAAGTGAGTTATATACATAGCGAAGTAAAAACCCTCGACCGCGTGGAGATACTACGAAACCTGCGTGTGGGCGTGATTGATGTGTTAATCGGCGTGAATTTATTACGCGAAGGATTGGACTTGCCCGAAGTTTCTTTTGTAGCAATTTTGGATGCAGACAAAGAAGGATTTTTACGTAGCGATAGATCACTTATACAAACTATCGGACGTGCAGCAAGAAATTCACGCGGTAAAGTTATTATGTATGCAGATAGAATTACCCAAAGTATGCAACGCACAATAGATGATAATTTACGCAAACGCGAAAAACAAATGGCCTATAATACTTTGCATGGTATTACACCGACTACTGTAATAAAATCGAAAGAAGATATATTCAAACAAACTTCACTGAGCGATTTCCGTGTGGATGCACCCACGCACGAAAGTTATTATGCCGAAGCCGAAACTCCTTCGCTCGCAGCCGATCCACTGATACAATATATGACCAAAGACCAACTCCAAAAGCTCGCCGACCAAACCCGCAAACGGATGGCGCAAGCAGCCAAAGAAATGGATTTTTTACAAGCTGCCATGTTGCGAGATGAGTTATTGGAATTAGAAAGACGGGTTGCGAATTAATATATGAATGCCAGCGGTTGGTGTGGTGAGCGGAGTCGAACCGTGACCAACCGCAATATGACCACAATCATTTCAACTTTCCCCAATATATTTGCATACTCAATTTTGGCCTCTTAGTTTAATGGATAGAATAAGAGATTCCGATTCTCTTGGTACAGGTTCGATTCCTGTAGAGGCCACAATGTTATCATATTGTCGAATGAAAACAGTTACTTTTATTATATGTTTATTGTTTTGTGACACCTTGTTCTCGCAAGATTCTTCTGTAATCAATAATATACTAAATAGGCCTAAATCTAAGACTGTTCATTGGCTATGTGTTTCTCCAGATAGCATTCCTAAGAATTTTATTTCAATGATTCAAAGAGAAAATAGTTCAAAGAATATCAATGACTTTATTAGTTGTTTGGGCTACATAAATAGTAAAGTTGATTATGATAGTGATTCTACTTTTCTTAGCTATAATGACTCTCTATTAAAAGTATTTGTAAAAACCGACAGCATCGATAAAAGGTTTGCGTTGTATGATACTATGGGATATGATTTAATCAGTGGATATATAGATATCGGAATAGCAAAATATAAAGATATACTGCCCTATCATTACACTTATAATGCCGTAAAAGCTATTAAAGAATTCAGTATTTATTATAAGGGAGAGCAAGTAAACATACCAGATACAGTATACTTAGATTTTTTTGATTTTGATTTTTCTGAGTCATTTAAATATTTTGTACCTTTTCCAGTAAGGTTTAATGAATCACGAGAAAATTATGTAATTAAATTGGTTTCATTTTCGCAACCTAAAGGTTTTTTCGATTCTTATGTCTGTTATTACTTTTTTGAAAGGAATCAATACAAAGGCAGATTTGTATTAAACCTGGGCGATTGGAATATGTATAATCTTGAAGAAATAAAAGATAAATTATAATCATTGATTTCCTCCGTGAACCTCAGTGCTTAACTCTGTGTTCCGCTGTGGTTAAGTTTCTTCCCTGCCTTTGGTTTGGTGTTGTCACCAACTATATCCTGTCTCTACGTTTACCGCAGAGTCACACAGAGTTTAATTGTCACAAAGTTACACGGAGTTTTTAGAGCTAAAATATTTATATCTTCTCTGCAATTATAAAAAACCATATTTGCAGTAAATCCATTAGCTGCGAATATAAATTTTATTCCCCAGATTCCCGATTCGTTAATCCCTGTTCTTAAATTATTTGTTAGCGAAAGCAGTCGCTGAATCTCATATGCTGAGCGTAGTCGAAGCACCGAATCCTGAATCCCGATTCCCCAACTTATCTTTGCCCCATGGAATTAAATGAACAAGAAACTATAAGGCGACAAAGTCTGAGCGAAATTGTGGCTTTGGGCATCGACCCATTCCCTGCCGAGCTTTGGGATATCAATGCCTCAGCCGAGGAAATTAACGAGAACTACGAAAACAATAAGATTGAGTACAAGAATGTGAGTATGGCTGGCCGTATCATGACCCGACGCATCATGGGCTCGGCAGCATTTGCAGTGATACAGGACTCCTCAGGCAAAATGCAGATATATATAAAACGCGACGACATTTGCCCAAGCGAGGACAAAACATTATATAATACCGTATTCAAAAAACTATTGGATATTGGCGATATTGTTGGTGTGAAAGGATATGTGTTCACAACCCAAACGGGCGAAACAACTTTGCATGTTACCGAAATGAAAGTATTGGCAAAATCATTGAAACCATTGCCCATCGTAAAAGAAAAAGAAGGCGAAGTATTTGATGCTTTCACCAATCCCGAAATGCGTTACCGCCAACGCTATGTGGATTTGATAGTAAACCCACATGTTAAAGATGTATTTATCAAACGCAGTAAAATCATCAATTCACTGCGAAATACTTTTAACAGCAAAGGATATATGGAAGTGGAAACTCCCATATTACAAAGTATTCCGGGAGGTGCAGCGGCTCGTCCGTTTATCACGCATCATAATGCATTGGATATGCCTTTATATCTGCGTGTAGCAAATGAACTTTATTTGAAACGCTTGATTGTAGGCGGTTTCGACGGCGTATATGAATTTGCAAAAGATTTCCGCAACGAAGGAATGGATAGAACACATAATCCTGAATTTACAGTTTTGGAAATATATGTGGCCTACAAAGATTATAATTGGATGATGGATTTCACGGAAGAGATGATAGAAAATGTAGCGATGGATGTGCATGGAACTACCGAAGTAAAATTTGGTGATGTAGAATTGAATTTCCAACGCCCATTTCCACGCGTAACCATGTATGATGCCATCAAACAATATACGGGTTTTGATATAGCGGGAATGGATGAAGGTGGATTGCGTGATGTATGCAAACAATTGCATATAGAAACAGACGGCAGCATGGGCAAAGGCAAATTGATTGATGAAATATTTGGTGAGAAATGCGAGAAGAATTTTATTCAACCCACATTTATTATAGACTATCCAATCGAGATGTCGCCGCTTACAAAAAAACATAGAAGCAAGCCCGGTGTAGTCGAGCGTTTTGAATTGATGATCAATGGGAAAGAAGTAGCCAATGCCTATTCCGAATTGAATGACCCCATTGAACAACGTGAACGTTTCGAAGAACAATTAAAATTAACAGAGCGGGGAGATGACGAAGCCATGTTTATCGACCATGATTTTCTACGTGCACTGGAGTACGGAATGCCGCCCACCGCAGGTCTAGGCATAGGAATAGACCGATTAACCATGTTCATGACCAATTCAGTTTCTATACAAGATGTATTGTTCTTCCCACAGATGAAACCCGAGAAATAATATACGATGTACGACATACGATGTACGATGTAAATTATATATATTAAATGACCTACTTCTAAAATCAGAAATCGTTAATCCTTGTTCTTAAGTCAAAATATTATATATAAATTTTGAATACTCTTGGCAACATATTCCGCATCACTACATACGGTGAATCCCACGGCCCAGCAATGGGTGTGGTGATTGATGGTTGCCCTGCGGGATTGGAAATAGATATAGAGTTTGTACAGAAAGAAATGGCGAGAAGAAGACCCGGACAATCGGATATTTCTTCGCCAAGAAATGAGACAGATGAGATAGAAATATTGTCCGGAGTATATGAAGGAAAAAGTATAGGTAGTCCTATTTCTATTGTAATAAAAAATAAAGATCAACAATCGAAAGACTATAATACTTTAGAAAAGACTTTTCGTCCATCGCATGCTGATTATACATATTATGAGAAATACGGAATCCGTGACCACAGGGGCGGTGGACGCTCATCAGCACGCGAAACAGCAAACTGGGTAGCAGCGGGTGCAATCGCTAAATTATTTCTAAAAACAAAAGGTATATATATTCATGCTTTTGTAAAACAAATTGGAAATATATCTTTAAATAAAAACTATGATAGTCTCGATTTAAATACTACGGATAATTATATAACCCGTTGCCCCGATGCAGAGCTTGACAAGCAAATGCAGGCCGCAATTTTGCAAGTAAAAGAAGAGGGTGATACACTGGGCGGTATTATACAATGTGTGGCACAAAATGTTCCTGTTGGGTTGGGTGAGCCTGTTTTCGGAAAGCTACAAGCAGCATTGGCAGCAGCTATGATGGGTATTAATGCAGCCAAAGGTTTTGAGATAGGCAGTGGGTTTTTTGCTGCATCAAAAAAAGGTAGTGAGCACAATGATATATTTGAAAATATAGGGGGACATATAACAACAAAGACAAATAATTCAGGAGGAATACAAGGCGGTATTAGTAATGGAATGCCAATATGGTTTAATGTCGCTTTCAAACCAGTTTCTTCCATCAAAATTCCGCAAAATACAATTGACCAAGTGGGTAATAACAAAGAAATACAAATCTCTGGTCGTCACGACCCTTGCGTAGTGCCAAGAGCTGTGCCTATTGTGGAGGCATTAACTGCTTTGGTTTTGGCAGATTATTATTTGCTTGCGAAAACACAGAATTAATAATATATAATAAACCATGAAAAAGTTTAGTTTGTTTTATATAATGATATTTTTTTCTTATAGGGGCATAGCCCAAGCAGTTAAATCGGATTCTTTGTATATTTCTACTATAAGCCTCCAAGATATATATAAGGCAGGCCAAAAACTAAGTGAGTGTATTAAAATTGATAGTATAGAGTTGGTATATATCCATAATCATAAAGGACTACACGCACTTACAGCCAAGCAACTTAAATCGTTTAAAGAAGTATTGAAAAATTTTGTTTATGATGGCACTTCAACTCCCAAAACAAAACCTGGACATTTATATTTTACGATCACTTTTAAAAATGATATATTAGCTACCTATTTATATTATAATGAGCCTGATTTGATTTTAGATGGTTCTTATACTTTTAATTCGAAAACAAAAATAAATTTCGAAAATTACTAGATGAAATCTATATACTATATACTATATACTTTATACTTTCATCAGTGAACTGGACTACCGCCACCAAAGGATTCAAAGCCTACTTGCAACTAGAGAAGTCGCTCTCTGGAAATTCCATTGAAGCCTATTTGCATGATGTAGAAAAACTAAAACAGTTTGCAAACCCCACTGATACTATTGTTATATTTCCGCTTCAAATCAAACTAGAACATTTGCAAGCTTTTGTAAAATGGGTGGTTCAATTGGGCATGAGCAATACCAGCCAAGCCCGCATAATATCAGGCATCAGGGCATTCTATAAATATTTGTTGATGGAGGATTTGATAACCCAAAGCCCGGCAGAATTATTGGAACTTCCCAAACTTGCCCGCAAACTTCCCGACACACTTGACCATATAGAAATAGAAAAAATGCTCTCGCAAATTGACTTGAGCAGACCCGATGGCCATCGAAACAAAGCTATTATCGAAACGATGTATAGTTGCGGTTTACGTGTAAGTGAAACCACAGGACTAAAAATTTCGGATGTATCATTTACAGGAGAATATATAAAAGTAACCGGCAAAGGAAACAAAGAAAGATTGGTTCCAATAGGTCAACCCGCACTAAAAGCAATTGATATATATATAAAAGGTTTTCGCAACCAGATAGAAATTGATAAACACGCAACGGACATATTATTTCTGAACAGATTTGGAAGGGGACTTAGTAGAATATATATATTTACCCTCACCAAAAAACTTGCTGCGATGGCTGGAATAACAAAGAGCATAAGTCCGCACACCTTGCGACATTCATTTGCAACTGCACTCATAGAAGGCGGTGCCGACCTTAGAGCCGTGCAGCAGATGCTCGGTCACGAAAGTATTACAACCACAGAAATATATACCCATCTGGACCGAGAATTTTTACGAAGTACACTCTTAGATTTTCATCCGAGAGCTAAATCATAGTTCATGTTTGTCATCCTGAGTTTGTTTGGCATCCTGAGTTTATCGAAGGATAGATAAACATGAGTCGTGCTCCCCATGGTCGCCTTCGATATCCAGAATTTTATTCGGGACAGACTAACAGAATTGTCAAATAAAAAAGCCCGCTCATTAATTTGAGCGGGCTTTTTTATTATTTAGGCAGTCCATGGTTGGTGTCCTCACCAACCATAAGGATGACTATTTAGTTATTTTTAATTCCACACGTCTATTTTTCTGACGGCCTTCTTCAGTATCATTTTCAGCAACTGGACGCTTGTCGCCAAATCCTTCTGCTTTAATATGAGAAGTTGCAACACCTTTGCTAGCTAAATATCTCTTCACTTCCATTGCACGATCAAGACTCAACTTCAGATTTGCTGCGGGTTTACCCACATTGTCGGTATGACCGCTAATGGTGATTTTATAATCTGGATGTTTAACAAGTACACCTGCAAGTTCGCCCATGGCTGCTTTAGAAGACTCGGTAACAACCGATTTTCCGCTCGCGAATTCAAGATTATCGAAAGCACGTTTCAAGATATCTTGATCTTCTGCATCAAGTTGAACAGCTTTTACAGTGTCTACAACTTTTACTAAAGGACACCCTAAGTTTAAGGGGTCACCGTATTGATCGGGGCAGTTATCATCTTTATCTGCAACGCCGTCTAGGTCACGGTCGGGGCATCCATTTAGTTTGGCCATACCGGGTTGGTCGGGACACTTATCTAAATTATCTACCACACCATCTCCATCGGTATCGGGGCATCCTTTATTTTCTACTTTACCAGCTTTGTCAGGACATAAATCTATATCATTGGTTACACCATCGCCGTCGGTATCGGGACATCCTTGCGTAGCAAGTGGTCCTTTTTCATCGGGGCATTTATCTTCAGAATCTATGATACCATCATTGTCGCGGTCTGGGCATCCATCTTCGTTTTTACCAAACTCATCTGGACACTTATCGTTCTTATCATATACTCCATCGCCATCACGGTCGGGGCAGCCTTTGTTAGCTTTGGTTCCTTTTTCATTGGGGCAAAGGTCTTCATCATCTGTTACGCCGTCACCATCAGTATCGGGGCACCCACGTAAGCTGAATGGTCCAGGCAAGGTGCGGCATTTATCTTCATCATCGGGTATACCATCACCATCGGTATCAGGGCATCCTTTGGCACTCCAAGCACCGGGCACATGTATACAATGATCTTTGCGATCTGATACACCATCCTTATCCCTGTCCTTGGGCTTACCTTTAAATATTGGAATAGTAGCACCAGTATATATATCTAAACCATTAAAATTATTAGAACCTAAAAATCCTCCTATATTATCAGAGCCAATAAAGAATACTCCTGTGCGAAGGAATAAACCCACATTAAGTTTTGAATATCCAAAGGTGGCGAGAATGGGCATGGAAACTTCAAACCAACGGAATTCGATACGAGGTGTTACGCCTAATAATGAATTAACTCTAAATCCAATACCATTTTTCGATTTAAGACTTTGCATTAAAACGCCACTTAAAAAGAAATGGCTTTTCACTCGATAATCAAAATTGATATTGATTGAACCGGGCATATACCATCTAAAAGTGTGGCCATCAGTTTTAAATCCAAACACTTTGTTTAAACTTGAATCTAAATCGCCACTACTGCGAATTTTCAAATGATTAAGCTGTCCCCAATAGGCAGTATCGTTAATCTTAATATCACTTCGTGGTTGCAACTCATGGTATTTTATATACTCAGGATGGTCAGCAGGGCTTTCATATTTTATATACCCCATATTCATAATTGACACGCCAATTTTATACAGGTATTTAACCTTTCTATCGTCGTAGCGTGTTTCGCCGTCCATTGTATATTTATATTTTTCTATATCGGGTCGGTATTCATATTGGAAACCCAAATCGAATCCATAACCTTTGCCTAATATACTTTTGGGGAATAAATCTTTTCCTATAGAACCCGACCTAGGTGGTCCAGAATTTAGAATACCATAAAACTGTTCCCCCACCTGTCCGTATTTAATATCAGTTTGTACTGCAAAAAGACTGTCTTTATTTACAAAGTTTACATTTACACCATTGTTTTGTACAAAAACAGCAGCAAGACCTTGGTAATATTTGAGGCTAAACCCACCTGTAAAGTAATGTTTTCCCATATCAACAATTTTGCGTGCATAGGATGCTGAGAGCTCTGTATATGCACCAATGTTTAAGCCGAACGAGTTATCGAATGTTAGTATGTTTAGAAGAGGCCTTGTTTTAGCAGAGTCGTCCAAACCAAACACTGCAAATCGAGCAAAAGGTTCAGCGATGTCGTTTACCTGCACCCCGGCCATTACCCTAGTGCCAATAGCTATCGTGTTTTTATTATTCCAGCTGTAGGAAAAAGAAGGGCCACGCACTTCGGCTGAAAGGTTGATATATTTTGCTTTACCATTGATGTTCTCACCCAAATAGCTATTATCTTCTTTCCACGATTTTAGAGAGTCGGGCTTGTTATTACTATTAGTATAATAAAAATAATCCCAACTTTTTGTTTTGTCCGATACATGCTGCTTTATAAACTGATAACTGCTATACGGCAACTTTGCTTCAGCATAATTATTGGCAAAGTTTAAATTCATTGAAGCCAAGTTCACATATACACGATAACGTGTATCAGCTAAAGTGGCGGGATTAAAATACATGCCATTGGTTCCAGCATAATTGCTACTTACAAATCCCTGAAAGTATTGGGCATTTGCATGGTGAAGCATAAAAATAATAAATGTGAGGCTGAATAATTTTTTCATTGATTTTAGATTTGTTAGGAAAATATCTTTATAAACGCTGCAATATTAAACAGTGCGCATTAAAAAAAGGTTAATAAAAACACAAACAATATGGTGTTCGGATGTTAATAAAAAACTAGAAAGCGTACATTAAATCATAATCACCCTCTATTTTTCTCAATTATTTATATATAATCCATCAACTTTTTTAGGTAGTTGATTTCAATCATGTTGTCATGTATCCTTTGCTCTTCGTGATGTGGGTTGAACCAAATTGGGTAAATACCTGCATTATATGCACCTACCACATCCGAATCTATATTATCACCCACCATTAATGTGTTACTAGCCAAACCGTTAGTTATCGACAACGCGGTTTCAAACACTTTCTTGTGTGGTTTTTGCACCCCTATTTTTTCGGTGATAATAATATGCTCTTCCTTAAAATAAGGCATTAGGCCTGAATGGTTCATTTTGTTGAAAGTAGCTTCCAGAAAGCCATTGGTAATGATAGCGATTGTATATTTTTGTGAAGCATGTTCCAAAACTTCATGCACACCATCAAATATATGTGGCATGCGTGTACAATGTTCTACGTACTGATCGCCAAACAGGTCCACATCGAAGTTAATATTTACTCCCACTGCACCAAACGCCTCACGAAAACGACGGTAACGAAGCTCATCCTTACTTATTTTTTGATGATTATATAAATGCCACATTTCCCTGTTAGTGGTTTTATATTGTGCGATAAATAAATTTGAAAGAGGACTGTTGATAGGAGAGATATCGTATTTTTCTAAAAGTATCGCTAAAGTCTCTGATGAGTTTCTTTCGAAATCCCACAGCGTATGGTCGAGGTCAAAAAAAATATGGGTTATTAAATTTGGTATTTGCACAGTGCTGCAAATGTGCGTTATTTGAATAATATATACTGACCAAAATTATGGACAATAATTGTAGGTCTCCTCAAAATGTTTACAATAAATTATTTGAGTGTTGAAAAAAAGTATCCTAATTTCGCCTCCACTCAAAACGATAAAAAAACAACCCAAATAACTGTCAGAAATTATGAACATGGAATCAACCCCCCAAGAACGCAAATCAGGATCGAGCAAAGTAATTGTAGTAGTAGCATTGATACTGCTAATAGGTGCCGACGTCTTTCTCCTGTGGCAATTGTTCGACACCAAAGAAGATTTTAAGGAAGCAAATGCTATTAATAAGGTTCAAAAAACCACTATTGATTCCCTTAATATTCAAATTGATGAATTGGAGGCCAAGCTTAAAGAATTGGAGAGACAAAAAGAAGAACTGGGAATATCAGATAGCACCCACCAAGCAGAAATTGACCAGCTTCGCAAGATGATAGCTATAAGTAGAACTGTTGTAAAAGGTGGAAATCCTGCAGAAATAACCAAACTAAAGAGTGAACTAAAAAAGGCAAACGAGAAAGCTGATGCGGAAAGAATGCGTGCTGATGCAGATAAAAGTATGCTTAGCAGAGAAGTGAGGGAAGCCAGAGATAGTGCGGAAAAAGCCAGAGTACTAGCAGAAAAACTCACCAGAGATAAAAGCAGTCTTACCAAGAAAATAAAAGAAGGCTCTGCATTAAAAGCAGATAATATTATAGGGATGGGTATAAAGGTAACTAGCAAGGGAGACGTGCCTACCCCCAAAGCAAAGAGAGCAAACAAAGTAAAAGTGACTTGCAAAATTCAACAAAACTTGATAGCTGACCCAGGGCCGAAAACGATATATATGCGTGTACTTGATCCATCGAGGCAGATTATTACCTCAAATGCTAACGAGAAATTTACTTTTGAAGGAAGCGAGTTACCATTCACATATAGTCAGGAAATAGATTATCAAAATAAAGACCGTGAGGTAAACATGAAATTTGGAAAATCAACCGCATTTGGTAAAGGTGCTTATACCGTAGAAATATATGAAGGCGGCTTGATGATAGGTAAATCATCATTCACACTTAAATAATAATATTGTTTCGAAACCTAGTTATTATATATAATAATTGAGGTTCAATCTAAAACCCTTGCTCTAATGCGAGGGTTTTTTATTTTATACGTTTCAAAGAAATTAATTTTATTATTATCACTTCTGTACCGTATTTTGTGTTCCCAAAAAAATGGACGAGGTACAAGAAGAAATAAAACCACAAAAATATAAATGGCTTAAAAAGCTAGGTATATGGACCGTGGTGTTCTTTATTGTAAAAGGAACAATAAGCACCATACTTATATACTACTTCGGAAAAGGAATTTGGGAATATGTGGGAGAATGGTTCAAGTAAGTGGTCAGTAAACAGTAGTCAGTAGTCAGTGCCATACGGCAGCAAACTTGACCGTTTGTTCCGAAATGTTGGAGCAAATCGGGATTATATAGCCGTATGGCACTGACCACTGTTTACTAACCACTGTATACTAATATTGGGGCTGACCGGAATTGACGGGATGTGAGGCCCGGGGGTAAGCATGCAGTGCCTTGTAAGGGAGCACTTTAATCTGAACTTTCACGCTGTAACAGGCAACAATTCATTACAATTAGCTGCCTAATCGGTTAGATTACGCACTCGCTAGTCGTTTGCAGGAACTTCGCCCCAACAGCACCTGAGCACAGACGATCAAAACCCCGTTGGGGACTTTTGGCTACCGTGGTTACGGGTTTCCAAATGTATTAGTAACCTAAGGAATAAGTTGGTGAGCGGGACTCCTGCCTATTCTCTAAAATTAAATTTCCTGACAAGCATGTAGAAAGCTCTAACGAGTCCCATCTCCGGACCAGGGTTCGACTCCCTGCAGCTCCACACTATTAAAATGTAATAGCCTGTAAATTAGTATATTTATGGGCTTTATGTTTTATTTACACTCCAAATTTACACTCCATTAGTGGGTTTAACTCATACTTTTAAGAGCAACACAAGGTTTAATTTTCTGTTCAAAAAATATCATTTGATACCCCTCTTCTTTTTTCGCAATTACACGCGAAAACATAAATACGGCGGTTACAATTGCGAAGGTTGTAAAGATTTTACCGGATACCCGCAAAAAATCAAGTGCTATATTTACTAAAACAACCCCAATGTTAATATTCCAATCAAAATAAACCTGTAGCTGATGCAACTGCGGTAATCCCGATGGCCAAAATAAAAAGAATTGTAAGCATACAACCTTTATTGCCAGCAGAAACATTTTTCAATTCCTCATCTGCTGCACCAGTCAAAGCCTTACTAAATCGCTCCAAAAAAGCATCAATCATTTTATCAACTGTGACTTGATGGCCACTATTTCTGATTTTTTCAGAAACCACAATATGGATACTGGTTTTGCTGTTTTCCAAAGATTTTAAAGTAACATTCATTGAAATAGTTTCAAGCCCAGTAAGTTTTCCAATGCGATATGTGTTCAATATGTCATTTTGAGAATGCATAGCGTAGGCTCCTACTTTTACGGTTCTTTCAATATCCTGCTTTACTTTTTCCATTGGAAAATCTAAATCAAGGGTTCTTTCGATGTTTAGTGATGACATAATTTTTTTTTTGCAAATGTAAAAGCAAATGACAAAATAAGTACTTTAAAAAAAGAGGTATTGTTGCTTTAAAACAATTTTTAGTTTAACCCACACCTATAATTCCAAATAATACTCAAAATAATACCCCTCTTGTTTTTTAGTATTTACACGCGAAAACATAAACACGGCGGTTAATCTTCGTAATGTGTAGAGATTTGACCCCTGCCCCCTTTTGTTTCAAAAATCGTAAAGTAGATTTGACTTGGCGATGTGGCGGACTTAGAAGCACTATGCTTTCAAATTGCCACTAAAGTTTATATCCCTGATAATAATATTAATTTCTACAATCGATCATTACTGTTCCTCCTTCACTAATGTATACTTTGTTGACTCTGCTATCATCTTTATAATGCCCTTCTAAGTCTTTCCTTAAGTCCTCATATTCTTCATTACTCACAGCCTTTAAAACTTTTACATTAATTAATCGCCCTATGGGAGTTATTGAATAAAGTCCATCGGTTGTTGTTTTCGAGTGTTCTGAACCTCCAAGCAATCCGTAGCTGCTATAATCTGTTTGTAATGATTGTACAAATGCATCTGTTTCCTTAAATAACTCATCCTTGCTTGGAGAGCATCCAATAACAAAAATCAAACTAATAAAATAAACTAGTATTTTCCTCATTTTTTTAACCCCTATTTGTGTCGGGTGCAACTTTTAATTTCTCCTGTTCTAACGGCTTCACAGGTATTGCCATTGTCCGTAATTAAAAAATTGCAACTTCAAACTCCGTTTTGAGTTCAATTTCTGACTTATCGGTTTTTTGTAATTGATCATTTGCCATTGGGCAAATGTAATAATAAACTTCTAAATCCTATAAAATTAAGTAACTACCATTCCAGTAATAACTTTGATTTCAACTTGCTCAAAATCTATTTTTGTCGGCGAATAGTCCCCTTCCATTCGGTTAAGTTCAGCTATTGCCCTAATTCTATCAGACCATACAGGAATATTATTACCTTCAATTATTGTTTCCCCTGTAGCAATTTGGGAAAATATTACCAGTTAGCTTAACATCGCTATATCAATGCGGTCAGAAACAACTATACTTGGATTTAGTTCTTTTGCCATAGTGTAAGTTGAGTATTTCTATGATGCAACCAAAAAACTACTACTTTAAAGCCATATAAATATTATTTTAGTTTTTGCAGTTAATGAGCCTGCAGCTCCACAAAAAAGCCCGCTGATAATTTTATCGGCGGGCTTTTTTATTATATACTTTTAAAATTTATTTCTCATTATATATAACTTCCATCACCACCTGCCCCACATTTTTTAAGGTGAACTTACTGATGTTTTTAATATTGTCGTTATGGGTGTGCCAAGTATGGCTGAAATGGTCGCCAACGCCTTTGTCTTTGGTATATTCTATAATATCAATCACGGGTATTTTGGCAATGGTGTTTAAATAGTAATGGTCGTCAATAATTCCATTATTCTCTTCGGCAATAAAATTTGTATAGCCCAATTTATTTCCCATAGCCCAAACTTTCTCTACGATAGTTGGGGCAAATTCCATCGAACCTTTTTCTTTAACAAACTGTGCATCGGGGGCACCCACCATATCGAGCAAAATTCCATAGGCCGGCATATAGTTTTTTACATGTCGGTTCTTGGCCCAGTATTGCGAACCAATACAATAACTATCTTCCATTTGTTCCAACTCACTTTCGCCGGGTTGGCCATAATCTTCCAAATCGAAAAGTATAATATCAATTCCAATTTCAGTAGGTTTTTGTTTAAGCTGTCGGGCTATTTCTAATAATACACCTACGCCACTTCCACCATCATTGGCACCATCAATGGGTTTGTCCTTATCTTTTTCATCTTGGTCGGCAAAGGGGCGTGTATCCCAATGGGCACAAAGCATCACGCGTTTTGTTGCTTGCAAATTAAATGAACCAATAATGTTTTTACATTGATGTGTTTTACCATCAAAAGTTTTTAAAGGTGCTCCATTTATTTCTACTTTTTCGGCATATTTTTTTAATTCTTTTATCAGATAATCCGCACATAGTTTATGACCATTGGTGCTTGGAACCCGTGGGCCAAAATTGCATTGGGCAACCACATAAGCAAAAGCAGTATCGCCATTAAACTCAGGCGATAATTGCTTGTATGCTGGCACAGCAGGCTGCTCAATAATTTTTGATGGGTCGTCTTTTGGATTGTTTTTGCAGGCTGTAATGGCAGCAAAAAATAAGGTTATATATAATAGTTTTTTCATAAAATAGTTTCTATAGCCCACACCAATAAATAATCATTGCTGTGTCGGTAGTGCAAATTAAAGTGTTTTTCATAAGTTTTCTTATGTATATGCCCCACAAATGTAGCATCATTTTTCAGTATCGTGATATGCTTGATAAAGTCCAGTTCTTTTTGTTCGTAGAGTTTATATAAGCACTCTTTGCTGCACCATACCATCAGTGCATCTTCGGGTGTTGAGGAGGCCCAGGTTTTTTCTTTTTCGTTCAAAAATTTATGTTTGATCCGTTCTACTTTCTCCAATTTGGTTTCTATATCAATCCCTGTATTACAATTACTGATAGAAACTGCAGCATGTGTTTGCGAGTGCGAAACTGATATATATATATTGTCGTGATTAGAAATCATCAATTTTCCAAAATCAGTTTTATATAATTCTATAGTACGATAATCCTTTAAAATTGTTCCAAGCAAAATTCGTGTAGCGAGCCACTGTCGGTGGTTTTCGGGATGTGTAAATAAATCGGGCTTGCTTTTATCTATTATATTTCCGGGCAATTGTTTCTCCAAAGAATGTATATCTTCGGTAATTTCCCACACTGCTATTTGTGTTCCTGTTGGTTGTTCGCATTGCCAAATAATCGGCATAATTAATTTTCTTTGGTCCAGTCGGCACGGGCACTTTGAGCCATTTGCCAAGGAGCACCATTGTTTTCCATATTGGTGAACGTGAGGTTAAGTTCTTGCGGTGCTTCACTTTTTTCCATCACCAAGAAGCGACGCATATCTACAATTATTTCAACAGGATTTATATTCACGGGGCAAATTTCAGCACAGGCATTACAGGTAGTACAGGCCCATAATTCTTCAGCAGAAATATAGGAATGTAGATTTTTTTCATCAGCTACAAATTCCCCATTTTTATCAATATTTTTTCCTACGTCTTCAAGTCTGTCTCGGGTGTCCATCATCACTTTTCGGGGCGATAATAATTTACCTGTAATATTTGCGGGACACACACTGGTGCAGCGTCCACACTCGGTGCATGTATATGCATCCATCAAGTTTTTCCAACTCAAGTCTTGTATATCTTTTGCACCAAAACTAGTAGGCGGAGTATATCCTTCGGGGGTGGGTGCAGATGGATCCATCATCAATTTTACTTCGGTAGTCACACTGCTCATATTGGTTAGTTCACCTTTGGGTTCCAAATTACTATAATAGGTATTTGGGAAAGCCAAAATAATATGAAAGTGTTTGCTGAAAGGCAGGTAATTCATAAAGGCAAATATGCCTAGTATATGTCCCCACCAACAGATACGTTCGAACATAATCAGATTGCTTTCGCTCATGCCATTAAACAGGGAAACCAATATATTCGAAACAGGGAAAAATCCTGCTTGCACAAAATGCTCGCTGCCCATATTCTGCAATGATTTGTCTACTGCATTTAATAATAATAAACAGGTCATTAATATAATTTCTATAATAAGAATAGTAGCCGCATCACGCACAGGGAATGCACGCATCTCGAAACCAGAAAAGCGTTTCACTTTAAGCACATGTCTGCGAATCAAGAACAAAATACAGGAAACCAAAACCAATAAAGCTAGCACTTCAAAAAAGGCCATCATGCCATTATATAATATACCCAATATTCCTGCAAGTGCTCGGTGGGTGCCAGCCACACCATCAATTAAAATCTCGAGCACCTCTATATTAATGAGCACAAAACCAGCATATACGAATAAATGTAACAAAGCAGGTATGGGTCGTGTAAACATTTTGCCCTGACCCAATGCCACCATAAACATGGTACGCCAACGTTCACTGCTATTACCACTCAAGTCCACATCGCGGCCCAATAATATATTACGCCTTATCTTACCTATGTTGCGGGCAAATAGCCATGCCGAGGCTGCCAGAATGATTGCAAAAATAATTTGTTGTACCATTGGTTTGCAAAGTAAGGGCTTATGGGGTTAAAAGGCAAATGTTAAAATAAAACTTAAGGAGAGATTATCATAATCTATTGGGAACTTTAAGCTCAAAAATATATTATTTCAACCTCAAAATATTCATAATTTGAGGTTTATTTATTTTCAGGGTGAGCTAGCAATCAGTAATAGCTATTATATATATCACTTTACCACCAACACATCCTCCAAAGGTATCCGCTGCGACATAGCAGCAGGCGGGGCGTATGATAGTTTACAGAAGAATATTTCAGCAGCTCCCTCGGGTGTGCCCAATATGTCACGCCAGCGTTTTCTCAAATCTTTCAGTTTTTCTATTTCTTGCTTGCTGAAATAAGAAACCGTATTGGTCTCTATTCGCATAAAGAAATAACATAATGCAACGAAAGGATGCACCGCCAATTTGCTCTCGGTAGCCGATAACCAAAACCGTTCGAGTGCCAGGCCGCCATTGTAGAAATTAGTTGAATCGAGTTGGGGCATGGTAATTAATCCCACAGCAGAACTCGCCAATAATTGTTTGCGAGACATATCGCCCAAGGCATTGCCACCAATCTTTTTTACAAACGAGGCCACCGACCACGAATTGGCAATCTTAAATCCTATTCTTTCTTTGGCTGTAATATCAAATAAATCGAGTTCAATTCCATAAGGTCTTTCCAGTGCTTCTTTCCTATTCCAACGTATCTCGCTCATCATTTCGTTGAACAAAAATTTATTGAGAAAACGTATAATATCTGCTTCGGCAATTATATCTGCAATCTTTATAATAGCGTCTCTATTATCTATTAAAGTTAATGTAGCTGTAGGTATTGACTCTACTGCATGCAACAAGCCTTCTTTGTGCTCGGGTTTTAATATAGTTAAGCTGCTATTATTCCTGTTCGATTGGCGAATTTTAATACTATTATAATGTTGAGGATGATATATAGTTTCTATTCCGGAACTATCTTTTGTGGTGAATATAAATTTCACTGCAAACTCCTTGTTTTGTAAATTTAATAATTCTTTTTTTACACCATAACTCTCATGATATGCCGATAAAATTAAATTTTCGGTGGCACACCCCAAGGCCATAATCGCTGCCCAATCATTCAAATCTGTGTAAGGACTGCAACGTGTTTTATTCAAGTATAATAATAGCGTATTACCCGAACTTGCCCACTGCCAAGGCTGTGCATTGCCGCCCGATGGAGCCGTGATGGCATCGCTCACAATTTTTTCTATAATAGCTTTTTCTATTATAGTTGAAGCATTATCTTCGGGTGTTATAATCGCATCAATATTTATATCATCTGTTGTTTCAGAAACTATAGTTTCTTGTTCTTTAGCTTCTGCATCTTTAATTAAGTTTTCTATATCAATAGAATACCTTCCTGACGACTTAAATTGATCTAATAATATTCGTCTCACCACATCGGTAGTCATACCGCTTCCAAAGCTTACAGCCGATGACAGTTGGGGCCACCCTGTAATTGTTTCTTCTATCTCTAGCAAAGATGCCCTGAGCCTAGTCGACATGGTTTCTTCATTAACGATTTGATATAGATATGGGATTTTTTGTTCGGGTGTTAAGCTTCTTAGTTTATCGATATCATCAATATCTGTAAGTCCGTGAAATATTTCCCGATTAGGCTCCAAATCGAAACGTTCTATGTCAATCAATCCCTTGTCGCTAGTGTCCATTACTACGGGTATTTTTAATTCTCTACACTTATAGCGAACATTAAACTTCTCATAAAAACTATCACACTCTTCTATACACACATCGACGTTTCCGTCTTTGGTTAAAAAGTCTATAATATTTTCATCCTTAATTCCATCATGATAACATATTACATTGATGAAGGGATCTATTTCGGCAATTTCGCGTGCACATATCATTGTTTTTTTCATTCCCAAATTCTGAATTCCGGTTTTTATGCGGTTCAGATTGGAGAGTTCCAGTTCATCAAAATCGGCTAGTCTTAATTCGTTGCATATTCTTTCCGACGCCACCGTTATTGCAATCGCATGGCCTACTGACAAGCCAACAATTCCAATTTTTTTACTATGCAAAAGTGCTTGCTCTTCGTGGGTAATCTTATATTTATTTCTGATGGTTCTAAGTTCAATAAATTCTTTTTCAAAAACTGTATGAACTAATTTATTGGACCAGGGATAATATATCCATAAACCATAATTTTCGGGAAGTGTTCCGTTTAAATATTCGGTGATTAATTTATCACTATGTTCCGCAGTTAATTTAAGTTTTGGGTTTTGTAATTTCACCAATTCTTTTAACTGACCAACTATATTATCTATAATAATTGAACTAGGAAAAAGCTTCTCAAAAATGTCTTTATCAGACGGTATTCTAATATCTATAATGTGGGGTCTATATATTAAATTAGAATCAATCATTGCGTTATTATAATATATATTTTAACCACGTTCGGGCTGCACTTTCAGCTCAAATTGGAAAGGCATTAAGTCTTTTATTCCTGATAGTTGATAAATTTTTGCATCGTTACCATATAATAATAATTTTATAAGGCTACCCTGCTTTTTTTCGTATTCTATCATGGCTTGCATGCAGGCTCCGCAAGGAATTACAGGGTTTTCCGTTTTCCATTTATCACTTCGTGCAGCTATAGCAATTTCTATAATAGTTCCATTTGGATAGGTGTGCCCAGCATGATATATAGCAGTGCGCTCAGCACATAAACCTGATGGGTAAGCAGCATTTTCTTGATTACTTCCTGAAAGCACTTCGCCTGTTCTCATTTGCAAAGCACAACCCACATAAAATTCTGAATAAGGAGCATATGCTTGTTGTGTGGCAGCAATTGCAAGTTTTATAAGATTTTTCTGAACAGCATTCAACTCATCAAGAGCCAATTCTTTGTATACAATTTTAAGTTCTTTGTGTTGCAAAATATATAATACTATTTATTGTAAAGTATACCTTGCTGTTACCCCAAACTGCACATTGGTAGTAGGGAAAGAGTTGGTAGTATAGGGTTTTGATAGGCGTTGATCGTAATATATACGAATCAATACTTTATCGCTGGCTTGATAATCGATAGTAGGTTTGATGCTGATTATTTTCATACCTGCTGTTGGAGTATTTGTATTGTCAAATTTTCGAATAGTTGTCCAGTTATCACGAACAGAAAAATCGAAACGGAAGCTAGCATCATTTGGTAAGTATAATTTACGTCCTTGAAACTTAATAAAACCAATGGTCAATCCTTTTTTGCGGAAACCGGCACCTATTACAATCTCTTGCGTTTTCATTTCCTGCAACTGTGGGTTCACGGGTACTAAGGTCAGCATCCTTTCTTTCTTCAATTCAAACTTAAACGTGAAGCTATTGGTAAAGGTCATATCAATACCGATAAGTGGCGAGAACCGTTCAGCAATGGTTACATTTTGAAGGGAGAGCTTAGGCTCTAATGTATAAGTAGTTCCAACGCCTCTGCTGGCAGCTGCAGAATCGACCGAGTAACCCAGTGATGAACCAAAACCTCCTACCGAATAAGTAGAAGAGTATGCATGTGAAATACTCAGATTCGGAATTATTTTTTTGATAGCAGGAATTTTGCTAAGACCATTCCAAGTTACACGCCACGAGGCACTAGGTATTTTCGGGAACAAATCTGCTTTATAATTAATGGGGTTTCTGCCACTGTACGCCATTAAGAAAGCATGCACTATTACATCATGCTGCAAAGGTGAATACCCCATAGGATAATGGGTTGAGTTATCAATGCCCGAAGTTCTTTCTTCTGCAGTTTGCAGTCGTTGGGCAATAGTATATCTTTGATCGAGCATTTTGTTAAATACATCCGACTCGTTTGGAGTGCTTTTACTAAAAGCTGTGCGTATAATATTATAAGTCATGCTAAAGTTTCCATTTTGCAGCGGAGCATAGTCTTGATAGTGCCCGAAGGAATCTTGGGTAAAGAAACTTTGATAAGAAGTAGTCATCGATCGCTGAAAAGTAAGTTGTATCCTAAAATCGTTGAACGGCTCAACGGTAGCTTGCATATTAAACTGCTGGCTCGTTGTTCGCATATTGGGGTTATTAACCCCTCTGCCCCCTGCAAGCCAACCATTATCAGCTGCTCTGTATTTTAAAGAAGTATCTTGGCTTCCGGTAATGAAGGCCCACCCGGGAGCCATCAGGTCAAAATTTTGCCCAAAATATTTTGGTTTAGGCAAGAAACCAGGTAAGGAGGTACCCCTATTTTCGGTATAAGTGAAGTTGATATTTTTCACCATCATAATAAGTCTCACCGTATGCTCAGCCAATGATAATAGTGGATTTTTACTATTGGGTGTCGGTGTGTCATCAACCTTGGAAGTATCCTCATCTGTTTTTTTCTTCGGATCTTTTGGACCGGGGGGTTTGGGTTTTACTTTGGGTGGTGGCGGTGTTCGTTTTTTACCACTTGCAACTTCTTCAAAAAATTTAATTTTATTATATAATTGCTGCATATTGAATTGCCCTGTGAGCGAATTGTTTTTAGAATTCGCAATCGTATTTCCTATGCTGTCTTGCTGCCCAGGAGGGCCTTGGCTCCATGAATAATTAACACTGGAGCGGGCGGTCATACTAATAAAGTTAGTAAGCGGGAATTTGTTGAATGGCACGGTATAACTTAGGTTCCCAATTTGATTGAACTGGGTAATACGACCAAAGTGTTTGAGGTTGTTTAATATAGAGTCGTGTGCATCGCCTGAGCGTCGGTATACTACTCCAATAGGCTCGTCAATACGGGCATTGATAATGGCATTATAGTCAAATTTAAGAGCTTTGGTCAAATCCCATTTCACATCAAATTGCCGCGAGTTGGTGAAATTCTTATCGTACAAAGTGGCTATTTGTGTATTTTGTTTATCGTTTACCCGGTTCACCATTTCACCATAACGTCTGTCGGCATTTGTGATAATATTTATAGACTGGGGTTTGTAGTAAAAATTAAAATCACGGATTAACTGCAAGTACTTCGATTTGAAATATTTCTTGAAAGGCTCAACGGGCTTGGCTTGCGATTGGAATGAATAGTTTAATTTTAGATTATATAGTTTCACCCTGTTCGATTCTATCAACTGATTTCGCTGGTAAAATTCATTGAAAGCATATGACAAATTAAAGTTCTCGATGCTATAAAACTTTTTCTTTTTATTGCCCATCAAATTTTTGTGTACGTTTGATACATTCCACCCTCGCTTTATAGTAAGGTCGTCGGCATTATATTTAATAGCGGCCCTATCATCTGCGGGCGTAACATTGAGCACACTGCTCATTGGAATATCGGGATTTAACGGATAAAAATGTGGCCGAATCAATGTTTGGTTATATCCATAATAAAATGGGATACTCACACCAAATTTGGCAGGGAAAAATTTGCCCAATTCCAACATGGTATTCAAATCGAAATTAGAAGTGGTATTGCGGGCTCGGTCGTTCAATTTTTTATCAATCCCGCCATAGCCCACAGTAGTAATATTGCCAGCCATATTCAATGTGCCGATATCAGCTAATTTTATCACACTTCTGGCTGTCGCTGCCCAGCCACCAGGGTTTTCAAAGCCACTCACCCTTAACTCATTCACCCATACTTCGCCGCATTTTGATAGTCCGTCATCGGCAGGGTTGTCAAACTGTTTTGGGTTTCGAACACCAATTAAAATTACCCGAATATTGCTCATATCTGGTATACCATTTACGGCTATTCTTCTTCCATCAACTTTTATATCTTCGAAATAATTATTTGAGCCTCCTTGCTTTATCCGCAATACTTTCAAATCGTAGAATGCAGCTATATCCACCACCAGCTCATTATCACCCCTCCATATATCATTTTCGTTTGTTTGCCCCCAATTCGTCAGCTTTAAAGGGATTTCATATTCATAATAGTTATTGGTAAAATCTGTTCCTATCCTCACAAAAACTGAGAGGTCTTTGTCTTTCAGTATCTCGCCTGCCATCGCTTCGGCATGTACAAACATTTTTAAAGTTTTATAATTTCTGATATCCAACTTTACGTTTTTGAATACGGCTTTTGCATCACCATCTTTCAATCCGCATACTCTCAGTGACAGGGATTGTTCATTTTGTTGGATAGGGTTGGGCTGGCTTACATCTAATTGCCTAAAAATACCAGGAGGTAAAACATAGGGTACGGGTTGACGTTGGTTGTTCTTTTCTACATTTACCGTTGACACTACAAATGTAGTATTGTCGTTAGGGTCAACAGGATTTACAGAACCAGGTGTAGCAAGTGAGACCAAGTATTTACGCCACTCAGCCCTGATGAGTTGCATATTTGCAAATCGAAGCACCAATGAATCACCGAAACCTTTCATTACCATACGCATAAAACGGATAGATTTAAAATCGGGGATACTGCCTATCCGACTCTCATAAGAGCGAATTGGTACTTTTAATTGATACCATGTTACAGTATCATCGGAGCAGTTGCATGGCTTTTCTAATTTTGGACCAGAGCGAACAGAGTCAGTCACATAATTTTGGCCTACTATTAATTTGTTTTTGCTTAGGTCTATTCTATATTGATAATATTCTTCAATTTCGTTCAGTGTAAAATCTCTATTAATATCTTCGTCATTGGGATTGGGTTGGCTGGCCACAGGATAACTTTCTTTAGCTTGATGCGGGGGAGCTTGGGTAGGGCTGGGGGAGTTTCCATCGGGTCCATTATAATGTTTGTAGCGGGCAAGTATACTCACTTTGGCGTCGTCGAAATCAGTCCCTCTGTAAAAATGGTAGTTATCGGAGGCAGGGTCGTTATATGCGTCAATATAAACCTGTGAAGTTTGCCCATAATGTTGTGCCAGTGAATCTAAAAACCTTTTCTTATAAAACTCTCTCTCATTATCATCGTTCAACCCGTCCAATCCCACATCTTGCACCAAGCGTGAAGCAGGATCATTATCGAAAGCATTATTTATTGCAGGAATTGCAGGAACAATTCCCCATATACTGGAGTCTGTGCGTAAATTAGGTTGTGTAGCTGTTTTTAATCCATTTTCAAAACTTTTTCTTGAATCACTCAACATGTCCTCACTTACATTACCTAAATGCAGATACAATTGCCCACTATTATTTGGTTGCGGATTATGCCCAGGTAAGAATGGATCCATCAACCACATTTCTATATAATCAATATTTGCCGCTTCAAAATCATTTTGATCTATTTTACGCATAATACCCGCCCAATTATTTTGCGGTGTTTTAAAAGTACCATCGTTGTTTAGGTCTTGTGTGTTAAAATTGTATGGGCCACGTTGGTTGGGATAAAAACCAATATCAAAAGTGGTTTGGGTTTGTGGCACGCCCTGTTGAATTTGCTTGTTTTTGAAAACCTCATTCACTACTATTTGTCTTACATAATGATTGGAAAGTTGTTTGGGGTCATTGGTTAAATGTGTAGGGGTTAGATTGTTATTGGTATAAAATAAAGGATCAAGAATATACCAAGCTATGCGGGCAGTGTGGTCTCTAAAACTTATATTATTTCGATTGAGCCCATCCGGAAATAAATTGGGTTGCCCTTGCGGGGTACTTGCTAGTTGCCAGTAATTGCCCAACCTTAAATCAGTAGGAATTTCGCTGGCTTCAAAATCATCAATATATGATACACCTGATTTGTCGAGTGTCTTTTTAATAGCGGGTGCTACACCGGGAATAATTTTAGCAAATTCGCCTGTAAATAATATATTGCTCATTTCTTTTGTTGAGAGAAATGGAAGGCGATCTATGGCTCTTGTAAGTCCACGCCAATTGCTTTTGTAGGTTGCATCAAATCCAAATATAGTATTGTTCAGTGGCTCATCTCCAATATTCACTTTGGGTATGATAGGCCGTTCACGAAGGTTGAGCAAAGTACCACCTATAATAAAATCATTACTAATTTTAAAATCAAGTCTGGTACCCATCAAGGTGCGCTGCTGCGTAGTGAAAGTAGCCGTATTTTCACAACTGGCTTTTATAGATGCTCCTTGTGCCAAGATACCTGTATTGATAATGGTAACACGGCCAGTTGCATAATCTACTATATAGTCATTTCCCTCAACTAAGGGTGTTCCATTTGAAGTTACTTTTACCGATCCTTTGGGTGCATTAAAACAGCTCAATTGTATCTCATTACTTGCCGAGCCTTTAAAACTTCCACGAATAAAAAATTTATTTTTGGTAGCTTTTTGTTGTGCAGCCCATCGCGTAGAATCATAGAGTTCGTCGAAAGCATAATAGTTGGCTTTACTACCATATGGATCCGTAAATTGTTGCCGCAGAAATTTACCAAATGGCTCTAATACAGGAAATACAATCCTACCTTGTTGCGGGTATATGGTTATTCCTTCAATCCAGTCAAATTGGCCATCAGGTTGTTTTTCTAAGTTGGTATTTACACGGTCGATATTTAATACCCGCACTAACGGAACACCTTGTAGTTTGGGTTCATCTTTGGCTGGCAAGTATACCATATCGGCATTTGATGGGTCATCGGCATACCACACATTTAATTTAAAATCTTGTTTTTGTATTTGATAACTTCCCACTGAATATATGTTTTTCATCATCAGTTTCCAGTTGGGCAAATCAGGACGAATAGATATGGGTTTCAAAAGTTTTAAGAACAGCACATTGGGGTTTTGCCTATCGGTGGGAACTTGTCTCGAAAATTCTCCTACCTGATAAGGGCGGCCGCCAATTTCGTATTCAAAAGCAACAGCCAACACTTCATCATTGTTGAGTGTTTGGTTCAATGATATATATCCTAGTTGGGCATGGAAGGTAAACTCGTTGGGGTTGAGTTGGCGGGCAAAATTGATTAACTGGTAGTCATCAATTTGCTTCATCTTATTGGTAAGCGGACTATGTTCCAATTCAATCACACTTCTAAATGTTGAACGAAAAGAGTCATTGGTCTTTAAAGTTTGATACAGGTTGTTTGTATTGTTATCAGGGAATATATTGACGAAGGGCGCTGTAACTTGTTTATTATGTATATGTGCTGCATCTTCGCCCAAGTCCATAAAGCCAACAATGTCTCTTGCATTATCTACTGCACTAGTGCGATTGGTAACCCATACCTCTACACGGGTAATACGCACAGGGCTTTGCACCAATGGCGGTGCTTTAAGAAACGACTCAAAATTGTCGCGAAAATATTGGGAAAGGAAATAATGTTTGTTCTGTTCGTACTGGTCGCATTGTATATCAAAGGGTGTTATTTGCGCTCCGCCCTGAACAGTAACTTCACTCGCTCTACTTTTTTGTTGTGAGAAAAGAACTGTAGAAGTGAGTCTTCCAAATTGAAATTTCACTTTTGCACCAAACAAGCTTTGGCTTCCGGGAATTAAAGTTCCATTAAGCGGTAAGCTTACGTTGCCCACTTCTATTTTTTTAAGAATACCATCTTCTTTCCCATCCCAATTTAATTTCATTTGGTTTTCAAAATCGAATAAGGCTTCTGTATTATAGTTGGTATTAATCTTAAATTTATCGCCAATGCTACCGGCAACATTTAGTTGTATTTTTTGTTTGAAATCAAATTGTGCATTACGCTGCTGGCGACTGTTGAATTGCGGGTTTTTAATTACATTATATATTCCGCCAAAAGTTAACTCAGCCGATCCTGTTGGTTTTATTTCTACTTTGCCATTTCCGAAAAAATCTTGGAAAGTTTTTCCAGGAACAAATAATGGGGGGATAGTTCCGCCGCTACTCCTCACAAAGTTTTGTGCTTTTGCACGCTGCTTAAAGTAATTTTTATTTTGTTCTTCGTCTTTTATTTTAGCATAATCGGCCAATGAAATTGTTTCAGGAGTGCCAACGGGGGTGTTTCCTATGGTTTGTTTTTTGGTATAAGACTTACCACTACTATCAAGCTCGTAAGTGGTCTTGATCACATCGGGCTGCTTCAGGTCAAAAGGCTGTTTGCGGGGTTTATCCCACGATTGGCGGGGCCACTTTTTATAACGCGTTGAATCTTCGGGCTTTAATAGTTCAGCTTTCGAATGATTAGTATAGCTAAAGAATTTTACGCTTGCACCAAAAGCCAATGCTGTGGTGATGCCCAATAGAAGCATAACGACTCCTACACTTTTGCTCAAAACCTTGTTCTGTTGAATGTTCTTTTTTTCTCTCACAGTACTTTCAGTGCTTGTTTGATTATATCTTCAGTGTTATGGTTTTGCAAATTTAATTTGGTCAAGGTTTTTTCTACAGCAACCCTATTGAAACCCAACGTTACCAAGGCATCCATAGCCATGCGTTGGTTAGCGTTACCCGGTGTAGCAGGCATTGAAATTTCCCCGTTCAATCCTTCCTTGGATAATTTTGACTGTAAGTCAATCACGATTCTTTGGGCTGTTTTCTCTCCGATTCCTTTAATGGATTTTAATAAACCCACATTCCCATTTACGATGGCATTATATAGTTCTCCTGGATTTAAATTTGATAACATCATCCGCGCAGTATTGGCCCCTACACCATTTACCAGAATTAATTGACGGAACAAGTTTCGTTCCGCTTCGTCCACAAAACCAAATAAGGTGTGGCCGTCTTCTTTAATACTTAAATGTGTGAAAAGCAGGCCACTTTTTTGGTCTTTAATTTTTTCAAAAGTATACAACGATATATGTAGGCAATAGCCAACTCCGTGGCAATCAACCACTACATAAGCGGGTGTAACTTGTGTAAACTGTCCTTGTAAGTGAGTAATCATTCTGCCTTGGTCAAAAATTTAATCAGCAAATATACGTGAAAACGTAATTTAGGTAGATGTGTTACATATTAAATAAGGGATGTTAATAAAATTTGGTTTGAAATAGTAAGACCACAAAAAGTGGGAAATGGTTGCATAAGTAGAAAATATTTTTTGGAGTCAGGAGTCGGGATTCGGGATTCAGGGGAGCTGACACCTGATTATTTTGGCTCCCCGAATATCGAATCCTGATTCCCGATTCCCTGAATTTCCTCCAGTTGCAAATTCAATAGCTCCGTATCGCCCATGCCAGGTTTGTCTTCGGGTTCAGCGGATATTTGAAAACCAGTTGGGTTGATATTTTTTGCAAGTGTATTATATAATCCTTGTTCAAATTCGAACCCTAAATATATATTTTTGTTTTCTGAAAATTGCTGCAAAAAACTTTGATAGGCAGCTGAATATTTTCCAGTAAATACATAATTTATTTGCTGGTGATTTAGCGTATTCAAACGCGACATTTGTGCTAAAAATAGTAGACTATCTAGATGCACTTGAACAAATATTTCCTTTTCTAAATCCAATAATTTTTCATCGAAAGCCGTGACTGGAATCTGTATACCATCTAATGGCAGAATTCCACAAACACCTTGTATGGTTTCAAAATCTCCGTGGCTAAATTCACCAATATATTTTGGCCCAGTGAGCCAGCCAACAATCTCTTTTGCTTTTAATGCATTGATATAATCGGGCGATAGGTTATCGAAACAAAACCCAATCCAATCGGCCATGGCTGCGGCTGAAAATCGGGCTGCAGTGAGGTTGCTGATATTGGAGAATTTGAGTTGGTACATCGTATAATATATAGTATTTTAATAAATCTGCACCTCGGCTTTTATAGTAAGTATAATAATAGAATCTGTAGGGCAAGTGGTTTTTAATGTGACCTCTTTTTCTGCATCGCCATTCAGCCATTTTTGTGGTAGGAATTTCACAATCACCGAATCTGTTTTGCCGGGTGCTATAAAGTATTCTGGATATTTCACGGAGGTGCAACCGCAATGCACGTGCGAACTTTTAATCCTTATCGAATCAGTTGAATTATTTTTAAATCTAAAAATTGCGGTCTTTTCCCAAGGGGCTTTTAGCAATCCAAAATTATATTCTTTTTTTTCGAATTTTATACAAGGTTCATCATTCCGTGTAAATGCCATGAAGCAAAATAAAGCAAGAATAATATATAGATATTTCACCATGTACTATAAGAACATCACATCAGCTATCAATTTCATTTTTGCTTCTTTGTTTACCAGTTCTATTATCTTTGTTTTGCTCATTTCAAATTCATTCCTTAGCACACTGCTATCTAAATGCACATACATACATTTCTGTTTGATATATATTTTAAGCGTGTGGTTCGCAACAACTTTGCCCATAATCCCTTCCCAAGTAGTCATAATATCATACCTCGCCATAGGCTCTTTAAGTCTGAACTTATGGAGCATTTGTTGCATGCTATCTGATATTTTAATTGGGTCTTTTGCCATTTGTGGAGTGTTGTCGGGTGTTTCCGCCCGACATATTTTATTGACCTAGTATATAAGCAAACATTAATGGTGCCACAATCGATGCATCTGATTCTACAATAAATCTGGGAGTTTCTTTGCTAAGTTTTCCCCAAGTAATTTTTTCGTTAGGCACTGCACCACTGTAACTTCCATAGCTGGTTGTTGAATCTGATATCTGACAAAAATACGCCCAGAACGGAACATCATGCCATCCCAAATCTTGATACATCATAGGTACCACACATATAGGAAAATCGCCTGCAATGCCACCACCTATTTGGTAAAATCCCACACCTTGTCCAGCAGAATTATTGCGATACCACTCACTCAACCATACCATATAATCAATTCCCGATTTCATGGTGGTAGATTTGAGTTCGCCTTTAATACAGTAGCTGGCAAATATATTTCCCATGGTGCTGTCTTCCCATCCTGGACATATAATAGGCAGATTGCGTTCTGCCGCTGCGAGCATCCAACTGTTCTTTGGGTCTATCTCATAATATTGTTCCATCTCACCACTCAACAACATTTTATACATATATTCATGGGGCAAAAAACTGGTGTCTGCATCTTGTGCATCTTTCCATTGCTTAACTATATGTTTCTGTATGCGACGAAACGCTTCTTCTTCGGGAATGCAAGTATCTGTTACACGATTAAATCCTTGCTCCAATAATTCCCACTCATCATCCGGACTTAAATCTCGGTAATTCGGAACGCGTTTGTAATGACTATGAGCAACAAGGTTCATAATATCTTCTTCCAAATTTGCACCGGTGCAACTTATAATATCCACTTTGCCTTGGCGAATCATTTCAGCAAGGCTGATTCCTAACTCAGCGGTGCTCATGGCTCCGGCAAGGGTAATCATCATTTTGCCACCTTTTTCTAAATGCACTTTGTAAGCTTTCGATGCATCGACCAATGCCGCGGCATTGAAGTGCAAATAATTTTTTTCGATAAATTGTGATATAGGTCCTGACATGTTTTGTGTTTTAATTCGGCTGCAAAAATATATAATACTTTCGGCAAAATTTAAGGAAATTTTTATTCTTGGTACCCCGCCCTGAAGGGCAGGGCAATAAAAAAATGTTGACTAATAGCCTCCGTTTTCTATTTCCCTAAATAATTTATTAATAATATCAAACTCCTCCACATTCTTAATAGTGAGCACCATAGAGTGTATTTTCTGATCACATAATTTAGTAATAATTTCCCTGATTTCATCGTAACTACCCACCAAATAAGGGCAATCGGCATATTTATTTTTGAAAGGGCCAAGCCAATACTGTGGAAAATTTTCAAATCCTTCAGTCTCCATTTCTGTATTCAATCGGTCTTTCCATTCAGTCTGATTTCCGATCATCGACATTTTTAAAAGTTTCTGCCCAAAGCGATCATTAGGATATAGCTGTTTGGCTGCTTCCCAAGCTTCCTCTTTTGTTTGCCTTGCTATGATACCCAAGGCTAAACTTTTCCCTGCCATTTGTGGGAACGAATTCATATCAGAAGGCAACATTTGTAACTGGGGCAAACCGCTCTTATCCCTTAGTGCGATAGCATTCTCCGATTCGCCCGCCACTGCAAGTTCAGGATATATACTTTCATCAAACTGCCCTTCTAATGATGCTTGCTTGATGGTATAATATTTCCCTTCAAAGCTCACAGGCCCTTTGGTCGCAAAAAACAACTGGAGTATTTCTATATATTCTCCCATCCGCTCATAACGTTCTGTATGGGTAAGTGAGTCATTCAATTGGTTCAAGTCGGCTTGGGCTGATCCTGTTACACAGTTTATATAGAGTTTGCGATTATATAATTTGCTCAAGGAAAATATTTTGCGGGCAGCGGCAAATGGATGCACATATATCGGATTTACCGCAATGAAAGGAGAGATTGAAGTCTGCTCGCATAAATATTGAGCCCATACCCAAGCATCAAAAGCATCGTAACCCGAGGTGCTGCACAACATTCCCTCGCATTTATACGCATCACTCCACATTATCACATCTTTGTGGTTCTGCATATAAGTATCAAAAGTATAGCTCCTGTGCGGATGCGTAAATATTTTGATTGCATGTCCTTGGTAATTTATATTCATATATTGCGGTCACTTCAAAGGTAAGTATAATGCTGCGAAGCTCTAAAAATAGGTTTACAATGTGTTGACAATTAAAATGTTCTATTTTAATCCAAGGTTCACAATTGCGTTTTAAATTTCGCCATTATAAATTATAATAGCTATGGAATGGAAAAGATTCAATGGTGACAAAATTAAGGGTGATATTATAAGTGAAGTTGAGCAAACCTTAATTTCTGAAACTGCTCAGGGCAGTAAGCTGAAAATATGTATTGGCACCGACTCACAGGTAAAAGGCGAGGTGATTGAGTTTGCAACTGTGATAGTTTTTGTACGAGAAAAACGGGGAGGTTTTATGTTTATCCGTATGGATAAAAAACGTCAAAAAATGGGAATCAAAGAGCGTATGATTGCCGAAGTAGCGATGTCGATAGAGATTGCATACAAACTTTGTCAATTATTAGAACGATATCATGTCGACTTAGAGGTTCACGCTGATATCAATACCAACCCATCCTTCAAATCGAACACCGCACTAAGCGAAGCTATGGGGTATATATTAAGCATGGGTTTCGTATTCAAAGCCAAGCCCGATGCATTCGCCAGCAGCTATTGTGCGAATAAGATGGTACATTAGCCTCACCCGACATCGCTTTGCTCGTCACCCTCGCCAGAGTGGAGAGGGAATTGAACATCCGTGAAAAATTTACAAATAGGATAGGGATTAAAATATCGGTGTACTAATAATTGTTTGCAGTATTATATTGGTTGGTCAAGCAAAAAAACTATACAAACTGAGAACCTTGGACTGCACGGTAGTGGTTGGTGAAAACACACAACCACAGGCAGGCATCGGCAATCCGGCAACTGATAACTGACAACTCCCCCCTAACTTTGCAGTTCAATTTCAAAACCCATGGGCCGTCGCAGTAAAAAAATATATATCAACCAAATTTTCGAACAACTAGAAGTGACCAACTCAGGTGGCTTGGGGCAGAGCATAGCCCGTAGGGATAATATGGTAGTATTTATTGACAAGGCTGTGCCAGGCGATTTGGTGGATGTGCGAATATATAAAGAAGATAAAAAAGCAGTATGGGGGACAATCACACAAATACATCGTGCATCGCCCAATAGGGTAGGGCCTTTCTGCGAACACTTTGCAATTTGTGGTGGATGCAAATGGCAGCAGATGGATTATAATACCCAGCTCAAATACAAGCACCAACAAATAGTGGATGCGTATGAGCGTACTGGCAAAATTCCTTATAAAGAATTACTGCCAATTATAGCATCGGAGCAAACAAAATATTATAGAAACAAATTGCAATATTCAACAACGAATAAAGCCTATATGGAAGTGTTCGATAAGAATAATCCGGAGCATTTGGGCAAGCCCGCTTTGGGGTTTCATATACCCAATAAGTTTGACAAAGTTTTTGATGTGAACCATTGCCATTTAATGCACCCTTTGCACAATGACATGCGGAATTTTTTACGTGATAAAAGTTTGGAACTGGGCTATCCTTTTTACGATTTAAGACAAAATACCGGACTGCTGCGTGAGGTAATGTTCCGCAATACGTTGGATGGACAGTGGATGGTATTGGTGATATTTGCCAATGACGATAGAGCCGCAATAGATACTTTGCTTCCCCTTTTGCAGCAAGCATTTCCGCAGATTAGCTGTTTGTATTATTGTATCAACGAAAAAACAAACGATAGCTATGATGGTATTGAAATGATATATTATAGTGGCGATAAATTCTTGACCGAAACATTGGGCGATTATAAATTTAAGATCCATCCCAAATCTTTTTTTCAAACCAATCCTGCCCAAGCTTTAAAATTGTATGAAACTACAAAAGAGTTTGCCAGTTTGCAGGGCGATGAAAATGTATATGATTTATATTCTGGAACGGGCACAATAGGATTGTATATTTCTAAATTATGCAAACAAGTAACAGGTATTGAATATGTACAAGAAGCAGTTGATGATGCTTATGAAAATGCGAGCATCAATAAAGTAACGAATGCCAAATTTTTTGCTGGCGATATGGTAAAAGTGTTGGATGAAGATTTTGTAGCTGCACATGGCAAACCCGATTTAATTATTACTGACCCACCCCGAGGTGGCATGCACCCCGATGTGGTGAAAAAGATTTTGGAGTTAGCCCCAAAAAGAATCGTGTATGTGAGTTGCAACCCCGCCACACAAGTTCGTGACCTGGCGTTGATGCTTGACAAGTATGAGGTTCTGCGGGTTCAACCGGTTGATATGTTTCCGCACACACACCATGTGGAGTGTGTGACAGAGCTAGTATTGAAAGCATAAAAATATTTTTTTTGCAGGCAACTAAAATTGTCAATATAAAGTCATTAATTTGCACAACTTTTAAATCAATAAAAAATTAATATGAAAAAAATCTACATTATCCCATTAGTAGTGCTTGCTTGGTTTAGCTTCAGCATAATGGAAGTAATTTCGCATGAGACACAAAAAGCTGATAGTTTGGGTGAAACAGGAGCCCCCGGCGAGGGTGTTTGCACCGACTGCCATAGCGGCCGCCAAATAAACAGCGGACAAGGCATTGTAACATTTACCTTAGGTACTAATGGTGACAATAGGTATTTCAATGATGCACTTGGAGTTGACAATGCAATAGACCTTACCATTACTATATCTGGTAAACGCAAATTTGGTTTTGAAACCACAGCTTTAGATAAAAATAATAAAGCAGTGGGGCATTTTTGGGCACCCAATAATTTAGTTGATTCAGGATTTAAAATGATAGGTGGTAAACCCCGCTACTATGGATATCAAGATGGTGCAAATGGAGCGGTTTTCGCAAATGCAGGCGGTGGCCAATGGAGACTTATGTGGCAGTGCCCACTCAATTATACCGACCCCGTTCATTTTTATACAGCCTATAATGAAACCAACGAAGATGGAACCACCGATGGCGATTGTATCTATACCCGCCACGATACTGCTTTCCCTGACCCTACAGTTGTGATAGCAATGGCTAAAAAGAACCCTGCTTCGTTCAATGCATTTGTAACAGCCAATCACAAAATACAGGTAGCCTTTGAACCTACAACAACCCTAAATGTAATGGTTGATTTATATAATATGGATGGTCAAAAAGTTCAGAACTTAATGAACAAAGAATTGAAACCAGGAGCAATGGAACAAACTGTAGATATGCCCGCTAATATGGCCGCAGGTATTTATTTGATTAGCTGCGAGACCAATGGGACTAGGTTTGTGAAGAAGGTTTTCATTAATTAAATTCAAGTTTGAAATAGCTTGTTTTGATTTAAGAACAAGGATTGCCGAAGCGGCGAACAGGGTTTAACGAATAGCGATTTTAGAAGTAAAAAATCAAATAAGAATATAAAACCAGTCAAAAAATGGCTGGTTTTTTTTATTCCAATTATTATATAATAAATACACAAAATGGAATTAGAAAACATACATCAGCACATACAAGAACTTGTGATTGATACTGGGAAATTTATTAGGAGCGAAGGACTCAATTTTGATATGGAAGTGGTTGAAACAAAAAGCTTCAACCAACTAGTATCATACGTAGATAAAACTGCTGAAGAAAAATTGGTGAAAGGACTTTTAAATATATTACCTGAGGCAGGTTTTATTACAGAAGAAAAAACTATAAACCTCAAAGGCGAACGATATAATTTTGTGATAGACCCATTGGATGGCACCACAAATTTTTGCCACGGATTGCCTGTGTTTAGTGTGAGTGTGGGTTTGCTCGATGGTGATGAATTGGTAGCAGGATATGTATATGATGTTTGTCAAGATTGGTTGTTCCATGGTTACCAAGGTGGCCAAGCTATGTTGAATAATGAGTTAATGAAGGTGTCAAAAACTAAAACCATGGAAGGTTCGCTAATGGCAACCGGTTTTCCGTATTACGATTTTGTGCAGATGCCACAATATATAGAAGTGCTAAAAGTACTGATGAAAGAAACCCACGGCCTGCGAAGAATGGGTAGTGCAGCAATTGATTTAGTATATACGGCTTGTGGCAAATTCGATGGATTTTTTGAGTATGGATTACAGCCTTGGGATGTGGCTGCGGGTGCTTTTTTGGTAAAGCTTGCTGGTGGCAAAGTAGCTGATTTTAAAGGCGGAGACGATTACCTTTTTGGCAAAACTATAATTGCAGGAAATCCAGAAATATTTGATAGTTTAACAAAATTGATTGAAGAAAAATTTGAAGGGTAAATGAGCTTGTCATTGCGAGGAGCAGAAGGGTTGGCATGTGTGGGTTGGGCGACGCGGCAATCTCTACCCTAGTATTGCACTCCATTGGAGATTGCTTTGTCGGAAGCCTTCTCGCAATGACGGTATAATAATTACTCTACTTGCTCACCACCAGTTTCTGCGTATTCAAATTCTGCAATTTTCCATTTACTATATGTATATAATATACACCATTGGGCAAGGTAGATGTTTCAATTACAAAAGAATACTTACCTTCTGGAAGCATTGTATTGCTTAATGTTTTTAGCCATTTACCTTCCGCATCATATACATCAATTTTGATTTTTTCAGAACGTTTAATACTAAAATCTAAATTGGCAAATTCAACACCAACAGGGTTGGGATATATCGTTGTATTTAATGCGGGCTCAATAGGTTTTTCTACACTATTTGGATTGCAATAAACTAAACGGGTGTTCCAGTTTGCATAATCACCAAATACGTTAGCACCTGAAATTCTTTTTTGAGCATATGAGGTATGGGTAACCGCAGCAGGGCAATAGTTCCCATTCCATCGGCACACTCCTGTATAGTCGCCCCAGCGTTCATCGTTTTGAGAGAGCGTGGTATTATAATACCAATCGCCTGCTTTTATAAGTGTGGGGGCTGCCCAAGATAAATCTTGTTCGACAGTCGTATAATAGCATGAGGGATACATTTTATTGGAAGTGGCTAAAAAAGTCACCACCAAAGTATTGTCCCAATCGCCAAAGCCTATAGAGGCAATATTGGGGAAACCAAAACTGGTTTGATAACCAGATAAGGTGGTTGAGTCAATCTTCCCTGTTTTTGTATTGAAACGACCGACTATGATACTAGATACTCCTTTGGTTGACAAATCGCCATGAAAGCAAAAGAATATATAGTTTTTCAAAATGAGTGCACCTAGAATACGGCAGTCGTTGTTGAGCAATTGTTTTTGGTTGGGTGAGCCTTTCATTAGGGTATTAAAGGGCACATTATAATTAAAATTTGTATTATACTGTGATACTTGAAAAACTGCCTTGCCTGAGTTAAGCGAATCGGTTATTTGGCTGATATCAATTTCATTGCCGCCCCCTTTGATGCTATTTACAAAGTACAAACCTGGGCCATACAAAGCTTGGCCATGGCTTACAGGATATAACGAAAATAAAGGATCTTGAAACTGAGTTTCCAAAGTATCATATATTTTATATTTTAATTTGGCTGCAGCATTATATCCGTTGTGTTTGGATATCTGTAAAATCACAGAATTTTTGCTTGCACCTGCGTCAGTAAATTTGTTGCCGCATATATATAAATCGTTTTGCGAAATTCCTATATTGGGGAAATCGAACCACACATTTTGGCTGTTGATGTTGCCACTTAAATGATATATATTCCATTTATCTGTTGGGTCGCCGCTACTTGAGAAAGCTATAACTACTTTTGAAGTAGTTGATTGTTTCCCCTCTAGAAATACCAAAATAAAACGGTCGTAAACATAATCATATAATACTTTTGGGTCGTATGAAAAAGTACCTGTTATATCTTTTGAAAATGAGGGCAATGTGTAAGTTCTAATTCGGGCATTACTCTTATCATAAAAATTAACAGTTGAATTAGCTGCTGCAACCACAAAACCTGCTTTGGAAACAGCTATAGTATTATCGCTTGGGCTGCCACCGTCGTAAGTGCACCCATCGAAATTTGATTCCATGGTGGCAGTAGTTGTCGCATTGGTTTTGTATGAAGTATTCAAATCAATCCCCACATCAGGGCCAGGATTTTGCGTGCTTTGTTTGCGACGTTTGTCAATAATTTTTTCGAGTTCTGGGTCATCCTCTTCTAGGTTTCTTTGTATGATAGCAATATTCCAAATACCCGTATCATTTTTCGGGTCGAAAACATGCCCTGATACCGACTGCAAAGTTTCGCTACCGATACAAATAGTTTTTGCGTTGGGTAATATATCCATTTGCGACATAGCATTCTTTGTAAGCATTAAAAGACATATAGTAATGCTGAGCGTGTATATTTTCAATTTCATAAAATGGGTGTAAAGGTACAAAATATTATTGAAAGGGCGAAAAGGCCTGCATCACATTTCTGTCAAACAATACTCTGTAAAAGCTTGTCAGTGTAAGGCGATTTGGGATTATTGAAAATATCTTCCGTTTTGCCATAGTCTTCTATTTGCCCTTTTTGTAATACCAAGGTTTGATGCCCCATAAAGCGAGCTACGCTCAAATCGTGGGTGATGAACAAGTATGATAGTCCTAACTCGTCTTGTAAATCTTTGAGCAGATTGAGTACACGTGCCTGTACAGAAACATCGAGTGCGGCCACGCTTTCATCGCATACAATAAATTGCGGATTGAGTGCCAATGCTCGAGCAATGCAGACTCTTTGTCTTTGCCCCCCACTTAACTGATGAGGGTAACGATTTGCAAAATCAGTCGGCAATCCAACTTTATCGAGCAAATAAGCTACTTTGTCTTTTGTCTTTATACTTTTGTCTTGATAAATCTCGAAAGGTTCGCCTATAATATCTCCAATTTTATGTTTGGGATTGAGCGAAGAATACGGATCTTGGAAAACCATTTGTATATGTCTGCGATAATTTCTGTATTGTTTATCATTTAGCTTGGCAAGGTCGGTATTGTTATATAATATTTCACCTGAGGAGGGTTTAATTAATCCCAACAGCATTCTACCCAAAGTCGATTTGCCTGATCCGCTTTCGCCCACTACACAAAGGGTTTGGCCTTTATATATAGTGAAACTCACATCGTTCACTGCACGAAATTCCTGTGATTTGGCAAATAGTTTTTTACTCGGAAGTTTATAGGTTTTATACAGTGATTTTGCTTCCAATAATATTTCATTCTGGGTATTATATATAATAGTTTTTGGTATAACAGCTTCTCCCAAAATAGGTAGTCGATTACTATGATAGTTTTTCGATGGACGGCAATTGATTAAATTTATAGTATATGGATTTTGCGGATTGTTGAATACCGATTTCATTTCGCCTCGTTCTATTATTTCACCAGCTTTCATCACCAACACTTTTTGTGCTAAGTGGTTCACCAAGTTCAAATCGTGACTGATGAAGATGAGCGACATGTTGCGGTCTTTCACCAGTTTTAATAATAAATCCACCACTGTTTTTTGCACCGTTACATCCAGTGCAGTAGTAGGCTCATCGGCGATTAATAATTGGGGGTTCGATGATAGTGCCATCGCAATCATTACACGTTGTCTTTGTCCACCACTCAATTGGTGCGGGTACGATTGCCACATTCTTTCCGGGTCGGGTAATTGTACTTCTTCAAAAAGTTTGATGGTAGCAGCTTTCGATTCTGTATTTTTTTTACCCAAATGTTTTTTGATTCCCTCGGCCACTTGCCAACCACAGGTATATGCAGGGTTCAGCGAACTCATAGGTTCCTGAAAAACAAAACCAATTTGTTTTCCTCTTATATGTTCTAATTGTTTTTCGGATAATTTTAATAAATCTAGAGTTTTTCCTTCGGCATTAGTATATAATGCTTCACCAGAAATTGTAGTGGTATGCTTGTCTAATAATTTTAATAATGAAAAACAAGTAATCGATTTTCCAGAACCGCTCTCGCCTACTACGCCAAGTATTTCGCCACGCCCCACTTCAAAAGATATATAATTAACCGCAGCGGAATCTTGGCCTGCAAATGTGATACTGAGATTTTTTACGCGGAGCATGTATTATATATAATATTTTTTCAATTTTTCGATGTCATGTTGTCAGAATAGTTATCGAGATTATCGAAATAATATTCGTATATATTTTATGAGATTGCTTCGTCGCCCCGAATAAGATTCGGGGTCCTTGCAATGGCGGTAATGTATCATCATATACTTTCAAAACCCAAATACGGATGTAATACTTTGGGAAGATTAATACCTTCGGGTGTTTGGTTGTTTTCTAATAATGCTGCCACAATTCTGGGCAATGCCAATGCTGAGCCATTAAGCGTGTGGGCCAATTTTGTTTTTCCATCACTTTTATATCTTAGCTTCAATCTGTTGCTCTGGAACGATTCAAAATTTGAAACTGAGCTTACTTCCAACCAGCGTTGTTGTGCAGCACTCCACACTTCCATATCATAAGTTAATGCCGATGCAAAACTCATATCGCCTCCGCATAAACGAAGCACACGGTAGGGGAGTTCTAGTTTTTGCAAAAGACTTTGCACATAGGTACTCATTTGTTCCAATATTTCATAGCTTTTATCAGGGTGGGCAATCTGTACAATCTCCACTTTATCGAATTGGTGCAAGCGATTAAGCCCACGTACATGTGCACCCCAACTGCCCGCTTCTCTGCGGAAACAAGGTGTATATCCCACATTCTTTATCGGTAAATCTTCTTCACGCACAATCACATCTCTATATAAGTTTGTGATAGGCACTTCGGCAGTCGGAATACAATACAAATTATCGGCAGGCATATAATACATCTGCCCTTCCTTGTCAGGCAATTGGCCTGTGCCGTAGCCGGAATCTTCATTCACCAAAATAGGTGGTTGAATCTCAGTAAAACCCTGCTTCAATGCTTCATCCAAAAAGAAATTAATAAGTGCACGTTGAAGTCTTGCACCTTTGCCTTTATATACAGGGAATCCCGCACCAGTTATTTTGTTTCCGAGTTCAAAATCTATGATATCATATTGTGTAATTAAATCCCAGTGCGGCTTTGCACCATCATACAATACTTTGATTTCGCCGTGTTGTAATACCACTTCATTTTCTTCAGGCGTTTTCCCTACGGGTACAGTGCTGTGGGGCAGGTTGGGCAGTTGCAACATCATTTGTTGCTGCTCATCTTCCAATGTTTTTAATTCTTCTTCTAGCGATTTATTTTGGTCTTTAATTTCCAAGGTTCGGGCTCGCATTCCTTCGGCTTCGTCTTTCTGCCCAGCCTTCATTAGGTCGCCAACTTGTTTAGAAAGTTTATTAATCTCGCTCAGGTTTTCTTCCAATATGCCTTGGCACTTGCGGCGTTTTTCATCCGTATTTATAATATCATCAACTAGCTCAGGCTGTTTGAAGTTTTTCTTGGCAAGGCCCGCCAATACTAGTTCTTTTTGATCTCGTAATATTTGTATTTGTAACATATAGTGTTGGGTTTTGGGGTGCAAAGATAATTGCGGGAATGTTGCCACATGCAAGTTAAAAATGATTTAAGAACAAGGATTAACGATTTGTGATTTATGATGTTTGTCGAGTCAATTTATCATTTTTCCCAACTGGGAAAAATGATAGATTTGGCAAAAGGAGCGGTATGGGATATTGGAGATATACATCTGACAAGATACGCATGCTATTTAGTTGTACAAAACGCAGACCCAACGAAAGAAGTTGTAGCATTGGGGCAAACCTATTTTGCTATACAAACAAGGAAGCAGGTGATGTTGAATTAAACTAAAATTCCATTAAGGTAATGCTGTTAAGTTAAGGATTTCTATTGCCACTAGCTTCAGCTAGTGGGTTTAATAGGAATTAGTATTCGGCTTTAGCCACATGGTTTTCTGCGGCTAAAGCCAACTCATTGTATATTCCGAGTCCCCGCCCTGAAGGGCAGGGCAATAGATTAGCATTTTTCTTAACTTAACAGCATTGACTAAGGGACTTGGCTTTGTAGACGTTATTTATTGCTACCGATTTGGCGTTCCTACTGAACTAAAAATCTAACCAATCATAAACTGAGAAACTTCATCCCAAATACCTGCAGCTATAATTTCGGAACTACGATTCCCATCTATTATAAAAACGTGCTCTTGGCCTTTCAGCGTTTCAAATGCCTCCATATATTTATCCCTCACATTTTTCAAATTCTCTAAGGTTTCATATAAGTCATTTGAAGTGCGGTTTTTGCTAATCCGCTCCATGCTCACTTCTGGGTTCACATCAATATATATATTTATATCGGGACGAAGCAAATCGGCGGCAAGAGAATTTGATTGTATTACCCAATCCATATTCATATGTGTGCCATGGTAGGCATAGGAAGAAAAATAATAACGATCGGTAATTACAGTATATCCTTCTTCCAGTTTTTTAAATATTCCGTCTTTTTTGTTTTGTATATGATTCAACCTATCAGCCAAAAAAAGTGCAGCAATGGTTTTTTCATCAGCTTCTATTTTATGCGTAAGTATATTTCTCAGTAAAGTTCCTATCTCGCTATCGGTAGGCTCGAAAGTGGTGTATATTTTATGCCCCGCTTTCTCCAGATTTTCACTCAACAGTTTTACCTGCGTGCTTTTTCCGCTGCCATCAATCCCTTCAAAAGCTATAAATAAATTTCTCTTCATGGTAAATCAATAGGTTATCATATTTCCATCTACTTGTAGTGTTAAACCCTTGCCATCTCTTGCCTCGCAACGACCAATAACCTGTGCATCTATATCAAATGTGTTTGCAATATCTATAATAGTTTGGGCATATTGTTCTTCTACATAAAACTCTAATAGATGTCCCATATTAAAAGTTTGATATAACTGTTTATTATCGCTGCCACTTTGCTCTTTTATTAAAGCAAACAAAGGAGGAACAGGAAATAAATTATCTTTGATTACTTGTATATTTTCTACAAAATGTAATACTTTGGTTTGTCCACCACCACTGCAATGTACCATGCCTTGTATATTATTTCCGCCCAATTCTTGTAATACTTTTATCACAATGGGTGTATATAAACGGGTGGGCGATAATACCAATTTGCCTGCATCAACAGGGCCTAGCGGAGTTTGAATTTTATCGGTAAGTTGGCAGGTGCCACTATATATTAAATTGTGTGGTAACGTAGTATTAAAACTCTCGGGATATTTCTCACTATAATACTTTGCAAATACATCGTGACGGGCACTGGTAAGTCCGTTGGAGCCCATACCTCCATTATAATGATTTTCGTAACTGGCTTTGCCGCTAGATGAAAGTCCAACTATTACACAGCCGGGTTTTATATTGGCGTTATCTATAATTTGTTTTCTTGGTAATCGAGCAGTAACGGTTGAGTCGACTATAATAGTTCTTACGAGGTCGCCCACATCGGCAGTTTCGCCGCCAGTTAGAGAAATTTTGCTACCCATATTTTGCAAAGTTTCTATACACTTTTCTGTGCCTTCTATAATCGCTTTTATTACTTCTCCAGGTATCAAATTTTTGTTGCGACCAATGGTGCTCGAAACTAATATATCATTTGTAGCACCAACGCACAGTAAGTCGTTCAGGTTCATAGCCAGTGCATCTTGAGCAATTCCATGCCATACAGAAAGGTCACCGGTTTCTTTCCAATATATATAGGCTAATGATGATTTTGTGCCCGCACCATCGGCATGCATGATATTACAATAATCGGGATCGTTGGCCAATAAATCGGGGATGATTTTGCAAAATGCTTTGGGGTATAATCCTTTGTCGAGATTGGCAATAGCAGCATGCACATCTTCTTTTTGCGATGATACACCACGGGCCATATATTTATCAGAATCCATATACAGGTTTGTTTTTAAATTGGAACGAACACGACATTTGAATACCAGTGTTCATATAATAACTTTGGTTCACTTTCATTGATAAATTATCGCTCACATCAAAATTATATAGATGGCCATCCACATTCGCATCTATTATATTTAATGAATAGGCAATCGCCATCATCAATATCGATAAATCCCTCGATTGACGGGCATTGTCACGCTGGCCCTTTAGTTGGGTATTGGTAAGAAACGAATAATTGTCACTAGTATTCGGGTCGTTATCTACTCGAATTCTATAATTGTTTCTGTAGTCAATATATATTTGTTGGTTATATATAAAATAGTATACGGAACCACCAACCATAGCCCAAACTAATGGAGCTTTCCAATATTTTTTATTATATATTTGTCCGGCACCAGGAATGCTTGCAGATAGCACTGCGGCTTTCTTTGCAGAATGTTTTACCAATGGAATAAAATGAGAAGTATCTCTTTTTAATGTAGAATCTTTTTGAGCAAATGTATATATCGGACTACTAAAAATTGTCAAAAGTATTAGACTTCTGAATATATAAAAAAAATATATTTTATTCTTTTGCAAATTCAGCAATTAATTCTCGAGCAAATTGATCAGCCTTTGTAACTCGTTTCGGCCGTTAAAAGGAATCACAATCTCGCCTTTTCCATTGGGCTTAAGGCGAAAGTTAACAATTGAACTATAACGTTTAGAAAGCGTATGCTGATATGATTCAAACTCAGAAACAAATTCATCGGTTGCAGAAACAGTGGAAACACTACTTTTTTTGGCAGGTGATTTTTCACGCACCAATTCTTCTACTTTGCGAACGCTCAAATTTCCGTTGATGATTTCTTCAAATATGGCTCTTTGTTTTTCGGGGTCTTCTATATTGATGATGGCACGAGCATGACCCATGCTGAGGCGTTCATCACGCAAGGCAGCTTGTATATCTTCTGGCAAACGGAGCAGGCGTAAATAATTATTTACAGTAGTTCTGTCCTTTCCAACTTTTTCTCCTAGTTCTTCTTGTTTCAAACTGCACTCTTCCAAAAGACGTTTGTAGCTAAGTGCAATTTCTATCGCATTTAAATCTTTGCGATGGGTGTTTTCTATCAAAGCCATTTCAAGGCTTTGCTCATCATTGGCTATTCTTATATATGCTGCAATGTTTGTATGCCCAGCCAGAATTGCTGCTCTAGTGCGGCGTTCACCTGATATGATTTGATATTTATCATATCCCATTTTACGAACCGTAATGGGCTGTATAATACCATGAACTATAATACTATCAGCAAGTTCTTGTAAATCGGCTTGTGCAAATTCGGTACGCGGCTGGAAAGGATTTGCTTCAATATCGGCAATTTTTATTTCGGATACGGAGCCCACACGCACGGGTGCATCCATGGTGGTCACATCGGTGCTGGTACTTTCGAGTAGGGCACTAAGTCCTTTGCCTAGTGCGTTTCTTTTGGTTGACATTTTATATAATAATGGTGAGTGATGAATGATATTCGCCGCGGCGAAGTGAATATATATAAATCTTAATCATGATGAATAAAATTTATAGAATAAAACTATGATATAGTTTTATTCTATTTCTTCTTTTACAACTTCTTGACGAGCCATACCATTTTTTTGTAACAGTTCGCGGGCCAAGTTTAAGTAATTGATAGAGCCTTTGCTATCCATATCGTGGTAGATAACTGGCACGCCAAAACTTGGTGCTTCGCTCAATTTGGTATTGCGATGTATAATAGTATCGAATACCAATGTTTGAAAATGTGTTTTCACTTCATCCACTACTTGGTGAGAAAGACGCAGACGTTGGTCGTACATCGTGAGCAGCATACCTTCAATTTGTAAAGGATAGTTGGTGGTTTTTTGTACAATTTTTATGGTGTTCAACAATTTGCCTAGGCCGTCCAAAGCAAAGTATTCGCATTGAATAGGTATAATAACTGTATCGGCTGCTGTAAGCGAATTGAGTGTAATCAAACCCAATGATGGTGAGCAATCTATCAAAATAAAATCGTAATCATTTTTTATTTTGCTGAGGACTCTCTTCATCATATTCTCACGGTTTGGCAAATCCACCATTTCTATTTCGGCACCTACCAAATCAATATTACAAGGCAGCAAATCCAGGAACTCAATGTCTGTTTTGATGATGAGGTCTTTGGCCGATAGGTCTTGTATAATACATTCATACAAACCTGCTTTTATATTTTTGGGATCGAAACCAATGCCCGATGTACTGTTAGCTTGCGGGTCAGCATCAACCAATAATGTTTTGAACTCGAGCACTGCAAGACTTGCAGCTAAGTTGATAGCTGTTGTGGTTTTTCCTACGCCTCCTTTTTGGTTGGCTATTGCTATTATTTTGCCCATGTGTTTGTTAGGTTAAAAAATTTGTGTAAAAACTATATATGATATAACTACCGCAAATTTAAAGGGCTTCCCAATCTGTTAAAGGTTCAATTATCCACATGGGGTCAAAGCAAAGTGGAAATAATGTGGAGAATGTTTTGACCTCAAAATGCCACGCGGGTTTTAGCAGTGGCAGTAAAATATTATTTATATTTTTGCAGATTTCAAATAAACTTATAGTGCTGTGCACGAACATATTAATTTCTTTTTTCAACAACGCCAAATGGTATTATTATATATCCTAATTTTGCCTAATTTTGGAGGTGAGAAAGAACTCAGTAAAAATGGTTGGTGAGGATACCAACCAAGCACAATAAATTATTTAATATAAAATGCCTAAAGACAGTTCATTAAAATCGATTTTAATAATAGGTTCTGGTCCTATCATTATTGGTCAGGCTTGCGAGTTTGATTACAGTGGCACACAGGCTGCCCGCTCGCTGCGTGAGGAGGGGATAGAAGTGACGCTTATCAATAGCAATCCTGCTACTATCATGACCGACCCCGTAATGGCAGATCATATATATTTGAAACCACTTACGGTGCAAAGTATTGTAGAGATTTTGGAAGCCCACCAGATAGATGCAGTCCTCCCTACTATGGGTGGTCAAACGGCATTGAACTTAGCCAAAGAAGCAGATGAATTAGGTATCTGGGAAAAATATAATGTGCGGATGATAGGTGTAGATATACATGCAATTGAAACCACCGAGAACCGTGAAAAATTCCGCCAATTGATGATTGATATTGGAATTGGCGTTGCTGAAAGTCAGGTCGCTAATTCATTTTTGGAAGGGAAAGAAATTGCACAACGTATAGGGTTTCCCTTAGTCATCAGACCCAGCTATACCCTTGGTGGTTATGGCGGTGGCTTTGTGCATAATAAAGATGAATTTGATGCGGCACTAATGCGTGGACTTAAAGCTAGCCCATCGCATGAAGTATTAGTTGAACGAGCAGTATTGGGTTGGAAAGAATATGAATTGGAATTGTTGCGAGATCAAAATGACAATGTAGCCGTAATATGTACCATCGAAAATTTTGACCCGATGGGAATTCATACTGGAGACAGTATTACAGTAGCCCCAGCCATGACGCTAAGTGACCAATGTTTTCAGCAGATGCGAGATATGGCTATATTAATGATGCGTTCCATTGGTAATTTTTCGGGAGGTTGCAATGTGCAATTTGCAGTGAACCCCGAAGATGAAAGTATTATATCGGTTGAAATAAATCCACGGGTAAGTCGTTCATCGGCATTGGCAAGTAAAGCTACGGGTTATCCCATTGCAAAAATTGCCAGCAAACTTGCTATTGGCTATACATTGGACGAGTTGATGAACCCAGTTACAAAAACCACGTCAGCATATTTTGAACCGGCTTTGGATTATGTAATAGTAAAAGTACCGCGTTGGAATTTTGATAAATTTAAAGGAGCAAACAAAACACTTGGTTTGCAAATGAAATCGGTGGGCGAAGTAATGGCAATCGGAAGAAATTTCCAGGAAGCATTACAAAAAGCATTGCAAAGTTTGGAAATAAACAGGCAAGGTTTGGGTGCAGATGGTAAGCAATTGCGTAACTTAGATGAAATTATGCATAGCCTTGCAAATGCAAGCTGGAACAGGGTTTTCCATATTAAAGATGCGATGAGTTTGGGGGTGCCTATTAGTACAATAGAAAAAGTAACGAGGATAGATCGTTGGTTTTTGCAACAGATAAATGAACTTGTATTAATAGAAACTGAAGCTAAGCGTTTTCATATAAATAATATACCAGCAGAACTGATTGTCGAGATGAAACAAAAAGGATATTGTGATATACAAATTGCCTTTTTATTAGGCTGTACCGAAGATGAAGTATTCGAGAAAAGATATAATGAAATGGGCATAAAAAGAGTATATAAAATGGTAGATACTTGTGCTGGTGAATTTAAAAGTGAAACCAATTATTTCTACAGCACTTTCGAAGGTTAAAATATATTATATAGGTGATGAAATATACAATTATTATAGTAGGATTATTATTATGTTTCGCTTGCAAAAATCAGTCAAGCGATAAAGGAAAATCGGAAGAATCAAAAAGCAATTCTGAGCAAACAGAGTCTAAAGAATCTTCAGAAAATTCTGAGCAAAAATCGAATGATGAAAAACCTATGCAAGAGCTTGCAGGCACATGGAAACAGGCACCCAATGGCAATGTAGAAGTAACGGGCAAAAAATCTTTAGCTACTATTGAATTAAATTTAAATGCCGACGGAAGCTTTACTGGAACCGAAGATATGATGAGCACCCATGCCGATGTAAAAGGTACTTGGAAATTGGATGATGGAAAAGTAAAACTGAACTGGAATGGCACTGAATTAAATTTGGAAGTTGGTTCAAATAATTCTTCACTCACAGATTCGCAGAACGGAATTAATTTGTCGAGATAAATATTATTTATTTCTTTTCAATTCTCTTTTCCTCCACACATTTAAAGGAACAATATCACCATCCACCAGGTCCATTATTTTTATTTCGAAAGTTTGTGGATTTACATAAAAATGGAAATAGGTTTCAAATCTTTCTTCGCCATTATATCCTGCACGAATATAATAATCAGGCTTGTCTTTGCTGGGTTTTTCGGTTGTTACAGATAATCCATGTTTGTGCTTGGTAAGTGAATCTATATAGTTATTTGCTTTTTCCCATTCAGGTAATTTTGACAATATATCTAGAATTTTATTCTCCCTATCCGACTCTGGTTTTTTATCAGTTTTCAAACTATCAGATATCTCATTTACAGGTTCAGCATTTTTATTATTTTTGCATGCAGAAAAACAACAACAACAAGCCAATATTATATATAATAATTGTGCTTTAGATAAATAAAGTAGTTTTCTCATTTTTTAACTTTTTGACCTGTTTTATCAATATAGAATTTCTTTCCATCCTTTTTTACTTGGCTTTTACCATTGATAAAATAACTTACTTCATCATATTCACAAGGAATCACCTCATAGCCCGAAGCATCAATAAAGCCCCACTTTTTATTGCGTTGAACCTTGCACCTATCGCCTTCATAATGGTCTATATATTGATAACCCTGGTCATTTCTTTTGTCGCCAAATGTATTATATATATTGTAAGAGTTTTGGATGTTTTCTTTTGCTTTAAATATGATCAGATTTTTACTTTTTAACTTAAGACTATATCCAATGAAATTAAATGCCGTCATTTTGCGTTGAATAATATTTATTAACCCGAAATAACCATCTTGTTTGGCGATGAAACAATTATTATTGATATATACAAAATCACCCTCATAATCAAAGGGAATTACCATATGGTTATTGCTATCTATTATTCCGTATTTAGATCCTTTCTTGGCATTATATAAAATCCCGTCATTATCAATACAATTAAGCGCACTATAGTCAAATGGGGCAACCATTTTTCTTTGCATATTTATCAAGCCACACCAGTTATCCCTTTGCACCGCAGCCACACTGCCAATAAAGGGCTTAGCATCCTCAAACATAAAAGGAATAAACAGCTTCATGGAGGAATCTAAATAACCATAAAGGTTGTCTTTTTTTACCAGTGCCGTATTTGAGGAATTAAAATTATCAGCATAATCATATATATAGGGAAAAACAGTTTGCCCTTTTGGATTTATATAACCATATTTTTCCTTTTTTACGGGAGCTAAATTATTGTTAAAAATCAAATATTGTTCAAGTTCATAAGTTCTATAAGGTTCCTCTCCAGGGGCGGTGGAGTCAGTGTAACACCTAAGTTCCTTCCACTTTTTTTTTCTTGTTTGTGCATAATAAGTTTTCCCTTTATATTGGTAGAAATAACTCATATCAGACGGGCTGTAAAAAAACATACTATCAGGTACGGAATGCTTAAATTTTAATTTATTTTTATAGGAGAGCACGTTCCAATTTCCATTCGATTTAATGGTGGCTACCCCATTATTATCGAACGATTCACGGTCGGCATAATCAAACGGGCCTCGCACATGTTTAAATTTTTGGTCTATCACATACCATTTACCATTAAGTTTACCTACTGCATATTTTGTATAAAAGTAAGAGATTTCATCATATAATAAATTGTTGACGCGTTCCATACCCGTTTCAGTTTCTCGTGCAAAATAGTATTTGCCGGTAGCACTGTCTTTATAGGGATCTTGGGCATATGTTTTGGTTGCCAAGAATACAAAAAGTATGATAATATATTTTTTCATAGAGATTTAGTTTTTACAAATTTGGCAATATCCATAATCACCGGTTCATATATATTTCCAGGTTTAAAATAGTCAGCGGCTTTTGACAGGGCTTCTGTAGCACCTTCCACAAAAAGATGGTTGAGACGTGGGTATGATTTAAAAAAATGATTATTTGATTTATTATATTGTCTGAACAAATTGTAATCATCCATACGCACTTGGTAATCGCTTTCGCCTTGTAAAAATAAGATAGGTTTTTTAATTTTTGAAGCCAGAACAGCAGGATTAATTTTATTTAAATGTATCCAATAGCTTCCTGGAAAACCCATAGGCAGCAAATCGCCATCAGTGTTGTCTTTAAGCGTATCACTTAACGAGAGTTTTGCTTGTGTTACTGCTTTTTCTTTCATCAGTTTTTCTGCATCTGATTTTAATATGCTATCTGGTGCCAGATAATCCATTTGTTCTTGTATTAAAACCCCCAAAGGCCTGGCAGCACCTGCCATACTAATTCCACCCGCAAATCCTTTTATATTTTTAAGCAAATAAGGCAACAACATCCCCCCTTCACTGTGCCCCAGCAAATATATATTTTTAGCATCTATATATTTTTTTGTTTTGAGTAATTTTAAAGCACTTGCTATATCATAAGTATATTCATCATCAATAGTTGGTTTGCCTTTTGGATTAATATCCATGCTGTGTTTGTAGGTGCGTTTATCGAAACGTAAAACAGCGATACCTTGCGATGCGAGCCCTTCAGCCAAATCCTTAAATGGCATGCAGCCACCAATTTCTTCATTCATTCCATTGGGACCCGAGCCCCATGCCAATATAATAGCAGGACTATTTTTTGCATTGCTTGGCACGGTGAGTTTGCCTTTCATCTTATAGTCACCGGTCACCACATCAATATCTGTTTCATAATACATTTTTTTGTTTGCGTACGTAGGCTCGGTATATCCACTTTTAAATTCGAGCGGGGCAAACCAAAGACTAGTAATTTGACCTGTATCGTTAAAAGATATTTGTTCCATCAAACTTCCACGTTTAAAGTGGAATTTGGTCAAAAAATTCAAAATACCTTTTTTGGAAGCAGTGTCTGTGGTTTCATAATGACTGTAATCTCCATAATAAGCAATCAGTTGTTCCCACAGCGATTCCATCTTACTTGGGGGGAGAAAACTCGACATTTTTGAATCGTAATATGCCGTTGTGCTGTCCCACTGCTGTTTTGCAATTGTCATATTATAATGAGATATTATATTCAGTTTGTCTTTAGTACTCAGATTTTGGGCAAATGCAGCATTGCCAATAAGAGCTGTAATAAGTATAATTTTTAATTTGCTTAGCATTGTAGTATGATTATATTTGCAATGTTATGATAAATTTCCATATCAAAAAAATAATATTCTTGCTTGCGGTATTCACTTATGGTCAATCTATGCTTGCACAAGTAATTTTGCTTCCTGATACGCTTACAGTTCCCGACACGGTGAGCAATATATGGAGCGAACGTATTAGCGGCGATAGCCTGAGCAGCGGCTTTATCATAGTGATTAAAAACGAGGTGAAAGCCCACAAACACTTATATCACAGCGAGCATATATCAGTTTTGGAAGGCACTGGCATTATGAAACTCGGAAAAAAAACCTTTGAATTAAAAGCTGGTATGGTAGTCTTTATCCCGAAGGGAACAGTACATTGGGTAAAAACCACTTCAAGAATTCGCCTTAAAGTACTATCCGTGCAATCGCCCTATTTTGATGGCAAAGACCGCGTAATGGTGGAACAGTGACGGATTATAATAGTTTATATGAAAATCTCACTTTACCTTTGTTTAGCTTTTGGAAAGTTATTTAAAATAAATCATTCAATCACAAATCATTCAATCATTAAGTAGTGGACGGCCCAATAATCATATTCTTCACCCTTATTGCTTGTGCGTTTTTTTCAGGAATAGAGATAGCCTTTATTTCTGCAAACAAATTGCGAATTGAACTCAAAAACAAACAAGGTAGCTTTTCAGCAAAAATCTTATCACCATTTGTAAAAACACCTTCCAAATTTATCAGTACTACGTTGGTGGGCAATAATACAGCCTTGGTTATTTATTCTATTTTTATGGAAGAAAAATTCTTGCATCCCATGTTGGAACCATATTTTCATGAACATAAATATATATTACTCATTCTTGCTACTTTTATTTCTACTATATTTATATTATTCACTGCCGAGTTTTTGCCCAAAGTATTATTTCGTATAAATCCTGATTTGATTTTGGAATTTTTTGCAGTACCATTTTTAATTATATATTATATATTTTATCCTTTGGTGCATTTTATAACCTGGTTGGCAAAGTCGATGCTTAATGGCATTTTTCGGTTGGATTGGAAAGAAGGAGCTCCCGTTTTTGGCAAGGTCGATTTGGATGAATATATATCACAGTCGGCAAAAATGGATTTGGAAGAAGATGCAGATGTGGATACGGAAATATTTAAAAATGCGCTTGATTTTGGTAATGTAAAAATTCGTCAGTGCCTTACGCCACGAACCGAAATCATTGGCATTGAGCAAAGTCAGTCTGTTGAAAAATTATATGAAGTATTGATTGAATCGGGCCATTCAAAAATTGTAGTATATGAAGAAAGTATTGACCATATAGTGGGATATATCCATCAAAATTCCTTATTGAAAAAACCCAAGAGTGTACGACATGCAATGATGCCCATTACCATTTCTACCGAGAGTATGCCAGCTCGTGATTTATTGAACCAACTTACCAAACAACGTAAAAGTATGGCCGTGGTAGTTGATGAATTTGGCGGCACAGCTGGTATAGTAACTACAGAAGATATATTAGAAAAAATATTTGGTGAGATAAACGATGAGTATGATAATGAAACGGTAACCGAGCAAGAAAATTCTCAACATGAGTGGGTATTCAATGCACGATTGGAGATTGACCATTTGAATGATAAGTATGAATTAGATTTGCCACACGGAGAATACGAAACCTTAGGAGGATATATATTTTCTATTTACCAAAATATCCCTGAACCAGGCACCGTGATAGAGAGTGAGCATTTTGTATTCACTATTTTATCTGTTGAGAATACAAAAATTCAGGATATCAAAATTACACGAAAGTAATATATTTTCGAAATTCAAAACCTAGCAACATGAGAAAAAAAGTATATGGACTAATAGGTTGGCCATTGGAACATTCTTTCTCTCCACAGTATTTTACCAATAAATTTAATGAGCTTAATCTGGCTGGTTATTCCTATAAGTTATTTCCCCTGAATAGTATATTGCAGTTTCCTGATTTGATTATGCGTAATATTGGTTTGAGCGGATTGAATGTTACCCTTCCCTACAAGGAAGATATCATTAATTACCTAGACCATATGGACCCAGAAGCAGCATTGGTAGGGGCTGTAAACTGCATTAGATTTAGGCAAACCAAAGGCGATTTGTTATTGAAAGGATATAATACCGATATATATGGTTTTGAAAAATCTTTGCAAAATAAACATGATTTAACCCAAATAAAACATGCAGTGATATTGGGAAATGGAGGTAGTTCAAAAGCAGTAAAATATATATTGGATAAATATAAAATACAATATCATATAGTGTCACGAACAGTGCAGGATGATGAAAAAAATATTATAACATACGAGCAGCTTACTGATGAATATTTGGGTGTTATAGATTTGTTGGTTAATTCATCACCTGCAGGCATGTGGCCCAATGTGGATGAAGCACCAGCGATAAATTACAATGCTATTAATCAAAAATGTTTGTGTTACGATATGATATATAATCCTGAGGAAACTTTATTTTTGAACCACTGCAAACAACAAGGATGCAGCACCCAAAACGGACTTGATATGTTGAAGTATCAAGCAGAGAAATCGTGGGAAATCTGGAATTTATAAAATTTATTTAGCTGATAACCAATATGGTTTTTGCTAATTAAATATTTTCCCCTATTTTTGGAACTTCATTTGAAATAGCCCCATCGCACAATTAAAAATTAAAAGGATATGAAAAATCTATTGACAATTTTATTAACCGTGTTTGCCTTGAATGTCTTTGCACAAAACGGTAACATGATTTTTTTTACTGAAGATAATGAGAACTTTATTTTGCTAGTAAACGGCATCACAATAAACACCGTGCCTTCAAATAATGTGCGTGCAGACAATCGCCCTGTGGCGCGATATAAAGTGATGGTAAAATTTCAAAAGCCAGAATTGGGAAATATTATTGACAATGTGTATATAGTTGCTGGCAACGATAAAACATTTGTGATTAAACCTCGCCCAACTGCAGATATACAGGCTGAGCGAGTGAAGAATATGAAGAATCCCAAAACTAAAAATAACTATGTAGCTAAATACGCAATCAGGTTATTTTCTTCAAACCCCACAGTAATTACCACACAAGTTCCCTCTCCCGATCCAGGCTATAATAATGGCGGAACTAATAGCAATGGTTATAATAGTGGCGGTGCCAATAATGGCACAGGAGGTATTGATATGAATGTAAACCCTAATGGTGCCAATATCAATACAGGTGCAAATGATCCATTAAATCCCAGCTTAAATATCAATATAAATCCCAATGGGGTGAGCATAAATGGCGGTGGTATTAATTTAAATGCAAATGGAACAGGAACTACCACTGGTCAACAATCAAGTTCTTATTCTACAACCACAACAACCACTACCTCCACCTCATCAGGAACAGGAACAGGAACCGCTGCTGGAACTTGGTCAGGCTGTGCGGCACCTTTAAATAATCTTGTTTTCCAAACAGAAGAAAGAAAAGTGAGAAACCAAACAACTGAGGCAGGAAAGATTATTACAGCTCAACAATTATCTACCAATCACTGCCTTACTGCTGCTCAAATTAAAACACTTTGTACTGATATATTCCAAGAAAGAGACAGGTTAGCTTTTGCAGAATATGCATACCCGCGTTGCTACGATCCCGCAAATTACACCTTGGTATATGCTGCCTTTTATATAGATGCCAATGTGCAAGAATTAAATAGGTTTGTAACTGCTTATAGTGGCGGTGCAGGTACCACAGGTTACAATACAAATAGCGGATACAATAATGGGGGAGGTTATGTTCCAGGATACAATGGCCCTTATGGTTGCCCCATGCCAATGAATGGCAATGATTTTAATACCGCAAAAGAAAGCATCAGAAGCAAAACTTTTGAAAGCACGAAATTGGAAATTGCCAAGCAAGTAACAGATGCCAATTGTTTTACAGCACAACAAATAAAAGAGCTAGTTCAAGTGTTCGAATTTGAAGCTAGTAAATTGGAATTCGCCAAATACGCGTTTCCACACTGTTACGATAAAAATAACTATTATAAAGTGAACGATGCCTTTACATTTGAAGCATCAATGACAGAATTGAGTAATTTTGTTAAAGGAAAATAAGGTACAATATATATAAACATAAAAAAGAGTGTAGCATTTAGTTATACTCTTTTTTTGTTTATATATAATTTAAAAAATAAACTCCTTTTGAATATTTAGATACTTCAACATCATTATTTTTGCAGTAATATAACTATGCATTAAACCATCTTAACTATGAAGATATTATTTGCGATACAAGCTACCGGTAATGGCCATTTGAGTAGGGCTCGTGAAGTAATTCCATACTTAGAAAAACACGGGGAGTTAGATATTATGGTAAGTGGCTCAGATGCTGAAGTGAGTGTGCTTTACCCTGTAAAATATAGTAAGCATGGATTGGGATTTACATTTGGAAGCAAAGGTGGCGTAAATTATTGGAGCACATTAAAAAAATTTAAACCCATAAGATTATTGAAGGATATACGTTCGTTCCCAATTGAAAAATATGATGTAGTTATTAACGACTATGAAGCTATTACTGCGTGGGCTTGCCAAATGAAAGACAAACCTTGCATTGCACTTAGCCACCAAAGTAGTTTTAGAAGCAAGTTAATGCCCAGGCCAGCAAAGAGAGATATGGCTATCGAACTCCTGTTTAAATATTATGCACCTTTTACTGGAGCTGTTGCTTTGCACTTCAGCAATTATGATAAATTTGTTCATACCCCAATTATCAGGAGCGAAATTCGACAACTAGAGTCAATGGATCAAGGACATTGCACCGTATATCTTCCTGCCTACCACGATAAATTATTGTTGCCCATATTGAAACAGGTGAGAGATGTGGAATGGCATGTATTTACCAAACACAGCAAGCACCCTTATACCAGTGGTAATGTAAAAGTAAAACCTATTAATAATCAGGATTATGTGCAAAGTTTAGCTACCTGCACGGGGCTTGTTTCTGGAGGTGGTTTTGAAGGGCCTGCAGAAGCGATGTACTTGGGTAAAAAATTATTTGTAATACCACAGAAGGGACAATATGAGCAACAATGTAATGCCGAGGCACTGCATTTAATGGGCGTTCCGGTAGTAAACCAATTGACTTCTGATTTTGTTGATACTTTAAAAAATTGGCTGCACCAAAGTAAACGTATTGAAGTGAATTATCCTGACCAAACTGAAATGCTGGTGGCTAAAGCCGTGCAAATGGCGTTGGATGGAGCTAACGTAAATAATGGTAATGGCCATAGGTCCTTATCTTCAGGGGTATAGCTTCCTTATAAGTGCAAATATTTTTACCTCGCCATCCTAAATTTTTTTCCAACTTTATATCATACTTTTAAATTATAGATTTGGGGTTTTCTCAATATTGACTTTTTATTTGCTATAATTGCATGCTAAATTCAGGGAAATGAATATAAAAACAATAAAAAATCTTCTGTTTGTTACACTTTTTTGTGCAGCATCCCTGCGAGTTTGTTCTCAATCGGATATTGATTTTGACAAATATACAACTTTAAAATCTTCGGGTAAACTACCAGAAGATATTACCAAACTATCCATCGATAAATACAAAGAAGAATTAGCCAAAATTAAGCAAAAAGATTTGCCTAGATCTGAACGCAAGTTGGAACAAAAATTTCAGCTAGACGCAAACTATTCGATTGACCGCATGCTTTTAAGCGGAAGAGTATTGTGTAATGATCCTTTATCAATATATGTAGCAAAAGTAGCCAAAGAGATATTAAAAAACGACCTTGAAACTTATGAAAAACTTAGGTTTTATACCGTACGATATACCCGTGTTAATGCATTTACTACACCCAGTGGAATTATATTTATTAATATAGGTCTGCTGGCACAGTTAGAGAATGAAGCACAACTAGCCTATATTCTTTGTCATGAAATAACACATTATAAAAAACAACATTCATTGTTAGGGTTTAAATTTGAAAATAAACTAGAAAAGAAAATATCTAAAAGTAACTACCGCAATAGTGGACAGGATAATTTTTTAACCAAATGTGCTTTCAATAAGGAACAGGAAGTTGAAGCAGATGAAGAAGGCTTTATGTTATATAAAAAATCGGGATATAGCTTGGCATCATTAGATGGTGTTTTTGATGTATTACAATTTGCCAATTTGCCTTTTGATGAAGTACCTTTCAACAAACGATTTTTAGAAGACAATACTTTAAAATTTCCTAATGAATTTCAATTGGTTGACAGCTTATTGAAACCTGTTGGCCAAGACGATGACGACGATGACGAAGAATCGACACATCCATCTATTCGCAAAAGAAGGAAGTTGCTAGAAAATATGTTGGAAGGCCTTAGCAACAAAGATCGTAAAAACTATATAGTATCTAAATCGGAGTTCGAATCTACGAGAAAAATTGCACGTTTTGAATTGCTTCATTTATATTTGCTTAATCACGATTATGAGTACGCATTATATAGTGCTTTTATATTGAGTGAAACTGACTCCAATAGTTATTATATAAATAAAACCATCGTAAAGAGTTTATATGCTCTTACTAAAATATCGGGCAAAGAAGAGTCAGGATTTAAAGATATACATACCGATTATGAGAAAATAGAAGGAGCATCAGGGGCTTTATATTATTTGATTGAAAAGTTACATGATGAGCCCATTGCATTGAATGTGCTGGCATTGAAAAAAGCTTGGAAATTAAAATTAAAACATCCTGACGATGAAGAGTTGGAGAAAATAACCAATGAATTATTTATGTTGCTCATTAAAGAAAACAAAGCAAGTTTTTCTGATTTCGAAGATTATAAAAATGATGAAAAAGGACCAGTAACTGCCGAGAAAAAAGTAGAGGATGAAGAACCAGTTAAAAAAAGTAAGTATAATAAAATTAAAAAAGCTAAAAAGGAAACTGCAAGCAAATCGGGATATAATAAATCATTTGTATATGCCGGGATGACCGATTTGGTTAAAGATCCTGAATTTAGAAAAGCATTTAAGAAAGCAGAAAATATTGTATTAAAAGTTACCAAAAAAGAAGATAGCGATACCAAACTAAAAAAGGAAAAAAATAACGAAGATGGAGGTGACGATGGTGAAGAAATAACAGCAGCAACAGAACCTATTAATAAAGTAATCGTATCTGAGCCATTTTATTATAAAGTAGATTTGCGCAAAAAGGAATCTTTTAAACAGCAAGAAAGTGAAAGAGCTCTTGTTAATTTAGATGAAAAAATATCGAGGTTAAGCGATAAAGCTGATATAAAAGCGGTGAGATATAATTCCAAAACATTAACCGCTGATCATGTAGATGTGTTAAACAATATTATGCTGATTAATGATTATTTGCGAGACAATAACCAAAATGAAGAAAGTAATTTAATAAAAGTAGATTATAAAGGTATTGCAAAACTTATCCAACAAAATAATACACCTTACTTAATGAACATGGGAATTATATATGCAGTTGAAGACCATAACCCAGGAGAGAGGACATTGCATTATTGTCTGTGTTTTGCTACCTTTGGATTATATACACCAGTTTTAATTTACGAATTAATCCGTCCTAATTTTGTTACCTACATCATATCAGAAACAATTGATCTGAGAACGGGGAAATATGTATATAATTCTGTTAAAAAAATTAACAATAAGGATAAGGATTATGTAATAGAAATGCATTTATATGATATGCTATTACAAGTTAAACAAAATAAAACCCAAGATAATTAAAATGAAGAATGTATTATTAATATTCTCAATTTTCTTTTTTCTTTTTGTCCCTTGTAAGGCTCAAGTGCCAGGGTTTGTAGGAAAGAAGTTTATTGTAAGTGGTGGGATGATGTTTTTTACAGCCCATAACCCAACATATAGTAACCGAGAAAATTTAAGTTTCTTTAGCAGCCTATCCGATGCTACCATTGGCGAAAAAGATTTCTATCCTATTTATGGTATGAACTGGGCCAAAACTTTAGCTGTGGATTATACAATAGCAAGAAACAAAACGGTGGGTGTGAGTTTTCAAAATATGAGAACTTCCGATTTTGCCAATGTAGAACGTCTCAATCCTTTTGGAGGCAGTTATTCTGCGAAGCTTATTCGATATGTATATGGTAATAGTATTGGAGCCAATATTAAATTTTTTAATGAAAATAAAGGAGCATTAGCACCTATTGGCAATTTTCAGAAACTGGGACTTAGTTTATTGCTCGCCAGAAGTTATGATACTTTAGATAATATAGCCAAAACCGCCCCAACTAAAAATCACTTTGTTACTTTCACTTATGGCTTCGGTAAAACTTTAATTTTTCAAAAAGTTTTTACCTTTACTTATGGTATGGATGTCACAATAATGCTTGATAGAAACGTTGGACCTCTTGAGGGCCAAACTGATACTCGCAGGTACTCCGACGCTGCCTTCTATAGGTTGCGAAAAATGCAATTGTTCAACGCCTACACGTCAATAGGCTATATTTTTTAATATATATTTTTATGAATAAATTCTTTATTTTGGGTGCATTGTTAATAGGGTTGTGTTTCTCATCGTGCGACCATGTAACCACCTGCAAAATCCCCATACCCACATTTGATTCGCTAACTGTAAACCTAAAAACTTCATCAAATTCACAATCAATTTATCCAGGTAAGTTTGATGAGCTTGCTTACTATATTTGGTATCTGGTGAGTACACCTGCAATAGCTTCAACACCTGCAATAGCTTCTCAAGGGTCAACCCCAACATTACAATATATTTTTTCTCAAGAGGGAAAATATAAATTTGGTTTAATATCTAATAAGTATGATTGTGTAAGCGATACTTTGTATCTAACGGTGAATTCGGCAAAAGGAAATACTAGCGGTGGAGGGGGTGGGCCATGTTCGCTGCCAGTGAGCAAAAATTTTAAGATACAAAACAATAATTACGTTTCTATTCTTACTCCCTCGCTCTCCGGATCTTCTTCTACTTATCAATCTACAGGTCTTAATGACAATAGTGGTAATTCAGTATACTTTATTTTACCTAAAACTTTTAAAGCCACGCCCACTTTTGGCGATTATATAATTAACAGTTCAAAAATATATCCAAATTTATCAGGTCTTGAATGTGCGATAGAAATAAGAGGGACTAGATATGCTGCTGCGAATCCTTCTGCTGCTCGTGTTCATATTTTAGCTGGCAGCACCAAAGCTATTGAATTATCTGTTTGTAATTTTCAATATCTTTATAATGGGAATAGATATACTTTGGAAGCCAAATTTGAGTTTGATAATTAATAAAATAGTATAACAAAATATTTCATCTTTATAAAAATACAAACAAATTAATATATTGAAGCACAATATAATTATATTATTGTTCATCATTCTTATTTTGAACCCTTGCAAGGCCCAGGTGCCTGGATTTATAGGGAGAAAATTCGTTGTAAGTGGCGGAATGATGTTTTCGCCAGCCTTTTATTCAACCTATAAAACGCATAAAAATACTGGAGATAATTCAGTAATCCCATTCGGAGTTAATTTGGTGAAAAATGTACAAGTTGATTATACAATTTCACGAGAAAATACCATTGGACTCGAGTACCAAAATCTAAGGTCTTGTAGTTTTGTTTTACGAGATTTTTATATACCAAGTACGGGTAAAAAAACTACTGTTAGAGATGTGAGATATGTATATATGAATTCAGTTGGGATTAATATCAAAAAGTTTAATATTGAAAAGGGAGCCATTGCTCCCATTGGGGATTACCAAAAATTTGCATTTAACGCAGTCTTTTGTAGATCATACGATTCATTAGATAATATTGAAAAATTATACCCCACTAAAAACAAATTTCTAACCTTTACCTATGGTATCGGTTCAAGTAGGGTTTTATATAAAAATATAACGCTGAATTATGGAGTTGATTTGACGGTGATGTTTGACAGGAGATTCTTTTCTTTTTTTCCAAAAAAACCGAATTCTGTATTATATAGTGATGCTAGTTTTTATAGAGTAAAAGCTGTGAAAGTATTCAATTCTTTTGTGTCATTGGGTTATGTCTTCTAAAATATGAAAAAAGAATTTGTATATTTAAGTTTTGTAATTAGTATTATATTGTCTTCATGCAACCATTCTACTATTTGCAAATTACCTCCATCTTTCAAATTTGATTCTACCACGATTCATTTGAAATTTTCAAACGACCCGCAGACTATTAGCCCAGCATTGTTGGATAGTACTTTAAGATTTAATTGGAATATAATAAAAACACCTTTAAATAATTATTCCAACTCTAGTTTCTCAAAATTAACCCAATTAAGTTTTATATTTAATCAAATAGGAACTTATCAATTGGCATTTAGTTCAGATAAAAGTGGCTGCAAAGATTCGGTGATTATTAATGTAGTTGTAACTGGAATAGGCAATCCGCCTTCGCCCTGTGGTTCGCTCTTTCAAGGTAATTATAATATAAGTGGAGGATATTACCAATCGGTTAATGATATACAAATAGACGCTACTTGGGGAAATTATTGTGCCATTGATGTGCATGATGATTTTAGGCAGCACCCTTTCACTATATATTTGCCTAAGACATTTAAAACAGCACCGCTGAATGGGACTTATAGCATACAGAATATTACTAAAACAACTTCGCAATTGGTAGGGCGTGAATGTATTATAATAGTAGATGGACAATTGTTTAAACCTGATAATCCTGGCACAGTTTGTATTTTGCCAGGCAAATCAAAATTGTTAAGAATAGCAATTTGTGGTGTTCAGTATCAACATTACCCTCTAAATTTTGATGCTGATTTTGAAGTGAATCCTTAATAGTTTTTTAGGTCGGTTTTGGAGATTTATTCTTTCAACGACATTTGTTTTTTGCCTAACCCAACTTGATTTTTAACTCCCTCAAAAATCCCGTAAATTTGCACGGTAACCCAAACCCAGCAAATTATGATTGAAGCCGAAAAATATATACCCCACAATAAGATAAGAATCGTAACAGCCGCAGCACTCTTCGATGGGCACGATGCCGCTATAAATGTCATGCGTCGCATCATTCAAGGTACCGGTGCCGAGGTAATCCACTTGGGCCACAACCGTTCGGTTCAAGAAATTGTGGACTGTGCCATACAAGAAGATGCCCAAGCAGTGGCTATTACAAGCTATCAAGGCGGCCACAACGAATATTTCAAATATATGCACGACCTCTTAAAAGAAAGAGGTGCTGGGCATATCAAAATTTTTGGAGGAGGAGGTGGAACAATTCTCCCCAGCGAGATTGCCGATTTACACAAATATGGTATTTCACGCATTTATCATCCCGATGATGGTCGTGAAATGGGCTTGCAGGGTATGATAAACGATATGCTCAAGCAGTGCGATTACGAAACTGTAGTTTCTTTGAACGGGCATGCAAAACATTTAGAAAATAAAAATCCCAGAGATATTGGGCAATTGATTACACTTGTTGAAAATCATCCCGACAAAACGGATTCAACGATAAAGAGTTTTCAAGATTTAAATACGAAAACAATTCCTGTTTTGGGAATTACAGGTACTGGAGGTGCTGGAAAATCAAGTCTTGTGGACGAATTGGTGCGTAGATACCTATTGGAATTTAAAACACAAACCATCGCTATTATATCGGTTGACCCAAGCAAACGCAAAACTGGCGGAGCTTTATTAGGCGACCGCATTCGCATGAATAGTATCAGCAATCCGCGTGTATATATGCGGAGTATGGCTACGCGTCAAAGTAATTTGGCCCTGAGCAAATATGTGCAGGAAAGTATTGATATATGCAGAGCTGCTGCTTATGATTTGATTATTGTTGAAACATCAGGCATCGGGCAAAGTGATACAGAAATTACGGATCATTGTAATGTTTCTTTATATGTAATGACTCCCGAATTTGGTGCCGCATCGCAATTGGAAAAAATTGATATGCTCGATTTTGCTGATATGGTTGCCATCAATAAATTTGACAAACGCGGAGCCCAAGATGCATTGCGTGATGTACGTAAACAATATAAACGCAACCATGTAATGTTTGATGCTAAAGATGCTGACCTTCCTATCTATGGAACCATCGCATCGCAGTTCAACGACCCAGGCATGAATCGTTTATATAGAAACATCATGAACAAAATTGCGGATAAAATGGAACTCGAAAAATTCAGTAGCACGTATCCGGTGAGTGATGATGAATCGCAAAAAATATTTTTAATACCACCAAGCCGTAATCGGTATCTGGCTGAGATTTCTGAAGAGAATCACCGTTATGGAGAATGGGTAAATGAGCAAGCAGTTGTGGCATCGCAATTATATAAATTGAGAGGGGTAATTGATATGTTGACAGAGAAAAAATCAGCAACAGATGAACTTGAAAAACTATATAAAGAACTTGAACAACGATTGCATGCAGATTGCAAAAAAGCTATAGAAACTTGGCCAGAAAAACAAAACATATATACTGCCGAAAACTATATATATAATGTTCGTGGTAAAGAAATCAAGCAACCATTATATACGGAGAGTTTAAGCCATATAAAAATAGCAAAAGTTTCTCTGCCGAAGTACAATGATTGGGGAGATGTATTGAGATGGCAACTCACAGAAAATGTTCCTGGAGAATTTCCGTATGCTGCAGGCGTGTTCCCCCTTAAACGTACCGGTGAAGACCCAACACGTATGTTTGCTGGCGAAGGCGGACCCGAAAGAACCAATAAACGTTTCCATTATGTATCGCTTGGGCAGCCTGCCAAACGCTTATCTACAGCTTTTGACTCCGTAACATTATATGGAGAAAATCCAGATGTGCGTCCTGATATATATGGAAAAATTGGGAACAGTGGCGTGAGCGTTCCCACACTTGATGATGCAAAAAAACTATATAGTGGTTTTAATTTATGTGCTGCGGCTACTTCAGTTTCCATGACTATAAATGGACCAGCTCCGATGCTACTTTCTTTCTTCATGAATGCAGCTATTGACCAACAATGTGAATTATATATAAAAGAACATAAATTAGAAAAAGAGACTGAGAAAAAAATAGAAGAAATATATAAAAGCAAAGGAATAAAACGACCTGTATATGATGGTGATTTGCCTGAAGGGAATGATGGTCTAGGCCTGATGTTGCTTGGCGTGACAGGAGATATGGTTTTACCAACAGATGTATATGAAAAAATAAAAAAAGAGACCATGGAAAATGTTCGTGGTACGGTGCAGGCAGATATATTGAAAGAAGACCAGGCACAAAATACTTGTATATTTTCCACTGAATTTGCACTGAAAATGATGGGTGATATACAACATTATTTTATCCTCAATAAAGTGCGTAATTTTTACTCAGTTTCTATATCAGGTTATCATATTGCTGAAGCTGGTGCAAATCCAATTTCACAACTTGCTTTTACACTTTCAAATGGATTTACATTTGTAGAATATTACTTAAGCAGGGGAATGAATATCGATGATTTTGCTCCCAACTTATCGTTCTTCTTTAGCAATGGAATTGATCCTGAATATGCAGTGATAGGCCGTGTGGCACGCCGCATATGGGCTAAAGCAATGAAGCATAAATATAAAGCCAATGAGCGTAGCCAAATGTTGAAGTATCACATCCAAACAAGTGGTCGTTCACTACATGCACAAGAGATAGATTTTAATGATATAAGAACCACTTTGCAAGCATTATATGCCATATATGACAATTGCAATAGTTTACATACCAATGCGTATGATGAAGCCATCACAACGCCTACAGAAGAAAGCGTTCGCAGGGCTATGGCGATACAACTTATTATAAACAGAGAACTTGGTTTGGCCAAAAATGAAAACCCAATTCAAGGTTCATTTATTATAGAAGAATTAACCGATTTGGTAGAAGAAGCCGTACTTGCCGAATTTGAAAAAATTAGTGAAAGAGGTGGCGTATTAGGAGCGATGGAAACCATGTACCAACGCAATAAAATACAAGAAGAAAGTTTATATTATGAAACCCTAAAACATACCGGAGAATTTCCAATAGTTGGTGTCAATACTTTCTTGAGTAGCAAAGGATCTCCTACTATATTACCCAAAGAAGTTATAAGAAGTACCGAAGAAGAAAAACAATGGCAAATCAATAATTTGCAAGCCTTCCACGAACGCAATAAAGATGTTTCTGCCATGGCATTGCACAACCTGCAACAAGCCGCTATCACCAATCAAAATGTATTTGAACATTTAATGCAATGTGCCAAGACTTGCAGCTTGGGCCAGATGTCGGGGGCATTGTATGAGGTGGGGGGACAATACAGACGCAACATGTAATGATATAAATATGAATAGTAAAAACAAAGATTTCGATACCGTTAAAACTTTTAGAGAAATTAAAGACAAAATATCATCTATGAGTTTTGAACAGATAAAAGAATATTTGAAAGCTAAAAGTCAAAAACTACAAGCTGAAAATATACAAAATTAACTCCTATTTTTAATTCAAGTATTCAATGAAAAATAAATATGAAATTATCATTTATTGGAGCAAAGAGAATAAAAAGTTTATTGCTGAAGTACCTGAATTAGCAGGATGTGCCGCTGATGGTAAGACACAAATGGATGCTTTAAAAAATGTAGATATTATTATCGAGGAGTGGATTGAAACAGCAAAATCTTTGGGAAGGAATATTCCAGTACCTAAAGGAAAATTGATGTATGCATAAAGATATAAAATGAAGAATCTATATCTAATTCTTTTTTGTTTGATAATATTCTCATGCGGAAGTTCTGATGAAAGCAAAACTAGAGCAACCATTGATGCCGCATTTAAGAATCTAGATTTTTCAAATTTGTTTTTGGCAAAAACATAATCGGCACTTGGAGTTTCTATATTGGGGATATTATTATATAGTTCAGTAAGTTTTTCTTCATCACCCAAACCATCAACTGCAATATGCGGGAAAGGTTTGGCTGCTAAAAATTCTTCACGAAAACGGTCTTGGTTCGCTTCTAAGTATTCAAATTTTATCATAATATTTATACAATAGTTAATGATACAAATTTCATTAACTATCGTACTTATATAAAATGATTTTGGTCAGTTTTACAACTGCTTTTGGTTGGCGGAGTTCCGCAAGATTACCAATTATATAATCCCTTCTCTATTCAAGTCATGAATATGAAGAAGTCCAGCATATTTCCCCCCATCGGTTACCAATAGTTGTGAGATTTTATATTCTCTCACAATCTCCAAAGCCTCTGTAGCCATAGCGTCTTTCGATATTTGTTTGGGATTGGCATTCATCAAGTCTGTAGCAATTATTCCCGAAAGATTATCAGTTTTTTCTATGAGCCGGCGAAGGTCTCCGTCGGTTATAATACCGCAAGTTTTTCCATTATCAATGATAACAGTAGCACCCAATCTTCCACTACTTATTGAATATATAACTTCTTTTAAGGTAGAATTGGGATTCACTTCAGGTTTTTCGTTTGATATAATATCTGCCACTTTCAAATATAGTTTTTTGCCCAAGGCACCACCTGGATGAAACTTGGCAAAATCTTCGGGTCCAAAATTTCTGCACGAGAGTAATGCAACCGCTAGTGCATCGCCAATTACCAACTGTGCTGTTGTGCTACTTGTAGGTGCTAAATTATTGGGACAAGCTTCATTGTTCACCGTACAATTTAATATCATATCAGCATGTGTTGCTAAATAGGAATGTATATTTCCTACCAAGGCAATTAATTTATTTCCTGCACGTTTTAATAAGGGTGTGAGTACTTTTATTTCGGCAGTTTCGCCACTTTTGCTAATAGCAATTACGATATCATTTTGTTGTATAGTTCCCAGGTCTCCATGCACCGCATCGGCTGCATGCATAAATACGGCAGGCGTACCCGTGCTATTGAGTGTAGCAACAATTTTTTGTCCTATAATAGCACTCTTGCCAATACCTGTTACCACTACTCTGCCCTTGCTTTTTATAATGCAGTTCACCGCATCAGCAAATCCTGAATCTATATATTGTTCCAGTCCCAAAATTTCAGCACCTTCTGTGCGGATTGTTTGGCGGGCGTTGTCTATAATTTGTTCTGTAGTGAGCATGGCTATTTTTTGGTACTGCAATTTTAGGATATTTTTTGTGTAAGTGGTGTAAGGTGTTTCCACCTTACACCACTTACACAAAAAAAACGCCCGATTACTCAGGCGTTTTATATAGTATTATTAATTAGTTTTTAACTTAACTCTTGTCTTTATCAAGGTCAACCACAATAGGAGTAGCTATACATATAGAAGAATAAGTTCCTATCACAATACCTATAAGTAGTGAGAATGAGAATCCACGTATTACTTCGCCACCAAATATAAAGATAGCCAAGATAACCATAAAGATAGTCAATGAAGTAATCAAGGTACGACTCAATGTATTATTAAGAGCGTGGTTAATTACGGTTACTTTTTCTTCACCTTCAAGTTCACGTTTCTTACGCAAGTTCAAGTATTCTCTTATCCTGTCAAACACCACCACAGTATCAGTCATCGAGTAACCCATTACAGTTAATATAGCCGCAATAAAATCTTGGTCTATCTCAAGGGTGAATGGCATTACACCATTTAATATAGTAAAGAACGAAAGGATAATCAGCACGTCATGGAACAGAGCCACGGTAGCACCCAGTCCATATTGCCATTTGCGGAATCGAATCATGATAAATAAGAACATCATTACGCATGAGAATAATATTGCCCATATCGCAGTTTGTTTAATATCATCGGCAATAGTTGGTTCTACTTTTTGCGAACTCTTAATATCTTGTTTGGTTACTCCATATTTCTGCAACCCAGTTATTAAAGCTCCTTCTACAATAGAGTCGGTTTTATTATCAGTTTCATTGATTTTAAAAGTAGTTGTTATTTTTTTGCGGCTCTCTCCAAATGTTTTTACTTCAGGTGGGTTACCCAATGTTTTGGCGAGTTCCGTGCGAAGCTCGTCATTGGTTGCGTCCTTTTTAAACTCAACTGTATAGGTGCGACCTCCTTTAAAACCAACACCGAAATTAAATCCATTGATAAAGAAAAATATGACACCAAGCAATATTATACTGGACGAGAATAAATAATACTTCTTGCGATGTTTTACAAAATCTATATTTATATTACGGAAAGCTCCTTTACTAAAATTGGTACTGAACCTGATTTCTTTGTTTTTGCCCAACCAACGTTCGAAAACCATGCGGGTAATAAAGATAGCTGAGAACAATGAAGTAAGGATACCTATAATAAGTGTGGTAGCAAATCCTTGTACCGGACCTGTTCCAAATAAATATAATATTATACCAAGTAATAAGGTTGTGATGTTCGAGTCCAAGATGGATGACATCGCATTTTTATAGCCATCACGTATAGCGTTGCTTGTGGCTTTACCACTTAACAATTCTTCACGTATACGTTCAAATATCAGAATGTTCGCATCCACTGAAAGTCCTATGGTAAGCACGATACCTGCGATACCTGGCATGGTAAGCACTGCATTAAGCGACGCAAGCACACCCATTATAAAGAATACGTTGCAGAACAAAGCAATATCAGCAACTATACCGGCATTGCTATAATAGAACACCATAAATATAAGCACCAATATCAAAGCTATAATAAATGAAAGCAGTCCTGCTTCAATTGATTCTTGACCAAGTGTTGGTCCCACAATAGCTTCTTCTACAATATGTGCTGGAGCTGGCAACTGACCTGCTTTTAATATATTGGCCATGTCACTGGCTTCTTCATCGGTAAAGTTTCCTGTAATTTGAGATTGCCCGTTTGGTATTTCATTAATAACTCGCGGTGCGGAGTATACCACACTATCGAGCACAATGGCTATAAATTTATCTTTGTTTTGCCCCGTTATCACTTTCCAATCGTGAGCTCCCTGACTATTCATGCTCATCGAGATTTCTTTGGCACCGCCTTGGTTCACATCTTTACGTGCATCGGTTATTACGCTACCATCTAATAATGGTGAGCCGTCATTTTTAGTTTCAATAACATATAAGCCATAGAAAGGCTCTGTTTTAGAACGTTGCTTGGCTGAATATAGGATACGGATATTAGGAGCTAAAGCCTTCATATCTGCCAATTGAATGAGGGTATTAAATTTAGGTGTATCTTTTACAGATACATAACCCAACACATTTTCTTCACCTTGGTTATTTACACGTTGGAAATATTTCGCAAAAGGAATAGAATCATAAATTTTACTTTGCTGAGCAGTTTGGCTAGTGTCTTTCACTCTTGCAGTATCTACTTTTATACCACCCATTTTATTGCGGACAGTAGTGTTCATCCTGTCCCACACACCATCTTTTTGCAAGAATGTTTTTAGCTCGAACGTCCTATAAAACTCTAAACGGGCAGTTCCTTGCAAAAGTTTCTTAACACGAACAGGGTCGCTCACACCAGGCAATTCTACCAAAATACGGCCTGTAGAACCTAGTTTCTGTATATTAGGTTGTGTAGTGCCGAACTTGTCGATACGCGAACGAAGGATTTTGAAAGTACGATCAATCGCATCGGTTGCTTGTTTCCTTATATAAGCAATCACTTCATCGTTGGTAGAAGTATTGGTTATATACTTTGAATTGTCTTTATTGGCAAAAATGCCAGCTAAACTTTTACTTGGGCTTTTGTCTTTAAATGATTCGTAGAACAAATCCACAAAACCTTTTTGACTGGTGAGCTGCCTTTTATAGGCTTCATCCATGGCACCCATAAAATCTGGGTTGGTGCTGTTTTTAGCAAGGTTACGAATAAGGTCAGGAATTGACACTTCTAAAGTGGCGTTCATTCCTCCTTTTAAGTCAAGACCCAAATTTATTTCGCGGTCTTTACATTGTCTATATGTAAAGGGAAGTAATGGATATACTTTTTCGGAACTAACCGAATCGAGATATTGTTTTTCGAGAATGGGGTTTCCGTTTGCAAATTCAGCAGCATCGCTCTCTACCGACTTTGTTACCAATGTAAATGACAGTTGGAACAGACACACCACTGCAAATGCTATGGCAAATACCTTAATGGCTCCTTGGCTTTTCATACTTTAAATTATTCCTTTTTAATTAATTGATTTTAATGTTGTTATATCTATTTACGGTTTTGTAAAAAGAGGGGCAAATATAGACGCATACCCGCACCATTCCAAACCCATTCACAAGTTTTTCACAAATCTTTTGCTTTGCTCTTTAGAAATGTTCTAAATTGCACCCGATTTAAACGCATGTACTTGTCCGAACTAAAAAAGGGGGAAACCGCTGTAATAGAAGCCATTGAAGCCGATGATTTAGTGGCCAAGTTATTTGAAATGGGCTGCGTTCCTGGCGAAAAAGTAAAAATGGTTTTGGTTGCCCCTTTTGGAGACCCTGTTGCCATACAAGTAGCAGGTTATACTTTAGCCATGCGAATACAAGAAGCTGCAAAAGTGCGGATCAGAAAAGATAATTTTAGTTCTCAAAAAATTAAACTCTAAAAAAATATCAGCCCAAAACTTCTCCATATTGCTTTAGTCGGAAATCCCAATTCAGGGAAATCTACGCTATTTAATGTAATTACTGGCCTTAACCAAAAGGTGAGCAATTTCCCGGGCACTACCGTCGATTATAAGTGGGCCGATATAGGGAATGCGCGCATCATTGATTTGCCAGGCACCTATAGTATTTATCCCAAAAGTGGCGACGAGCAGGTAACCGTATCTACCATCCTTGGGCAAAAAACTGGATTTGAACCCAATAAACTCATTGTGGTTGCAGATGCATCAAATTTGAAACGCTCGCTGCTATTGTGTTTACAAGTAATCGACTTAGGGCTGCCAACAGTACTAGCGTTAAATATGTTAGACGTGGCTGCACAAAAACATATACAAGTTGACTCGGTAGAGCTTTCAAAACTTTTGGGAATACCTGTAGTTGAAATTAATGCACGCAAAAAGCAAGGCATTGATTTATTAGAACAAACTGTAGCCAGTTTAAAAACTCCCACAAAGATTTTCTATCATATCAATCCTGCCATTGTTGAATTTTTGGAGGAATTAAAAATTGTAATCAATACCGGCAATATATATAAAGATTTGGTGATGGCCCACCAAGTTTCAAATGCCTCACATGCAAAGCAGAATATAGCGAGGGTATTCTCAAAATACGAATTTGAAACGGGCAAACTTCAAGCACGAGAGACTGTAGAGCGTTTTAAGCAAATAGATGAAATACTTATTGAATGTATTACAAAAACTGCGCATGTAACTGATAGAAGCAATTTCGCTGATAAAATTATCACCCATAAAGTATGGGGATTGCTTATATTTTTCGCATTACTGTTTGTGATGTTTCAAAGTATTTTCTGGTTAGCACGCTGGCCTATGGAATTAATTGAACAAGGGTTCGACAGTCTAAGTTCTTTTACATTGCATATGTTCCCCAATAATATGTGGAGCGATTTATTTGCCAATGGTGTGCTTGCAGGTGTATCAGGAGTGCTGGTTTTCGTACCGCAAATAATGATTTTGTTTTCGTTGCTCACCTTGCTCGAAGACAGTGGTTATATGGCCCGCGTAAGTTTTATTATGGACAGGCTAATGCGAAGTTTTGGATTGAACGGAAAATCTGTAGTGCCGCTAATCGGGGGAATGGCCTGTGCAGTTCCTTCTATTATGGCCACACGCAATATTGAAAATGTGAGAGACCGTCTTATTACTATCATGGTTATTCCGCTAATGAGTTGCAGTGCCCGCTTGCCAGTATATGTTTTACTGATTGGCCTCATAGTGCCTGACACGCAAGTATGGGGCGTGTTCAGCATGCAAGGACTTGTGATGCTGGGTATGTATTTGGTTGGATTTATTGCTGCATTATTAGTAGCATGGATATTTAAACTTGTGTTAAAGCAAAACAAGAAAAACTATTTTATATTGGAAATGCCTGCATATAAATGGCCAACAATAAATAATGTGTCATTAGTAGTATGGAGTCGTGTAAAAATATTTGTGAAGGAAGCTGGACTTATTATACTTTGTGTGTCTGTTATACTCTGGTTTTTGGGTAGCTATGGACCGGGAGATAATATGCAACAAATAGAAAAAAAATATAGTCAAACAATATATAAAGATTCATCATTTGCACAAGCAAAAATGCAAGCTGAAAAATTGGAAGCATCGTATGCCGGGCATTTTGGCAAATGGATTGAACCCGCAATTAGTCCCTTAGGATTCGATTGGAAAATTGGTATTGCATTATTAAGTTCCTTTGCTGCACGCGAAGTATTTGTAGGTACTATGTCAGCTATATATAGTATTGGGGATGGAGAAGGCCACCAAAGTTTGAAACATAAAATGCAAGCAGAAGTTGATACACTTACTGGCAAACCTCGATATAGTATGGCCACAGTTTGGTCGCTCATGTTCTTTTATGCGTTTGCATTGCAATGTACCAGCACAGTGGCAGTAGTATATCGAGAAACCAAATCGTGGAAATGGCCCTTGTTGCAAATAATTATTCTTACAGGAATGGCTTATTTGGCGAGCTTGGCTATATACCAGGGTTTTTCTTAATTAGCTAATGAACATAAATACCACTAAGATGGTATATTATAATTGTGAAGAAACGATTTACTTTGCAACATGAAAATATTTTCAATATTCATTATAATGTTTGCTTTAGTAAGCCAATCATTTGCACAAAAATTTAGTTATAATATGATGACTTCGATGTATAGTCTTCAGAATAAAAAAGGTAAAACTATTTGTGCAGACTGTTATGTAGATGTGAAATCTTTCAAAGATGGTAAAGCGTGGGTAAAGGACACCAGTGGTAGTTTTCATAGCCGCGAGAATACAAACAGAGGATTTGATGATTACCCTCGCTATGAGTATGCTTTATGGGGAATGATTGACAAGAATGGCAAATGGATTATTAAACCATGTTATAATAAATTAGATACTTTTATCAACGGGGTGTCACTAATGGGTAAACATCATTATAAGTATGTTTGGGTAAAAGATTCTTCATATTATACAATTCATGTAGATTCATTTAAAGGAATTGAAAAAGATTCTAATTATAGATATGTTAGGGAATTTGAATTTTCAATTCATTGGGGTACTGTTAGTGAAAAAGGCAAAGAAATTGTACCTGTTATATATCCTGAATTATATAGATATATTGATGGTTACGCCTTGGCGGCCATGGGAATTCGCACTAATAATATCATCAAGAACGATACCCAAACAAGATATGTATTGTTAGATCCAAAAGGGAACATATATAAAAGATTTTATCACCAAGAAATCTTACCACAATATGCAATTACTACTTCAGAATATTATACAAATTCTTATGAGGGGTTATTTACAAATATTAATTATAAAAAAGTTCCTCCCTTATATTCCTATATGGATTTGAAAGAAGGTGCGGGATACTACGGCTTGCTTGATAGTAAAGGAAATGAACTCATACCTCCTTATACTTTTACCAATAAACAACAAACTGTAGTAATGGTAATGGACGACCCCAATGACCCTTACAATGCACACGATACTGCTTTAACGGTATACAACCGTCCTCCCTTTTTTTATGATTCTCTTAGTGGACAATTATTTTATAAATTCCAAAATGAAAAAACAAATAGTTCTATTATAGCAAATGAAAAAGGAGAAATATTATATAAAAGTAACAATACAGATTTTTTCAATTCATTCCCTTCAAATAATACCTATATAAATTTTGTTCGTAAAAATGGCGACTATGAAATAAATTTCCCCCGCCCTATCAGTGAAAAATATGATACCGTCACAAAGTATTTTGACCAGTTCAAACCCTTTCCCAACATGGAGATTAGCCCATTTGTACAAATGGATTCTGATAGCCCCTTTAATAATATTACGCATCAACTTTATATAACACACAGGGACACCTTATTTGGATTGCTCAATAAAAATTTAAAAGAGATTATTCCATTAAAGTACACCAATCAAATGCAAAGGATGGACGATGAGTATATGTTCGATCCCATGTATCTTTATACTACCCCAACTATATTATATATTAAACCAACAAATCAATATACCTTTTCTGCCAAGAATATTTCTACTGACCATTGGGAAGTAATTATTATATCGGGCGAAGGGGAAATAGTGGCGAACATACCCGATTGTACTTACATCATCTGGGAGCCAGTAAAGCTAATGTATTCAATAACATTAGTTGGCGGAGTTAACAAATTATGCGACACCAAAGGCAGTATTAAATAAATGCACCCTATAAATAATTTGCAAATTCCATATTTCTGTTGTTCGTTTGCTGTATTATATATTAATTTCAAATGAACTATACCGTTAAATTAGATAAAATGTATTTCAGAGCCAATCATGGGCTCTACGATTTTGAAAAAGAACAAGGAAACGATTTTTATTTAAATGTGGAAGTAAAACTTATCCTGCCCAGCACCCACGTATTTGCCAATATTGACCATACCACCAACTACGAAATTATTGCCGCTGTTTGCAAAAAACACATGGCCGAAACCTACGATTTGCTTGAGCAAGTAGCACATATTATAGCTTTAGATTTATTTCAAGTACTACCATTGGCTGGTATTATAACCGTAGAAATTACCAAATCAAAACCTCCTATTGATTTAAATTGCGAAGGTTCGGTGGTAAGGCTTGAGTTGAATCGAGGAGAAATTGGTCGTTAAACGGAAGCTTTAATTGCAAATCGAAAGCAACAGAAAGACTTAATTTTGGAGGAGTCTGTTCTTCATTATTCAAGTTGGATATGCTTATCCCCAGCAACCTTACAGACTTTTTTGGTAACTCGGGAATATATAATAGTTCGATAGCATGTGCCAATAATTCTTCCGCATCGTTAATCCAATTTGTAAAAGTTTTGCTTCGTGTTTTTAGTTCAAAATCGTGATACTTTATTTTTAAAGTAACGGTATGCCCTTTCAATTCTCTTTTCTCTAACCGGTTTGAAACTGTTTTGGCAATTATAGATAATTGTGCAATCAAATCTTCTGGTTCTATAATATCTATATCGAATGTTTCCTCGGCTCCTAGCGACTTCCTCACCCACTCTGTTTTCACTTCCCTATTGTCGATGCACCGCACTATATGATAATAAAATGAACCTGCTTTGCCGAAATGTTTTTCTAAAAAGTCCAACTCTTTCAGTCTTATATCATAACCATTATGTATTCCATGTCTACGCATTCTTTCTGCTGTTTTCTCTCCTATGCCATGAAATTTTTCGATAGGTAAAGTATCTAATAATGCTTGTGCATCTTTAGGTAATATTACTTTCAGTCCATTGGGCTTATTCATATCGCTTGCTATCTTGGCCAAGAACTTATTGAATGAAACACCTGCTGATGCTGTAAGTCCTGTTGTTTCAAATATTTTATCCTTGATTGATTTGGCAATTTTCGCAGCATATATATCGCCTATTTTATTTTCGGTAACATCCAAATATGCTTCATCCAAACTCATTGGCTGCACCAAATCTGTATATTCATGAAAGATATCCATTACTTGCCCCGATACTTCTCTGTATCTTTCAAAATGGGGTCTTACAAATATTAAGTGCGGGCATTTCTGTTTAGCTATTTTGCCTGACATGGCTGAACGTACGCCAAATTTTCGAGCTTCATAACTAGCTGCAGCAACTACGCCTCTATTTTCGCCTCCTCCAACAGCAACAGGTTTTCCTTTAAGGAATGGATTGTCGAGTTGTTCAACTGATGCAAAAAACGCATCCATATCTACATGGATGATCTTACGCACAATAAAAAAGGTGGAATGTTTTGTTAAAACTAAAAATCGTCTTCGTCGGGTATTTTCGGGTTTTCGAGCGACTTCTTAATTTCATCAAGTAATTTCTTGATATCTATGTCTGCTCCTTGAAGCATAGCATCAGTTTGCCTCTTTTTATGCTTCACTTGTATATAATATTCAAATGGAGTTATATCCAATGGTTCTTTTTTAGCTTCTTTATCTAAAAGGTCAACTTCCGGCTCATAAATAATATTGTCTATAATATATTTATATTTTTCGTCTTTAAAAATAAGAGTGAGGTTGAAAACTATAAAGCCATTACTTTGCTTACTATATTGATTTCCAGCTGGCGTACAAGCAAGTCGAGCCCTTAGCACCAATTTCTCATTGGGTTTATCTAATAATATTAGTTTTTTGTTTTTGGCTAATTGATATTTTCCATTAGCCCAACGTTTGGCTCGTAGATAAAAGGAATCAGCTGCAGTTTCTGTTTGATCAACAATTGCTTTATAAGTAACTAATTGTGTAATCGAATCAACGTTCATTTTAAATCGAACATATTTAGGAGCGGCAGGTTCTTGAGCTGCTGAATCAACAACCGATGCAGTATCGGGGGGGGCAGAGGGAGTAGTATCTTGAGCTATAGCATTATAGCTAATCATCAACATTATTATTAATGTTTTGCTCCACTTATTTATATTGGGAATTCGTGCCATTTTAAAAGTGATTATACTGCTTTTTAGATTAGTTAATTTGATTTGAGGACACGAAAATATGGGATATTTTTGAATTCCTTTTAAACAATACAAATTTTTTTGTTCAACTTGCGTCCAAATAACTAAACTTTGATGTAAGTATTTTTGCGATATGAAAAGATTTTTAAAATTCGAATTGAAACAATTCCCTTTATTGGCTTTAATTTTAGCCATAAATTGTACTGATAAGGACTTGAAAAACAGCATGTCAGATATTGACAAACATTCTTTCGCAATTCCTGACCAAGCCAAAGTGGTCCATTTAGACTTGAATTTGAAGGTGGATTTCATAACGAAAACATTAGGTGGATATGTGGATTTATTAGTTGAAAACAAAACCCATACCAAGCAATTGGTTTTAGATTCCAGAGATTTAGTCATTGAAAAAGTTGAACTTGATGGAAATTACTCAAAAGCAGAATTTAAATTGGGCGACTCAATCAAATTTTTAGGCAGGTCATTAACCATTCAGATAAAACCCGATACCAAAAAAGTAAAAATATACTACCACACATCGCCTATGGCAGCTGCCATTCAGTGGCTAGACCCAAGTCAGACAGCTGGGGGCAAATACCCATTTATGTTTACACAAAGCCAAGCCATACTTGCCCGAAGTTGGGTGCCCCTGCAAGATGGACCTGGTGTTAAATTCACTTATAATGCTACCATTGCCTGCCCAGTTAACCTAATGGCACTAATGAGTGCTGAGAACGATACTGTAAAGCATACAGATGGAGTTTATCATTTTAAACAAACCAATCCTATCCCTAGCTATTTAATGGCATTGGCTGTGGGAGATATCGCATTCAAAAGCTTGGGAAAAAATTGTGGAATCTATGCAGAACCATCATTGCTACCATCGGCTGCTTGGGAATTTGCAAATATGGAAACTATGATACAATCCGCTGAAGAATTATATGGGAAATATTTGTGGGGCAGATATGATTTGCTAGTTCTACCGCCTAGTTTCCCATTTGGAGGTATGGAAAATCCTTGCCTCACATTTGCCACCCCAACTGTAATAGCGGGAGATAGGAGCTTGGTATCACTGGTAGCTCATGAACTTGCACATAGTTGGAGCGGCAACTTAGTAACAAATGCCACATGGGACGATTTTTGGCTTAATGAAGGATTTACTGTTTATTTTGAGCACCGCATCATGGAAAAAATATATGGAAAACCTTATGTAGACATGCTTTGCAAACTTGAGTTTGACGAAATGAAAAAAGAAATTTCAGTAATGGGAGATGCCAATGCCGATACAAAACTAAAATTAAACCTAGTGGGGCGTGACCCAGATGATGGCGTAACCGACATTGCTTATATAAAAGGTTGTTTCTTTTTAAAGACAATCGAAAATGCCGTTGGCCGGCCAAAATGGGACTCGTTCGTGAACAAATATTTTAAAACATTTGCTTTTCAAAGTATTACAACCGAAAAATTTCTAGTTTATCTGAACCATGAACTTATTCATGATAATAATATATTGAAACAAAAAATCAGGATAGATGATTGGGTATATAAAACAGGGATTCCATCAAATTGCCCGATTATAGAAAGTACAGAATTGCAAAAATCGGAAAGGGCGGCAAAAGATTATATACACCCTCAGAAGCTAGATACAAAAGGATGGACCACACACCATTGGTTGCATTTCTTAAGATGCTTACCATCAAAAATAAATACCACAGATTTACAGAAACTTGATGCGAAATTCAAATTTACCCAATCGGGCAATTGCGAAATTTTGTGCGACTGGTTTCAAATTGCTATTTCAAATGATTATGATATTGCCTATAATGCTATGGAAAAATATCTATGCTCAGTTGGGCGTCGTAAATTTGTACAGCCCTTGTATGAAAAACTATTGGCCAACCCAAAAACAAAAGCCACAGCAAAAGAAATTTATAAAAAAGCCCGACCAGGTTATCATTCAGTTGCCAGAGCAACTGTTGACCAATTGATGGAAAACAAGTAATTTTGCACCTATGAAATTACGTATAAATATTTGTATTATATTCTTTAGCCTAATTGCTGTGCAGGCAAATTCGCAGAACACAGTAAAAGATACATCCACCGTATTGAAATTATTTTCAGGTTTTGGCGAGCATACCATTCGTACCAATCAAAAGATAACTTTTAAAATGAGCAATTCCACAGCAAAGTTTAAAGGATCCATTATGTATATGGACCCCGATACTTTGTTTATGAAAAATGGGATGAAAGTACCCTTGCACCGAATTCGCGAAATAGGTTATATAGGACGTCAAGAAAAAATAGTAAGAGCAGCTGCTGTTGCATTAACGCTCATTTCAAGTTACTTAATATATAGGTATGCCACTGAGCAAGACAACACTATTATGCCCTTGATTACAGTTCCAGCAATGACTATTGCTCTTTTTGCATATCCCAAACGTATGTTTAAAGTACCCCAGCCATGGACTTTGCAGGTTATGCGACCGTTTAAGTCGCCGTTTAGTTATTAGCATAACTAATTACGGCAGCTTCACTGCCACGAATCACTGCTGTTAAGTTATGGACTATATAATGATAGTCTATCAGTAGTTTTTGTAGAGACACCAACTGGTTGAAATATAAATCGGAGAACAGAAAAGCTATTATAATAATCAGGACGAGTCACATATTCACTTGCTATATTCTTGGATTTAAAAGTAAGGTTTAAACCTTTTAAAAAAATAGTATCATGCAATTCTTGTTTAAAAATATAGTCATTATCATATATATCTATTTCGGCAGTAACAGGTTTTTGACCAGCACATGGGTTATAGTTCTCACAATCCATATTACTTGGGTCTTGGCACTTATGCCTACAGCTGTTTAATATAGCTGCAACAAAAAATATCAATATGGTTTTCTGGTATATTTGGATTTAGCAAAAACAGGATAATTATTTGAATATTAAAATTATTGGTTATTGATTCTGTTTTAATAGCTCATCTCTTAAAGGAAGTTCGATTCTATTGCCCTGCTCTTTAGAGCAGGGGATTTGGGATATATAATATATTGGCTTTAGCCGAATTGTTTTATGTGGCTAAAGCCGAATACATCTCCATTTTAATCCCGTTGGCTGAAGTCAACGGCAATAGATAGTACTCCGTTGTTTCCATTCTTTGAACGGGAACTATATATATAAACAAGGGTTTGCAACCCGTTCCGCGGCGGCGGCGGAGCACGATCTCATGACTGAGCAGTTTTATTTGTATCGCCGTTCACAGAACGGTTTTCATAGATGGTCACCGTTTTTGTAAAACGGTGACAACTCGAAGGCTTCTTTTATTTTGAGCAATAAGTATTAATATTGCACCATGAAATTGATAGCCGATAGCGGCTCCACCAAAACCGATTGGGTGTTGATACATAATAACAGCGAGGCAGGCCGTTACCATACGCCCGGCTATAATCCGTTTTATTTTGATTCGGAATTTATATATAACTCGATTAAGGAGAACTTGCTTCCACAAGTACAAGCTTCGGAAATAAAAGAAATATTTTTTTATGGTGCAGGTTGTTCATTGCCTGCAAAATGTGATATCGTTCACAAAGCATTGCAGCAAGCTTTTCCCAATGCGAGTATTATAGTAACGCATGATTTATTGGCATCAGCCAAAGCCTTGCTGGGCGACAATCCTGGCTTTGCTGCGATACTTGGTACAGGAGCAAATACTTGCTTATATGATGGCGAAAAAGTAATATTAAATATTGATTCGCTGGGCCACATGTTGGGCGATGAAGGTAGTGGTTGTTATATAGGCCGAAAATTGGTGCGTGATTATATGCGTAAATTAATGCCCCAAAATTTGTGGGACGATTTTAAAGAAACTTATAAATTGAATAACGAACAATTATATGATATCATATATAATAAACCTTCGCCAAATCGTTTCCTGGCAAGCTTTGCCAAGTTTGCCTATAAACACAAACAAAGTGAATATATCAGAGCCAAAATACAAGACAGCTTTCACGATTTTTTTGAAAACCTAGTAAGCCATTATCCAAACTATACAGATTATGAATTAAATTGCGTGGGTTCCATTGGTTTTTTATTTAAAGATATATTATTAGATAAAGCAGATGAATACAATATGAAACCCGGAAAAATTATACAAAGCCCCATGAACGATTTAATACAATACCACCTTAAATAGTTTTGGCATGATTTTGAATATATACAATATATTATTAATTATCATCTTATGAAAAGATATTATATACTCTCTGTTCTTATTGCTGCTGTAAGCTTTGCACACGCTCAAAGCGTTCCATTATATGTTGGTATTTCGGGCCATGCGGCTTTGCCAAAATCGTCATTTGAAAAAAATGCATACGAAAAAGGCGGAGGTGTGCAGTTACTTTTATTAAGTGGTGCCATCAATAAAGATGGTTCTACAAATCCATGGAACCAAGGTTTCAAATTACAAATAGGATTTGGATTGGAATTTAATAAATTTGGTGCCAAATCATTTGATATAGATCTAGCGAATCCTCCCGGTGCAAGAGGCAAGCAAGAAATTACTAATAATTCTGCAGCATGGTATGGCATAGCCCGCGGCTCATTTACCAATAACCGATTTATTATACCTTTTGCCGAAGTACTGCTGGGTGCACGTAGTTTTACATCGCGTGAAGTATTGAGCGTCCTTCCTCCTGGCCCCGCAGTTGAACCCATTACCACCGATACATTTAAAGCAAGTGTGGGAACCCTAGGACTGGGCATCGGAATCGCATTAAAAATTACCGATCACTTTTTTATTGAAGCGAAAACTACTTATTTTATAGGAGGTAGCGGCACTTATTTGCCTATTTCAAAAGCACAACAACCCAGCAACCAAGTATTTTACTATCCGCAAACATCAAACACCAATGTACTACTTACCCAAGTTGGCATTACTTGGAGAATTGGTCCCATGTTTAAATCATGCGGATCTATTATGGGGGTATGCGGAAGCATGAACAATAGTGGAAATTACACACCCACAAGCAATACACGCACTACCAGTAAACCCACTCCACAAAAAACTGACCCGATGCAACGTGGCACAAGTAAAACCACTACACCTCAAATCCCAGGCGGTTCAGCCACTACACCATCTAACCCCACTGCCCCTAAGAAACGTATCGAAGTAAAACCTGATACAACGAAACCTGTTCCTAGGTAAAAAATTTAAAACTTATAAACTCAGCAGGGTTTGCCTTAATTTTGAACCCTGTTGCAGCAAGAAAATATTATAGAAGGTGTAAAAAGGGCCGATTTAAAATCGATTGCCCGTGCCATCACTTTGGTAGAAAATGAAACGGAGGGAAGTTGGGAATTACTATCTGCTTTGTCGCACACAAAAAATGTCCCGGTGATAGGTTTTACTGGACCTCCGGGTGCTGGCAAAAGCACCCTCATCAATGCATTTACCCAATATATTATACAACAAAATAAACGTGTTGCTATTATAGCTGTTGACCCCACTAGCCCATTTACCAAAGGTTCATTACTGGGCGATAGGGTTCGGATGTCGCAGCATTTTTTACACCCGAATGTATATATACGCAGCATGGCCACGCGAGGCAGCTTGGGTGGACTTAGCCCCAAAGTATTTGAAGTGGTTGATATATTAAAAAGTGCCAACTTCGATTATATAATAATTGAAACCGTAGGCGTTGGCCAAAGTGAAGTGGAAATTGCTGGCCTTGCGGATACCACAGTATTGGTATTGGTTCCCGAGTCGGGCGACGAAGTGCAAGGAATTAAATCGGGCGTGATGGAAATTGCCGATGTGTTTGTAGTGAACAAAGCTGATAGAGCCGGTGCGGCATCTTTTTATAAAAATATATGTATGGTAGCTATGAGCAATTCTTCTGAAAAATGGGAAATACCTGTAATAAAAACTGTGGCAACCGATAGTAGTGGTATCGAAGAATTGTATAATAGTATTTTAGCCCATCAACACACCGAACATAGTAATGAAAAACGCGGTAAAATATTGGCAGAGAAGGCGATGCAGCTTATTAGAAAAAAACGTACTGCCGATATTAATTTTCAAAAATTGGAAATCGATATACAAAAAGCAAGCACCCAAAAAGATTTTAACCTATATTTGTTCCTTGCAGATAAATTTTGACTTTAACTAATACATACAGAATTTGGATTTCCATTGGCAAATGGTTGCTAGCCCTGATTGGTTTTGCATTTATATATAAACAAGTTTTTTTGAATAGTGAATACGAATTGTTAAGAACCAATTTTATACATTATTATACAGTTGCCAATATTATATATTTCCTAATTCCTGCGGCCGCGTTGGTGCTGGTGAATTGGGGTATAGAAAGTTATAAATGGAAACATATTATACAACCCCTAGAAAATATTAGTATATTACAAGCCATAAAAGGAGTACTTGCTGGCGTTGCCACAGGGTTTTTCACTCCTAACAGAATTGGTGAATTTGGTGGCAGAATATTATATCTAAATCATGCTGATAAAATATCATCGTCTATATCAACTATAGCCGGAAGTTTTGCCCAGTTAATTGCTACCGTAACCTTTGGTTGCCTAGCTATGGTAGCCTATAATATTGATTTACATTTGACCAATTATTATATTACTGCCCTATTATTTTTTATTGCAATTATACTAAGCACTTGCTTATTGGTATTATATTACAACTTCTCTAAGATTGCCGATTTGTTTAGCCTCAGGCTATATATACCTAGGTTTTACGACAAGTTTGCCCATTTAAAAAATGCCAGTTCAGCTTACCTAAGCAAAATTATGTGGCTTTCGATATTTCGGTATTTTACTTTCTGCGTGCAGTATGTTTTACTGTTAAACTTTTTCCATGTGAATATTAGCATCGAACATGCCTTTGTGTGTGTATCTGTTATATACTTATTGCACACAGCTATACCTACTATAGCTATTATAGAGGCAGGTGTGCGTGGAGCTGGAGCACTAGCCGTTATTGGACTCTACACCAATCAGCCTACTGAAATTTTGCTAGCTGCGTACACGCTGTGGATTGTTAATATCATACTTCCCTCACTATTGGGACTGTACTTGATAGCCCGAATAAATATTAAAAATTAATAATTAAAAAACTAATGGTTTTAGTTTTTTCCTTCCTGGGATTATATATCATACTTATTGCTACTATCATCATATATAGCGGCAAGAAAAAGAATATACTTTCTCATTCGAATAAAGAATTAACAAAAGTATCTATAATAGTAGCAGCAAGGAATGAAGAACAAAATATAACTAAACTGTTAGAATGTTTGCTCACTCAAAATTATCCCAAAGATTTGTATGAAATTATTATTGTTAACGACCATTCAAATGATAATACAGAAAAGCTATTGAAAGCATGCGGCAATCGAATAAAATATATAAATCTGCCTGAAAAAATAATAGGTAAAAAGCAAGCAATGGCGCATGGAGTGAGCCTTGCAAGTGGCGAATTAATTATTACTACTGATGCCGATTGTACTATAAATACAAACCATATCAGTATCATAGAAAAGTTTTATCGCAATACCCAAGCAAAGTTTATTTCAGCACCTGTATTGTTATATCATCCTCGCAATTCTATTTTTTCTAAGTTATTATATCATTTTCAAGTAGTAGAATTTGGTGCACTTATAGTAGGTGGCAATGCATTAATTGGCATGCGAAAACCACTGTTATGTAATGGTGCAAATATGGCTTATCCTAAAAGAGTTTTTGAAGAAATAAATGGTTATGAGGGCAATGAACAAATACCCAGTGGCGATGATGAGTTTTTACTGAAAAAGATTGCCGCGAAGTTTCCCAATGATATATACTTTTTGACAGATACAATAGCTGCTGTTCATACTCCTTCTGTCGTTAGTTTTAAAGAATTGGTGCAACAAAGGATTCGCTGGGCATCGAAACACAAAAATTATAATATAGGCAATAGGGCAATTTTAGTGCTGATTTTTATGGCAAATATCATGTTGTACATAACCCCATTTTTAGGCAACCTTTCATGGTTTTATTTTGTCTTATATTTTATGATTAAAACATTGGCAGATGTGGGTATCACAAGTATATATTTACGCTATATGAAGAGTTATAAAACTATAATTTATTTGCCTATAATTGAACTACTATATCCCATTTATTTGGTATATATTGGTATCAGTGCTAACTTCTTAAAATATGAATGGAAAGGGCGGTTGCAAAAGGCTTAAGGAAATGTTTCTTTCTTTTTTTTGTAAAATCCCTTATTTTTGCTAATTATATTTTGATGAACTGGAAGAAAATTCATATCCAAACTACTTTATATTTTTTAGGGTTTGTTGTGTGCATGGGCATTGCGAAGGCTCAGCCAACGGCCAACTTCAGCTTTACCGACTCGGTTTGTGGCACTAAAACGGTGAAATTTATCAATAGCTCAAGTAATGCGAATAAGTTTTTTTGGTTCATCAAAGGGTCTTTCCAAACGTCGACCAACCTCAATTATACTTTCGATTCGTTCAAAACTTATACTGTTACTCTTATTGTGTCGGACAATAGCGGGAATACCGACACCGTTCAGAAAGATGTGCACTTGTTCGACTATCCACAATTCACTATAAGTCCTGCTCCACCAGCGGGATGCCCGGGCAGTGTGGTTTTCTTATTGGCCACTTATAATTCCAATTTCTTATACCAATGGAGCCCAACAACCTATCTGAGTGATGGCTACGTGCACAACCCAAAGGCAGCTCCGCTCATTACAACTACCTATCACCTATTAGTCACTGATACCAGTACCAAGTGCTCAGCCACTGATTCTGTAAAAATCAGCGTAAAGCTCTGCAATACACCCACTGCGAAATTTAAGAGTGGCCAACTTACTTGTGGAAATTTCACCGTTTCATTCCGAAATTATAGTACGAAAGCCTTTGGTGTTTTATGGAATTTTGGAGACGCCAATAGTGGAACTTCAGATACTTCTACACTCATGGATACGATGGTTACACATACTTTTAGCGGACCCGGCACCTATAAAGTTTTGCTCACTGTTATTGATAGCTTGGGGCTTTACCCAGATACTGTTTCAATGTATATTGGTGTTGATAGTGTGCTGAAGGCAACTATTGCAACTGCCCCACAAACTATTTGCCCTGGCGATTTGGTGCAGCTCGTTTCAAATGTAACACTTGCTGGAGGTGCTAACGTGCTGTGGCAACCTGGCACCAGCCTTAATGATTCTGTATCACTAAAAGTATCAGCAAAACCTACCAGCACTACACGGTATAAATTGACCTATAGCAGAAATGGTTGCAGCGATACAAATTCTGTGTTGATTACGGTACTTGCTCCCCCATTATTTGATATATTATTCGATACTGTATGCCTTGGTGCTCCTACTTTTATTCGTACTGTTCAACCTATTTCTTCTACCTTGAAATATTTATGGCAACTTGGCGATGGCGATACCAGCAACAGTAAAACGCCGATGCATACTTATAAAGCTCCAGGTAATTATAATGTTTCCATCAATGCTGTGCAGGGTTCTTGCTCTCAACTTTCATCTCGCACTATTGCAGTGAAACCACTCCCTGAAACTACTTTTTCAAATTACCCAAATGAAGTTTTTATCGACAATCCCAAAATAACTTTTGTAGATGGTGGCCATGATATTGTTCGTCGTTTATGGGATTTTGGTGATGGCATTACCGATACGGATTCTGTAGTGATTCATACATTTGGAGATACTGGATTCTATGATGTATCGCTCATTAACTTTAGTCCGTTTGGTTGCACTGATACAGTTTCTCAAAGAATATTGATTAGGCCTGTAATATTACTTTACGTGCCCAATGCATTTACACCCAATAGGCAAGGTCCAACAGAAAATGAAACATTCTACCTAACTTGCAACGACCACCTGCCCGAATTTTATTTTCTGATATATAATAGATGGGGTGAAAAAGTGTTTGAAACACACGACCAACATTTTGTGTGGGATGGCACCCTGAAAGGCAAACCACTTGAAACTGGACTTTATGTTTGGCGTATGAATTTTCGTATCTCTGCCGAAAAAGGTGAAACGAGAACAGATATATTATTGTTATATAGATAATGAAAATAAAATTGAAAAATATCGCTGTTGTAACTATTATATTAACTTCTGTTTTTATAAGTGCCACTTCATTTATTCATCATACAAAAGCCGAAGTAGAACTTATATGGAAGGCCGAAATTAGCCCCGCAGGAAAACTAAAGAAAGGTGATACCGCATGGGTATTATTACAAACTGATATACCCGAAAATTTTCATTCATACTCCAATGAAACCTCAGCAGATGTAGGCCCGATAGTTACACAACTTGCTTTTGAAAAGAAGTACAAACCCATTGGTAAAGATATTATAGAAGGCAATAAAAAAGAAGTGTATGAAGAAGTGTTCAAGTCCAAGTTTACTGAACTCAGAGGCCATATTACTGTGAAGAGAAAATTTAAAGTACATAAAAATATGATTAAGTTTAAAGTTCTCACACAGGTTTGTGATGATAATATTTGTGTGATGAAAGAAAAAGATTTTGAACTAAAAGTATATTAATTGAATTTGCGAATGAAAAATATAAAGTATATATATATTGTAATATTTGTTGTATTATTTAAAAGTGGGTTTTCTCAGAAAGTACAAAAAATAAGCTGGGAATTTAAAATTAATTCTTCGAAATTAAAAGTAGGAGATGAGGCCACAATAACGGCCACAGGCATTGTTCCCCCAACACAAACACTATATACTACCACCGATTGTACCTACCCCTGCGTTATCGAATTTAAAACAAAAGATGGAATTAGCTTGATGGGTAACTTACAAACTATGGGAAAACCAACCACTCATTATGATGATATTTTTGCGTGCGACCGGGTATTTTTTAATGGCAAAGGCGTATTTACACAGAAAATAAAAATCACGAAAATTATATCATCTATTATAGTTAGGATGGATGCCCAAACTTGTTCAGATGAAAGCTGTAATAATGAAAGACAACCTTTCGTTACCATCCCAATCTCTGTATCTGAGGCAGCCAAAGGAAATATAATAGATACTACCAAACCTTTAGATACAAGCACTCAAATAAATACCAATAAAGCAGATAATTTTAAACATAAAACTGCAGAGATAAAACCCGCAACTGCCAAGACTGAAAACAAGGATGACGACCTGTTTGGATTTATGTTAGAAGCCCTCGCTGTAGGATTCTTGGCCATCTTCACCCCTTGTGTATTTCCGATGTTACCCATGACGGTTTCATTTTTTATTCGCAGTGCCGCAAAAGATGAAGAAGAAAAGAAAAAAGCAAAACGAAGAGGTATTCGAAGTGCATTATTATTTGGATTATTTGTAATAGTTATATATACCATTCCTGGTGCTTTAATTTCTGGAACCAAAGGCCCCGAATTTAATAATTGGCTGAGCACACACTGGGCTCCCAATATATTTTTCTTTTTGGTCTTTTTGGTATTTGGCTTTTCATTTTTGGGTTGGTTCGAAATTATATTACCAAGCAGATTTGTAAATAAAATGGAGAGCAAATCGAGCAAGGATTCAATAGGTGGTTTATTCTTTATGGCCTTTACTTTGGTATTGGTTTCTTTCTCGTGTACCGGCCCATTTGTAGGAAGTTTATTGGTGGAAGCATCGACTGGGCATATATTAAAACCAGTGATTGGCATGTTCTTTTTCTCTTTAGCTATAGCATTGCCTTTTGTATTGTTTGCCATCTTCCCCAGTATGATGCTCAGCTTACCCAAACCAGGTCGTTGGCTTAATGCAGTAAAAGTTTCATTTGGATTTTTTGAGCTGGCTTTTGCGTTCAAATTTTTATCAATCCCCGATCAAACATACCATTGGGGTATATTAAGCCGCGATATATTCTTTGCTATTTGGATAGTTGTTTTTCTGCTATGGGGCTTATATCTTTTGGGCAAAATTAAACTGCCGCACGATACTGATATGACGCATATTGGAGTGCCACGTTTGCTAATGGCTATTATAGTTTTGGCATTCACCGTATATATGATACCCGGCATGTGGGGAGCCCCAGTAAAATTATTGGCGGGAATTACACCACCCATGCAATACCAAGAGTTTAACATAAATGGCGGAAGTGCTAAAGTAGAAAACCACTCAGATGGTAGTATCGATATGAGTAAGGTGAAATATCATGAATTACACCAAATGCCAAACGGCCTCAAAGGTTTTTTCGATTTCAATGAAGCAAGTGCCTATAGCAAAAAAGTAAACAAACCTATATTGATTGACTTTACCGGAAATGCTTGTACCAATTGCCGCAAAATGGAAGAAAATATATGGGTAAAACCAGAGGTATTAAATAGAATGAAAGATAGTTTTGTATTGGTTTCATTATATACTGATGACCGATTTGAACTTCCCGAGAATGAATGGTATACTGGCAAGCGAGATGGTGAGGTAAAGAAGACATTGGGTGACCAAATCAGTGATTTGCAAATCACTAGATACAAAACTTCTAGTCAGCCACAATATATTATAACCGATTCAGAAGGCAATAATTTGTTGGGGTTAGAAACAGCTACTTACAATTCTGATGAACAAGTATATATTAAGTTTTTGGACAAAGGATATACCGCCTACAAGAAAAAACTTAACAACTAATAAATATTCAGCGATTAATTTTGGCAAATTCTATGATGAAATTATATATCAAATTTGCAATTATTATACTAGTTATTGGTGCTTGTCGCTCTAGTTTTAAAGGCGATAAAAATACTAACAAAGCACCTAGAACTTTCTTAACCTGCGATACAATTAACCGCAGTGGCAGCAATCGACTCTCATCGCAAGTACGGCTGCAATGGTGGGGCGATGATGCCGATGGCTATGTAGCTTCTTATAAGTTTTCATTTGATGGAAGTCATTGGTTAAGCACTACCAAACAAGATAGTATATTTAATTTACAAATTCCCCCAGGAATAGACACTTTCGATTTTAAATTTATGGTAAAGGCCGTCGATAATATGGGCTTGGAAGATCCTGTGGGAGCCACATTGGGCGTACCTGTAAAGAATTCTGCTCCTACTATTGATTTTATAACTCCCATGGGCAGTGCGGGTTCAACCACTCGCAATCCCGTTAAATCTTTTCCCGTACTTAAATATTATTGGGAAACAAATGATCCTGATGGTGCAGGAGATGTGGACTATATAGAATTATATTTGAATGATACAAATAATATACCCGTAAAAGTTTCGGCAATATATAATGAAGTAACGATTGTAGCACAAAACCCAAAACAAAATACCAGTGATTGTAATATATTACAAGGCGGTAAACAAACCCTGTTAGCCAGCACCCTAAGGGGTTTGTTGCTGGATGCTCCCAATGTATTATATATACGTTCGGTAGACAAGGTGGGTGCAAAATCTGTATATAAAGTATCGCATAATATATTTGTAAAAAAAGTACATGGACAAGTTTTATTGGTGAATGGGATGCTAAGTAGTAGCGGTAAAATTAATACACAGAAATTTTATCAAGATGCTTTAGCGAATATGAATATCTTATATTATGATACTTTATTAAGCAGCGATATCCAAAATAACAACTATACAGAACTAGCTCCCGATAACCAAACACAAGCCCTGATATTTGGGCTGTTCCCACATATTATATGGTTTACTGATGATGCCAATACTTCACTCAATTTTGCCAAGAAAACATTAACGAATTTCTTTACAAACAATGGAACTATATTCATGAGTGCTGTCTTTAATTCATCATTCGACACCACAGCCAATGTTCTCGATTTTACACCCGTACGCCAATTGGTATATATGCCCCAAGGATTAACTTTTAGATTGAACAACGCATCCAATTTGGATCCTATAGTCAGTGGTTGGCCTAATTTAAGCAGCAATTCACCACCCTTTGTGTGCCGACCTTTATATAAAGCCGACAACAATCAAAACTACAATTACGAATACATATATAATGCACTCATTAATGTATCAGGCATTATAAACAAAGCATGGCAACAACCTGATTCAACAAACGTAATAGCAAAGCGAACCAAAGTAAGTAACAGCAAAATAGATTTTATTCTCACATCAGTACCACTAGAAAAAATAAATGGCAACAATAATATACAACAGTTTTTAGATAAAGCACTGAAGGTAGAATTAGGGTTTTAATTTATAATAACGAATAATAGAATATCGAACAAGGATTAACGAATGATGATTTTAGAAGGAGGTGTCGGTCTGAGTTTATCGAAGACGACAGGAGAAGTACTCCCCACATGGTTTGCCGCCCTTCGAGAAGGCTCAGGTTAACAAGCTAGGAAACTTCATAAATCGCAAATCGTTAATCCTTGTTCTTAAATCAATTTTAATATTAGCTATATAAAACATGAACGACGAAATAGACCCTTTAGAAATGGACGTACTCAACTGCCTATACTTTGTTGAGCCCTTTGAAACCATATTGGAAGAGACTGGTTTAAGCCCAGCCATAGCAGGCGATGTATTAAAGATATTGATTTCCAAAAAATGGGTAACACCCATGAAATTCGACGAAAAGGAACAAGAATATATACGCAGTTTTATATATGATACCGACCGCATGCACGATTATAGATATATGGCAACCAAAGAAGGGTTGATGCGGCATAATGGGGTGGGGTGATTATAATACTTTCAACTTCCCATAATCAATCTTCGTATGATGCCTTGGGTCTTTTGGTAATACATTCAGTTGTTTGGTTTCTATATTTTCTAAGCCTAGTTCATTTAAAGACAAATTAATACCTTTTATATCGAAGTTGGTATCAGGCACAAAGAATATAATCGGGTTGTCATTAATTTGTATAATAGTTCCTTCTTTAATTCCTGCAATATTTTTTAAGCGATATTCCATAATAAAAGGGAATATATATTGGGTATTATATATAAATGATTCTTTGCAGCGACCTAATAAATGTAGTTGTCCTTGTGCGTCTAATTTGCCCGCATCGCCTGTGCGGTGCCACAAGCCTTGTGGTGTTTTAATTTTATTACTCAGTTGGTTTTTGTCTAATCCCAGATAATTCTCTAATACGTGCTTTCCTTTTACTACTATTTCTCCATGTTGTCCAGTTTTGCATTTTAGTTTATCAAATTCTTCATGAGAATATTCGTGGTAGGTATCGGGTAGAAATTGTACAATACAAAGCTCTGTTTGTGTGTCAGGAATACCCACAAGAAGTCCATTATCAACCGTGTAATTTTGTAATACATTCGCATCTATATTACTAATAGGTTCTGCTTCTGTGCTGCCATATACAATCATATTTTCTGCTTCTGGGAAAGTATATACAATATCACGAGCAACGTCAGGGAATACAGGCCCACCACCAGTTATTAGATGTTTAATTGTTCTGTTCTGTAGTTTGTTTTCTAATCCGTATTTTCCTAAAGATGCAGTATAATAAGGCGAGGCTATCATACTTTCTATATGATACTTTTCTATATCACTAAATAATTGTTCTGGTTTGAATGATTTGGGTTTAGAGGTTTTGAAATTGGGAATTACCGTAGTTTTTCCATGTCCCAAATTGAGCATAGTAACGATGGGTAGTGTACATAACTCTGTATAGTTTTCAGTTCCTTTTATTAAATGTTCCAATGCCTTAAATTGCTCGAACAGGAAAGCGTGGGTTCTGTTTGCAGCCTTGGGTATGCCTGTGCTACCAGTTGTGAGCGTAATTAGTGCTGCGTCGCTCTCTTGCATATCACAAGGCTGATTATTATAGTGCAAATTATCATTTGTAATAAATACTTTAACAGGAATATTTCGTAAATCCTTATTAAATAATGCAAACAATTTTGCTTTCCATCCCCCAGCAAACCCCTTGCAATCCATCATCTTACAACATTGACTAATACGTTCTTTATTAGCCCATTCGTCAATAAATACCGCCACCGAACCATTATAGAAAATAGCGAGGAGCATAATATATAAATCGATACTCATGGGAATATATACAAGCACCTTATCGTCTGTTTGTATATTTTTAGTTTGCAAATACGCTACTTGCTTTAATACTTTTTCTTTAAGTTTAGCATAGGTAATTTCCTTGCCTTTATGTATCAAAGCAATTTTATTTGGATTCTGCCCTGCCGCTTCCAGAAAAAGAGTGACAATATTCATAACCTAAATCGCTTTACCGTATAAAGTATATTTTCTAAAATCATGTCCTGAAAATTTTGCCGACGCATTTATGGATTTATTATTAACATGCATAAAAGCATGATATATCTTGGTGATATGATTTTCAGATGCATTCTGGGTAATCATGTCACAAAGTAATTGGGTAATACCTGCATATTTCCTCGCAGGGTTTCGTGCCAATGTTTTTACTATAATACTTTGCTTTTTTTCATCAAACAAATTAGGAATCGCAAATATAAATCCTGCTAGCTTATTGTTAGTCCTGTCTTCTGCCAATAATATCAAATCCTTATTTATCAAGGGCATTAGAGGAACATATAAATCTAAAAATTCTTTGGCAGAAATTGGTGTATATAGAAAATTATGTATAAATACTTTACTGCATAAATCATATAATAATAATAATTCCTTTTCCAAATTGTCCATATCAATGGAGCGAATTTGTATATTTTCTTGCTTGAATCTCTCATTTAAATATAAGAATTTCCCAAACACTAATTTAGTATCAACTTGCGAAATATAGTTAGATATTGCCCCAAATCCATTTTCTGTAAATTGCCGAGTATAGTATGGCTGATGCAAATTCTCGGTAAAAAATAGGGGATTGGTTTGGTCATCCATAAAACGGTAATTCTTCCATGTACTGCCATTCATAGGCCCTATAATGTATTTATATCCTTTTTGTCGAGCTAAATCAAATGCTGATTCTAATAGTATTGCTGAAGCTTTATTATCATCAATGCATTCATAATTTCCAATGGTAATGGAAGGCGTGTTGTTATATACTAAATCTTTATTTTCATATAATGCCAAACGGCCACTTATTTTATCTTCATTCAATAATAACAAGCAAGTAGCTGGCCCACTTAAAGCAAATTGATTTTTAAATTGCAGGGCTATATCACCATATAACTCAAATGGAAAATTATTGAACTGCTTATAAGAACCATCCTCTTCACTAACTATAATAGTATGGTAATTACTCATAGTTAGGCTATAATATTAGATACCCAAAAATAGTTTACAAAAATCGCCACAGCTGGAATAAAGATATTGTCAGAACCCTTGGTGGTAAAAAGTTCTGTAGCTGCAGTACTTATAGAAACCACTAAAAGAAAATATAGATGAACACCCACTATAGGAGCATTTAATAGATGAACCAATATACCGGTTACAAAAAAAGATACTATGATAAAAGATACAAATCCAGTAACTGTTTTCTTATCTCCGTTGATATGCATAACACCTTTAGGGAACTTCTTTCCAAATATCGCCGCAGCTGGATCGGCTAAGGCCATTACCAATACAGGCTGGTAGAACCAGAAATAACTTTGCACACCAGTCTTCTCACACATATAATTATACGATAAAAAACTCATATACACAGCCACGGGATACAATACACTACCATGCGATTTACGGTCGATGGCATTGATAGACCGAAGAAAATTATATTTCTGACTCACGAACAACAATAATACAAACGAAGAACAGATACCCAATACCCACCAATGCGAACTGAACAAAATGGGAAATAACATGGTCAACAAGCCAGAACCTATATGAACAACCTTTCTGGAATATTCTGCTTGTATTTTAAATTTGTGATACAAAATTTCGGCAGTAGCAAATAAAACTATATATGCTCCAATTAGTATAATATAATGTAATAAATCGGTATTCATATTTTTTGGTCTATAATGAATTGATTATAAAAAAAACATTTGTCTATTGCCTGTAATTGTTCCGACAATTCCTTTTGAAACACAAATTGATCAGGATAACTTTCACTCAAATGCCTTGGTACCATAAGGTTCCAATAAGCCACACGGGCATTGAGATTTGAATAATTATATATAATATCCGCATTCTCTTTCATTTGCGTTTCACTCATATATTCAAAAATATCTGATAAATTAAACCCGTCAAACTTACCATATTTGCTTAAAATTTCTTCTGCTGTTCCTTGTGCAAATTTTATGTGATTGATATTCTCTCTTACCTTTTTCAAATTTTCTGGCAATAAATAATGTGGCAACTGTGACTTAAATTCTCCAGTAAAAATATAGGATAAATATTCATTATTTTGACAACCTACAGATTTCAAATGTTTCTCAGCGGTTTGATATATAAATTCACTTACATTAAGTTGCACATGTTTCATGAACTCAGGCGAACGGCCTGCACTTCCCATTACTTTCTTGCTATAGAATAGTTTAAACAACAATTTCCATCTCCACGAATTCCATTTGTTAAAATAAAATAATTCTTGCTCTTTTTCTGATTTCTTTTCAAGTAATTTTCTTGTCGTAGATTTTGAATGAATAAATGGCAGTACCCATTTTTGAAACAGTGAAAAATAGTTCTCGAATTTTCCTGCATGAATGACGCCCTTTTCTATTGCTGTACTATGTTGGTCGAAATAATTTCTAGCATCAGTGCTCAGTTCATTTTTAATTGACTCATATACTTTATTTCTATTCAGATGTACTGTAAAGCCTAGGAATCCTATTAACTCGGCATCCTCAAGCTTAGTAATGGCAAGCTTCTTCAACTCACATAAATACAATTGAATTGGATTCAAATCGCCTGCAACTATCAGTTCTGGATTTAACGTGAGTAGCGAAAAACTATTATCTCCAGCTGAAGCGATGGAGAATATTTTTCCATTTTGTGCTGTATTTAATCCTTCCAATAAAACTGATGCATCTTCCCAACAATTGGCATATCGTATAATATCAAAATTGGTATTTTTAAATTGCATAGTATTATTTATTGTCTATTATTTTTATATTACCTGTTGAACCATCCATCTCCACCCAATCTCCAGTTTTTAATCTTTGTAATAGTCCTGAAATACCCACCACGCATGGGATTCCCATCTCTCTTGAAACAATTGCAGAATGACTCAACAAACTTCCCCGTTCAACTAAAATACCTGAAGCCGTTGGAAATAAAGATACCCAACCTGGGTCGGTGCTGCTCGTTACTAATATATCACCATCCAACCCTTCTGCTTCCGATGGATGTGTTAATACGCTCACCTTAGCTTTTATAATACCCGCACAGCAAGGGATTCCTTTCAAATCGCCTTCCAATATTTTTATATTGATTTCTGCAGCCATTTTATTTCCTGCATATAAAGGTCCGTAACTTTTAATCCGTTCAGCAGGATTCTGCTTTTCAAAATCAAGGTACATTTGTTTGCGAAGTAAAACTAAATCCTTCAAATTACTATGTATAAATGTTCCTTTTATAGCTCCGAATATTTCAATTTGGGTGAGGTAAAATATATCAGCAGCATTGTCCAATAAATTCTCGGCATAAAACTTATTTCCCATTTCCGTGAAAATATTTCTCACCATCGCAAATCCTCTAGTCCTTTCATAGCGTAGGTTTTCACGGTTGCTTACCAAGTAGCGTGCTTTGCCCATAATATAATTGAAGAAGAATTTCTTGATGGGTTTTCCTTTCAATTTGCTATATATAAATTGCTCTGCTTGTGTCCGCACCACAGGTTCGGTAGTAGCACCTTTTATATTCTCAGCTTTCAAATATCCCTTCAGTATTTGCATATACATTTCTGGTTTTTGGCGATAAGTGATAGTTTCTAATTTAAGTTCTCCCACTGTTCTATCTCCCCAACGATCTAGATATTTGTCTATTTTTTCTTTCAACAATATATACTTTTCATGGTGCAAAGTTCTCCATATTTCGATATTCTCTTTTTCATCAAATACGCTTTTATATATTTCGCTTTTTTTGATCAAGGAAGCAATCTCAAGCCCCATCTTTACTGGTTCTACAGAAACTATATCGCCTGAGCCTGCCATCAAATCATTGTGCAAATTGGTGTCCGCATCGCCCGATATTTTAACAACTATTTTCTGCAATAATCCAAAATATATCATACAAAAAAAGTCGTTGGTCAATGGAGCTTTCCATTTGTTTACTAAAGTTTCTTCAAATTCCAAATAATCTTTCATCAACTCATCGGGTCTGCGTTTAGAAAAATCTATCTGCTTATATTTTGTAATTACTTTATTGAAATGTGCTAAAAACTCTCTGCGTTGTTTGTCAACCGTAAACAAATTATATAATATATATCTAAGTGCTCTTAATACATCTAAATAATCTCGAAACCCTGCCTTTTTGGGCTCCTCCGTATTGAATGATTCTTTAACGCCCATCATTTTTTCCATGAATTTGGCATTGATAGAAAAACCCGGAAGTAATGCCAGGGCATTATACCAATTATTCAAATTATAATATACACGCCCATATATATGTCCGAGCATATTGGCATATACTTCGCCGTTAGCTGCAATTATACTCGGGCGAATACCCATAATCGCACTAAACTGACGATAAACGCTATCATACATTTTCACAATAAAAGAAAAGGTGAGCGGTAAAGATAAACCCGGATACGACTCTATAATATTGCTGTTATCCCAAATGGTGAACTTGGATCCTGCATCAGGAACATGCACATGGCTGGTGATGGGGCGGGCTTGCAACAAGTATAATATATTGTTTTTGTATGCAAATTCTATATCCTGATATTTGTGAAAATATTTATATAATACATTTAGTATTTCTGCAACTTCTTTTAATTGTATATCACTTAAAGATGCTTCATTTTGTTTGTTATTGGGAACTTGTATTTGTTTTACACCAGATTTGTTTTCTGTATCAAAAACAAACATGTCAGTCTTATTTGCAATTTGCTTTTCAATATTACTTTCTTTCACAATAAAAGTATCTGCCAGCAATTCTCCCGATACCAAACCTTCTCCCAAACCATATAATGCATTAATCGTTTTCTCCGTTCTGTTCCCATCCAAAGGATTGATACCAAAGGCTACACCCGCAGTATCGGCATCAATCATTTCTTGTACAATTACTGATACGGGCACTATTCTACTCTCGCCCGCATTATATACTTTTACCCTGAGTGCATAAGCTGATTTCCATACTTGTTTTATTGCATTATATATTTGATTGTATGGAACATATAATAAAGTTTCATACTGCCCTGCAAACGATTTGTCGCCAGTATCTTCTGCAATTCCTGATGAACGCACAGCACAAAACTTAGATTCACCCGCTCCAAAATATGTTTTTAGACTCGCTAATATTGTTTCATCAAAAATATAATTATCTATAATAGTTTCTGGATTTTCATTTGGCTTATTTTCTATCTCAGTTATTATAATACTTGCGGGAACAACAGCAAAATCAGGTACTCGCAGACCAATACTTTGCAAGTGGAATAAATTCCAAGCTTTCATACCAGTGATCTGTTCATCACCCATATTGATTTTATAGTCTTTGGAAAAGATAAGTTTTTGCATATTTTATATCAATTTACCAATCATAGGTCCTGCTCCCAAAATTAAGTACATGCACAAACTCCAAATGCCCGACGATATCTCGATTTGCTTGGCATATTTGGTTTGCATATTGTTTCTGAACATCAAAGCAGGTATGCAGCAGCTTATAAATAATACAGCCAATATAATATAAGGAACTATATTATACTTTGCATAATAACAGGCTGCCATTGCTAATAACATGGAGCCGAATAAGCATAGTATCCAATACACGGGAGCTTTTTTATGCCCCATTAAATTGGTATATGAAATAACACCCGGTTCTTCTTTTTCCGGTATTTTTATTTTGCGTCCAATCTCTAAAACTATTCCGCTCATAAATGAAACCAAGAAGAAAAATATTAATCCCTTGGGAGCTGCTGCACCTGCAATAAACCAATCGTAGCCACTTGCATATACATCAACCAGCGGTATTATAAGCATATGCGAAACCACATACCAAAACTGACGTTTACGCAACCACTCTACTACAAAAAATTCTTTCAACATCAACATCATATATAACATGGCAACAAAGTACAATATAAGCATGTGGGGATAGGTTAATATCTGCACGGTAATTTGTAACCCTGCTACAAAAAAACCTATATACTTTAATTCTTGTAATGATATAATACCACGCGGTACTGGCAAATAACTTCTATATAATTTATCATCTTCTGCATCTTTATGTTCATCGCAAATACGCAATAATAAAAACATGCCTATGGTATTAAATATACAAATGAGATATGGTTGCCAAGCAATGAAACCCTCGGCACCACGGCAGATACGTGAATATGATATCGCAGAAAAACTAAATGCTGCAATCAATAATCCATGCGTAGCAAATGGAAATCTTTCCTTTTGATATATATAAAAACGTTTGATGAATAATCCCATATTTTCTTATACTTATTTATAAATTATTAATAATATTTACCAAAAAAACCGCCTCAAACAATTAACTTTCAATTGTCAATTATCAATCATTTCTTTCTCCCAAAAATCTTATGAGCCTTCGAAAAATTACCCGATGCCATTGCAGCGGCGATTGATAGCTCACCACATAGTATTGTTGCACCACAAATTTCTGCAAACTTTCTTGCTGAACCAGGCCCCGTACAATCCAATAAACTCAAGCATTCGCGTTGGGTGGGCAATCCTGTTCCACCACCGACAGTACCCACCATTAAGCTGGGTAATGTAACAGCTAAATATAAATCTCCACTTGTGGTTACTTCCATTCTTGTTACACCTACATATGCTTCCGATACGCATGCTACATCTTGACCGCAAGCCATAAATATAGCGGTGAGTCCGTTTGCAAAATGTCCCTGTATTCCTATACTACCACTTTGTACTGCCGCCACCGACGAAGTTTGCCAGTATATAGCTATATCTTCGGGTGTGGAACCCAATATTTCTTTTACTACTTGTCTTGTTATAAGTGCTTCGGCTGATACTTTTTTGCCACGCACGGTGGAGAATGAAACTGCTGTTGCTTTTTTATCGCCCGCATAATTACTTTCTATATACCATTGTTTTGGTTTGATGGGAATGTGTTCTATTATATATTGACAAATTGCTTCGGTGCATATAGTCACCATATTTTGTCCCGCAGCTTCGCCGGTGATATAATCAAAAATTAAAACGGCTTGGTTGCCTTCCATATTTATTCTAAAATCTTCCAGCTTTGCATGGTTACTGTTTTTGCCTACAATTTCGCGGAACACTTCTATTTTATCCAATACCCAAAACATAAAAGTACCTACTTCGCTTAGCGAATTAAAACGAAAGATAGGAGCACGCTGTACCGCCTCAGTGAGGCATACTGATGTAATACCTCCACACAATCGTGTAGCTCTCGCACCGCGGCTATATGATGCCACCAACGCACCTTCGCTAGTGGCCATGGGCACATAAAAATCTCCCTGTGCTATGGTGCCATTAATTAAGAGTGGCCCCATTAAACCCGTGGGCACTTGCGTCATACCTATATAGTTTTCAATGTTGCCCCGCAGCGATTCTGTATCTTCAAATTTTGATACGCCGGTTAAGAAAGGCATCTCTGTATTTTTTTGTTCCTTAAGAAAGTCCAAACGGCGTTGCCATGCTTCTTGACTCCATGATATCTGCCCAGGAATACTTGGTGGAGTAAACGAGCCTTCTCGCAGTTTCACATCCTCGAGCACTTGCTCAAACGGCTTGATACGTGTAAAGAGTTCAATAAGTTTACGTGCTTTCTCGCTGCTGGTTGACATATGTTGTTTTTGGGATTAGGTGGTCAAAGATATGGAATTTAGGGATATTAAATTTTGATTTTTGGGGCGATGTAGAAACTTAGAATTTTGTTGCTATATTTTGTAGGATTGTATAACACTTTTTTTTATAATTGCTAGCTCAAATGACCGGGGAAGACATTCTAAATACTTTATATAATTCTTATTGTTCTTTTGTTGCCCTTGGCAATGCTGACAGAGATTACTGACAAAAAAATATCTTTACAAAACTTTTAGTGTTTGGGAGTAAAACAAACAGCTAACTAAATCATTAATAAAATTTATAACAGTAGAGCTTTTAATAACTATAATAGTTTTATTTCTGCAGAGTTATATTACCAAGCACGCACTCAAAAGGATTGACTTTGTCGAATTAAAATTGCCACATTGCAAGTCTTCTCGCATTGAAGGTTATATAATCACTCCACAATCCATTTCAAACTCTCCAATACCTGCCCACTAGGCGATTCGTATTTGACAATATATATTCCTTTGGAATTTGCACTAATTTCATAATATAATTTTCCTGGTTGGGTAGTTATTGTTTGTAATAAACTTCCTTTCAAATCATATAATACCAAGTTGCCTTTTATATTATTTTCTTTGAGTTCAATGGTAGCCAAACCATTGCTGGGATTGGGATAGAACTTAGCAATATATTTGTTCTCGGGTTTCAAAATGTTGGGTAATGCCAAGTGTGTATTGTAAGCACCAAAAGTATAATCACCAGGTCGGACATGTTTGATCAATACATTTCCTTTTAGGTCGGTTTTACCACCCATATTTTTTATATAATCAATATCTTCTACCCATGGACTGTCTGAATTTTCTCGGTATAATAATACCAAACTATCTTCTGTTTTATAAAACAAATTGCTATCTAATCCTGGAACACCGCTTGCATCTTTGGCTCCTGAATAATTGAGTGAGGCATCCGCATCAAATGTAGGTCCGACAATGCTTTGCACGGTCCAGTAATGTGTGGGTGATATATATAGTCCCGGTATTTTAGTGGCACCTGTTGCCCCCAACCAATGGTGTTCTACTCGTAACCAATTCGAATCATTTTTAGAAATTGTTTTCACGACCAAACTCAATCGGGCATTTGTATATTTATATGTTTTCGCAGAGTCGATACTATAATACTCATCGGTAATGGCATCACTTATTTTTTCATATAAATCTTGGCATATTAGAACAGGTTTAAATGGAATATTTTTAATTTCAAAATGGCTATAATACCCACCCAAAATAGCTTGGGCGGTATATTTTTCTAAGTTGGGGCCAATGGCAGTGAAATCAACGGGTACAGAGTCATACAGTTTTTGTGTAGCCAATAATCTTTGTAATATTGTTCCCGTAATATGATATAATGAACCCGCAGAGTCTATTTGTATATTGGTCATTTCGAAATGCGGGAACCCTTTTTCATATATCCAATTATCAAAAAATTTGGTCATGCTTTGTGTAGTATGTTTTCGAAAAATATTCTTTAAATCATCACTACTAACGGCACTAAATTTATAGGTGTTTTGAAAATCTTTACACGCATCAAAAAAATCTTTATCGCCCATATATCCGCGTAAGGTATGCACCACATCCGCACCTTTTTTATACACAGTTGTGCCATACGTATATTCGTGCGGAATGCCTGATATTGCTCGATATCCACCATCATTCACATGGGCTTTTTGCAATACCAAAGAATGGTTATCTGATATTTGTTTTCTATATGACTCCTTGCCATATATATTCTCTAAAAATAGGGCTTCATTATAACAAGCCCATCCTTCATTCAACCACATTTCTCCTTCATTTTTGCAGGTAGTGTGGTCGCCCCACCATTGGTGTGAAAGTTCATGTGCCCATAATGTTTCATAAGTTTTTGTGCCATCACTTGCATATAATGGGTATGATATATTTCCTGCATGTTCCATTGCTCCGCTATTGAATGGAACCATACAATATCCTACTCTGTCGAAGGGGTAGGGGCCATAGTTTTGTTCAAAAGCTTTGAGGCAATTATTCAAATTTGCAAACGATTTAATTGCATTGGAAGTATCTACTGCCTTGGAAGAGAGCCATACAGGAATATCTTTCCCCGTAATACTATTATATATATATTTAGCAGGCTTATAGGGTGCCACAGAAACATTGGCCAAATAGGTTGGAATAGGTTGTCCCAGTTTCCATTGCCAGGTAATTGTACCATCTACATTTTGTATATTTGATATAAGTAAACCATTACAGATGGCTTGGTCAATACTGTCGGTTATAATATTAAAACTAAATAATTGACGTTCGATAAAATTATCGAAACAAGGAAACCAGCAACGCCCATAAACATGAGGGTCTACCTGAAACCCAACGCCCAGATTATAGACATAAGGCGGCGAAAAATAAAATCCTCCCCAGCCTGATGGATCGCCTTGTGGTTGCCCATGGTAATATACCTTTACTACTTCTGTATCAGTTTTAACTAGGGATTTGAATAAGTTTACATATATAGTTGTATCATTATAGTTGTAATATAAACGTGCACTATTTTGTACAATACTATCTATAGTCATTTTAAGCAAATCGAAGTGAACATACGATATCGCAAAATTTACAGCTTTAAGTTTGATGGCCGCGAAACCTGCAATCTGATTTTTACCCGTCGTGCCGCGTGTCATGTTCAAGTTAATATCGATATGGGTGATATCCACGCTGTCGCTACGGCGGTCTTGACTATAGCCGTTTAAGCAGAACAGAATTAATATAATAGTTGAAAAATATTTCATATAAAATTCACTGTTTAAAATCGGCATTGCTTAGCAAATATAAATACACAAATTTGATTACCGATTTTTTTCTTTTTCTCGCATTTGCGAGCTCGTCTGCGTGCTTCCGTCATGACTCCATCCCGGTGGGCCAAAAACATATTTGAATTTATCTTTTAATTTTACGGGTTTTCTTAAATCATGATATATATTTTTCCATTCGTGAAAAACCATCGTAACAGGATGCACCGTTTTTATATTGGTGGTGAGTCCATATTTGATAGGTTCGTAGGTCTCATCTTCTTTTTGGAAAGTGCCAAATATTTTGTCCCAAATTATCAAAAGCATACCCATATTCTTGTCTAGATATTTTACATTAGATGCATGGTGAACGCGATGGTGACTGGGTGTACACATAATGTATTCAATAGGTTTCCAAAGTTTACCTACTGATTGGGTGTGAACAAAAATCCCCCACATCTGCGTGAATGCATATGTGAACATAATATCTTCAGGTCTGAACCCTGCAAATGCAATCGGAATAAAATATATAAATCGATATAATGGCTGAAATACGGAGGAGCGGAAACCTACGGTGAGATTGTACTCTTCACTGCTATGGTGCGTAACATGTGCGGCCCAAAAAAATCTGCAAAAATGATCGATACGATGCTCCCAATAATACATAAAATCTTCGAAAACGGTAATTACTATCCAATATAATACCGGTGCCCAAATCATATTTATTTGCAAACCTCCTGCATCATAGCACCTACCCAAAAACCAAAGACAAAATACACGCAATGCCAAGTCGAAACCCATATTGAGAGCGGTTAAATATATATTGGACAGAATTCCTTCGCCACTGTAATACTTTTTTTCTTTTAAAAAGCTGAACAATATTTCGGCTGCAATTACTATAACATATATAGGAACAGTAGCAAGGATCAACAAACGTTCCCGAAGTTCATCAGAACCCTTTACCAAGTAACTGCCTGCAACATCGGCAGCAATAACCATGAGGGTAACAAAGATGAGGAGTTTTTTTTCGTTAGAGATTTTCATTTTCGCTACAAAAATACGATAAGAACTTGATATAAACCTTAAGTGCGAGGAGCGGTGTGTATGGCCAAACGAGGCACGACGAAGCAATCTACTATCTTAAACGGGAGATTGCTTCGTTGCCCTGCCAGCAGCCCTAAACTCGATGCTCCTGGCAATGACGACAATGGTCAAATATATTAAAACTTGATTTTAAATATCATAAAAACCAACCACACCAAACTTACCCAGCAACATGCCAAAGCAAGATAATCTCCATATTTTACATAAAAAGTTAAACTGGATTCTGCTCTGAAAGATGCTTCTACTACTGAAGGTTCCCACCATTTTGTTTCGTGAGACGAAGCTCCATTATCATATATCACGCCTGATATTCCCGTATTAGCTGAACGCAATATTGTTCTGCGTGTTTCTATAGCTCTTAATCTAGCATAATTAAAATGCTGGCGGTAGCCGGGTGTGTTTCCCCACCACCCATCGTTGGTGATTATACATAATACATTCGCACCCTTTTTTATATACTCAGTTACATATTCACCAAACACCGATTCATAACAAACAACCGGGGCAATCTTAAATTTATCCTGCACGTTAAATACTTCTCTTTCTTCCTGCACACCCAGTGAACCTGAAATCCCACCTTCATCAATGGCATATTTTTCAAGGAATTTAAATACTTGAGGATAGGGCATTTTCTCCACCCCGGGCACCAATTTCGATTTATAATAAAGCTCTGTTTTTTTGTTTTTTTCTAAATAGATAGCCGTATTATATATATCATACATCATTCCTCCAGGGTATTTGCGGGCAGTGGGTTGTGGCACTTCACCATTTTGATATACATGATAAACATTTCCGCCAATTAATATGGAAGTTTGTGGGAAACAATCTATAAATTTCCGCAGTTTAAGTATATTCTCATTTTCTTCTATTTTGTTATCTTCTATATTGTCTGTTAAGGCAGTTTCAGGAAACATGACAAGTTTCGTTTCTGGTTTTATTTTGTTTGCAGCTAATGCCAGCATCTTATCCAATTGCTCGCTGGCTGATAGTTCGCCAAACTTTTCGTTATAGGGGTCAATATTCGGCTGTACGATGATTGTATGATATTCCTTTTGTATTTTATTATTGATATTCGAATATAATAATATAGAAATGAGTAATGGAATTACTATAATACTTGCAACGGGAATTAAACGAATAAATGCTTTTTTAGCACTTTGGTTAGTATAATACTTCCAAATAAATATATTAAGTAACAATACCCATATACTCCCACCTAGATGCCCCGTAAATTCGTACCACTGCACCCAAAATGGAACGCCCGCAAAAACATTGCCCAACGTGAGCCAAGGCCAAGTTAACTCCCAACGCAAATGCATATATTCAAACGTGAGCCAATAAAAGATTAAGGAGAAAATCGACCAAGGTTTTTGTATTCTTTTTTGAGTATAATAATATAATAGCAGGGGCAAAGTCATCAGCAAACTATTGGCAACAATGGCCGCAATGCCACCCTCAACTGATGCCAAGCAAACCCACCAAGTACTGCCTGTATTCCATAGCAACATATTTACATAAGTGTATACCCAAAACTTAAAAGCTTTTTGCTCCGTATTTGCTTTTTGTATAATAGGAATAAAAGCAATAAATATAAAAAAGAAAGTATAATCATGGAGCCAACTTGCAGATAGCAACAGTCCAGGGAGTATATAATAAAACAGTTTTTTAAGCATGTCCTTTTATTACAATAACAAATTCACCTTTCGGTTCTTTTTTGGTGAAGTGTTCAATACAATATGATACCGTTCCGTTTATAGTTTCTTCAAACATTTTGCTCAACTCTCGGCTTGCTGAAACTTGTCTGTCCGCACCAAAATGCTCTTTAAGTTCTTCCAATAATTTAAGCACACGATAAGGTGATTCATATAATATAATAGTTCGCTTTTCCGTAGCGAGTTCTTTCAGTTTTGTTTGCCTCCCTTTTTTATGTGGCAAGAAACCTTCGAACACAAAACTATCTGTGGGAAATCCAGATTTTACTAATGCGGGAACAAACGCGGTTGGGCCAGGTAAACATTCTATGTATATACCTTTTTCAACACACTCATGCGTGAGCAAATATCCTGGGTCGGAAATTGCTGGTGTGCCTGCATCGCTGCACAGGGCAAGGGTTTTCCCTTCTTGTAATATACTTATATAATGACCTAAAGTTTTATGTTCATTGGCCAAATGGAATGGCTTGAGTGAATTTTGTATATTAAAATGTTTGAGCAGATTGCCTGTAACACGAGTATCTTCAGCCAAAATCATATCACAGTTTTTGAGCACTTCCAAAGCTCGCAAAGTAATGTCTTGCAAATTACCTATGGGTGTAGGAACTATATATAACCCCGGCTTCAGAACTTGTTGCTCCATTACTTGAAATGTGGGCAGTTGCAACCTCTACTACCACTTTTCTTTGCTTTGCATGATGAATTTAAAGAAACCACTGCGGTAACTAATACTAATATGATGACGATACGCTTTAACATATATATAATAAACGCAAAAATTAAAATCTTATTGTATTGTAAATCTCCATGCAAATATATGTATTTTTGACGGCTAAATAAAAACACCCAACAAAAAAATAATATGTTAGAAAACTTAGGCATAGGCACACGCCTTGAACATGCTCGTTATGGCAAAGGCGTAGTGGTGAACGAAAAGTCAGCTTTATATGTAGTTAGTTTTATAGAGCATGGACTACGCGAAGTAATGAAAGACGAAGAAGTCACCATCATTGACCAGCTTGATCCAGACTCCGATATGGTAAGCATGTTCGATGTGGAACGTATTCTGAAAAGTGTGTTGCAACGATATGTAGAATACCCCGAACCAATAGAACTAGGACAAAAATGGGTGGGGGGCAAAATGATTTTAAAACCTGGTGACAATGGCTTAGCTTCTAAAGAAATTTCCATCGATCAATTGTTCCATAAAATTGTAATGATTCGCGACCGCGTTCGTGTTATGGAACAACGCGTTAATGCAAGCAATATGACCGATGAGGAAAAAGTAAATATACAACAATATATCACCAAAATATATGGAAGCCTCACCACCTTCAATGTATTATTCAAAAATAAAGAAGATCAGTTTACTGGAGAAAAAGGAGATTACTAGGCCTAAGTTTCGCCACTGTTTCATGGGTCTTCAGCTATTTGCAGCGGCTAAAGTAGGCCCCAATACTTTCGGAGTTTCCTCAGCTTTTTTAATTTATAGTAATTTTTCATAGCTAAGCATCAGCGTTATATAGCTTATTAATAGCTTGCAGTGCTGCATGCATTTTGGGCCCTCGGCCTGCAGAAAGTCCGCCTTTTTACTGCATTCAAGAAATTTTTTTTTGTTTGAGCAATACCTCTTAATATTGCAGCACAATCAAGTCAGGCTTTTCTTTAACAACTCTTAAGGAACATAAGTCTACCCCTCAAAATTCTTGTTATTATTATTTTAACTATTCATATTTCTACATGTACGACATTGCTTATCTGAACAACTTGTTGTTGTCAGAACTCAAAGACATTGCCCAAAAGGAGCTCAAAATGAGCAACGTGGACAATCTTCCCAAACAGGATTTGGTTTACAAAATTATCGAAACACAATCGGTAATGCCCGATACCAAAGATTTCAAAGAAAATCCTAACGATGCTTCACCGCCGCTCAGCATAACACCAGCCGCTAAAAAACTCCGTAAGCCCCCAGTTGTTAAAGCTGAAGGTGCGGATGGAGAGCCCGCCAAACGTGGTCGCAAGCCCAAGACAAAAGATGAAGCAACACCCCAAGCACAATTACCTTTGGCCGATGAAGCTAAAACTGCCGAAACTATTTCCCCTGTGCAAAAAGATATAGTAGCAGCTCCAGTTAATCCAACTGAAAATCGCAATCCACGCCCCGAAAGACAAGATCAGCAGCGTCCACAAAATCCGCAAAACCGTGAGCCTCGTGTCCCTTACACTGAAAGGGAAAACCGGCCACAAAATCGCCAGCAAAACGATGGCACGAATACAAATCCAAACCAGAATCCAAATCAGAATCCGCCACGTGAACAAAGGGTGAACCCAAATCAAAACCCTAACCAACAGCCAAGAGAACCTCGCGAAAATCCCAATCAAAACCAGCAGAGAGAGCAACGCGAAAACCCAAACCAACAACCTCGGGAACAACGTGAAAACCCTCAGTTGCCACGTGAGCCAAGGGAAAATCCAAATCAGAATCCCAATCAAAATCGTGAGCCTCGTGAGAATCCACGTGACCAAATGAACCAACTCATTAGCGAATTGGAGGGATTGGTTGCCTCTTCAGGTGTGCTGGAACTATTGCCTGATGGCTATGGTTTCCTCCGCTCGCCCGACTATAACTATATGCCATCGCCCGATGATATATATGTATCGCCCAACCAAATAAAAACAATGGGGCTTAAAACAGGTGATACTGTGAAAGGAACGATACGCCCTCCTAAAGAAGGCGAAAAATATTTTGCACTTACAGGTGTCGAAAACATCAATGGCAAAACCCCGCAAGATGTGCGTGACCGCGTCGCTTTCGAGCATCTCACACCTTTGTTCCCCGATGAGAAATTAAACCTTGGGGGCAAAGCACTTTCCACACGTATTATAGACATGCTCTCGCCTATTGGTAAGGGCCAACGCGGACTGATAGTGGCCCAACCCAAAACTGGTAAAACCGTTTTGCTAAAAGATGTGGCCAATGCCATTGCAGCCAATCACCCCGAAGTATACCTTATTATATTATTGGTAGACGAACGCCCCGAGGAAGTTACCGACATGGCACGCAGTGTGCGTGCCGAGGTAGTGGCTTCTACCTTCGACGAGCCTGCCGAAAAACATGTAAAGCTTGCCAATATGGTACACGAAAAAGCCAAACGCTTGGTTGAGTGCGGACATGATGTTGTTATATTATTAGATTCTATTACCCGCCTAGCCCGTGCCTACAATACCGTAGCTCCATCATCGGGCAAAGTACTGAGCGGTGGTGTAGAAGCCAATGCCCTACAAAAACCCAAACGTTTCTTCGGTGCAGCCCGCAAAATCGAGAATGGCGGCTCACTCACTATTATAGCAACAGCGTTAATTGATACCGGCTCCAAAATGGACGAAGTAATCTTCGAAGAATTTAAAGGAACCGGTAATATGGAACTACAGCTCGACCGCCGCTTGGCCAATAAGCGTATCTTCCCCGCTATCGATATCCTTGCCAGTGGTACCCGCCGTGAAGACCTCTTGATTGAGAAAAACATGCTCCAAAAAATATGGGTACTCCGCAACTACCTCAACGATATGAATCCCGAGGAAGCTATGGAAACCCTGAAGAAGCACATGAAAGATACCAATAGCAACGAGGAGTTTTTGGTATCGATGAATAATTAGGGAATCCCCCTCTCCGCGTCATTGCGAGGAGCAGAAGGGAAAGGCTGTGCGGGAGGGCGACGAAGCAATCCCCTAAACGCGAAGCATTGAACAGTTTTAATCATTTTATTCCACGATCCCAATTGTGTGTACACTGTGGGCACAATTGAATATTTAACCTTAATTTTCAATTGCGAACGCAGTGCATTCGCAATTGAAATCAGATAGTTATAGAGTCTATGGTTGGTGTCCCCACCGACCGGCCCCCATTGTATATGTTAATTTCTTTGTGAATACATTATGGATTCTTTGTCGCCTTACATCATTATTATATATAAAATGTTATACTAAGTTTGTTCTTTAAACTTATATAATATTATATGAAACAAGACAAACTTGAATTAAAAGATGCCTTAGTAAGCGAAATTAAAACCCTTATTGAGCAAAGCAAACAGCAGGTTGCAGTAACTGTAAATGCCACTATAACCATGCTTTATTGGCAGATAGGAAAGCGAATAAATACAGAAATACTTAAAGACCAAAGGGCTGAGTATGGAAAGCAAATTGTGAACGCACTGAGTGCACAATTAACAGCAGAATATGGAAATGGCTGGAGCGAAAAACAATTGAGACACTGTCTCCGCTTTGCAGAGACAATGCCAGAGGAACAAATTGTCTCCGCACTGCGGAGACAATTGAGTTGGACCCATATAAAGTGTATTATTTATCTCGAAGATGAGCTCAAACGCATGTTCTACATAGAAATGTGTAAAATTGAAAAATGGAGCACACGAGCATTGCAAGAACGAATACAATCTATGCTTTACGAACGCACTGCCATTAGCAAAAAGCCCGAAGACATTATTAAAAATGAACTACAACAGCTTACAGAAACCAAGCAAATAACAGCCGACCTGGTTTTTAGAGACCCTTATTTTCTTGACTTTTTAGGACTGAAAGATGCCTATTCCGAAAGAGATTTAGAGACCGCAATTATTGCTGAACTGCAAAGATTTATTTCTGAGCTTGGGAGCGATTTCGCATTCATTGCCCGACAAAAGAGGCTGATGATTGACAGCAAAGATTATTATATTGATTTGCTTTTTTATCACCGAAAATTAAAATGCCTAGTAGCCATTGATTTGAAAATTGGCGAATTTGATGCGGCCCACAAAGGCGAAATGGAACTATACTTGGGCTTCCTCGAAAAATATGAAATGGTGGAAGGTGAAAACCCACCGATAGGTTTAATACTATGTGCTGGTAAAAGCCCCGAGCATATCGAATTACTGCAACTGCACAGAAGCAATATTAAAGTGGCCGACTATTTTACCATTCTCCCCTCAAAAGAGATTTTATTGGATAGGTTGCATAAGGCAATTGAGATTGCACAAAATCAGTTCGCCGCGGTGGAAGGGGGATCTGATGTAAACGGGTAATAATTTTACCTAGGCACAGTGCACTTGTAGAAAATACTGGAATGCTCTAAAAACAAAACTTAAAACAGAAGGAAGTGAGTTGTCCCAAAGCTTGGGACAACTGAAAATGAAATCAGTGGACGGCAAATTTTATATGACCGATGTTGCAGATACCATACAACTGCAACCTGAGTATGGTGGTGGTTATTCAAAAAGGCAAATGCAGCGGTATCGCCAGTTTTATAGAACTTTCCCAATTGCGTCCGCACTGCGGACACAATTGAACGATTGGGATTAATTATTAATTGCGAATGCAGTGCGTTCGCAATTGAAGGACCGTTGGTAAGTTATTATTTACTAGGTAGTCTATCATTTTTCACTTTTATTTGTCAAACAATAAGAAATAAATCAGAATATGGATTGGACAGAAGTGGAAGTAGAATTAATCGTAGCTGATTATTTTCAAATGTTGGAGCGTGAACTCAAAGGAATTAAATATGTTAAATCAGACCATAATTCTCATCTCCAAACGTTAATCAAAAGAAATCGTGGGTCGATTGAATTTAAGCACCAAAATATTAGTGCCGTGCTAATAAATAAAGGATTGCCTTATATTAACGGATACAAGCCAAGGGGTAATTACCAACGTTTACTGGAAGAAAAGATAATTGATTATATAATAAAAAACCCTTCGATAGAAAAGGTGTTTTATGACTTTGCGAATAGGCAGATTAAAATTAATTCATCACAGCTAAATTATGATAATTGGAATGTAACTCCTCCAACTTCAACTAATGCAAATGAGCCAGAAGTGCATTACGACAAAGCTATAAAAAGGAATTATCTTGAAATGGAACAGCGAAATTCTTCTATAGGAATGGCTGGAGAAGAATTGGTATTTGATTATGAAAAGTGGGCTTTGAAAAATGCAGGATTTCCAAAATTGGCATCAGCTATCTCATGGGTTTCTCAAGATCGTGGGGATGGTTTAGGTTATGATATTCTTTCCAAAAATATCGATGGGACAGATAAATTTATTGAAGTAAAGACCACCACTCAGGGAAAGGATGCACCCATATTCTTTTCTAAAAGAGAAAATTCTTTCTCCGAAGACATGAAAGATTCTTATCACTTGTATAGAGTTTTTGATTTATTAAAACAGCCCAAAATGTTCAATAAGAAAGGTTCTTTTAAAGAAATATGTACATTTGAGCCTATTAATTTTAAAGGGTATTTCTAAAAATTTAAATATAATTATTTATGATATTAAATAAACTTGGTTTGTAATTCAATAATTGAAATTAAAAAAAATAAAAAAGGTGCTTACAAAAAAATTTAAATTCATAGATTTATTTGCAGGACTTGGTGGTTTTCATATTGCGTTGCATGATTTAGGACATACATGTGTATTTGCCAGTGAAATAAATGAAGACTTGCGAGAATTGTATAAAGTTAACCATGGGGTTAAATGTAGTGGCGATATTAATGCAATCGAAGTTGAAAATATACCTAAGCATGACATAATTTGTGCGGGGTTCCCTTGTCAACCGTTTTCAAAAGCTGGAAAGCAAAATGGGCTGGAAGATGTAACTAATGGTAATTTCTTTAACAGAATTATGGAAATAGCAGACCTGCATAAACCAGAGTACATATTTTTAGAAAATGTTCCAAACCTGAAAGGGCATGATGATGGAAATACTTGGAATTATATCCATAAAAAGTTATCTGTTAAATATGAAGTTGCGGAAAAAGTTATGTCTCCTCATACATTTGGAGTTCCACAACATCGGTCAAGAATATATATAGTTTGCAGATTAAGATCAAAAGGTGGCTTAAAGGATTTTGCATTTCCTGAGGGAGATTACAATGGAAAACTATCCATCAAATCTATAATAGAAAAAAAGCCAAAAGAGTATACAGCCATTAAGCCAGATTCCTTAAATCATATAAAAGTATGGCAAGAATTTTTAGATCATTTACAACCAGCAGAGGTGCCAAGATTCCCGATTTGGGCCATGGAATTTGGAGCGACCTATCCTTATGAGGATTTAGCTCCTATCCAACTATCTGCGGATAATCTTAAAAAATTTAAAGGAAAATTCGGACAAAAAATTAAAGGCCATTCTTTTGATGAAATATTGGAATGCCTACCTATATATTCGCAGATAGACCAAAAAGAATTTCCACATTGGAAAAAATATTATATTAGAGCTAATAGAGAATTTTATCTAAAACATAAAAAATGGCTAGACAATTGGATTCCGAAAATTCTTGATTTCGAAAACAGTCACCAAAAATTCGAATGGAATTGCGGTAATAAAATTCCGTTGGAAATTAATGACAAGATTTTGCAATTCAGACCTTCGGGCATTAGGGTAAAGATGCCAGATTTTTCCCCAGCCTTAGTTTTAACATCAACTCAAATCCCAATATTCCCTTGGCTGGGTAGATATATGACACCAAGAGAAGCCTCGAAATTACAGTGTATGGATGGACTCAAAGAATTGCCAAGTACAACGGCAAAGGCATTCCGTGCATTTGGCAATGCAGTCAATGTTTGTGTTGTTAAGAACATTGCTAAAAATTTATTGAAATAAATACCATGGAAAAAATAAATACAATATCAATAAAATTCAAGCCCGATTTTTATGGTCAATTTGAAAACTTTAGCAATAAGGTCTGGAATGTCATTGGCGAGTATGTTGATAATGCTTGGCAAAGCTATGATAGTAATAAATCATTGCTGAAAAAGGCTCATAATGGAAAATACACATTAGAGGTTTACATTACTCTTGATAAAGAAAATGATCTAATTACAATCTCTGATAATGCGGCAGGTATAGATTATATAAATATCGTTCGTGCTTTAGAAGTAGCAAATACGCATTCAGATGTAAGTGGGTTAAATGAGTTTGGGATGGGGTTGAAGACTTCCTCAAATTGGCTTTCAAAATCATGGAACTTAAGAACGAAATCATTGGGCGAAAAAATAGAACGATATGTAGAGTTTGATCTAAAAAATGTAAAGGAAAATAAATTAGAAGAATTACCAATAACGAGTAAAACTGCTGATGTTAATTCGCATTACACTATTATAACACTTACTAAACTTACTAAAAATGCACCATCAATCTATCAACTAGATAAAATCAAAAAACACCTAGCAAGTATATATAGAAAGTTCATTCGAAAGGGTGAAATGAAACTATATATTAATGACGAACTATTAATTTATGATGAGCCAGAAATTTTAAAAGCCCCTTTTTATACCGAACCCAATGGCAAACCAATTGAATGGAAAAAAGAGATTAATTTTTCATCAGGAATTTATAAAGTAAAGGGCTTTATTGGATTATTAAATACAATGAGTACAAGCGAAGTAAATGGATTATCTTTATTTCGTAGAGGAAGGGTAATAGAGGGAAGCTACGATGAAAAGTATAGGCCGAAAGTTCTTTGTGGGCAAGCAGGTTCTCCAAGACACAAAAGGATTTTTGGCGAATTGGAATTAGAAGGATTCTCTGTAAGTTTTAATAAAGGTAGTTTTCAAGAGCAAGAAGATTTAGAGGCTTTAATGGAGGCACTTCATTCAGAAATTTCTGCAAAAGATTTTGATCTTTATACTCAAGCTGAAAAATATACACTGCCAAAAACACAAGAAAATAACAAACAGGTTGCTAAGAAAATTATAAGCAATTTGAAGAAATCAAAAAAAGAGTTCAATTTAAAGGCTAATGTCGAAGTATCTCTTAAAGAGATTAACAGTAAAAATATAGCTACGCTGAATGACCGAATATTAAAAAAAGCAATAGCAATTGAATCATATGAGGATTTTTTTGAATTTGACAATGAAAAGTACAAACTTAAATTAGAACTTATTACAGAACCAAATTTACCCGTTTTGTATTCTATGGAGCAAGAAGAAGATGAATTATTTACAAAGAAAATATTATATAGAATAAATCTTGCCCACCCCTTTTTCATGCGTTTTGACCGATTCAAAAAAGATGGCGATTACCAGCCGATTATTTCTATTATCCGTTCATTAGTCCTGGCTGAACTAAAAGCTCCCTCACAAGGAACCAAAAATGCTGGAAATGTCAGAATCAATTTTAATCATTTCCTAAGAAATATTTAACTTATGAGTGAAACTATAAAAATAATTCAACCAACAGTTCCAAATTTTCCAATCGTTGAAGGTCTAAGAACAAGGGATTTAATCAGTCGCTTGACGAAGCTAGATTCTGAAGAAATAGATAACTTAAAAAATGAAACAACAGCCATCCTTTCACAATGTGTGAACCCTGTAAATACTGTCGGTAGCACAACTGGGATTGCAATTGGTTATGTGCAGAGTGGTAAAACAATGTCATTTACTACATTAACTGCCCTAGCCCTTGACAATGGTTTTCGGATTGTAATTTATTTTGCGGGTATAAAAGTGAATTTATTAGAGCAGACTACAAAGCGCTTAAAGAAGGACTTGCATACTGAAGGTGATAATGCTAGATTTTTCAAGGTTTACCAAAGCCCAACTATGGCAGATAATGTTCATGGTAAAATTCAAAGTGCATTACAGTTGAAGCATAAGCCAGCTATTTTAATAACTGTGTTAAAGCACTACAAGCATATAGATGAACTTACTAAAATATTTAACACGCCAGAAGTAAGGGAAGAATTAGGAAACAATGGTGTTTTAATAATTGATGATGAAGCAGACCAAGCCAGTTTAAATACTTACGCTAGAAAAAATAGTAAATCAGAGGATTGGGAGGATGATGAATTTAGTTCTACATATTCCAGTATATTAAAATTAAGAGCCACACTTTCTAACCATTCGTATATCCAATACACAGCAACTCCTCAAGGTCCTTTATTAATAAATATTATGGATTTGCTATCCCCCAAATTTCATGTAGTATTAACTCCAGGGAAATCATACACTGGAGGAAAAACATTTTTTGAGGAAAATACAGATTTAATTTTCACAATACCGGATGCTGAGGTTTATCATCACAAACACAACCAACTAAGTGATTGCCCTCAAAGCTTAATCGATGCTTTGCAATTGTTTCTAATAGGTGTGGCTATTACTGTAAATATTGAACAAAAGGAAAATTTCCTTTCTATGATGATTCATGCAGATAGGGAGCAAGATGCAAGTAAGCAGTTTTATGATTGGGTGAAAAAGCTGAGGGGAAGCTGGGCAGAAAGACTAAATTTACCTGATACAGACCCTAGTAAAATGGAACTTGTAAAAGAACTAAGAGAGAACTATATTGAAGCAATTCGAAGGATGGATAGCCCCCCAGACTTTGAATTAGTAATTGAGGAAGTGTTACAAGTAATTCTAGATACTAATATGGAATTAGTAATTCAAGGTTCAAAAGAAATCGACTGGAGCAACGCATCTTCGCATATTTTAGTTGGTGCTGATATGCTCAATAGAGGTTATACAGTTGAAGGTTTAACGGTATCCTATATGCCACGATACAGCATTGGAAAATCTAATGCTGATACTATACAGCAACGATGTAGGTTTTTTGGTTATAAACTAAATTATTTTGAAAATTGCAGGGTGTTTCTTCCAAATGACTCTATTATTGAGTACAGAGACTATGTACAGCACGAAGAAATCATGAGAACAATGCTAAAAGAAAACACACTTAATCAACTAGAGCAACTGTTAATTCTAAGTCCAGAAATGAATCCAACAAGAAATAATATTTTATCTAAGGATGTTATACAACATAAGTTATCTGGATGGAGACAGATGAATGCTTTGCAACATATAGAATCAAATATTATATATGTTGAGGGATTTATTTCAAAACAAAATTTTATCAATTACAATGACTATAAGACCCCAGCAAGAAATCATCGATATGTTAAGCTCGATATTACTAAGGTGATTGAGTTCTTAAAAGATTTCAAAATTATGAACATGCCTGATGCATTGCGTAAATCCTCCACTATTCAATATTTAAGATATCTAGCAGACAAGAAACATCTTAATTATGCGTACATTTTTGAGATGGGATATAATTACAAAGTCGAAGATAAAAAAGGTACTGAATTACTAAGAGATAATGGAGCAATAAAATTGAATAACATATTTGCCGGTCCATCAAACTCTGGAACCACGCCATATCCAGGGGATAGAAGAATACGTTTTGAAGATTCAATTTGTATTCAACTGCATCACATTAAAATTAAAGATGATTCATCATCAATTTTGTGGGGAAACAAAAAACTTTATACACTTGGTATTTATTACCCTGAAGATTTTGCTCATTCATTTGTGGGAATAGATAGTTAATATGCAGTCAATGTTTAACATATTTCAAGAACTAAAAAAAACTTCATCAGCCCATGCTGATAGTTATAATATTGCGGCATTACCATTCATTAAGAATCATAAAATTGGTATATCTCAGAATGAATACCCGATTTTCTTTATTAAGTGTGAGGATTCGGAAAATGTAAAATCGATTGATTGTAATCTAGAATTTATATCAGTTCAATTCAATCGTTCTTGCCAACTTAATAATAAAAAGAAAGTTGAGGAAGGCATTTATACAATTATCTCATTAAAGACAGGTTCCGCTGACCTTCAAGAATATTTTTTGGAAGTTGTTTATTTAGTAGTTAAAAAACTTTCACAGACGCCAAATCATAAGGAACTAAAAATTGAGGTTGAAAAGTTGATTAATCTATTTAGCAAATTTTCACAGCCTCCTGTTAAAACTATACAGGGACTATGGGCAGAGCTATTAGTTATTGAACAGTCTGCCGATATTGACTATATGATACAAGCATGGCACATTTCTACTACAGATAAATTTGATTTTAATGATGGAAAAGATAAGATTGAAGTTAAAAGCACTACAAAAAGCAGAAGAATTCATAGTTTTTCTATTGAGCAACTTAATCCAAATAAGAATTCCTTGTTAATTATTGCATCTGTTTTTGCTATTGAAACAGGAGTAGGTAAAAATATTTTTGGATTAGTTGATTTAATCGAGAAAAAATTAATGGATAAGAATTTAAGTTTTCGCATTAATGAAATTATTGCTCAAACTCTAGGTAAAGACTTTGAAAAATCTTTTGATGTATTTTATGATTATCAACTAGCAATTGATTCGATTGCATATTTTGACAGTATGGATATCCCGTCATTAAATTCAAAGGATATCCCAGAAGAAATAAGTAATGTGCGGTTTGATAGTGATCTAAGCAATATTCAGAATATTATTAAATGTAAAAACGAGTCAACTCTTCATAACTCATTATTTCAAAAATAAAACATTTGTATGGGAAAAGTATTAGCAAAGGAACTCAAAATAAAGTTCATTGAAATTTTAAGTGACCTAGAGAATTTTAGTTACGAAGAAGGCAATCCTTTTTTAATAAAAATTAAGACTAAGCAATATTATATATTTTTAAAGAATCTATCTCCTGCTTATTTCAAAAACTCGCCTGACATAACTAGAGTTCAATTACCATATAGTCCACATTTTTCTAAAATTTTTAAAGCGGCAATTCCTTTTATTATCCTTGGGTATGATGTAGATAATGATACTGTTGTCTGCTGGAATCCTAAAAAGGTCAAAGAAAGATTAAACGCCAAAAGCAACGTTTCATTGTATTCTCGTGAATCGTTGCAAACAAAAGTAGGACTGAATGAATTCAAAGTTGGTTACCTTTCAAATGGTGAAAAAATAATAACATTTAAACGTGAGACATTGATTAGTTTTTTTGATAATGTTTCTACACTTTTTAGAGAAAAAAAAGAACAAATTGACGATAATGAAATAAGTGTTGTAAAAGAACCTATTGTGGAATTTGTTTCTGATAAGCTAGTTGAATTGACAGATAGATTTCTATTACAGGAAATAAAACCTTTATTAAAAAAGAACAAGGTTCTCCAAGCTGTTGAGGTTTGTATTAAGTTTTACAAGGGAAAGTATAAAGGAATGTCTATTAAAGATTGGTTTAACCTTGTAAACAAACAATATCAAAAAGTCAATAATACATAATAGAATAATTTTTATAAAGGAGGTTCATCATCATGCATACAATCCGCAAACCCAACCGCCTCCAAGGCTACGATTACGCCACCAATAATCTGTATGTTGTAACCTCCTGTGTAGAAGACAGGGTGTGTTGTTTCGGTGAAATAAATAATGGCGAAATGATTTTGAATGAATACGGCACCATCGCCCAACAGCAATGGCATTGGCTGGGAGAACAATATTCATATATTATATTACATGCTTTCGTGGTGATGCCGAATCATATTCATGGTATTATTGAAATTAACGGTCCTTCTGTAGGGGCAGGTCGCGACCTGCCCCTACAGAAGGAATCCATTGTCAAAATAAAATCGTTATCCGAAATTATGGGTGCCTATAAAACAACCACGTCCAAGAAAATACATTTGTTGGGTTTGCAAGAATTCAGATGGCAACGTTCATTTCACGATCATATTATTCGTGATTTGAATTCGTATGAGAATATTACCAATTATATAAAAAACAATCCCAAGAAATGGGATGAAGATGATTTGAAATAACCACAAAAAAACCCGTCTCATTTACGAGACGGGTTTCTATTATAATACAATGTTCTTTATTTCCTAGCCCAGATGCTTAAATTTTGCCCTGGGTATATATAATTATTCTTTAGTCCGTTCCAACGTTTAATCTCGGCCATGGTTACGCCGTAGCGGTTGGCTATATTATACAGGCCTTCTCCATTTTTTACGCGGTGGTACACATTGCCATTCTTTTTGGCCGGGGCTTTATACGCTGCAGGTTTTACACGCGGAGCAACAGGTGGTGTATAATATCCGTAGTTGGGTGTGCTTTGTATTTCGCTGGCAAATATATTTTCTTTAAGGTCGGCAAACGAGATGGCCTTATCGTAAGGCAAACGGATGACATGGGTTTTTTCGTTGGTGGTAAAGGGTACCATATTTTGCTTGTACGACGGGTTTAGCATCATCAACTGCTCTTGGGTCATGTCTAATGATTTGCTGAGCTGTGCGAATGAAACCTTGCTATCTACATGCACGGTGTCAGTTACAAAATCGACCGGTTGTGCAAAGGGGAATATATTATGTTCTTTGTGATAGTTGAGCACATAGGTAGCACCAATGAAAGCGGGCACATAGCCACGGGTTTCCATTGGTAGGTAATTCATAATTGTCCAAAAATTGTGAGAACCGCCACTCATACGCACCGCACGATCCACATTGCCTGGGCCACAGTTGTAGGCAGCTATTACCAGCAACCAATCGCCATAGCGGGCATACATATCTTTAAAGTATTGGCAAGCCGCATAGGTAGCTTTAATGGGGTCTTTACGTTCGTCCACATAGCCATTTATTTTCAACCCATACATCAAGCCAGTGCCATACATAAACTGCCATAAGCCGGTAGCACCGCACCACGATTGGGCGTGGGGGTTCAAAGCTGATTCAATTACGGCTAAGTATTTAAACTCCAAAGGCAGGCCTTGTTGATCGAGAATTTGCTCGAACATGGGGAAATAATAGCTTGACCAAGTAAGAATATGTTGGGTTAGTTTTTTCTTTTTCACCGCATACAAATCTATATAACCTTTTACATACTGGTTATAGGTTAAAGGTATGGGCGATTCAAGCATATCAAGGCGGTACGAGATTACATCCGATGAATAGGTAGGCACATCGGTGGTGTCAAAACCATAAATGTTTAGCTTCTCAATATCGTCTTTAAATGAATAATGTTTGTCGTGGAAAACGGCCATTGCACTGTCCAAATGCCCCATTACTACATCGCTATTAGGGCGGGTGGTAAGAGAAGCAACTGGTGCCTGAGCGTCTGCGGTGCTTACAAGCAGGCTAAGGCCAAAGCTTGCGGCAAGGAGTCTCATTGTTTTTGTCATGCGTTTTTAGGTTAGTAGCAATAGTATTAACGATAATAAATTAATAATATTGCTTTTTAAAAATTGGAACGCAAAGATATTTTGTTTGCCTCCAAAAAACAAACCAGCCCCCAAACCCTATCCACAATAGCTTCGGTAATTGTGTTAAAATGTGGACAAGTTGTGGATTTTAAGAATCGATTTGATAACTTCAAACATCAGACTGTCAGTACTTTTGAAACATGAAAAAGCCGCTCCTTAAACTGCTCCCGTATTTACTGATATCCTTGTCATTTTTATTTTCGTGCATGTATTTGGGCAGTTCGTGGCTCAATAGCAAAAAGCAGCACCTTGGTATTAGCGTAACGGGCCTTGCCAACAAAGACTTTGTGAGTGATCTTGTTACCTGGACTGCCACGTTTACCCGCAAAGACATGACCATGCAAAGTGCTTTTGCACAATTAAAAAAGGATGCTGAAACCATAAAAGCCTGGTTGGTGGCGCACGAAATTAAACCCGAGGAAATTGTATTTAGTGCAGTAGATATGACCAAAGAATACGACTATGTGCCCACCGGAAATGGAAACCAAACCCGCCAGGTGTTTTCGGGCTATAGCCTAAGACAAACGGTAACTATTGAATCTAAAAATTTGCAAAACGTGGTAACGGCTAGTAGGGAGGTGACCAGCCTTATAGAACAAGGATTGGAGCTAAGCTCTAACGCCCCAGATTTTTATTATACCAAGCTCAGCGATCTTAAAATTGAAATGCTGGCACAAGCCACCAAAGATGGACGGGTGCGAGCCGAGCAAATTGCCAAAAATGCCGGCAACGGATTGGGCAAACTCAAGTCGGCCGATATGGGCATTTTTCAAATAACAGGTCGCAACAGCAACGAGAATTATTCGTGGGGCGGCACGTTCAATACCTCCAGTAAAGAAAAAACCGCCACGATTACGGTGAAGTTGGAATTTGAAATAGACTAATGCAGAATTTACGATTGCGGATGTGCGATTTACGATTGCTCAATAAGTCGATTAATTCTATTATAAACACGATCTAATTTCTAAAAAAATATGGCGGTAGCATGGTTCGACTCCACTTCGGCTTTCGCTCAGTGCAGGCAGCTCACCATGGCATCCGGTATTAAAAAATCAGGCGTCAGCAATCCTAAATCCCATATCCTATCCGCCGCGGCGAACTAAATCCCGAAGGGATGTCACTTATTTATAAAAAAGTAGCAACGCTTGCAAAAACCCCGAAGGGGTGGCATTATACATAAATCAGGCGTCAACCAAATCGTAAATCGTAAATCCTGCTCGCCGCGGCGGGGTAAATCTCTAAATCCCCTTCGATGCTTCCTCCGTCTTCACCGAATTCTCAATCAATATATATATATCCTCTAGTTCTTCTTTGGTAAAATTTCGCCATTGACCTATTGGTAAATTTGCTAATGCGATATGCATAATGCGAACACGTTTAAGTTTCACCACTTCATATTCTAAATAGTCGCACATCCTACGTATTTGACGGTTCAGCCCTTGGGTTAGTATAATACGAAACACATATTTGCTCTCTTGTATCACCAAACATTTCTTAGTAATCGTATCTAATATCGGAATGCCATTTCCCATTTGTTGTATAAAATCAGAAGTAATAGGTTTGTTCACCGTAACTATATATTCTTTCTCATGTTTATTGCCTGCCCGCAATATTTTATTGACAATATTTCCATCACTGGTCAAAAATATCAATCCTTCCGAATCCTTGTCCAGTCGGCCAATAGGGAAAATACGTTGCGAGTGGTTTATATAATCAATTATATTTTTTTCTATATGTTTTTCCGTAGTGCAAGTAATTCCTTTAGGTTTGTTAAATGCAATATATATAGTTTTTTGAGGTTCGTTAAGTGGAGTATTATCTACTTTTATTATATCATCTTTGGTAACTCTATCGCCCAAAACACCGGTTCTATCATTAATAGTAACGCGTCCTTGCTCAATAATTTTATCCGCTTCTCGCCTAGAGCAGAAGCCCGTGTCGCTGATGGCTTTATTTAATCGAACGGTATTGTTTTCGTTTTCTGACATATATTATAATTCGACAATGGTATTAACTTGTGCTATATGAAATCCATTTTTAATCACCGTTTTTGATTGCTCACTTTCTATATTCAATAATGGATTGGTATGGTTGAAATGTATAAAATATATTTTATCTTTTTCTGCTTTTGGTAAATCTTTAAATGCCTCCATGCTCTCTATTGCAAAGGGATGCGGGATTTCTGATATATTTCTGTTTTTAATTTCATTGCTATCATAAAAAGTAGCATCCACAAAAGCATAATCTACATTTTTAATTTGTTCTATAATATTTTTCTCCCATTTGCTCCACTTGTCAATATCAGGAATAAACAATGCTTTTTTGTGCGGACCTTGTATCATATATCCAACAGTCTCCGAATATTCATCCCGGTGCGGAACCTTGATGGGCGTGATTTTGATGTTGGATGATATACTAATTTCCGAATCATTCTGCAATGCTTTTATAGCAATATTCTCCAACTTCACCAACTGACTCCAAGGCCCATTCTCTTCCAAAAATGTTTTCATCCTTGGCATCGCATATACGGGAACTTTCCTAGCACTAATAGCTTCTCTCCCCAAATACATCAACCCGGCATAATGCCCAATATGTGCATGGGTTAGGAAAATCCCATTTGGCATTTCACTGGTAGAAAATTTACTATAGTTTTTTAGCATTTTCAATTGCCTAGTAATATCAGGTGTAGCTTCAAATAGCCAGTTCATTTTATTTTCAGGATCAACCAAACCCAATGAAACTACCATCCTGTTTTTATCTGGATTTTGGAATAAATCTTTGCAACAATCCTTTGCACAACCTATATGTGGTGAGCCTGCATCTTGCGCCGTGCCGAGGATGATGAGGGAGGGTGTCGTGATTTCTTTCTGTTGGGGAATAGCAGTTTTGTTTTCAGATTTGCATGAAATTATGCAAGTATACATCAAGATAGTTATATATATAATATAGGTTTTCAAAGTTATTGTTTTTATTATTATATATTGAGCATATATGTTTCGTCCCTAAAGGGACTTAAGCTGGGAGGGGGACTTTCTCTTTTTACCAATGTTGTGTCCCTAAAGGGACTCAAGGTAGCGAAGGTCGGATTTTTTACCAATGCTCCGTCCCTCTGGGACTTCTCTTTATCTATATTATATGTTTGCTTAAAACAATTTCTATAAGTATGCACGCTAAAAGTCCCTTTAGGGACGGAATATTGGTAAAAAGGAAATGCACACAAACCAAAAGTCCCTTTAGGGACGAGATATTGTTTTACTATCTCTTCATGCATATACTCTAACTCACCCATTTGCAATCTCTTTCAAAGCCGCCACAAACTTATCCAACTCCTCCGTGGTTATATATACATGTGGTGTAACCCTTACCCCATGCACATTTGCAGTGTCAATAGCTACCGTCCATATCTTATATTTATCCAATAATACTTTGGCTAAATCTCCAGGTTTTATACCTTCAATTCCCACATTGGCAATGCCACATTTGCGATTATCATCTTCGGGTGTATTTATATATACTTTGCTAATTCCTTTTACTTTGCTGGTCCAATAATTTTGAAGAAAACGTAAGCGTTCTTCCTTGCGTTTAATTCCTATTTTATTATGATAATCTATGGCATGATGTATTGCAATATCGGTTGCTACAGGGTGCGTGCCTGTATGGTTTAGTTTACGTATATCGTCGTCGGGATATCCTGATTCTCCGTATATAGGCCACAAGTTTTTTATTTTGTCTTTTCTCACATATAATATACCTGCTCCCATGGGGGTGCCTAGCCACTTATGCGTACTGCTGCCATAATAATCGCAACCCAAATCACTTATTTTAAAATCGATATGGGCTATAGCATGGGCCCCGTCCACCATTACTTCCACACCTTTACTATGTGCCATATCACATATTTTTTTCACAGGTAATATTTGTCCAGTTATATTAATCATGTGGCAAATCATCAACAATCTGGTTTTAGGTGTGATGGCTTTTTCATATAATTCTACAATCTCTTCATCACTTGATGGATTCAATGGGATAGATACTTTTTTATTTACGATTCCATAACGTTTGGCTTGTTGCTTGAACATGTCCAGCATGCTGCCATAATCTTGTTCTGCCATCACAGCTTCATCGCTAGCTTTCCAATCAAATCCAGATATAATAGTATCTAATGATTCGGTAGTATTTCTTGTTATAATAAGTTCCTCTTTACTACAACCTAATAATTCTGCAAGTCGGTCTTTTATTTTTTGTTTGTTGTCAAATTGTATGGTACGCATATAATAAGATGCTTCTGTATTCACCATTCTGATTTCGTTGAGATATCCGTCCAATACAGGTCTCGCCATCATACTAAAATATCCGTTTTCCAGATTTATATAATCTTTTTTTAATATATATTCACTTCGAACCTGTTGCCAAAAATCGTCAAACTTTTGTGCAGTGAATTCTTCAGGCATTTCATCTATAATACTTTTTGCTTTGGCAGTAAAAGGTATTGCAGATGCCAGTAATAATGATTTAATAAAATTTCTTTTGGTAAACATAATCAAGTTTTTTCTATCATAATTTTAGCCAGTTTCATAGCTGTAATAAGTTGACTCAAATATATATTTTTATATAATGGAAACATTAACGAATTCCACAAACTATTTTTGAGAACTATATTATTTGTTTGCGTCCATAAAGTTCCTTCGTCCTGCTTTTCGTAAGTCCAAGAACCACCAGCAGCTTGGATGAGGGATGATTGTATATCTTTGGCTTGCAGCGAAGTTTTATTCGGTCTTTGTTCAAGTTTGTATTCCAGTGTCATGGTAGTGCTGCCTTTCATTTTTAACTTCACCATTCTTTTGGGTTTGGTTTGCAATACTTCTGCTTTCACCACGGTTTTATCCCATTTTTTTCTGTTATCATAGTTTTGGGTATAGTCCCACACTTGTTCAGGACTTCTTTTAATAAAAATGGAATGTTTGATATTGATGGTATTGGACTTCATTGGTGAATCTGTATTTGCTTGGGCAAAAGTACTCTTTTTTAGGAAAGGGCTTTGTTTAGTTTTGAAAATTATCCTTTTACTTCGCAGTTCACTTTTTAACCCAAAAAATTATGCAAATACTCAAAAAAATTATCATTGGGCTTGTCACAGTTATCTTGTTGTTGATACTGATAGCTTACTTGTTGCCCAACAGCTGCATAGTTACACGCACTGTTGAAATTAATGCCCCAGTGGAAGTGGTGTATGCCCAAGTAGCTGATTTTAATCATTGGAACAGCTGGAGCCCGTGGTACAGGAAAGACACTACAATGAAACAAACAATTATTGGAACAGCAGGTATGGGTAAACATTTGATGAAGTGGGAAAGTGATAAAAAAGAAGTAGGGCATGGGAGTATAGAATTTGACAAAGTGGTACAAAATAACAGTATTGATGCCACACTTGCTTTCGATGAAATGAAAATGCAGTCGACTATGATGTACCGATTTGAGCCTACTGCTGCAGGTACCAAAATTACCTGGAGTGATTCTCTTAATTTAGGCTATAACCCCATGATGCGTTGGGCAGGTTTGTTTATGGATAAAATGATGGGTCCTGATTTTGAGGCAGGTCTTAAAAATATGAAAGAAGTTTCGGAGAAAAAGTAAATCCTAATAAGATTTAACCAATAATTACAACTATATAAGTTGTGATTTTTCATTAGCCCTTACAATTTGTATGGGCTTTTTTATTTACCCGCTTTTTTTAATGTATAAATAATTTAAATAAACATTCTACTTTTGAACCGTACTGAGATTGGGATGGCTACAACTCCACAATTCTCAGTAAGAAAATCTCATGGCTCTAAGTTTTGCTGTTTTCTTTAGTGTTCGGCCTTCTATTTTTGTTTACCTCTCATCAGTTATTTAAGAAAAATCAAAGTTTAATTGTTGAATCCAAAAAACCTTTAAACCCCTTTATCTGCGATCAGCCCTTTATTAACCCCGTCTTATCATGTGTTGGCGAACTCCATGAATTGAAACCTTTCAAGTCCAAAATTCAAAATATTGTTGATGCGGCCAAAGCACAAGGCAAGGCAAAGGAAATATCTGTTTTTTTTAGATCTATGACTAACGGGTATTTGTTCGGTATTAATAGAAGAGAAAAGTATTATCCAGCTAGTTTGTTGAAAGTACCTGTTATGATGGCCTATCTCAAGCAAACTGCTATGGTTCCTGGCTTGATGGACAAAAAAATCAAATTTGAAAAACCATTTACCGGCGTTCCACCCAATATGGTCGCTAATAAAATTGAACTTGGTAAAGAATATACCATTAAGGAGCTTATCGAAAAAATGGTGGTTGTTTCTGACAACGATGCCACACTATTACTGAATGACAATATAGATCCATCAGCATATAGTAACACACTTAAGGAGCTGGGACTATCTATTCCTGAACGAAGTACCCCTGACAATAACTTTATGGGTGTTGAGGATTATGGCAGGATATTACGTATTTTATATAATTCATCTTATCTTAACAGGGATTTAAGCAATTTTGCTTTAATACTTTTAAGTAAAGCCCAATATGGAGATGGAATAGTATCAGGTACTGGAAGCAAACAAGTGGCTCATAAGTTTGGGGAATGGATGTATAATGGAGAATATCAGCTTCATGATTGCGGAATAATATATGATGCTGACCAGCCCTATATGCTATGTGTAATGACCAAAGGTAAAGATATTAAAGTTTTAGCAAGTGTAATAGCTGAAATTTCAAAGACCGTAAGTGAATTAGTAATTAACAATAATATCCCATTATTAGAAAAATAAAAAAACGGCCACTTTTGATGGCCGTTGCTAAAATTAATCTATTATAATGCTTAGGCTGCGGGTTTGTGACCAAGCAATAATATATCGTTTACTACAATTTCAGTAACATAACGTTTTTGACCTGTTTTGTCTTCATAATTGCGGGTTACAATTTTACCTTCAACTGCAATTTCTTTTCCTTTTTCAAGGGTTTTGCTCAAAGACTTGGCTTTGTTGTTCCACACTACCAAGTTGTGCCATTGGGTTTCCTGCACATACTTGCCTTCTGCATTTTTGTAGCTTTCGTTCGTGGCTAAAGAAAAACGCATAAGCATTTTGTCTTGTCCGAATTCTTTGATTTCTGGTGCTTGTCCGATGTTGCCGATCAATTGCACGGTGTTTTTTAAATTACGCATAGTAAATTGTTAATTAAATTGTTTAATAAATATGTAAATTGTTTTGTCGTTTTGTTGACGGTGCAAAATTGTAGGATCCCAAAATACTTTGTCGGTAAGCAAGCAATTACTTTCGGATAAAAATGTTTGTAAGCGTTTGCAAACGGGAATTTTTTCGTACTATTGTGGCATGGAAATGCAATGCCAAGAGTGTGGTACCGCCCTAAAAGGTCGTGCCGACAAAAAATTTTGCGACGATGCCTGCCGCAATTTATTTAACAATAAAAAAAATAGCGATACCTCCGCTTATATGAAAAAAGTAAATAATATTCTGCGAAAAAACCGATTGGCTCTGGTAAAATTAAACCCAGAAGGGAAAGCAAAAGCCAGTAAAAAGCAACTCACCAATCTAGGTTTTAATTTTGATTATTATACTTCAACCTTTACCAATAAAGATGGCAAGACTTATTTCTTTTGTTATGAGCATGGTTATTTGCCCATAGAAAATGAATATTATTTTTTGGTGGTGAAGAAAGGGGAGTAAAATAGTTGTGAGGTGAAATTCCCACAGAAACTGTGGAATTTTGTACTTGCATAGATTGATTTTAGTGTTTTCATTTGCTTCCGATTAGACAAAACATACAAATTGGTTATGAAGAAGATACTTATTTTATTAATTATGCTTTTTACACTAGGGATGAAGATGAATGCACAGTATTGGATTCCTTCAAATAATTTAACAACCTCAACTAGCAGCCTAGTAAATTTTACGATTCCAACAAGGAACACCAATTCTACCCCCGCATATATATATATATATACTCCCACAAGGACTGCGGCGAAACTGTAAAGTTTCTTTCATATCATCCTTTCACGCCACAAAAAATTCATCTTTCGTCCCATCAGAAGATGGTTCTGATGGTAAACCCCCTTTCTCGTCAAAAAACCTTCATCTTTCAGCGATGTTCTATGGTGTAGATGGTGCATTAAGCTGGAACCTGGCCAAGATATATATATATTGTAGTAAAAAGCCAATCCAATAATTAAACCTATACAAAACAACACATAACTAGAAAGGAGAAAAAATGCAAAAATGAAAATCCTTTGGAAAAACACTCTTCTAGCTTTATCTTCGTTTTATAAGAATGGGCAAAGATTACTTTTTAGATTCGATAACGATTTTAATAAAAAAAAATGAAAAAGATACAAATATTAGTAATACTAGGAATACTTTTGTCAATCACAAGATTGTTTAGTGGTTGTCAAGATAAACCACCAGCTTCACCCACACCAAATCCTGCAACTGCCGGCTCTCCAGTCTCACCAATAAATGTTACTCTTACTGAATTCAGTCAAGCTGACTTGCCCAATATGTGTCAATGGGATGCGTCAATTGCTGCAGATATTTTCGTTAATGTATGCACATATACTTGGGACGCAAACGCAAACCCTGCTGCATGGGTGCCTCAAGTGGTAAGTACAATTCAAAAGTCAAATACAAATATAGTTAATGCAAATGGCGTAATGACATTGAGTAATTTGAATCTACCTGTGGGCTGTGATTATTTTTTATATGTTGAAATTAGGTATAAAGACTGTAGTACCTGCTGCGGACGTACTAACCTTCAAGCTTTTAATAACCAATGGACGGCGATCGGTTGTCCTTTGCTATGGAATCAAAATGTCGAACAGGGCAAGCCATCAATTTTTCTCAGTACAGCTGTTCTCCGCCCGGGCACTGGCACTACTTCTATCGCTGTCTCATTTGACCATCTCACATGCAATTGTAATTGTTAAAACATCATGAAAAACACAACAAAAATATACACATTGGTTGCTTCATTTGCTTTGCTAATAATGTCGTGCAGCCACACAAATACTAATTTGTCCGATGATTTACAATCAATGGATGAATCAACTCTTTTTTCAAACGAAATTCTAGATGGCTATATCAGAATAAATGCTTCCAACATAGCTTTGAACAATATTGACCGGTTTCATATCGATATGTTCTTTCTCGATCCTTCTAATAAGAAAACACTTCATGCAGGTAAAGTTTCATTGGGCAATTTAAATTTTGAGCCCAATAAGAATTCGGATTACCCATCGCCTTTTTATCCATCCAAAAGTGACAATTTTGAAACTTATTGGGGCAAACCCTTAGACATTAAAATTGAAGGGAATATTGCAAATGGCTTTGAACCTGCTAAAGCTACTTATAAAATGCCTGAGTTAATTAAAATAACCATACCCCACAACGCTTTTGCCAGTCGCAGTGCCGCAACAATAGTAAAATGGAACCCAGGTTCCGAAAAGAATGAAAAGGTATATTTACGAATCGAATACCCACACCCCCCTTTTGGTAATAAAGAAAATGTAGATATAATGAAGGGGAAAGATCAGGTATGGAGCAAATTAGTTCCTGACAACGGAGAATTTTCAATTTCACCAGAAATTATAAAAAAATTCCCCGCAAAGGGTACTCTTACTATTAAGGTAGCACGATTTGAAGCAGATGAAATTAAATCAGGAACAAAGAGAATAGGGGTGTATTTTTATACCCTTGCATCAAGTTCTTTAACTATTGCAGAATAGTTTTTATATTTCTTAATAAAAAAAGCAGTGTACTCAAAAGGTACGCTGCTTTCTCATATTAAAAACTCCTTAATCTTCCTCGCCACCTCAGCCAACTCTTCTTGGCTCATAAAAAAAAGCCCCAAAGTATTGCTACCTTGGGGCTTTTTATTATAATAGTTTTTTTAATTAAGCGTATGTTTCGGTAGTTGCTGCAAGAAAGCTATTCACATCAGCCAAGGGTAATCCAAAAGCTTCGGCTACTCCTTGATAAACCACTTGTCCATCGATAATATTCAATCCCAATTTTAAATCGGGCATGTCTTTGCAGGCTTGTTTCCATCCTTTGTTTGCAAGTTGCAATGCATAAGGAAGCGTAGCATTAGTTAATGCTAGTGTAGAAGTGTAAGGAACTGCACCAGGCATATTCGCAACGCAATAATGTATTACATTATCTATTACATAAGTAGGCTCGGCATGGGTAGTAGGTTTCGAGGTTTCAAAACAACCACCTTGGTCAATTGCTACGTCTACGATTACAGCACCAGGTTTCATTGTAGGCAACATGGCACGGGTAATCAAATGAGGAGCTTTGGCACCCGGAATCAATACACCACCAATTACTAAGTCGGCAGTTTTAATGGCACGACGAATATTGTACTCATTGCTATATTCTGTTTGCACATTAGCTGGCATGGTATCATCCAATTGTCTCAAACGGTTCAAGCTAATATCCATAATAGTTACATGTGCACCTAGTCCGGCAGCCATTTTAGCAGCTTGTGTACCAACGATTCCACCACCAAGCACAATTACTTCAGCAGGTTTAACACCAGGAACGCCACCTAATAAGATACCGCGACCGCCCATTGGTTTTTCTAAATATTTGGCACCTTCTTGTATACTCATCCTCCCTGCTACCTCGCTCATTGGAACTAGAAGTGGAAGTGCACGGTCACGTTCTACGGTTTCGTAAGCAAGACACACGGCACCACGTTCAATCATGGCGTGCAATAATGGTTCGTAACTGGCAAAGTGGAAATAAGTAAACAGCAATTGGTCTTTCTTAATCAGGCTATATTCTGATGCGATAGGCTCTTTAACTTTAATTATCATTTCGGCAATGGCATATACTTCCTCGATAGTAGGAAGAATTTTTGCTCCGGCCTGCACATATTCTTCGTCGCTAAACCCGCTGCCGATACCAGCAGTAGCTTGTATGTATACAGTGTGATTGTGTTTTACAAATTCAGCGGTGCCTGCGGGTGTAAGTGCCACGCGGTTTTCGTTGTTTTTAATTTCTTTAGGTACTCCAATAATCATATTATATTTATTTATTTAAGGGTGCAAAATTAGGGAGCAATGGGCTTATTCGATAAAGAAAAATGGATTCGCGAATCAGGATTTAGGGTTTTGGAATATGCATTTTGGATATTATTATTATTGAAGCGAGGGTATCTTGGCGTAAGCCCCCGAATCCTCCATCCCGAATCCTGATTCCTCCTTAATTCTTCGGTAAAATAATTCCTTTTAAGTAAATGGTATGGGGTTGGCTAATAGCATTGCTATATACCAAAAAACTTTTTATAGTGCTGCCCTGAGGCCTGCCTTTTGAAGTAAACTTTACCGTAATTGTGCCTTCACCTCCGGGTGGAATAGGGTCTTTAGAAAATGATGATACCAAACAGAAACACTGGGGAGGTACTTTATTGATGATAAGCGGCTGGTCGCCCGTATTTTTAAAAGTAAAAGTATGGGTAACAACCGTTCCCTCTTTGATGGAGCCAAAGTCGTATTTCTCAGAATCGAATTGAATATTCGGCCCGCTCAATTCAACAATTGCAGCAAATAATAATATGGCTAATCCTTTGAACATTATATAATAGAGGTGCTTTGCAGGCAAAGATAAACCTAGGTACACCAATTTTCCTAATTTAGCAACCCTTTTGTTATTGAAGCTCCTGTTGGTTAATGGTAAATTCCCATTTTAGTTCGCCTTTGGTATTATAACATTTAATCAGAAGATTCCTGTTATTCTTAGCTCCTGATACAGTGAGTTGACAATAGTTAGGTTCGGTAACTAGGGTTTGTTGTATTCGCAATGGGTTTGCTGCTTCTTTGGTTTTTAATACATTGCTTCCTTTACTGGTCATAGGTGAGCAGGTGAGCTCATAATATATTTTCCCATGGGGAGCTTCAGGTTCGTCTTCTTCAGAATTTACTGTAGTGTTCTTTTCGTTGGTTTTGTTTTTCTTTTCTTTTTTCTTTTTTTCTTTAATAGGTGTAGGCCCGGCATTTTTTTGAGAACTGTCTCCCACTTCAAGTTTTAATATTTCGGTATGATGCCTGTCTCCAGTCATAAAAATAACCCCTTTAATATTCATATTGGTAATAAAATCCAACAATTCTTTTCGTTCCTTTAAATATTGTACATATGACTCTTGCTCAGTATTTGAATTGAGAAATTGACCACCCATTACTATAAATTTAAACGAAGCACGCGATGATATCAATGACTGTTTTAACCAATCTAATTGTTTGCAGCCCAACTGTGTTTTATGCGGTAACAAGCTATCGGGCATGTCGTCGTCGTCTCGGAAATAACGATTATCTAGCAAAAAGAAATCACAATCACTCCATTGCATTTTACTGTATATGCCTTCTCCATCTTGGCCATAAGTTTTGTTGCCCCAATATTCTTTAAAAGTTTGCAGTGTTGTATTTTTTAGTTCGTATGTTTTGCAAGAATTATTGGGTCCGTAATCATGGTCGTCCCATATGGCATAATTGTTTTTTGTTGCCAAAAGTTTCTGCAAGTCTTTCTGTTTTCGGGTATGATAATATCTATATTTAATTCCGCTCTCACTGCTCATATCCACTTCTCTTAGATAAGTGTTATCGCCCAACCATAGCATAAACTGGCCTGGGGTTTCGGCCATGCTTTTAAATATTTGTGGGCTTTGGCCGTAAGGTTCGCCTGGGCGGTCATATATAGAATCGTTAATATAGGCACAACTGCCCGTAACAAAACTAAATGTGGGTGCATCTTTACGAAACTCCCACAGTTCCTTGGTTTTGAATTTGAGTGGGATATCTGTTTTATAATGAGCTTCGTCCAAAGTCAATTTGTACCTATATGTTTTGCCGGGTTCAAGGTTAGGTATAATAATCTTAGTGATATTATGGTCGCAGATTTCATTGCTTTTCGTATAATAAGATACCTCGCCTTTTATTAAAGTATCCGATTCGCAGCTATAATTCAATTTAATTTTTTTAGCACATTTTGTCATTACCCATACCAAGCATTCGCGATGCTCAGCGTAGCCAAGCATGGGGCCTGCCAATACACGGGGAGTTTGTGCAAATGCAAACCGACTAAGAATGAGAAAAATTGGTAGTGTCATGAGTAGCCTTTTCTTCATACTGCAATAATAAATATAAAGAGGTTAATAAACGGTTGCTGTTTTATTGTCACTTTGCGGATAGTCAGTAATCATTGGGCATTAAACTATAGTCAATAGTGTTAACATATATTGTGACGGAAGTTAACAATGGTAATTATATATTCTTTACCTCGATCGTAATCTTACCCAATAAAGGTAAAAGTACAAAAGCACCTAAGCCTGCCCAAGCGCCAAAGAATATATAAACTATTATAGAAATTAATATACAATATATAGGATACGCAATTAATAGCATTCCAAATAGCACGGAGTCGTAGAATACAGAATTTTTTGTAAATTTTTTGGCCAAACTCTTTACAGGAAAAAAAATGGGACCATTCAAGATAAAACCAATAAACGCAGGGATCCCCAATAATATACAATAAAGTACTTTGTTAACTCCTTTTACTGCTTTAAACATTTCAAAATCTCCATGATGGAATTGTTGTTCAAATGATTCAACAGATACCTCATCGGGTTTTATAATTATATTTGGATGCAACTGGGCATATAATAGTTTGTTAAATTCTAGAATATTTTTTCCGTTCAATTCGGTACTTGCAAATTGGTCAGCGGTGATCGGTTCACCAAATTTGAGTACCAATCTTTTGCCAAATTTTTTGTACGAACTAATACTGATACCCACAGGCTGCACTACTAGTTGGTGGCCAATCTGCGGATGGTTCCATCCCTGAAATGCCAGGCGTGCTGTACCTTTCTTAAGTGAACGCAATTTCCATTCATTCTCGCTACTGCCCTCTGAAAATATCAGTACCGCTTCTTTGTCAATCATTACCTTTTTACTAATATTGAAAGTCTCATCATTCAAACTCAGGTTTTCTTTTCCTTCGCTCAACCTATATATAGGAATTGCATAGATGCCTTCCAATATTTTCTTAGCTCGAGGTTTTTTAAACGCATCTCCTCGGGTAAGTATGTGTACGGGCACATCAAACAAAGTGCACAAGGTAACCCCATCTATAAATGCATCAGGATGTGTGCATGCCAGTATTATAGGGCCAGGATGTTTTAATACCTCTGGCTTGTTTATATATATTTTCCTGTAGAAAAACATACGGGTCAATGCCGCCATAAATCTTGCAAACCTATATAACATGGTGCAAAGGTAGTTTGGGAAATTTGGATTCGGGGGTCGGGATTCAGGATTCGGGGAAAATGCTTTTGTGTATGGAAGAAAATCCTGAGGAATGAAATTATTCTATCGCCATTTTAAGGTTTGGGTCTCAAATGCTTCTTTTGTATCATAATTTCATTCCTTCGGGATTTGGGGTGCTTATGGGATGAAAATATGTAAAATAGATTATAAAAGCATTTTTATATTAGCATAATAACCAAAAATATCCCAGAATCCCGAATCCCGAATCCCGAATTGTACATCATTTTTCCTAATTTTCATTTTTCGGACAAAAATATCTTCCATTTTATGAAAATATTAAAGAATCATCTTTAATATTTAACATTTCAGCTATTATTTTACAAAATTTAGCTCAAAATTATCCAATTATTATTCACATTTGAATATTTGAAAGGCTAAAACTTGCTATCTTTGCCAACAATATAAAAAAATCAAAACAACAATTATGCGTTTCAAAGCCCTAGAACTTATCGAGAGTCGTAAGCCTCTTGAAGTAAAACCCCCTCAACGCCTTAGCGATATATACGGTATCAATGTATTTGGCTACGAGAATATGAAAGCTCACTTAAGCAAAGAAGCTTTCAATGCTATTCAAGATTCTATCAAACACGGTTCGTCAGTGGACCGCAAGCATGCCGACCAGATTGCTACTGCTATGAAACAATGGGCAATATCAATGGGCTGCACACACTATACCCACTGGTTCCAACCACTAACAGGAACTACTGCTGAGAAACACGATGCATTTTTTGAACCTGATGGAAATGGAAAAGGCATGGAGAAATTTAGTGGCAATTCCTTGGTGCAACAGGAACCTGATGCTTCTAGTTTTCCGAACGGTGGAATTCGCAATACATTTGAAGCCCGCGGTTACTCGGCCTGGGATCCTTCATCGCCTGCTTTTTTAATTGACAATCCCAGCGGTAAAACATTATGTATTCCAACCATATTTGTAAGTTATACGGGCGAGGCTCTCGACTATAAAGCACCTTTGTTAAAAGCATTAAATGCCATGGAAGAAGCAACGGTTGATATTTGCCGCAGCTATTTCGACCGTGATGTGCGAAGGGCTCATGCATCATTAGGTATAGAACAAGAATATTTTTTGGTAGATGAAGCGTTGCACAATGCCCGCCCAGATTTGGTAATGACAGGCCGCACCCTATTGGGCCACGCCCCTGCCAAAGGGCAACAATTGGAAGATCATTATTTTGGTTCAATCCCTGAGCGTATACATAGTTATATGGTGGATGTAGAATGCGAAGCTATTAAGTTGGGAATACCTTTAAAAACTCGCCACAACGAAGTTGCTCCTGCACAGTATGAATGTGCTCCCATGTATGAAGAAGTAAATTTAGCGATTGACCATAACCAATTGCTGATGGACTTGATGGAACGTATAGCCAAAAAACACAGCTTGAAAGTATTGCTTCATGAAAAACCTTATGCTGGCGTAAATGGTTCAGGCAAACATAACAATTGGAGTATTATAACAGATACCGGAGTGAACTTGTTATCGCCTGGCAAAACTCCCAAAAACAATTTACAGTTTCTTACTTTCTTTATCAATACCATTAAAGCTGTTCACGACCACGCCGATTTGCTTCGTGCATCCATCGCCCATGCAGGTAACGACCACCGCCTTGGAGCAAACGAGGCTCCGCCCGCCATCATGTCCGTATTTATTGGTACGCAACTTACAAAAGTATTGAACGACTTTAAAAAAGAATATAATAAAATAGGTCGCCCACGTTTGGAGCAAGACTTAAAATTACAGATAAAAAAGATACCCGAAATATTATTGGACAATACTGATAGAAACCGCACCAGCCCTTTTGCATTTACAGGAAATAAATTTGAATTTAGAGCCGTAGGTAGCAGTGCCAATTGTGCCAATTGTATGATAGTATTAAACACCATTGTTGCACAACAGCTTAAAGAATTTAAATCAGAAGTAGAGCAATTGATGAAGGATGGGGAAACTAACCAGAACAATGCGATTATAACCGTATTGCGCAAGTACCAAACCAAAAGTAAACGCATATTATTTGAAGGAAACGGATATAGTGATGAATGGGTGAAAGAAGCTGAAGAGCGTGGACTGAGCAATATAAAAACTACACCCAAAGCATTGAATGCATATATGAGCAAAGCCTCTAAAAAATTATTTACAAGTTTAGGTATATTTAATGAACGCGAATTAGAAGCACGTCATGAAATTATGCTAGAAACGTATGTGAAAAAGATACAAATTGAAAGTCGTGTGTTGGGCGAAATGGCCACCACGCAAGTAATTCCTGTTGCATTAAAATACCAAACCGAGCTTGCCAAAAATATAGATTCACTTAAAAATGCGGGACTAAAAGCAGAACATTATAAAACACAAATGGACTTAGTGATAGAAATTAGCAATCATATAAAAGCTATTAAAACAGGCGTAGATAATATGACCGAAGCTCGCCGTGTAGCCAATAATATAGAAGACATGCACAAACGTGCCATAGACTATTGCGATAAAGTAAAACCCTATTTGGACCTGATACGTGAACATGCCGATGAATTGGAGTTTATGGTTGAAGACCAAATGTGGGTATTGCCTAAGTATAGGGAGTTGATGTTTGCGAGGTAGTATATCTATAATATTAGAAAATAAAAAAGACAGTGCCAAAAAAGTACTGTCTTTTTAGTAAAATTGGATCTATATAGTATTGAAATAAAATTGTGGATACATTTGCAAAACTCCACAAAAACTTCATACCATATTAACATACCTTTGCATCCCATAAAGTACGCAACATTAGCGTTGGCGTGGTTTTTTTATGGACAAAGTAAAATACATTTTTGTAACCGGTGGTGTTACCTCTTCTCTTGGCAAAGGCATCATTTCAGCCTCATTAGCTAAACTTCTTCAAGCTCGTGGTTATTCTGTAACCATACAAAAGTTTGATCCTTATATCAATCTCGACCCTGGAACTTTAAATCCTTACGAGCACGGCGAATGCTATGTAACCGATGACGGTGCCGAAACCGATTTGGACTTGGGCCATTACGAAAGATTTCTAAATGTTCCTACCAGTCAGGCAAACAATGTTACTACCGGGCGTATATATCAATATGTGATAGACCAAGAACGCCAAGGTGCTTATTTGGGTAAAACAGTTCAGGTAATTCCGCATATTACCGATGAGATAAAACGCCGCATGCAATTGCTTGGAGAAACAGGGCAGTTCCAAATTATTATAACAGAAATAGGAGGCACGGTGGGCGATATAGAAAGCTTACCCTATATAGAAGCGGTGCGTCAGTTAAAGTGGGAAATGGGTCATGATGATTGTATGGTTATTCATCTCACACTAGTTCCATACCTGGCAGCAGCGGGCGAGTTAAAAACCAAACCTACACAGCACTCTGTAAAATTATTATTGGAATCGGGAATACAACCGGATGTACTGGTATGTCGCACTGAACATTCATTGAGTGATGATATCAGGAAAAAGATTGCCCTGTTTTGTAATGTGAATCGCAATGCAGTAATTGAAAGTTTGGACGTGGAAACTATATATGATGTGCCCATTAAAATGCTGAAGGAAAAACTGGACCGTACAGTTTTGGCAAAAATGAAATTACCTTTAAAAAATGAACCCGAACTTGAGCATTGGAAAGACTTTTTGTGGAAACTTAAAAACCCCAAAATGGAAGTTGATATTGGGTTGGTAGGTAAATACGTAGAACTGCCAGATGCGTATAAATCTATAATAGAAGCTTTCATACATGCAGGTGCACAGCGCGAGTGCAAAGTGAAGCTGCATTATATACACAGCGAAAGCATATCGGAAGAAAGTGCGAAATATAGATTGGGTAACTTGGATGGAATATTAGTAGCACCAGGTTTTGGCGACCGAGGTATAGAGGGAAAGATAGAAGCGATAAGATATGTACGCGAACATAATATTCCATTCTTTGGTATATGCTTAGGTATGCAGTGTGCGGTAATTGAATTTGCCCGCAATGTATTAAAAATGAAAGACGCCCACAGTACCGAGATGAATGCCAAAACCAAGCACGCGGTAATAGATATGATGGAAGAGCAAAAAAAGATTTCACAAAAAGGTGGCACCATGCGTTTGGGCAGCTACCCTTGCAATTTGGCTAAGGGGTCAAAGGCACTTACTGCTTATGGCAAGGCACATATTACCGAGCGTCACCGTCACCGTTACGAGTTTAATAATAAATTTCAACAAGAATTTATGGATGCGGGCATGTCGTTCACGGGTGTAAATCCTGATACCAATTTGGTAGAGATTATAGAATTGAATAAACATCCGTATTTCTTAGCAGTGCAATATCACCCTGAGTTGAAGAGTACGGTAGAAGCTCCACATCCTTTGTTTGTGCGTTTTATTAAAGCTGCACAAGAGCATAAGTTGGCAGAGAAATAACACCGTTTTTGCGTGTCCGAGACCCCATCATAATCGTACAAGTATTACATTTATTTTGCCCAACTGCAAAAGATTGCTTCTAAAGTTTATAATATATACCTGTATTCAATCCTACCGAATATAAAAATTCATTAACTGATGCGACTTTAATTGGTGCTAAAGAACGTCTATATGTTGGTTCAAGTTTTATATATATGTTTTTTCTGAGTTTGTATATTTGACCAATGCCGAAAACAACAGCCGTGTTCACTTTGTTAAATCCATTGCTTAACAGATTACCCGCATGCCTACTTCTGTGTCCATCATTATAGTGACTGATTGAAGTAGTTTTTTGTGCTATAAAAAAATTTGGGGATAGCCCTGCAATAAGATAGAGTTTCCTTTTAGGTATTATAAAATAATTTAGTTTAATAGGAACATCAAGATACAGATAATGATAATTAAAATCTACAGAAATGGGACTTGTTGGATTAGAAGGGGAATATCCGCCAGTGAAGGTTGCAATTTCACCTTTGTCAGTATACAACAATCCAATTTCTATGTTGACCCTTTTATTTATATACATAGAAAAGTTAAATCCTGATGCAGAGCCTAGCTTTGGATGCTCTATTTGATTTCTGCTTTTTATCAAATCTGTTACTGTTGGTGTTGGTAAATCTGTGTTTAGTTTTCTATAAGAAAAATCGGGTGAAAATGTAAAGCCGACGGAATACTTTTTTATATTAACCTTTTTAGGGTCTTGGCAAAAAACAGTCATAGGGATAAATGCCAGAAATAATAATATCTTTTGCATAATGGTATTTTATCTTAAGATGGTAACCTCAATCCAAGGGTTTTTTATAGGGCCATATCCGCCACTGCACACTCTTTTAAACTTTGCCCAACTCCATTTCCATTTCAAACACCCATTTTGGGGATCATTTGCATATTCAATATCTTCCCAATCATGCCCACATTTCTTAACCTGAAGTTTTATATAATATACACCTTGCCACAAAGGTCTTTCATCACCACCACTATAATAGGTTCCTTTCCAATAAATATCCCCATTTCTAATTCCATATACAGGATCGCCATATCCATGTGCCGCATATAAATCAGGCTGCCTCTTTCCAGCTATCCATGAAAAAACACTTCCCCAGCCTCCCAATACCATTATCCTCCATTCTGTTGCATGGCCGAATGTAAAAGAGTCGCCTATGTTTTTGTGTTTTTCATATATTACCAATGAATCTACATTTGTTCCAATTGCATTGCCACATATTAAGGTGTCACCACTTACATAACCTTTATTCCCAAGTGCAAATGAATCTACTATACTTCCGCAGGGGTTTGATATTGTATATTTCACTTTTGCGTAATGTCCATCTACTGGATTATATCTAAGTGTGTCACCAACAAATGTCTTGGTTTGTTTTAGTGAGTTTGAAATAGTGATGTCGCTTATATTCCAAGTAATCTGTGAATATGTAGTATTAGCACAGTCGAAAAATATTTTATTAGCACAACCACTTGTGTCAAAAATAATACTGCATGCTATAGGGTCACAGAAAACGCGAACAGTATCAGTCGACTGGCAAGAACCAGCATTAACGGTAAGATAATAAGTGAGAGGGTACACGACGGCTCCTGTAGGAATACAAAGGGTAACATAAGAGGAAGGGCTTTGTAAAAATGTAGTTGGTGACCAACTATAGGTATATCCTGACCTGGAACTGTCGCCCAAATAAATTGGTGGAGGATCACAACATCTGTCTGGACCTGCCAATGCTTTGGCGGGGCATGTTATAGAAAACACATTGCTATCCAAAGCCCAAGGAGTGCATTCATTACCAACTGCTAGTATTAGTTTATAATACTGACCACATTCCCACTTTATATTATCAATATTGGCCATTGTATCATTTATCAAGGCGGATAAGTTATAATGTCCTACCTGTTTTCCTACATATAGTTGGGTTGCCGTTTTTGTTGTGTCTATATGACCCAGTGAATCGCAAGCCATCAGGTTTACCTTATACATTGTTTCTTTAAGACTGCTATCAGCGTCAAACCATACACTATCATTTATGCAAAATGAACTAGGCATATTTATGTTTGCGGAGGGGGTATTGTCAGTACAAAAATCAAAATAAGCATAGCCAAAATGAGCACCTGGCGAACAATCTGAAACAGTAGCTTCCATTATCATACTTTGACCATATCGGGGACTTAAATCATAACTTCTGCAAGCCCAGTCCCGATAATACACTCCGCTTGTTACAGTTTGACTAAAAAACGGGTCTTTATTTGATACCACCCTTCTAAAATAATCTACAGCATCCCAATCGCTATATAATTTACCTCTATACAACCTGTATGTTGCAAAAGGCTGTATGTTGGCAGCGTGACCTCCATCTTCCATTACTATGGCATAGTTGAAGTATAGCAATCCATTATTACTGTCAACGGGATACGCATATCTAAATCGGTCTGCATTGAATATAGAGCCAATAGTCCCCAAACTATCACCCACTTTACCACTATGAGTACCTCCATTACTGCATAGTTTTTTAAATCCATTGCCTACAATATTATCATTCACATTTGTTGTTGTGGCAAATTTCACTGGAGTATAGGAAGTTTCAAGCACATTGTCCATAAGATATGAAGACTGGTAAAAATTAAAGCCCTCAAAATTGTTCAACTCAAAATCATTGAATCTGCACCACCCAGACATTCCTTGTCGTACGGTTGCATTGTCATCAGTAGAAACATTGGTTACATAAAGCCTAAATATTTCCGATTGCCCCTTGTTATTTCCTACTGGTGTGTTGGGACCCGATTTTTTGGTCAGTACACGCCATAAAAAAGTCTTTCCTTGGGGAAACTTCCATAAATCACCTCCACCAATCCTTCTAGGGCTAGTGGTGTTAGAATATGTTATTATAGCAGGGTTTGTTGCCCACGCCTGCTCTTCGGTTTGCCCTGCTAGCATTTCTTTAAATACCAAACTATAATTTACGGTCCCACCACTATAGGTAGGGTACACGCTTTTCCATACAAAATCTATATTCCCCAATATATTGCTATATATCTTGGCATTGTTAAAGGGGGCAGTTGGTCCAGCGGACTGGTAGGGGTCTACATCAAACTGGGTTGAAAAGGAATCTATGGGCACTAAAGTAAGAGTATCTCTAGTATATACTTTAAAGGTATAAGTTCCAGCGGGCAGCCTGCCCGCATCGTAAAAATCGTCTGACATGGTTCCTGGCACCACATCAGAAATGGCATTGCTAAAAAACTGATTAAGAGAAACGGTGTATTGGCTAATATTAGGTGCAATCTTCGGTGCCAATGAAGAGTCGGTATTTATTATATTTGTCGAACTTATATAAAGGTGTCCTGTAACTACACGTTTTTTTGTTTGCATGTTCACTAGTTTTATGGAAAGTATATTGTACTTGTCCCAATCACCGATAAAACAGGGCATCACAGCATCTTTAATTATCTGCACACTGTCTTGTGCTCTTGCTGTTTTGTGGGCAAGTAATAAAATGGTTATAACCATTCCGGCATGCATACCTTTAAGGGTTGTTTGTAATAGTTTTTTCATAAATATCCGTTTTATTAGGTTTATTTTATAAATTTTTGGGTAGCGAAACTGCCATCGCTATATCCTACGTATAATATGTACATTCCAGGTGTTAGATTAGCCGTGCTAAGTCTATTATTGGCAGGCTTTGCACTGTTTATCAATTTGCCTGCAATATCCCATACCTGCATATTTATTACTTGTGCATCGTTTGCTGTGTTTATATGCAGTTCATCACCCACAGGGTTTGGGCTTATGCTTATTGTCCTTCTGCTTTCTGCCGCTAATATATTGGTGTATAGTCCCCAATCTGTAGAGAAGCTAACCAGTATTCTGTTAGGATTTAGTACCTTTATCGCCTCCTCTGTTTCAGACACTTCAGTGTCCCATACTCTATATTTGTATATGTGAGTTCCATAAGATTGTTTTGCGATATAGATACCCATTTCATGTCCATTGCAGCGACACAAAAATGAATCAGTTGGAGATAACCATATCCAACCTTTATGATCTACTGTCCCGTATATATTGAAACTTGCAAAAGTATATATTACTTGGTTTATCTTATCACTATCAGCCTTAGTGTCAGACAATATAGTATCCAGTTTCCATACATTCAAAACTTTTAGGTCATGGTTCATCAATGCCGCTACATATATTGATGGTGTATCAGGTTGCAGAAGCTGGCCATCCAAATAAGCACCTTTAGGGTCAGATGTAAAGTACCCAATAAATTGGGTGTCATTTACTATATGCACTTCATTAAGACTAAAGGATACATTGTCTGTAGCATGTATCTGTTTTACTATATTAAAATTGCTATCTAAAATAGCAATTACATGGTTTTTGCCCCAGTTCGTTTGGGCTTTAGAAAGGTTGCTATAACACATACTTAAAAGCAGCATGAAGAAAAGAAACCGTCTTGATTTGGGTTGTTTTTTATTGTTCATAATATATTTTAATTTTTATTCTGTCATTATCTTTTTTGCTACGTCACCAAGCCTTATGATATATATTCCTTTAGGGAAACTAGACAAATCAATACTCTTCTGCGTTTGACCAATTAACCATATATCTTTATATATTTGCTCCCCTAATATATTATATATTATAAGCGGTTCTTTTTGTTGAGTTTTGTATTCGATAGTTATTATATTATTTGCAGGGTTCGGAAAAACAACAATCCGGCTTTCCAATATTGTTTCCAACTTGGTATCCTGTATTCTAACTGCCTCACACGAACCTCGCAATTGGAATAACTGATGAACTTCTTTTACCGCTAATTCACAGTTGTAAAATCGAATATCATCTATTTTACCCGTAAAGCCTCTTCCTATATTAATATTTCCTGTCGATTGCAAGATTATATACGTCTGCGTCACATCAGAGACTCTCAATGTATCGTCTTCATATAAATACCATTTTTTGTTATTATACGTGCCAACTAAATGATGCCAAACAGTGTCAGGAATTGGAGGTCTTATAGTTGAAAAAATAGTATTATCATATTCACTGCCGAGCATTGCAAAATTGTCATCGTACAGTAATAAATGATAATCTGAAGGTAAGGGGCTTTGCGTATAATGTTTTTTGTTAAATAGCATTTCTAAATCACTTGGGTCGGTTGACCCTCCTGCATACCACAAACTAATGCTAAGTGCTTCTGTAGAGTCAATATCAAAATCCTTAGAATAATTAACCTCTATATAAGAAGCCGTATCGCCCTTGAATTTATAGGCACAGTTTGCAGTTCCATTGCGGTCTGTTGTTAATGTTACTGTACCTTTAACTGTTCCATTATTATTATAACCACTAATATCATTTGCATTCCCACCAAATGGGTAATAGGCTTTCAGCCCATTAAACACTTGCCCGTAAACAGAATTTAGCATGAATAATGCGGTTATCATAAAAAGTAATTTTTTTGCTTTTTTCATCGCGTTTTATATATTTTGTCATTAAATCCATATTAATTAAATGTTCCGTCAAATATAAAATATGTTTTTGTACCTACAGTTTATTTATATGCTCCCCACCTTTCTTAATAAAAAAAGAGGTGTGAACTTTCCGACAGTTCCCTCAGAAGCAGGTACGAGAATACCCAAACACGAAAGAATTGAAGAAAAGAACACACCCCTAGGCGGGGTGCATCCCATTCAACAAAAAGTCATGTTTTGCAAATTTCTCGTTTAGCTTCTGACCGTTTTGTTTAAATGAATGCTATATATATTTTATGTATTTTAAATTTCTTAGCTGACAAAGCTAACCCCAAAAATAATACCTACCAAATTGTTAACTTTTGTCAAAAAAACCACGGGGTTTTCTACTACGTCCTAATCCTTATTTATCAATATCTTACAAAAAAACTACCATTTTTAGGCACTAAAAATGTCGTATTTCCGCCACTTTTACTCAGTTCAAATAGCATTAACCTAATTCATTTGCCCATGGTTGGTGTTTTCACCAATCACAATAAACCCACCATCCACTTTTTTCATACCGCTTGCAAGCTTTTTTTCAAAAAAAGGCGTCTAACAAAATAACCTTTCAAAACAAACCTTAAACCTTCATCTCTCAATGCACAGTGAACTAACACACCTGCATAATCATACATTAGACCTGTATTCTATACATACACTACCGTATTCCATACCTTCACGCTTATATTCCGAGCAAGTATACCTGTATTCCATACCATCACACCCATATTCCAAGCAATCACTACCACATTCCACACCTTCACACTTATATTCCGAGCAAGCACACCTGTATTCCATACCATCACATCTATATTCCAAGCATACACTATCGTATTCCATACCTTTCAATCTTCCCAATGTAAATCCCTACTCGTTTATCCTTACTAATCTTTTTTTATCCCTAGTAACACATCATTCCCAATCTCCGTCTCAAATCCAATATTTTAACCCTATATTTGCACTTTAAATGCAGTTCGTCAATCCCGGTTTCTTGTGGGCCATGCTGGCGGTGTCGATTCCGATACTTATTCATTTGTTTAATTTCAGGAGGTTCAAGCGGGTGATGTTCACCAATATCAGCTTGCTGCGGAATATACAAATTGAAACCAAAAACCGTCAACGGGTCAAAAATCTTCTTATACTGATAGCACGCTGTTTGGCTATTATATGTTTGGTGCTAGCATTTGCCCAACCGTTTATCCCTGCTAACAATCAAAACAATGATAACCGCCGCAGGGCAGTAAGTGTATATATAGATAATTCCTATAGCATGAATGCCACAGGCAGCAGTGGCGACCTTCTGCAAACTGCGAAGAACCGTGCAAGGGAGTTGGTAAAAAGCATGAGGGAGACCGATCGTTTTCAAATATTGAGCAACGATTTTACAGGCAAAGGTCAGCACCTCTTGGGCAAAGACGAAGCACTATTAGCCATTGATGAAGTGAAGTTGAGTCCGGTGAGTAGATATATGTCGGCTATTATGGAGCGACAAAAAGAAGCCTTAAGTCGTGCCACGGGCATCCGTAAAATGGCTATCATAGTGAGCGATTTTCAAAAAACCACCTCCGATATTTCGGCACTAAAACCCGATAGTAATGTACAAACGTTGTTGGTGCCACTTAAAGCAAATGCGATACAAAATGTAGCAATAGATTCATGCTGGTTCGAAACACCATTTATACAATTGAACGGACCTAATAAGTTAATGGTCTCTATCAAAAATTATGGGGAACAAAATATAGAAAATGGCTCTATTAGCTTGAAATTAAATGGTAAGCAAAAAGCAGTTTCAGGATTTAATTGCGGCAAACATAACAGCGCTACTGCGGTATTATCTTTCACATTAGACCAAGCAGGTTGGCAAAGCGGGGAGCTTGCCATTGTAGACAATCCTATTACCTTCGACGATAAGTTTTATATAGCTTTTGAGTCGGCAAAAAACTATAATATATTATGTGTTAATGGCGGCAACGAATCGCCCGCCATTAACAGTGTTTTTGCAACCGAACCTATGTGCAGTCTCACCAATTTGCCAGAAACAAGAATCGATTATCAGCAACTTGCCAAAAGTGATTTGGTGATACTTAATGGCTGCAATGAAATTAGCAGCGGCACTATTGACGAGCTCAATAAGTACTTGAATAAAGGCGGCGATTTGGTGGTGTTCCCAGGTGTGAAAGGCGTGGACAAGCTAAACAATTTATTGGCAACCCGTCAATTAAAATATATAGAAAAGCCATCCGGTATTATAACAGAAGTAGAGCAGCTGAACGAGCAAAGTGCCTTGTTTGCGGGTGTATATGAAAAGAAATCGCAGCAGGATGAATTGCCTAGTGTTAAAAATTTTTATACTATTGATGCTGGAAACTCATCAGGATTTGAACCCGTGATGAAACTTAAAAATGGAGGTTGGTTTGCTATTCAAACAAAAGCAGGCAAGGGAAAAATATTGATGGTGGCATCGCCGCTGCTGCCCGATTGGTGTGGCCTTGCCCAAAGTCCATATTTCATACCCATGATGTTGAAAGCTGCATTTATGAGCAAACCTGTCGGTAATTTATTTAATAGAATTGGCGGAAATGGATTGGTACCTTTGGGTGTGGAAGTATTAAAAACCGAGAAAGGTGTAAAACTATATAAAGACAAATTGGAATTGGTTCCCGAATTATTGAATAGAAATGGTGAAACTTTTTTATATACTGCCGATATGATGAAAGAGGCGGGAAATTATATATTGGCAGCCAATAATACAAATCCTGCAATAGCATATAACTATAATAATTTGGAAAGTGATATGAGTTGCTATGAAGCAGCAGATATTGAAAAACAAATAGCAAATACTTCTATCAAACTTATAAGCAACAGCGACCAAAAACTAAACGACGGACTGAGCCAACTGGCGCTGGGCACGCAGCTTTGGAAGATGTTTATGTGGCTGGCATTGCTGATGGTTATTATAGAAATCGCACTCATTAAATTTTTGAAATGAAAGCATATATGATACATTTAAAAAACTGCACGCTACACCATGTGGGACATCCTTTGCACAGCAAAAATATAAGCATGGAGGTGCACGATGGAATCATTTCGCAAATTGGCGGAAGTATTATATCGTCAGCAACAGAAGTAATAGAAAATGCACACATATCTGCTGGTTGGTTCGATATGCGTGTAAGTTTTTGCGACCCGGGAAATGAGCATAAAGAAGATTTAACAAGCGGTGCAAATGCTGCTGCTGCTGGCGGTTTTACGGGTGTGGCAACGTTACCCAATTCGTTACCCGTTGCTGATAATAAATCGCTGATTGAATATCAGAAAAGTAAGTCGCCCAATCTCCCTGTTGATATATATCCGATGGGTGCATTAAGTGTGGGATTGGTGGGTAAAGATATGGCTGAACTATATGATATGTTTCAAAGTGGAGCCATCGCATTTACCGATGGCGACAAAGCACATACCGACAGCGGATTACTGATGCGTTGCTTACAATATGCCAAAGTTTTTGGAGCACCTATTATAGTAATGGCCAACGATGAAGAACTAAGCCGTGGAGGTAAAATGCACGAAGGGGTGGTGAGTGTAAACTTGGGATTAAAAGGAATACCCGATATTGCAGAAACCGCACAGATACAAAAGTGTTTGGAGATATTAAGATATACTGAAGGTAAGTTGCATTTCAGTAAAGTATCTACGCCGCAAGGTATACAATTAATTGCAGCAGCTAAAGCAGAAGGATTGCATGTTACTGCAGATATATCCATACAACATTTAATACATACCGATGGGGCCTTAGAGAGTTTCGATACACATTATAAGCTTTTGCCGCCGCTTCGTCCGCAATCCTATATAGATGCGATGATAGCTGCGATTAATGATGGAACGATTGATTGTATAGTATCAGACCACAAGCCAGAGAATATAGAAAATAAAGCTGTAGAATTTGACTATGCCGCAACAGGATGTATAGGTACCCAAACATTATATACTGCTTACCAAACATACTTGGCCGATAAGATAAGTTTGAACACCTTTATCAAGGCAGTTTCTAATAACCCCAGAAGTATATTGAATCTTCCCAGTATACAAATAGAACAAGGAGCCCCCGCCAATCTTACTATTTTTGATCCAACAAAAAAATGGATATATAATAAAGATAGCAATCTCTCTAAATCATATAACACGCCGTTCGATAATGTTGAATTTAATGGGCAGGTTTTGAAGGTGATAAAATAGCTTTAAATAAGGTTGTTCAAAAAATTCATAATTCATAATTCATAATTTATCTTGCATATTTGCATCCCCAAAACCCCAAAAAATGATTCTTACCGACAAACAAATTCTCGACGAAATATCTAAAGGCACTATCCTCATCGAACCTTTCAGACCCGATTGCATGGGCACCAATAGTTACGATGTGCATTTGGGCCGCTACTTGGCTACTTATCAGAATCGAGTTCTCGATGCCAAACAGCATAATAAAATTGATGAGTTTACAATACCCGAAGATGGATTTATTTTGCAGCCCGGAACTTTGTATCTGGGCGTAACGGAAGAATATACCGAGACCCATGCCCACGTGCCATTTTTGGAAGGTAAGTCAAGCACCGGCAGGTTAGGTATTGATATACATGCCACAGCGGGCAAAGGCGATGTGGGCTTTTGCAATACCTGGACTCTTGAGATATCAGTAGCACAACCTGTGAAAGTATATGCAGGCATGCCCATCGGGCAATTAATATATTTTGTAATAGGTGGCGAAGTAGAGAACTATTATAATAAAAAGCGTGATGCAAAATACAGCACTCGCACGGTAAAGCCTGTTGAGTCCATGATGTGGAAGAACAAGTTTTAAGTTATCATCTTAATAGTTAATTTATTATAGACCTGTGAAAAAATATTATATTATAGCAGGTATATTAATATATAGTTTAATGCTTTTGTTTGCATTAAACCGACACAGCAGGACAGGTATTCATAATTTTCGCAGCGAGCTATGGGCTGATAAGGCAGGCTACTATGTGTACTTGCCAGCTACTTTTATATATAATTGGGATGAATCAAAAATTCAATTGGGGACGGATACCTTATTGGGGAATGGATTTAAGTTAGATACCTTAAATCATAAAATAAATACAAAATATCCTTATTGTGTAGCATTGCTGCAAGCACCATTTTGGCTAGTTGCACACATGTTGTCGCCTGAGAAAGATGGGTTCAGTATATATTATTATAAGGCAACAAATTTTTCAGCAGTATTTTATTTTTTAATTGGGATAGGGTTTGTATTTTTCTTTTTACGACGAAGATATAATATAATAACTTCTGCCATCACTTGCATGTTTCTCACTTTCGGAACGGGATTGTTATACTATACCTGTATTGAAGGTGCCATGTCGCATGTGTATTCATTTGCGGCATTTGCGGCGTTGTTATATTATGTAACTTTGAACAAATTTGATAGCAAAAAGTATTATGTAGTTGTTGGGTTATTGGCAGGGCTTATATTTATGCTCCGACCCATTAATATAATTTTCTTAGGACTCATATTGCTGATGGTAGGAGTGGGCAACGAAGGCATAGCAGGCCGCTTGAAGAATTTATTGGATAAACGAATGTTCTTGTTTGGTTTGCCATTGGCAGTCCTTATTATTATTCCTCAGTTGTGTTATAATTATTATTTAACAGGTAGTATTACTTTAGATACCTATAATAATGAAAAATTTATATATTTAAGTTCTCCCAAGTTAGCTGAGGTGAGCTTTGCTCCGAATAATGGATTGTTTTTATATTATCCAATGATTTTCTTCGTTTTTTTAATTGCAGTTTTTAAATTTAGGAAAAACAAAAATGAGCTTATTATTCCAATTGCTTTCACATTAATATATATATTCCTATATGCATCATGGTGGGCTTATGCCTTGGGATGTGGGCTGGGGCAGAGAGCATTTGTAGATATACTTCCATTTTTTGCATTGCCCATTGCTATGTCGCTACAGGGGAAATACAAATATCTCAGTGGAGCAATATTTGTGCTCTGTATGTTACATACTTTTAAATTAAGTTTTGCTTTATGTGGATGTTATTTTGGAAGTGGAGATTGGGACTGGGTATGGTTTAGTCAGTTAATTATAAACCCGCTACATTAATTATTTACTCCCTAACCACCACCCACCAATTACAGCTATTACTGACAGAATTACCGACAACAATATATATAATACTCCCATAGTCCACTTGCCTTGATTTATATATTGTAGTATCTCTAGCGAGAATGCTGAAAAAGTAGTGAACCCTCCCATAAAGCCTGTGATAGCTAATAAGTACCAATCGTTTGTGAGTTCTTGTTTTTTGATAATAGCAGCGGCAACCCCTGCTAAAAAGCACCCAATTATATTTACGGTAAATGTAGGCCAAGGGATAGAATTGATATTAAATGCGGGCAGTAATTTTCCGCATACAAACCTGAGCAAACTTCCAATTGCCCCACCAATCATTACCAATATATAAGGCCTCATTATATATATTAATTAATTTTTTTGTGATGCTAAAAAAGCATCTGCACAATATTTTATAGACTCACTCATGGGCGTAAATTGAAATCCCAATTCGCGTTTTATTTTTTCTGATGAATACATACTGTGCAAATGGGCAGTTCGTGCAAGTTCTTTGGTAACAATAGGCTCCTTGCCCATCAAATAACTATATACCCCAAATATTCGCCACCCAATTTCCGACAAAAAAGGACCAATATATATAGTAGGTCTTTTCTTCTTTAAAGCATCAGCTATCCTATTAAAACAATCTAGGATAGTTAGGTTTTCTCCCACCAATACATAGCGTTGTGCAGTGATATCGCTTTCCATTAATTGTATCATTGCATTTACTACATCACGCACATCCACATAACCGCCACTGCCTTTGGTATAAAATGGTAAACCCTTATATATATTATAATACATTCTGCCATTGCTACGCTGCCAGGTACCGGGACCATTTATAATACCCGGGTTTACCATCGCAGCGGGTAATCCTTCTTCAATGCCACGCCACACTTCCATCTCAGCTTTGTATTTACTAATAGCATAATTAGAATTATTCCCTGACGCTTCCCATTTGGTATCTTCATCGATAGCCTCCATTCCCGATTGTTTTCTTCCCAACGCAGCTACGGAACTTGCATATATTAATTTTTTTACACCTAATGCAATTGCCGTGTTTACTACATTGGCAGTGCCCTCCACATTCACTTCCATCATCAAGTCGCGATCTGCTTGTTTAAATGAAACCAAGGCCGCACAATGATATATATAATCGCAACCCCGCATCGCATTTTCTAAAGAAACTATATCATTGATATCTGCATTTACCCATTGTAGTTTTTGTAAATGTTCTGGTGTTATACTATTGAGTTTACACACCATCTCAAAATCCGACAAATCAGTTTTCTCCCGCTTAATGGCACGAAGTTCTTTTCCCTGCAAAAGTAATTTACATATAAGCCATGTGCCTACTAAGCCGCTACCGCCGGTTACTAATATCATAGGTGCAAATATAGTCCCGAATCTTATTCGGGAGGGATTTAAGAATTGGGTAATGGGGTTTGGGGGGGAGGACTGGAAAAATGGTTGGCGATGGTTCGACTACACTTCGGCTTTCGCTCAGTGCAGGCTGCTCAACACACAACCACATGCTGTGTGTATATCAGGCGTCAGCAAAATCGTAAATCGTAAATCGTAAATCATTCAATGTTACACTCCCATATCCTTCAAATGCTGCTCCAAATGGAACTCGTCGGGAATTAACACATCGCGGGCTTTACTTCCTGTAAACGGACCTACAATGCCAGCTTTTTCTAGTTGGTCCATTAATCGGCCAGCTCTATTATATCCTAGTTTTAATCGGCGTTGTAATAGTGAGGTGGAACCTTGCTGGTGTAGCACGATCATTCGTGCGGCATCGGCAAACATGGCATCCATATCACTTGTATCCAAATCTTCAAATCCTCCCTCAGCATCTGGGTCTTTTACTTCAGGTAAACGGAAAGGCTCGTTGCCACGTTGATTGCCTATAAACTCTGCCACACGCTCTACTTCGGGTGTGTCCACAAATGCACATTGTACGCGAACTACATCATTGCCATTTAATATAAGCATATCGCCCTTGCCAATTAATTGATCGGCTCCATTGCCGTCTAATATAGTTCGGCTATCAATTTTACTTGAAACTTTAAATGCTGCCCGTGCTGGAAAATTTGCTTTGATAGTTCCTGTGATTACATTGACACTTGGTCTTTGCGTAGCTAAAATTAGATGTATGCCAATGGCACGAGCAAGCTGGGCAAGGCGTCCAACGGGGTATTCCACTTCTTTGCCAGCGGTCATCATCAGGTCGGCGAGCTCATCTATAATAACAACTATATAAGGCATAAAGTGATGACCTTGCTCTGGATTTAATTGGCGTTCGAGGAACTTGGCATTATATTCTTTTAGGTTTCTCACGCCTGCATCTTTCAGCAAATCATATCGTGTATCCATTAATACACAAAGGCTATTTAGTGTATTTACAACAAGTTTTGTATCTGTTATAATTGCATCTTGGTCACCCGGAATTTTGGCTAAGAAATGGCGTTCAATAGTTTTATATAATGATAACTCGACCTTCTTTGGATCGACCAAAACAAACTTAAGTTGCGAGGGATGTTTCTTATATAATAGTGATGTTATAATAACATTGATACCTACTGATTTTCCTTGACCCGTAGCACCTGCCATTAATAAGTGGGGCATTTTTGCGAGGTCGGCAACATATACATCGTTGCTAATAGTTTTACCAAAACATATAGGCAAGTCCGCATCCGATTGTTGGAATTTTGCACTGGCCAATAACATTTTCATTGGCACCATTTCTGGATTTTGATTCGGTACTTCTATACCAATAGTTCCTTTTCCGGGAATAGGAGCAATAATACGAATACCCAGTGCAGCAAGACTTAAGGCAATATCATCTTCCAGATTTTTAATTTTAGAAATACGTACTCCAGCGGCAGGAACTATTTCATATAAGGTAACTGTTGGCCCAATCGTGGCTTTAATTTTATCTATTCCTATATTATAGTTTTTGAGTGTTTCAACAATCAGTTTTTTATTTGCTTCCAGCTCATCCATGCTCACTTTGGTTTTGGTATCATCAAAGTCTTTCAGCAAATCGAGCGTTGGTAATTTGTAGTTACTATATTCTAATGTTGGGTCGTAAGGTGTGCCGATTTTAAAATGCTCAGGACCCGCAGCATGAGGGATTTCAGTAGCTTCTTCAATCTCTAATAAAGTATCATCCGTTTTTTTTTCTATTAAATCCATTACAGTTGGATCTAAAGTTACTTCCGGTTCTGGCATTGCAGGCTCATCAGTAACTGAAAACGGATCGTCTTTTATTATAAGCTTAAAATCGTTGGGGTCAAGAGGTGGTTCTTCATCTTCAATTTCTGGATGGAAAATATCTTCTTTGTGGGTATAATAGTCGTGGTTTTCGGGCTCTGCATTTTCTAAATCTGATATTGGTGGAACCGCAGTACCATCAGGCATTACAGCGATTGGTCGTGGACGATAGAATTCAATATTCCAAACCAATACACAAAACACCAAAGCATAAAAAGTTAAGAATAATACTGCACCTATCATGCCTAATAATCCTTGCAAATATTTGAAACCATGATACCCAAAAGCACCACTTAAAAAATACCAGTCGCTAACAGCAGTGCATAAAAATCCGAATGTGAGACTGGCCCAGATCACGGTGAAAAAACTATATTTTAATGTTTTCACAATTGGCAAAAACCAATGTTTGAAAAGCATGCGGCCACCCAATAAAAAGAATAGTAATACAAATGCATAAGAGGCAATACCGAACCATTGGTGAACGAATACATGTGATATAATTGCTCCTAATTTCCCCAGCCAATTATGTGCAGCTTCCGGATTATAAGTTACAAACACATCCCAGCCTGAGCCGAGCACCATGCTTTGGTCGCTTTTCCAGGTAAATAAAAATGAAGTGAAAGCCAAAGCCAAATAAGCAGCAGTGAGAATAAAGAGCAATCCAACTATTTTATGAAATCGAGGGTCGAACAGAAACTCCCACCATGCTTGCTTTGCGGGTGCGGCCTCAGGCTTTTCTTTCTCGAATTCTTCGGAGGGAACAGTATTTTCTAATTTCTTTTTGGCCAATGCGTGATTGCTTAATCCTTGCAAAAATAAATTGTTAGCATTCAGTAATAGTTTTGTTTTATGCACAGAGGGGCGAAATAGTGGACAGTCCTTCGACTTCGCTCAGGATGGCAGAGAGTATCAAGTATAAAGTTCCGAATGGTCGGAACAGGTATCAAGTGCTTTGTCGCTGCTTCCGCTGCATAGGATGAAGATTATCTATTGTCGTCGGTTTCAACCGACGGATCAAGTGACTATCTAATCAAGAGATTATCTTATTATACTATAAGCCAAATGCTTATTCAATTTGACTTTATGTGCAACAGGCTTAGCTTTATATAAAGTCCTGAGGCTTCTTAAATCATTCTCTGTTACACCAGGATGAGCCTTCTTGTTGAATACAAAAAAGTTGTCTAATATTTTTATATGTGCCTGAAATTTTGGGATTTCGTAAGTATAGATATCACCAAACTTGCCGTACAGTTTTGAGCGGACAATTATTTTTCCTTGCTTCTGTACAAATAGTTTTACGGTATGTATATTTTTTGTTTTGTCGATAGGTGTAAGCCTTATCTGTTGAACTATTACGCCATTTTCCATTTTCTCTTCTATAAACTCACTGATATATCCTTTTTCATAAGTATTCAATATCTTTTGTGGGCTTAAATCATTCTTTGCAGCATTGAAAGTATTGATTTCTACTTCATTATCTTCTTTGTTATATTTCCATATTGTTTTGCCGTCGCAGAATATTTCGAGGTTACCCATTTCAATTTTAAACTTGAGGCCCTTTACATAGATAGTCCCCTTTTTGGTGATATTGATTTTATCTTTTTTGTTCTCCAAATTGTAAGCAAAACTGGCCTTATAGGTTTTGAATGATTTGTATTTGGCAGAAACAGCTTTTAGGATGGAGTCGGACTTGTTATCCATGGCAAAGGTTTTGCCCAATGTTATCAAGGTAAGTGCGACTATTAGAAAGTATTTTTTCATGTATTTTAATTGGTTTGCAAAAATATAAACTTTTGAGGCAAAGTAGGTTTCAAATATTCAGCCAAAAAAACTTTTTGTAAAACTGAATAAAATCATTTTTTATAGTACTTGCGGGGTTAAATTTGCAACCCCAAATTCAACTAATAAAGAATGAATACTAAAGCATCAAACGAACACAACAGCCGCTTGTTGGAACAAGTAGTTGCCGTTGTTGGCAAAATCAACAACAATCTTTCACCCTCACAGCTAGTAGAAAAAGCCCTTGAACGTAAAGAAGGCGTATTGGCCGACAGCGGAGCCTTATGTGCTGATACTGGCGAATTTACAGGTCGCTCGCCCAAAGATAAATTCTCGGTATGCGACAGTACCACCGAAAATGTAGTGTGGTGGGGCGATGTGAATTTTAAGTTCACTCCCGATCAATTCGATTCTCTTTTGGCAAAAATGCTTGACTATATAAAAGGCAAAGAAATGTTTGCCCGCGATTGTTATGCTTGTGCCGATCCCAAATATCGTTTGAATGTGAAAGTAATTACTGAAACTGCATATTCAAATATATTTGCTCATAATTTATTTCTACGCCCAGAAGCTTCTGAGCTAGACTCATTGACCAGTGATTGGGTTATTTTAAATGTACCTAGTTTCCACGCCATACCAGCATTTGATGGCACACGCCAACACAATTTCTCTATCATCAATTTCACCAAAAAAATATATATAATTGGTGGCAGTGGTTATACTGGCGAAATTAAAAAAGGTATATTCACGGTATTGAATTATAGCATGCCACATGAGCATAATGTATTATCGATGCACTGCTCGGCAAATACTGGTAAAGCAGGTGATACCGCAATTTTCTTTGGCTTATCAGGAACAGGCAAAACCACTTTAAGTGCTGACCCTAATCGTGAATTAATTGGAGATGATGAACATGGCTGGAGCGAAAATACCGTGTTCAATTTTGAAGGTGGTTGCTATGCAAAATGTGTAGACTTAACCCACGAAAAAGAACCCGAAATTTTTGAAGCTATTAAAGAAGGAGCATTATTAGAAAATACCCGTTTCATTGATGGAACAAATACGCCCGATTATACGAATATAACAGTAACAGAAAATACCCGTGCTGCTTATCCAATATATAATCTTAAAAACTTTGCTAAACCCAGCATAGGAAATACACCTAAAAATATATTCTTTTTAACTGCCGATGCATTTGGTGTATTGCCTCCAATATCTCGTTTAGATGTGGGACAAGCCATGTATAGTTTCATCAGTGGATATACTGCTAAAGTAGCAGGAACCGAAGCTGGAGTTACCGAGCCCCAAGCAACTTTCTCTGCTTGTTTTGGAAAAGCATTTTTACCCTTACACCCAGGTCGCTATGCAAAATTATTGGGCGAAAAATTGAAACAAAATCCCGATATCAAAGTGTGGTTAATAAACACTGGCTGGACAGGCGGACCTTACGGAGTAGGCTCACGTATGAAATTGAGTTTTACACGCCGTATGATAACTGCAGCACTTAATGGAGAATTAGATAACGTATCTTATGAGAACCATCCAGTATTTGGTTTTGCGATGCCAACTACTTGTCCTGAAGTTCCAGTAGAAATATTAAATCCACGCAATACTTGGAGCGATAAAGAAGCCTACGATCAAAAAGCCAATCACCTTGCTGAATTGTTTGTTAAAAATTTCAAACAATATGAAGATGGTGTGAGTGAAGAAATACTTGCCGCTGCTCCTAAGAGTGCGGTGAATGTATAATACTATTATAATATAATAAAAAATCCCGATAACTTCTTATCGGGATTTTTTTATGGCTGCCTCTGGTTGGTGTGGTGAGCGGAGTCGAACCATCACCGACCAGAACCCTGTTCATTAAAGTATCATATAAATATTCTGCATCGAGGCTGCAATAGATAGCACCGGCATCTCGTCTCCGAAATGTGGTTGGTGAAAACACCAACCACAGGCAAAAAATCATATGCATCAGTGCAAGGATTTGCACTTGTATACCCAAAATTGCAACTAAAAGAAAAAGTCCCTTCGCCCATTGGAACACATATAGTGGTGCATGTAGTGATCGGATCAACGCCTGTTAAGATAATTGGAGGCATATCTGGTCTCGTTGTCCATGTAAATGGACCAGTTCCACTTCTCTGCATTATTGTTATCTTAGCTGGAAATGATGCCGGTATAGCAGTCACACAAAAAGTTATCGGCACTTTTTTAATTTGACCATTCACAGAACACAGATCAATCGTATTGACACCTGAACAGCCATTCTTAGTTAAAGACCATCCGCCAATATTGACAGATACATAGGCTGGGCAAACTCCCTGAGAGAAGACAGAATTTGAAGCTATTAATAGGATAAAAATAGAAATGACTCTAAAAGTTAATATTTTTTTCATTTTTGTTATTTTTTAATTGATATTGAAACAAGATTTTTTTTTGCCAATTCTTATAAAACAAAGTTAGAGCTAGTAGAGTGTTCTCCAAATGATTTTCATTTCTTTGTGTTATCTCCTTTCTTGTTAAGTTGATTTATTTGTGACGGAAAGGATGGCCTTGAACTAAAACATGCCATTGCCAAGGCAAAAATGAATGTTCTGTTGCCGTAAAGAAAGGAGTGAAAGAAGATTTAGATATTGCCCGCAGCCCTTGTGGCAGTATATATATAATATATATATATGGGTGAGGGGTTGAGGTCTAATGTTCATAATAGAGTTGTAATATAGAACAATTTAGGGGTTATGCAAATTTATTCTTTTTCAAAAAAGTAGTTCTAAAATTACATGACCACTAAAATGCAAAAAAGGTTGCATAGGGCTAAAATATTTTTTAAGACATGCTAAAAAATTAGTAATAATACAAAATAACTACACTCACTCCTTCACCATCCTCAAAACCTCCCGCTTCTCCGCCAAATCAATCTTTATCATATAATTCCCGGGCGGCCAAGTGGCACAAGGTATTTGCGTGTTTTGTTGCAATGTAGTTCCTGTCCAAATTCGTTGGCCTTGTATATTATATATATCTATGGGTATATATTTATTTGGAGGATTTTGTAGTTCTATAGTTATATATTCTTGTGCAGGATTGGGATATAGTTTTATAATACTTGTAGTTTTATTTTCTACACCTGTTAGCTGCCAATCGTGGTCGAAATTGCAGGCGAATAATCCACTGCCATGCGATGCAACTATTACCAATCCATCACTTTCACGCACATCTATCATGGTACATATATTATTATTTATCACATCATAAGCTTGTAATACCCATTTTGTATTTGCTCCTTTCAGGCTATCGGTAACATATAGTCCCGTACTTGTTGCCATAAAATAGGCGATGAAACCATTGCGTCGCATCATGGTAATCCAACGGCATGAAGGGCCATTGCCGCCGCCGCCTGCAAACTGTTCTAGGTTGCCACTGATGGCATTAAAAGTTTGTCCACCATCATTACTATAAAATACACTTTCTATATTATAATTGCTAAAAACCACAAATATTCTTGAGGTATCTAAAGGGTCAACAGTTATACAATTTATATAGGCATCTGTTGGGAAATTTGCACTTGTTATTTCTATTGAAATAGGATTTGAAGCATCCGCATTTAATACTTTATATAATCGCCCTTTGGTGGTTCCATATAATAATACATTGGCACTTTGTTTTGAAATTGTGATTGCAGAAATCCTTAAATTACTATCGGCAGTACTATCTATGATCTCCCATCCAAGCATGGTTCTTACTGAGTCGAGAACAGATTTAAGAGGTACTTGATTTACATCATGGTTACGCCAAACCTTACTTCCTCCAGCCACATACATTCTGTTTTGTTTATTGGGGTCGCATATAAAAGGATTGATAAAACCATAGCCTCTTCCATCGCCCGGGTCTATGCGTGCATACTTGCTTGAATTTCCATTTGCATCCACTTGTATATGATATACTTTTCCTTCTTGTTTGCTCACATATAAATCGTTAGCACCATCGGGAACATAGCAGTAAGAGCCATCTCCGCCGAATGGCATAGTCCAGTTTAACATATTGTTGGTTACATCATTTCCCCACCATGTGCCATTATCTTGCAAGCCACCTATTATAGTTTTTCCATTGGCTGCATGGTCCATACTTACTGTATAATATTGTGTAGTTATATATCCATTATTCAAAGGTTGCCATGTCAAATTTGTTGCAGCACAATCATCAGTTCTAAATATTCCACCATCGTTACTACATATCGCTTTTTTAGGATCCGATTTCAGGAATACCCAATTATGTTGGTCGGGGTGGTGATTGGGATAAAGTTTATAATCGGGCAAGGTAGATTTTATATCATAGCCACCCACTAGCGATGTATTGTTTGCAGTTTTAAAACCATCTGAACTTCGCCATAAATTATTACAACCAATAAAAACCATATTCGGGTCATCGGGTTTTACGCGAACATACAAATCGTAACCGCCTTGTGTATTAAAGTTACCGAATGCTCCACCCACATCGGGCAAGTTGGATGAGCGGTCTTCCCACACACCTCCAGCACCTGTGCCATCGCCACTTACATAATTGTATTTCCAGAAACCATTATACTCCGCTCTACCTCTAAAGTCCATAGTCTTTTTACCTTCTTTATCCGTATTCATTACAAAATATATTTGGTTTTCATCCGATGGCGAAATGCCGATCGCAATTCTATTATATTGATTATAAAAAGATACAGGTGTGATATTGGCCCATGTTTTTCCATTATCAATACTACGCCACATACCTTTCTGCGGGCCATCGCTGCTTAGCACTGCATATATAATACCTTTTGATGTAATAGCGATATCAGTATATTCAGAAGTGCCATTATTAGTTCCTGTTCCGCCCCGCATAAAACTAAAGTTTTTACCTCCATTTGTAGTTCTGTATATATTACCATAAGTGGCTACAAATACATTATCCGAAGTATCTGTTGGGTTGTGCACCACATTTAATATCATATCCATATTCTTGTCGAAAATGTTTGGCGTATTTGATGCACTTGCGCTAACAGTCTGCCAACTCTCGCCATTATCAGTACTTTTGTATAGTCCATTTCCTAAAAAAAAAGCATTGCCCCCTGATGCACTGTTGCCAATATATTCGCCTGTGCCTGCCCACCAAGTGTTTGGTTTTTGAGGATTTTGTGATATGCAAGTCACATTAGGTAGTTGGTCCGATTTTGTTTTGCGTGTCCATGTTTTTCCAGCATCGGTACTTTTCCATATACCGCCACTAACTCCTGCTGCCATTATAATACTTTCATTTTTAATATCAACGGCAAGTGCTCGTGTTCTGCCACCCACATTCCATGGGCCTATATTTTGCCAATTATTTCCACCGGTTTTGTAGGAAGTATTTGCGATAGGCAATGTGGCAGCAAATGCGAGTTCTTTATTGCGTATGCCATCGGGAATTCTTCCGGTGGCGGGGTCAGCCAACATTTCCAGCATCCATTTATTACGGACATTTTGGTCTTCCTCCATACCTTCTGAGCTGGAGAAATTAATTTTATTTATAGGAAATTTTGCAAGGCCAAATACAATAGCCGCCGCTGTACCCATCAAAAACAACTTGATTTTCATGTGCCAAATATAAGGGATTTAGGAGTAAGTAGTAAGGGGTAAGAAATAAGGAGCTAGCGCTTCGTTGCTTCCGCTGGTTGGCGTCAGCCTCCTTACTCCTTATCCCTTGCTCCTTACAACTTTTTTTTATTTTGAAAATATGTCATATTGCTTACCTTTGGCGGCAGATTTGTATCGCTTAATTCAAACAACAAAATCAAACTATAAAAATGGAAAATCAAATTCAATTTAACAAAAATTTATCAGGAGCAGAAGCTATTCCAAAAACTTTTGTTGCAAATGTATTTTCATGGATGGCATTCGCATTGGGCATTTCGGGAGCTATTGCGTATCTTTTTGGTACCGATATGTCACTAATGAGTTACCTGGTTTCAGAAACCGGTCTCACGGGATTGGGTTATATAGTAATGTTTGCCCCAATTGGATTAGTATTAGTAATGAACATGGCCCGCGAACGTTTATCATTTTCAATACTATTAGTCCTTTTTACTTTGTTTTCAGTAGCAATGGGCATGAGTCTGAGTTTTGTATTTTTGGTATATAAACTCGGAAGTATATTCCAAATATTTTTGATTAGTGCGGGGATGTTTGGAGCGATGGCCGTAGTGGGTTATACTACCAAAACAGATTTAACCAAACTGGGTTCTTTATTAATTATGGCTTTGTTCGGAATTATTATAGCATCAGTTATAAATATATTTGTGGGAAGTCATGGAATGAGTCTCGTTATTAGTTTTATTTCTGTAATTGTATTTACTGGACTTACCGCTTACGATGTACAAAAAATAAAAGAACTGGGCATGAAGGTAGAGGCTGGTACTGAGTCTACAGCCAAATTATCTATACTAGCTTCAATGAATATTTATCTCGACTTTATCAATATATTCTTGGCCTTGCTTAATTTATTCGGCGACAGGAAATAAACAATATAATATTATAAAAGCTATCCATTTTGGGTAGCTTTTTTTTTGAATAAACAGACTTATAATGGTTATTTATATATATTAGGGATATTTGCTAAACTTTTACGGTTTTTTTAATTGTATCAATTTAAAAATTAAATAGTTGCGAATTAAGAAAAAAGGTTTAATATTGAAAACTTTTAAAAAAACCCTAATCCAAAAATGAAAAAAAATAATTTAAAAAACGTCCTCACGCTATTGATGGCGATTCTTCTGTATTCAAGTGCAAATGCACAAATCGAATACCAAGCCTCCAATTCCTATAATCGAGCCTCTACTTGGTCTAGTATCGACACCTTGGGTACCGCCATTTCATTTTCATCATTTGATGATGAAAGCTCGGCCCCTGTTGATTTTGGTTTTAACTTTACTTTTAATGGGCAATCGTATAATCGTTTTATTATAAACACCAACGGGTTTATTAAGCTCGATTCATTTGCACCCTCTTCAGCAAATATATATTATAATGGTGGGCAATCTACCACAGGAGGGGTTTTTAATAATACCACCGCTGGCGACTCGTGCATTTTAGCAGTATTTAATACTGATTTAACTGGAGGTTTGGATACACCCAAGATTTTTGTGTACACCTATGGTAGTTCAGGAAGCAGGATTTGCATTATTCAGTGGAAAAATTTTAAGGACAAACATGTCAATGGAACTCCTAAAACCCAATTTGATAATATCTCTTTTCAAATAAAATTATATGAAGGAAGCAATAGAATTGATTATGTGTATGGACCCTTTTCTCCGTCAAGCAATAATGCCGACCGATTCACTGTGGCAGTAGGTATACGAGGGGCAAGTGCCGCAAATCAAAATATATTATCAGTTACTAAACCTTCTACAACAAGTTGGGATCAAGCTGTGATTCAAAATGGCAATTATCCAAGTGGTGGAGGTGGACCCACTACCCATAATACAAGAAATAACATTTTGCCTGATTCAGGTAGAACCTACATTTTCTTGCCAGTTTTTAAACGTGATATCGACATCAAACCTATCTATTCCTATGGTAAGGTGCCTTATTTTTTTTCTGATACACAAATGGTAGGAGCCTCATTGGTTAATAATGGTTCTGACACTATTTCTAATTTTCAGGTGATTCTAAATATTCATGGGGCCAATCAGCATGCTGATACGCTTTATGTTTCAAGCGTTTTAAATCCAGGTGATATTTATAGTTTTAATTTTGATAAACCGCATATACCAACTAATTTGGGTATGGATACTTTCGATTTTACTGTGGCCGATGATAATGATTTTAATAACAATTCATGGCACCAAAATGTGAATGCCCTGCAATACTCTTATGCTGACTGGACACAACCTGCAGATGGCGGATTTAGTTTTAATGGGTTTGGTGCAACTGGTGATGTACTTACCAAATTCACAGCCACAAAACCCGGAATTATCAATAAAGTAAAGCTCAGTTTTACCACTAATAATGTGAATTGTAAAGTGGGAATTTGGGATGTAGACACTACTACTGGCTTGCCCGCAAGTTCATTATATGTAACATTGTCCAATGTTAAAACTTCTTCAAATGTTACGGTTAATATTCCCAATATATCAGTGGGTAAAACTTACTTTGTGGGAGTGCGTCAGCAAGGCGGATTCGGTAGTGGAGCTATAGGACTTTCTTATCAAAGCGAAGACCCTATTCGCGATAGCACCTTTTATACTACCACGCCATCAAATTCTGCCAATTGGAAAGACTTTTCGCTTTCAAAATATAATGATCGTTTAATGGTTGAAGCCAATTATGTGGTGCCAAGAGATCTCAATCTATCTAGTTTATATGCCCCTGCCGTTGATACCTGCACAGGCGGAAGAAAAATAGCATTAAAATATATGATTGCAAACTCAGGAAGCGATACGATGGACTTTTACAAAGATAGTATTGCTTTGTATGCTAAAGTAGTTTATCCAAGTGGGAACACCATTAATTATGGCCCTACATACATTTCAACTGGCATGTTAAATCCAGGTGACTCATTCCCATATACGGTCACAAACCAAATGGATATGAGTGATTCGGGTTGGTACCAGGTGAGTGGGTATTTCACTTATAATAATGATATGGATTATTCCAACGATTCCCTGCCGCTAACTATTCGTGCCAGTTCTGGTGCTAATTCCGTGGCAGTGCCTTTGGGAAGTACCAATCTTTGCGGTGGCGATACCCTAACCATGAATGCGGCTTCGAGCAAATTGGCGAAAAGTTTTCTGTGGTATAAAGATGGCAATTATATTAGTAATGCAACAGATACCATTTATAGAACCAATGTAGCTGGTGATTATTTTGTTGAAACAGTAAACGCACTTGGTTGCTCAGCATACTCAGATACCATTACAGTAACCGTAAATTCCATTCCTTCATTTTCTGTTAAGTATATTTCAAATTCATTTTGCCCTGGCGATTCTATGTTGCTAACGGCTTCTACTAATGATACAATTTATAGTTTTGAATGGACTAGAAATGGAACTATTATAAGTGGGAAAACGGATTCAATATATTATGCAAATCAATCGGGAGATTATGTGGTGAATGTGAAGAATAAAATATCTGGCTGTGTTTCATCATCAAATACAATAACATTAAATTTGCTTGGTTACCCTGATACGACCTTATTTAGCTCTAAAGCTATTATATGCTCTGGCGACAGTGTGGAGTTGTCAGCTAGCAACGCGAGTGTATATGCTTATCTGTGGATGATGAACAACAAAACTATACAAAACGCAACAGATAGTTTTATATATGTTTCTACTACCGGCACTTATAGTATAGAATTAACTTCATCTGCTGGCTGTAAAGCATCGAGTAGTGGATTATATATATATGTTGATTCTTTGCCAACAGCAGTTGCTTATTCACCTAATGGTTTATATAGTTTCTGCGATAAAGATACTTTGGTATTACAAGCATATACAGTGGCAGGAAATACTTATCAGTGGAGTGACAATTCAGGTGCCATTAATGGGGCTACCAACTCAAGTTATAAAGCAACCACAAGTGGTGATTACTCCGTTGAAGTAACCAATAGCAACGGATGTAAATCGGTTTCATCGAGTGTAAAAGTTACCGTAAAATCACTACCTACGCCCTCTTTGAAAAACGTATCAGCTACTTCATTTTGTGCAGGCGATAGTATTATATTAGAAGCAAACTATACTTCAGGAAATACCTATCAGTGGATTTTAAACGGGAACAATTTGCAAGGGAAAACAGATACACTAATATATGTATTATCAGCGGGTAATTATGCCATACGTGAATATATGAATGGTTGTACCGATACCACATCAAGTGTGAGTATTTCTGCATTGCCTTCTCCAGCCCCAACCATAACAGCATCGGGCAGTACGTCATTTTGCCAAGGCGGTCAAGTAGTGCTTAAAGTTAGTTCGTCGTTAACACTTTCTGCTATACTATGGAGAAAAGATGGTAACGTTATTTCAGGTGCTACCACTGATTCTTTAGTAGTAAATTCAACAGGCGATTATAATGTATATGTTACTTCAACCAATGGTTGTTCAGATACGGCTAGTGTTGTTACAACTGTTTCGGTTATTTCTACACCAACCGCGAATGTTACTGCAAATGGGTCAACCACATTTTGCAGTAATGATAGTGTTAAACTTTCAGTAAAAGCAAATGGCTCTATTACTTCAATTCAATGGCGTAAAAACGGAAGTAATATTACTGGAGCAAATAGTGATAGCATATATATAAATACACCTGGAGATTATGATGCATATGTAGTTTTATCAGGAGGCTGCTCTGCTACTTCAAATAAAATTACAATAACTGTTAATCCACTTGCTTCTCCGGTACTGTCAGCTTCAGGAAATACAACCAAATGCGAAGGAGATAGTATACAATTAAATTTGACCGCAACGGGTAGTTTATCAGCTACTATATGGCAGAATAATAGCAGTACAATTTCTGGTGCCAATGGCAATTCATATTATGCAAAAGTTTCTGGATCATATACGGTAAATACCACGTCGACCAAAGGATGTGTGGAAAATTCAAATGCTGTTAATCTCACATTTAATCCGCTTCCTACTGCCACCATTTCATATACAAAACCAATTTTAAGTGTAAATGCTGTTGCAGGAAATACCTATCAGTGGTATTTGAATGGAACAAAAATTACAGGAGCCACTTCAGCAAGTTATACAAGAACTACTAACGGAAATTATACCATAGAAATAACTTCATCACTGGGTTGTAAAAGTACTTCAGCCATCTATAAAGTTATTGATTTAAGTATTGATGCTTCTATTATCAACCAAAGTATCAATATATTTCCCAACCCTTCAACGGGATTATTTATGATAGACCTATCAACTTTTGGAAGCGGACAAGCAGTATTATATATTACCGATATCAATGGAAAAATGATTAAACAAGATAAAGTAACTATTTCAGCAAATAGTGGTTTGCATGAAGTAAATCTTAGTAATGAAGACGCAGGAATATATATACTGCATTTGATGGTGGCAGAAGGAAAGGCAGTAGCGAGAATTATCAAGAAGTAAAGGATAGTTCATCATAGTCGTCAGGTGTTTCCACCTGACGACTATGATGATTACCTTAATATAATTTTTTCTATTTTAACGGGAGCATTATTTTTCAGAACCTGTAAAAAATATAATCCTGAAGAAAAATCTGCTACGGATATCTTATAAGTTGCACTATTGATATAACCATGTTTTATAGTAGCTCTAGATATATATGCCTATTAGTTAATCATTCATTCATTCAATTATTACAATTTCATATCGAAAAGGAAAGAATGATATAATATTAAATTCGCTAATTGCACTATGCCTCATAAAAGCAAACGAGCGGTAGAGATTGTAGTAATATCGGATATACACTTGGGCACCTTTGGTTGTCATGCCAAAGAACTCAACAAATATTTAAAAAGTATTGAGCCCCAGATTTTAATTTTAAATGGCGACATCATCGATTTTTGGCAATTGAGCAAATGGTATTGGCCACAAAGCCATACCAAGATTTTAAAACGTTTGTTAAAATTATCAACTCAGGGAACCACTATATATTATTTGACAGGAAATCACGATGAAATCCTTCGAAAATATTGCGATATGAATCTGGGTAATATTTTTATCAGGAACAAAGTTGAAATGTTATTGGATGGTAAAAGTGTTCTTTTCTTTCACGGTGATGTATTTGATTTTTCCGTACAACATTCTAAATGGTTGGCGAAGATTGGCGGTTATAGTTATGATATGTTAATTTTGTTAAACAGATTAATTAATTATTTTTTGGTATTGTTCGGCAGAGAAAAATATTCATTATCGAAAAAAATAAAAGATAATTTTAAAAGTGCATTAAAATATATTGGTTCGTTTGAACAGTTGGCAATTGAAAGTGCAATTACCAAAGGTTGCGATGCTGTGGTGTGCGGCCATATCCATAAACCAACGATATCAGTAAAAGAGAAAATAACCTATATGAACAGTGGCGACTGGATTGAAAACTTAACTTCACTTGAATATAATAATAGTAGTTGGGCATTATATAAATATAACGATGAAGAATTCGGAAAAAACACATTGGCCGCGGAAGAAGACATCAGTATAAATATGCCCGCTGCAGAGGAAATTATAAGATCGATATTTGGTAAATAAAAACTTATAAACGAAATAGAAGGACAAATATAATTCTGTTTTCTGATTTTACTAAATCGGGTCTCCAACTGGGATATAAAACCGAAGTTGTATAATCTGTTTGAGAGGTCACACCCCCAGCTCCCGCAAAATAACATACACTAGCTTGCCGGTGAACATATTCTATTCTAAATGTAAGGGTCATTACTTAGATGATTAGTACAAAAAAATCCGCCCCTCAATGTAAACGGATTTTTAATTTGAATATTTAGTACGCTGTTTTTTTGGATTTTTCTTTTCGTAGGCTATGCATGTTATACATTTGCTTTTTTATCTGTCATTAAAAGGAGATTGCCAAACTTGAAGTTGTAAAGTAATTTATATTAGATGGATTGTTGTTTAATGTAAATATTTTGTTTTTGCTAATGAAAACCCTTCCCTCAATCCGCCATAAAACATTTTCTCGAATGGCATAATCAAAGTTTAATGAATAGCCAAAGGTCTGAAATCCGTTTTGTGTTTTGGTAGAAATAATTACCCCATTTGCATCGCTATAATACTCTCCTCTTGCGGCAATGTTTATTTTATCGGTGGGGCTTGCTTTCAAAATCAAAACAGGCGAATACCAAATGTTGTAAGTACTACTGCCTTTTGAATTTTGTTCAGCACCAAAATCAAAACCGATTGTGGCAGCAAATTTTTTGTACAGTTGAAACACGCCATAAAAATTATGGAAGTATCGCATTTGCTTCACACTATCGGGTTTGTCATTTCCCACAAACGAACTGCTATTAAGCGTAACTTTTAAACTGGGTTTGAAAGTGAGTTGGTGTCCGAATGCAGGTGTGTTGTTTCCGTTCACTCTGCGTATTCGTTGCCAGCCATTCAGTAACAAACCACTGAGAAACCATTTCTCATTAGCAGATGAGTAGGATATTTTTAGCCCGCTTTCGTAGTATGGAGAGTTGTCAGCTAAAATACTTCTTGTCAAATTCCAACAATCTTTTCCTACAGCACCTTCAAAACCAATGTGCGAAGCAAAAATTCCCGCATCAACCCATACATGTTTCTTTTTTGAAATTTTGACTCCGGCATTTGCTTCAAAAATATTTTTCATCACTTCGGGTTCTGCTGCAAGGTTAGCATTGCTGTATGTTCCTGCCATAAGAGCAATGTTGGATCTCACTTTGTTTGTGTTGTAATTCAATTTCACAAAACCTAAATTCAAATTAAATTCGTTGTGGCGGTTGAATGAATAGATAAACGGCTGACGGATATGATTGCCCGGCTTTGCAAAATCATAACTGTAATAGGTTTCAATGTAGCCACTGAAAGAGAGAGGAGATTTTGTGCTGTCGGTTTGTGCATTTACTGAATTGACAATTAATAGTTGACAATTGGTGATTGAGAGTAGCAATATCACTTTGAATGTATTTTTCATTTTTGGTTTAAAATATGCTCGGCCAATTAAAGTGCAAATTTAGTATTATAAACGGGTGCGTGGGTAAAAAAAGTAGCACACTGTAGGCTGGCTTAAAATTGGTTAAAAAAAATGCGGGTCGACAAATAAAATAAAAACACAAAGAATTGGGCTGCCGTGCTGTCAACAAAGACCGCCGTTAAGTTTATATATTGTCCGCTTACTTCACCTTCCACCTTACACCCACATATATTTCCCTACCACGAGTAGGTCCCCAAACAGATGAAGTATCGAAATACTTTCCAAATGGGTCTTGCCAACCTACAATGGGTTTACGCTGCCTGAAATCAAAAATATTTTCGCAGCCTACGTAAATTTCGGTCCGTTTAGCTTTGTAGGTCACCTGTATATTTACTAATGAATAGGCTCTTGAAAAATTAGTATTCCTATATTCCGCAGGATTTGAATTGGTGTTCGGCAGTCGTTGTTTATCATACCAATGTATATTCATATCAATATACCATCTCGATTTTTTTGGGCGGTAGGAAAAAGCTGTCATTGCTCTATTCTTCGGGGTAAAAGGAAGTACATATTTTTCACCATTAACAATACGATACACATCCAAAAAATTATATCCAAATTTCATTTCAAAGCCATTTAAAAATATAAAACTGGCATCAATCTGAAGTGCATTTGAAATGGATTTTCCTGTAAAATTTCTAATGAATGCTTTGGTAGGATCACTATCATAGTCAGGGAAAAACTGATTGATGAACCGTGTCTGATAAAAATCAGCACTTAAGGTTCCAAAAACTTTTTTGAGGGTAAGTATATAAGTATAATTTATGCCCCAATTCATAGCCTGCTCAGGTCTAAGAATTTCTTGATATATAACATTTCTAGAACTCGCCAAAAGATTATTATTCTCACTAAAAAGAAATACCTGCCGCCAGCCCTTACCCGAAGAGATGCGGACAGTATGTTTGCTGCGATAAACATATTTGAGCAATGATCTTGGTGTAAAAAAGTAACCGAATTGCTGATGGTGGTCAAGCCTTGCTCCAAATATTAAAGTTAGTTTTTCATCCATCCATTTAAAAGTATTCTCTGCAAAAAAACCGGGTACCACTAGTTTAGTATTATATAGTCCACTATAGGTTCGGGTAATAGTAGTATCAGTAAATGCAATTTGTTCATCCAAATTATGATAGCGAAAACTTGCCCCACATTTTAATTGATGTTTCCCCCGCCATATATACTCGTGTTGCAAATTTGCATAATTGCTTATTTGCTCTGCATCATATTTCAAGGTCCCAAAATAGGAATTCTGTTTATGGTATACCGAAGATAAAGCGAACACTATATTGCTTGCAGCATTAAACCGATACCCAGTTTTTGCATATACTTCGTATTGGTTAAAGTTTACCGTTTGACCATATGTTGTAGTACTTCCTTTTTGCGTAGCTTGGTCAAAATTGGTTTGCCCGCCTATACGTTGTTCATTGATAAACCTAAGCCCGATGTTGGTATATAATCCTTTTTTGTTTTCATTTCCATATTTCCATTTATTGAAAAACATATAGCGGGTAAGCATGGGCAAATCAAGAAATTTATCATGGTCACGGTCAAATTTGCCTGAAGGTTGTACTGAATGTACTGCTAATAAGGTACTCCATTTTTTGTTTTTACCTATTGTAGCAGCATAAGTAATATTGAAATGTTTTTCCCCAAAACTATTCATATATATATTCGCAAAAAACTTATCGGTTTTATCGGGTTGTTTTGGGATTAGGTTTATTTGCCCACTGATGCTTTCAAAACCTTGTAATACTGAGTTGGCTCCTTTGGCCACGAAAATATTGTCAATCAAAGAACCCGGATAACCGGTGATTCCATAAGTATAAGTAATGCCTATAATAAGTGGCATGCCGTCAATAAGAAGCTGATTATATACACCTGATAGTCCCAAGATGCGGAGTTCTTTGGAATTGGTTATTACATTGGTGGTCTGAGGTTGCACCGTAGCCTGTGTTTCAAAACATCCGGCCATATCGCAGCAGGCAGATTTGGTGATTTCCTTTTGGCCTATCACCTCCGTCTTCGCTGCGGAATTAGAACGTGTGCTACTAACAGTAACACCGCCAAGTATATTGTTATCGTGCTTAAGTATGATACTAACATAGGTTTTATCATCGACCGAAAAGGTATCTGTAGTAAAACCTGCAAAGGATATAATAAGTCGTTTGTCTTTCACATCTTGCGTAGTGAGTTCAAACACGCCATTCTCATTTGCCAACACTATAATACTTCCATTAATCCAACCGACTGATGCTCCGGGAAGAATTTCCTTGCCATTTTCTGATGCACCAAACACTTTTCCTTTTATAGTTTGTGCGTGAACAAAACTTATTGAAACAGCAAGAAAAATTAAGTTGAAAAATAATAACTTCATTTTAGTTTCTTTGTTTGTTTCGGTTTCACGGTTTTGGCCTTGTAGGGAAACTCATTGGGATTGTCGCAGCATGGAGCAGACTCTATCAATTCGTGGATCTTTTTTTCGGTAATAATTGCTGGATGATATGTAATAGAAAACGTAGAGGCTTCGTTCTTCTTGTCGGTGAATGTTACCTCATCTATTCCTTCTTGGTTTATTAGTTTTTTCTTGATGATGGTCATATCTCCATCGCAGCCAATACCGCCTACTTTTATCACTACAGTATTCACCGAGTCATGACTTATTTGTGCCGATGCAGAATTATCTACAGCAATGAGTACCATAGCTAAAAGCATGGAATAATATATATATTTGTTCATATAATTTGGTATAAAAATTTGTTAATAAAAGAAAATATAAAAGAAAGTATTTGTAATATACAAACACTTATAGTCATCAAAATAATGAAGACATTTTTATTGAAATATCAAATGCGAAAAACTTGATTGCTCAAGTACAAAGGTTTTTCATGACCACAACTAGGCGGATGCATATAATTACTATAAAAGTTTACTGCAGATAAAGGTTTATTGTAATGTTTTGTTACTATACAAACAGGAATTTGTTTTCCCGCATCTTTCAAATAGTTAATAGCTAAGGGTGCTGTTATATGTTTATTGTCATTCGAATTGATAATAATCGTAACATCTTTGCAACAGTCATTGTCAACTGACTCAAGTTCGCAAGGGCAGTCTTGTTCATCAATATTGCCCAAAGTAATTGAGTCCAGTTCATCTTCGCAATAATGAGCAGATACCGATACGCCGATACAGGGTATCAGGTAGGTTATAATAAGTAATACAGCAAAATACCTTCTCATTTCAAACACGAAGATAAGGAGTTTTGATAATATTGTTTCGTATTAATAATTCTATTGATGATGAATTGCTGCACTTTAGTGCTTAAAAACTAGGAGGCACAATATAGCAAGCAACCGGTATAAATACGCTATAAAAATTCACATAAAAAAAAGCGGTATGACACTTAATAGGTCATACCACTTTTTAAATAATGTTCTATCGGCAGAAGCGACTTTACATTACTATCAATTCTTCACAAATCTTTGCCCTTGTAATAGTTCTCCAGCAGTTCCATATATTGCTATATGGTATATACCTGTTGGCAAATGAGCCACATCCAAATTCAACATGTTTTTTCCACTGGTGCTCTGTTCCATTATTACAGAGCCAGTCATGTCAGTTATCTTTATTTTACTTGTTGTTGTTGTAATGCTTCCCAATAAAATATTTAAGTTATTGTTTGCAGGATTTGGGAATAATTGTATAGGCATATTTACAGTATGATTATTACCTTTATTCTCTAAAGCTAGCTGGCCTAACATGCGTGTTGATCCATTTGCTTGCGTAGCCCAAAGTTGATAATAATTAATTCCCATATAAGGCGAGCTGTGCATTAACTCATACGAAGCTGATTCACCATTTGCAAGTGCAGCTTCCGAGCCAATTAGATTTGTATTATATATATCATTACCATGTTTTATCTCGTAAGTACTATTCAAATCTTCATTTGCAGCTATCCAATTAATTACAGCAATACCATTTAGCATATGTCCTTTCAAGCTTACCAATTCCACAGGCAGCGCACTTGCATTACTACTAAAGCTCCAAGTAGAGAAATGTGAAACAGGATATTTTGGGTCATTCTTTATAGTGTTGCTGCTGGTATTTACCACCAATCTTCCACCTAAGTCTTTCCAACTTCCGTTGGTGTAAGGATCAACGTGGGTGTAGATACGTAAGTTGCCTTCATTAATACCATTTAGCTCACCATCTCTATAAAAGAAAATAACTTGTGCCGATAATCCAGTATTGGTAGTTGGGGTAATAGTGTAATATCTTTTTATTCCTTGGTTGCCACTAAATGCACCGGGGTTGCCACTGCTTATAGGTGTGCCTGTCATGCGTATAACCGCATAACTATTTGTTGTTTGTGTCGATTCTGTGATACTTAGTCCAAGTCCGCCAAATGTGTTTGCCGTGTTTTGTAAAACAGTTCTAGTGGTTAATAATCGGCCTACCACATTCGAACTATTACTTTCGCTTATAGTAGCCGAGCTGTCAAGTATGATACCATCACTACTTCCAGTGCTGGTATTTAGCAAGCCCGAAGAACAGGTCATTGTTCCTGTTATGGTTTGATTATAGCCACTTGCTAAGGTAACCCCGCTGCTGTTATTAATTGTTAATGAAGTTATAACCCCTGTTCCAATAATCTTTTGGGCTGATGAACCAGACATGATAATAGTTCCACTAATAGTGTCTGTATTTGTTAAAGTATCGGTTACATTTAATGAGGATGGAAGAGTAATACCAGCAGTACCGCTCACGCTCAATTTAGCAACACTTCCCGTAAAAGTACTACTAGGAATACTTAAAGTACTTGAATTTAAAAATACAATTTTGCCAGTAGATACATCTATATTACCCGATGTGCGAGTTAATGTTCCTGTATCAGTTAATGTGTTACTGCCCACACTTAGTGTGCCTCCATTCAATGTAATAGTTGATGAAACATTTAATGAAGAATTAAGGGTAATATTTTTGTTTACGATAAGTTTGTTACAACCAGTTCTTGGAATTTTTACAGCAGTAGTTCCAGCATTTGGATTCACTGTATTATTAGCATTCCATATACCATTTGATGAAGTAACTGCATATACTGAATTACCTGTGCTGTCTATAAATTCAACTCTCCTAATTCCATTGCTTAAGCCAGAGTTTGGGATAATAGTTCCCCAAGCACTTGAGGTCGCTTCCACATTGCTATTATAAAACGATGCATAACTATTGGCAGTTGTATTAGCTGTTCCATCACTTTCAACAAAGCAACTTGATATCGGTCTGCCCGTTCCATTTTCATTATCATATATCATTACCAGGTTTTTTGCAGTTGCATGTGATACTCCATATAATCCACTTCCATCGATTGATGTTTGTGTGGTTTTAAGATCTAATACAACTACTGAGTCTGGAGTTCTTATATAAGATTGTGCAGAAGTTCCGCCATTGCCATTGTTCAGTATCACATTCATATATACTTTATTGCCTGGAACAAATCGGGTAGCATTGCCTGTAGGTTCTGTAATGAACCAACCCGTAAAGCTTCCCACAGCATTTGAAGTAAAAGTACCATAATTGCCAGCACTGGTCAATGACACTGCGGCGCTGCGGGTAAACCCATTCGTGCTGTCAACAAATATTGCATTACCAGCACCGCTGGTAGTTGCTGCGTCGCTAGCAATTACTACTTGGTTAATATAACGATAGGTAGCAAATGGTGTTAAACTATCTATTTTAACTCTGTATACATAAGGTATGCGGTTGGTATTTGTACCACTGGTACCTTGCATGTATTGTGGTAAATATATTTCTGTCAATACAGGTTGTTTGTAGGACGATGAGGTTACATCTGCGGTACCTGAAGTCCATGCAGTATCCCAACGTGTATATATTTTAAATGAATAAGTGGTGCCATTTGTAAGGCCTGTTATTATTTGTGGCGATGTGCTACCTTTATATACTACAAATCCATTCCCAATAGAAGTTCCGCTTCCATAAGCTAAGTTGGCAGTATAGCCACTTCCATTGTTTGCAGCAGGTGCAGCAGTATTTGTAGCAGGAGCTGCAACTATCATCACTTCATTAAAACAACCTGTTGGGTTGGTCCAGCTCACGCTAATTTGGCCAGTAATACCATTGCCCAATGCCGCTGCTGCGGTAGCATTTACAGGGGTTGTTGCAATAAAGGTAAGTGAACCTCCTGCGGTAAAGCTAGAGCCACTTGGTGTGCCACTTGCAAATACAAGGCTGCTAGCGGAAATAGCACTTACATTAATTGCCTTTGCAGCAGTAGCTGCACAAGGTATATCGGTGGTAATATATAAATAGGCAGTACCTATAGAAAAAGCTTGTGATAGACTTGCAAAGGATTGACTTCCTGCTCCCAATGAAGTAGTTTTGGTTGAGATATTTGTGGCAGTGCCCGTACTAAAAGTTGTACTGGTAGAGTACCAAAGTTTTAAATTGGTTAAATCGCTCGACGAATAATTGCCGGCAGTTGTGAAATTTACTGTGTTTAAGGTAGCAGATGTTGTAGCTACAGTTACATCAATTCTATATAATACGTTGTTGGTAGTATTTTGGGTTGTATTCCCACTGCTAATGGTTCCGTTGGCAAGGGTTATAACTGGCAAAGCTGTGGTAATGGTTTGCGCTCCTCCTGCACTTATACTTCCTGTTTGGCTTGATAGGGTAAATGTGAGAGTGTAAGCCGTGTCAGTATATAGTGTGCTGGTTGCGGTGGCATTTGAAGGCAATGTAGTACTAATCCAAAAATATCCTGTGCTGCTTACTGGAATAACTGTTGTTAAGGAACTAAATGTAACTGTACTACCTGAAGTAACTCCTGATTGTGTAGTCCCAATTTGTGTTGCACTCCCAAAAGTATTGGATGATGAGTTATAATACAATTTAAAATTGGTAATATCTGAGGCAGTAGTATAAGTCCCTTTTGTTTTAAAGGCCAATGAGGTTAAAGATCCGTAAGATGATGAAGTTGCCAATTGGAAATTTGATAGGGCCTGATTGATAGCACCTTGATAAATAGTTCCCGACGAAATTTGATTGGGGGATGATTTAGTAATTGTTGGAGTAGTAGTTGATTTTACTACTATATTGTCGATTGAAAAACCGGGTCTGCTACCTGAGCCAGTTGTATCCCTTATCACCCATCTCAATTCAACTGCACTTTGACCCTCGCAAGCTGATGGTAGTACCACAGAAATAGTACTAGTATTAGATGCACTTGTGCCTGAGTTTATTGTTGAAGAAGCATTGTTCTTATAAGAACTGTTAGAAATATTCGTGAACGAGCCTGATGTTCCCACACGATATTGAAGACTAAGTAGATTAACCCGGCCTCCACTTGTTTGTGCTTGGGTTGCAGCATCCCAGGTCACAGAAATATTTGTTAGGCTAGTGGTTTTTACAGCCAAACAAATTGTCTTGATATTGCTGTTTGAACCCAATAGTCCCATCTTCCCATTCATATCATAAACACCTGCTGTGGTGGTTGCATTAGTACCTCCTGACATGGCTTGGTCCCCATTGGGTGCACCAGTAGCCGCAGTTGTACCCAAACTACCAGAAATCGTCCATCCTTGAAATCCTGCTGGGTAGGTCGTTGTAGAGCCTGTTAAACTAGAAAAATCTTGGCTATATGGCAAACTCTGAGCAGTTGGGTCTGTTTGAGCATTTCCATTTAATTGCAGCAACACCAGTAAAGATAAAAGCGTAAGACATTTTTTCGCTTGTTTTAATATTAGGTTTTTCATTTTTTAAATTAGTTTATAAGTGATTTATTTTTAATGATTTTTATTTGGGAGCACAAATTTAGTTAAACTTTCCACAGAAATATGTTAAGTTAAAAATAATTCTGCTTAGATAAATGGCAAAATTATTAAACCGCATGAAATATTTAATGAGTAGTAGTTATTTGACATCGGCTGATACGGTGCACAGTCGGTTGGTGCAGTCGGATGGTGCGGCCGGGTTCGCCGCGGCGAATCCACCCGACTGACACCCGACTGCACCCTACAATTTTGTAATCTGCCCGCCACTGCCTTTGTTTGTAGTACCAATTCTACCATGCTGCGTTATATCATCAATTGCCCAAACCCCGATTCCCATTTTCTGCAAATAGAAGTGATTATAGATCGCCTTACTCCTGGGTCGCCCTTAGTAGTTTGCTTACCACTATGGAGACCTGGTCGTTATGAAATGCAGAATTATCCCAAAAATGTGAGGCAATTTAAAGCCTATGATATTGATGGCAGCGAATTATTAGCCACAAAAACAAATAAGGGCCGCTGGCAAATAGAGACCAAAGGAAATTGCGAACTGAGAATAGTTTATGAATATTATGCTCATCAATTAGATGCCGGAGCAAGTTATATAAATCATGCACAATGGTATGTGAACCCCTGCAATTGCATGCTCTATATTGAAGGACAAATGGATGATGCTTGCGAATTATATATTAATGCTCCCAATGATTATGAGATTGCTATTGCTTTACCTCAAATAGCTGAAAAATTATATAAGGCAGATAGTTATCATATACTCGCAGATTCACCATTTATTGCGTCGCCCACATTACAAAAAAATACTTTTACAGTTGGCGATTGTATAATATATATATGGTTCCAAGGAAGTATTATATATAATGGTGAAAAACTTCTTTCCGATTTTGAAAAGTTTTGTCAATCGCAGTTAGATTTATTTGGCGATTTAGAATGCAAAGAATATCATTTCTTTTTTCAAATGCTGCCTTATCCATTTCATCATGGCGTAGAGCATGCAAACAGCACTGTGATTGCGATGGGGCCTAATTCAAGTTTCGATAACCGTGCATTTTATCGCGAATTTTTAGGAATCAGTAGTCACGAATTTTTTCATTTGTGGAATGTGAAACGCATTCGCCCCAATGATATGCTGCCTTATAAATATGACACAGAAAATTATAGTACTTTGGGTTGGGTATATGAAGGTTTTACTACCTATTATGGTGATTTAATTTGCAAACGTTGTAATGTATATACCAAAGAAGAATATATAGAAACTTTTAACAAAACACTGCAACGCCATTTCGATAATGCGGGCCGATATTTTTTATCTGTAGCCCAAAGTAGTTACGATACCTGGCTCGATGGATACAGTAACCTGGTGCCTCACCGCAAAGTAAATATATATGTAGAAGGATTGTTGTCTGCTTTTATACTAGACATGAGTATAAGAGAAGAAACGGCTCATAAAAACAATCTGGATGATTTGATGAGAGCAATGTATTCCCAATACAAAAAGGGGGAAGGTTACTCTCAAAATTCAATTAAAGAAATGTGTGAAACTATCACACAAAAAAACTACGATTGGTTTTTTGATGAATTGATAAGTGGCTGCGGTTATATAGAACAATATTTGCCGGATGCACTTCAAATAGCAGGACTTGATATACAAATATTACCCAATAATAATCCAATTGAAAGGGTATTTGGATTTAAATATATCATATCAAACGGAGCTTGGCAAATATCGGCTATATGGCCCAGTAGTGCAGCCTTTGCAGCAGGTTTAGATATTGATGATATCGTAGTTTCTGTAAATGGACAAACCAATATGAACGAAGTAAATGCAGATGATATTCCAGTGCTTGGATCAATGATTTTGGAAGTAGAAAATTTAGGAATCAAACGCACCCTAACAATAACTCCCAATCACGAAGACTATTATAATATATATTCGGTGAATATAGTTGATGAAGCAAAGTTCAATAAATTGTAGAATCTACTCTCCAAACAAACTATATCCTTTAATGAATTTTTTCTTTAAAAGCTCATATATAGTTATCACAAAAAGAAACTGAAATAAATAATACAGAAAATTTTCAATAGGAACACTGCCTATGTGCCATCCTATTTCTTCCGTTGTATTATATATTATAACTGGTAAAGATGTGAGAATCCAGTATATTATAGTAATAGGTAAAAGCATTAATAAATAAGCCACAAAAAAATGACCCATATAACGCCAATGGCTGCGAAAAACAAATATATGCTGCACCAGTAGAAACGTGGCACAGCCGCTAGCTATACCCATATATAGTTTGGTATAATACTCATAATACAACCACGATAATAACAAACAAATTACTATACTAATTGCAATTGAATAGCGGCCTAAATAATCCCTCTGAAAAACAAGTGCCATCGATTCATATACAAACAGAGAGGCAAATGATAACGCCCAGATAAATACATGTTCCTCCAAAGGAATACCGAAAAAAAACCCACCGCTTATATAATCAGTATTAAAACTCCACACACCCCACTCAATAAAAAAATGCTCCCACACTATTATAAATAAATATACTATTGCAATAGCAGGCACTGCAAATTTCCATTTGCTAACAAAGTTTATTTTTTTTTGAAAGCTTAAAGCCAGTAGTGGCAATAACAATACAAGATTGATGACCCAATATGTCGACATAGTGAAGCTTATGTATTAAACAACACTGCAAACATAAGCTATTCGAGAAAGTAATTAATTATTTTTCGTAATGCATACCATACATTTCACCATAGTCTTTCAACCTATCACGCAACTGTTTGCGGGCAGTGAAAATACGGGTCTTTACGGTACCAATCGGGATATGCAACATCTCAGCAATCTCATGGTATTTATATCCGGTAAAGTTTAAGGTAAAAGTTTTATTCAAATCTTCAGGAAGTTTGTCCAAGGCAGCTTCCAAATCACGCATCACAAATTTCGACTCACCATAATTGGGAACTGCTAGGGCAGGGGTGTCCAAATAATAAGAGTTGTCAGTACTATCAATAAAGGTGTTGCGTTTCATCATCCTTCTATAGTTATTGATGAAACTATTTTTCATAATGGTGAACAACCAACCTTTGAGGTTGGTAGCATCCACAAACTTCTCTCTATAGGTCAAAGCCTTCAACAAAGTTTCTTGGGTAAGGTCGTTGGCATCTTCTATGTCTTTAGTAAGCTGGTAGGCATAACTACGCAGGTGGCTTCTCTCTTTTGATATGGCGGATGTGAATTCTGGAGCAGTCATAATGTTTAATGTATTTCTTTAATTGTTCAACAAAATTGAAGAATAATTTTCAATCCTGCAAACTTTTGTTTCATTATTTTACTCAAAAGGTAAACATTTTTACTAAATACTTGATTTTCAAAACCCTAAAATATGGGATTTGAAGCTGAACTGAATTTGAAGTGGATATATTTGATAAGTTTGCTCGCTTCGTCGATAATAAAGTCGCAAAATCTGCTAACAGGAATACATGATATATAACCCATCAAAATAATTTATATAATCCCTGAACAAAACAAACCCTTTGGTGTTCTATTTAAACATTCACCGATATTTGTTGCCCATTTTGTCAAAACAAGAAACAATAGTTAGCGTTTACCGCACTGCCCATTTCAATGCCGCCCATAGATTACATGTGCCATCATGGAGCGATGAAGAGAATAAGGAAATATTTGGCTTGTGCAATAACCCCAACTATCATGGGCATAATTACCAATTGGAGGTAAAGATTACTGGCCCAGTGGATCCTATCACTGGCTACGTATATGATTTAAAAATATTGAAACAACTAATACAGGACAATATTATAGATGCATACGACCACCGCAATCTCAACCTCGACTGCCCTGATTTTGCAGGCTTAAACCCTACTGCTGAAAATATAGCCGTGGTAATATGGAACAAATTACGGCCTTATATAAACGCCGATTTAAAACTAAGTATTAAACTTTACGAAACCGAAAGAAACTATGTCAAATACAACGGAAACTGATATTGAACAAATAGGAGATAACCATATTTCCTCATCAGTGGAAACCCCAATAAGGTCAGATGCCTTCGTGATGGACGATGATTTAAAAATAGAACTCATTGCAAAGCATTTCAAAGAAATCATGCATATTCTTGGGTTGGATTTGGAGGATGATAGCCTAAAAGGAACACCGAACCGAGTAGCTAAGATGTATGTAAAAGAAATATTTAGTGGACTCAATCCTGCCAACAAGCCCGATGTTGCTTTATTTGAAAATAAATATAAGTACAAAGAAATGTTGGTGGAGAAAGATATAAGTTTTTACAGCAATTGCGAACACCACTTTGTTCCTATTGTTGGAAAAGCACACGTGGCTTATATATCGCATGGCAAAGTAGTTGGCTTAAGCAAAATAAATCGTATCGTAAATTATTTTGCCAAAAGACCCCAAGTTCAAGAACGCTTGACGGTGCAAATAGCCAACGAATTAATGGAAGCATTACAAACTCCCGATATAGCCGTTGTAATAGAAGCAACTCATTTATGTGTCTCAAGCCGGGGCATTAAAGATGCTACTAGTAAAACAGTTACGTCAGAATTCACAGGTGAATTTCAAGACCCTCAAACAAAAAATGAGTTTCTGAAATACCTCGAAAATCTATCATAGCTTTTTGCATTATAGCACATAAATTTTTTTGCCCGAAAGTGTTTGGCAGTTGAGCTATTTTGTGTTTTCTTTGACCCCTGCATTTTTCAAAACATGTGCATACGTTAACATTATGGAACTTAAAGAAATAAGAGAACTTATCAAGTTTGTTTCGCAGGCCGGAGTATCGGAAGTAGGAATTGAACAGGGCGATTTTAAAATCACTATCAAAACTACATCTGATCAACCTGTGGTTGTTCATTCACCAATGGTACAAGCACCATCCGCACCTGCACTTACTGCACCCGCAACCGCAGCTGCTCACGCAGCCCCTGCTGCACCAGTTGAAGCAGTTAGCAATTTAATCACCATTAAATCTCCAATGATTGGTACTTTCTATCGCTCATCTTCACCTGATAAACCATCATTTGCCAGCGTAGGCGATGAAGTAAAAGCAGGCAAAGTTGTATGTATTATAGAAGCCATGAAATTGTTTAACGAAATTGAGAGCGAGATCAGTGGTAAAATAGTAAAGGTATTGGTAGAAAATGCACAGCCTGTTGAATACGACCAACCGCTATTCTTGGTAGAACCAGCTTAATTATCATTTTTTGATGTTTTGATTTGTGCAAGATTTATATAATATATATAAGTTAACTCGGGTCAATTCATCAGCTAAATTCAAAACTCAATATTAAAAATATATAGTTGTGTTTAAAAAAATACTAATAGCCAACCGCGGCGAAATCGCTCTTCGCATTATTCGTACTTGCAAAGAGATGGGAATAAAAACTGTAGCTGTATATAGTACTGCTGATAAAGAAAGTTTACACGTACGCTTTGCCGATGAAGCCGTTTGTATTGGACCTGCACCAAGTCCGCTTAGTTATCTCAATATCCCCAATATTATAGCAGCAGCCGAGATTACCAATGCCGATGCCATACATCCAGGCTATGGTTTCTTAAGCGAGAATGCCAAGTTCAGCGAAATTTGCAGAAAGCACGGAATCAAATTTATTGGTGCCACACCTGAGCAAATTAATGCGATGGGCGATAAGGCTAATGCAAAAGACACCATGCGTAATGCCGGCGTTCCTTTAATTCCAGGAAGCGGCGGATTATTAGAAAGTGTAGAAGAAGGAAAAAGTGAAGCTGCTGAAGTTGGTTATCCTGTTATCATAAAAGCAACAGCCGGTGGTGGTGGTAAGGGGATGCGTATTATATGGAAAGAAGAAGATTTTCAAGAAGCTTGGGACAGTGCCCGTACCGAAGCTAAAAATGCTTTTGGTAACGATGGCATGTACCTCGAAAAATATATAGAAGAACCACGCCATATTGAAATACAATTGGCCGGTGACCAATATGGAACTGTTTGCCACATGAGCGAGCGCGATTGCTCTATCCAACGCCGCCATCAGAAATTGGTGGAAGAATGTCCTTCTCCGTTTGTTACGCCTGAGATGCGTGAAAAGATGGGAGCCGCCGCCAAAGCTGGTGCTGCTTCTATCGCTTATGAAGGTGTAGGTACCATGGAATTTTTGGTCGACAAGCACAAGAATTTCTATTTCATGGAGATGAATACACGTATACAAGTGGAGCATCCTGTTACCGAAGAAGTAATAAATTTCGATTTGGTAAAAGAACAAATATTAATTGCATCTGGAGTTCCTATTTCAGGTAAAGATTATTTCCCGAATAACCGCTGGGCTTTGGAATGCAGAATAAATGCAGAAGATCCTTATAATAATTTCAGACCAAGTCCAGGAAAAATAACATCGCTACACAAGCCCGGTGGACATGGTGTTCGCGTAGATACACATGTATATGCAGGTTATACTATTCCATCAAACTATGATAGTATGATTGCCAAGATGATTGTAGTTGCCCAAACCCGTGAAGAATGTATTGTGAAGATGGATAGAGCACTTTCTGAATTTATTGTGGAAGGTGTACACACTACCATTCCCTTACACCAAAAACTCATGCAAAATCAAGATTTCAGAGACGGTAATTTTACTACCGCCTTTATGAATACTTTTGATATTAATGCTTAACCTAATGTAGGTCTGAGCGGAGTCGAAGACCGACTATAGGAGTCACCCTTCGACTCCGCTCAGGATGACAAAAATATAGAATGAAAAACATAATCTTATTCGACGGAGCTGAGCGGGGGCAATTACTTCCCTTCACATTTACCAGACCTGTCGGGGATATGCGTATTGGGATTCTTACCATTAAAGAGAAATGGGAGAAGCATACAAAAGCCACTCTATCTTTTGCCACACAAGATTATTTAAGTACTAAGTTTTCTATTATAAAAGCAGATGAAAATTTATATATAAATGGTGCCGTTTGCCCTACAAGAAATTTATGTGAGGAAGTATTACAACTTAAAATAGGACAATCATTATATGATAATAATATACTCATAGCTTTTGTTGCTGAGTTGGATTATATATATAGTGAAAACAATATAGCCAATTCAGAAAAAATAATTTGTAAAAGCACCGACTTTATACATATACAAAATCTCACTGATATCTTCACCAAAAACGACACTGCCATCAAGCAAGACTTTGAATTGCTAACTGCTGGACGTACTTCTGCTAATATAAATGATACAAACAGATTATATAATGATTCACAAATATTTGCTGAAGAAAGTGCTGTTATAGAAAGCTCCATCCTCAATGCCAAAACTGGACCTATATATATAGGAAACCATACCGAGGTAATGGAAGGAAGTATCATACGCGGAGCCTTCGCCCTATGCGACCATGCAGGTACCAAGCTTGCCACTAAAGTGTATGGAGCAACCACAGTAGGTCCTTATTGTAAAATAGGTGGCGAAGTAAATAATGTAGTGATGTGGGGTTATAGTAATAAGGGTCACGATGGTTTCTTAGGCAACGCCGTAATAGGCGAATGGTGCAATATAGGAGCCGATACCAATAACAGTAATCTTAAAAACAATTATGCTCCCGTAAAACTCTGGAACTATATAACAGAAAAATTTGAAAACACCGGCCAAACTTTCTGCGGCCTCATGATGGCCGACCATGCCAAATGTGGTATCAATACCATGTTCAATACAGGCACCGTAGTAGGTGTTGCCGCCAATATTTTTGGAGCAGGTTTCCCCCGCAACTATATACCCTCCTTCGCCTGGGGCGGAGCACAAGGTTTCGACACGTTCCAACTTCCCAAAGTATATGAAATGGCAAGCATCATGGCCTCACGCCGTGGTATAGAATTCTCTGATATTGATAAAGATATTCTCAAGCATTTATTTGAGGAGGGGAAGAAGAGTAGGTTCTGGGAGAAGTGAGATTTATTATATAACTTTTCGTTTGTTATTTATATTTCGTCCCTACGGGACTTGCGTTAATACGTGTTGTTTTCTTTTACCAATATTACGTCCTGATGGGACTTGTGTTTGTATATTCATTTGAGTCCTGTTTTCTGTTATTTCATATCAACAAATAAACAATAGAATATTATAATATTCCTTAGTCCCATCGGGACGAAATATCGGTAGAATCGTTTATATATATGTTTTGCAAAAGTCCCGTAGGGACGAAATATTAACAGCGTCGAATGACTCCAGAGTTCAAAAAGAATCGTAAGTTCATCCTGCGGAAGACATGCGACAGCATTAGGACACCACTCAACTACCCACTTCTAATATAATGATTTAAATGGAAGTAATGAGTTAATTTTATACGACTCTATAACTATTTTTAGAACTAAAAAAAAGTAATATAAATTCGATTTGCTAAAAGCCAAAAGTTTAGAGCAATTTGGATCAATTTGGTCAAAATCCAAAACTCTACCATTGACTAGTAATAAATAGCCTAAGGCCATCCTCTCACTCCCAATTGTAAGAGTGAGGTATTTAAATAAATACTCGAACTCAAATGGACTAAATAACGAATAAGGCAATTTTTCATAGCTTTTTTTTATGGTGAACTCTGGAAATTCATTTTTGAAATTTTGCAAAAAATAAGAAATTGCTTCTTCAGAGCTTTTAAAATCGTAAATGTTGTTTATCTCTTTTTTTACCATTTTTTGAGTATAAGAATTATTACAAAATATGATTGTAAATACTAACGTCAATCTGCATTTAGAATATCCAACTTTTCACTTCTAGTTTTTCACTTTTCACTCATCCTCTGCCTCAAAACCTCATACAAAACCACCCCCGTAGCCACAGAAACATTCAATGAGCCAATCTGCCCGAACTGCGGCAAAGAAACACGTCCGTTGCAGAGTTTAATGATACCTGGAGCAATACCCTTGGCTTCATTTCCCATTACCAATGCAAGTGGTTGGTTCAGTTCAGTATTATATATATTTTGGGGGGCTTTTTCGGTACAGGCAAATATAAATATTTCGGCAGTGGCTAATTGTTGTAATGCATATTTTATATTATTAACCCTGCAAATTTTTAAATGATGTATAGCACCCGCAGATGCTTTAATAGTTTCTTCATTAAATGGTGCAGAATTGTTTTGCGGCACTATAATACAATCCACGCCTGCTACTTCTGCAGTGCGGCAAATAGCACCAAGGTTTCGCACATCGGTAATACCATCCAATACCAAAACCAAAGGCATTTTTTCTTCGGGTTTCATCTCGGCTATAATATCTTCTAATTCAAAAAATTTAATTGCCGATAAAACTGCAACAACTCCCTGATGGTTTTTATCTCGATACTTATCAAAATATTCACGCGGACATTCCTTTAAAGGTATATGATGTTTGTTACACAAAAAACGCAAGTGACGATGCAATTCATTGTCAGTACCTTTTTGTATATTTACTTTCTCAATTTCTTTCTCCGCATCAATAGCCTCAATTACTGCACGGGTTCCATATATATCCATATTTACGATTTATTTTTTGTCATGTTGAGCGTTCCCGAATAAATCCGAATCTTATTCGGATCGGGAGAAACATACGATTTACGATTTTGCTGCCGCCTGATTTTTTTAGGCTGGAATGCTGAGCGGAGTCGAAGCATAAGATTTATAATCGCTCAACATTATAGCCTTTTCAAAATTAACCATTAACCATTTATAATTAACCATTATTATATTATTCTCCCCATAACTTCAGTTGTTCCAATTTTATCTTCTCTTTAAAAAACAATTTAGTAGTTTGCTGAAATGAGGGTGTGAAATCGCTGACATAAAAATGATATTCTGATTTCTTTTTTCCCAAGTTTAACAAACCATGTTTTGCCAATATATCATATACATTTTTTGCCACTATTTGCGATGAGTCTACAATCTCTACTCGGGTACCATAGTAGTTCCTAATTTCTTCTTTGATGAGCGGGTAATGTGTGCATCCAAGTATGATAGAATCCACATCTTTAATTCGTGGTTTATCCAGATAAGAATTAATTACTGCCTGACTTATTTTATTATTAAAAAATCCTTCCTCAATCATGGGTGCCAAAAGGGGAGTGGCCACTGCAGTTACTTGGGCATTCTTAATTTTCTGTTTCAGTTTTTTTTGGTACACATTACTGCCGATGGTTCTTTTTGTACCTATCACCCCAATTTTATGCTGACTTTTATTTTTGGCCACATAAGTTACCACAGGGTCTATTACATTCACCACAGGGATATCAGAAAATTCTTTACTCACTTCTTTAAAAGCCGCAGCTGATGCGGTATTGCAAGCTATCACCAACATTTTACAGCCTTTGGCTATCAGCATCTCGCTAATCTTCAAACAAAAATGTTTGATAGCCTCTGCACTTTTGTCGCCATAAGGCATGTGCTCGGTGTCGCCAAAATAGATAAAGGATTCATGGGGCAATAATTTTTTGATGGCCCTAGCCACTGTGAGCCCTCCAATACCCGAATCGAATATGCCTATAGGTGCTGCCGCCATATTTGCTTTGCTCATAATTATTGGTGCAAATCAACACCATATTTTGTGATAATAGCACAGATTGAAAATATTTGCATAAATTTACACACTCAAAATTCAATATCAGTAATAAATGAACCCAAAAGATAAAGAAGAAATTCTAGACCTTCTCACCACCAAATCGGCCACCAAGCAGCATGTATATCGCACTACATTAGAAGTTTTTAACGAGACCAAGCAAATATTGCACGAGCTGCAAAAAGAACTGGCACCACTAGTTTCTGGGATTGATGCTGCAGTAGAAGTGAAATATGTTGATGCAGGAAGTTTTGAAGTGCAATTCAAATTTTCCGGCGACACCTTGGTATTTATGATGCACACCAATGTGTTCTCATTCCCCGAAAATCATTTTATTCAAAGTTCGGACTATGTGAAAAAAGATAAACTCAATATATATTGTGGACTGATACAAGTATATAATTTCCTTTCAGATTCTATTAAATACAATCGCCAAGATGATATCGGAGATTTGATCGCCAGAATATATATAAATCGTGAACGCCATTTTTTTATAGAAGGAAAACGCCCGATAAATATTCAGCACAATAATTTTGGTGGGGAGCTAATGACCACTGAAAAACTCAAACATATTATTGACCAAAGTATATTATATTGTTTGAATTTCGATTTGCTAATGCCCCCAATGGAAATGGTACAACAAATAACAGTAGACATGAAAAATTATCAAAGTTATAGTTCAGGTTTCGCTACTTCCAAATCTGTGGGCTTTGAATTACCTAGACAGTTTGATAATAATAATAAGGGTGTTTAACTAACTCCAATTTTTCTAATACGACATGCTGAATTTATTTCAGAATCTTAGATGTTGTTTCTGTTCTGTGAACGGGAACTATATAAATGCAGTCCCGAACTTTTTTCTGGATGCGACCCGGATAACTAACTCCAAATTAAAGAGGGTGAGTAATTTCCTTATTTCTCTTTACAAAGCTTCAAACTCAAGTCGCGGTAATCAATCACAGCTCCGTATTCTAATAATATATCGCTACCTAGCACACCGTGCAGCGTAACTTTTACTGTTTGCTTATATAGTTTCACCACGTGCCCCATATCTACCACGCCACATGCCCTGTTTTTTATTATAATACTTCCCAATTGCAGTGTTTCAAATATTGCTTCCGATACTTCATGGTTTTGTGTACCTAAGCCAATAGCAGGATCGTCGAGTACTTTAAGTTTTTTTGTCTTGGTAAATTTTAGTGCAGATTTTTTATCGAATACAGATTTTGAAGCTCCAGTATCCAACAATAAGTTACAAGGTTCTCCATTAGCTTTTATGGTAATAAGTAAGTGGCATGAGTGTTCATCAAACTGTAGCAGCTGTAATGGTATTAGTGTGATTTTTTTGCGTTGCATATTTTGTCAAAGGTAGTTAATTGTATGACAGAATAATTATATAATTGTTTGTATCCATTGCCGTTAGTTTCAGCTGACGGAATAATGAACATGGTTTTCCACACATGTAGGAAACGAGTTTTATTTTGTAATAGAAATTAAGATATGTTTGCATCTTAAACTAACTCTTGATAAGGTGAGCGAAGTCGAACCTCAAAACTAATTTTATGAAGCCTGAAGATATTATCATACTTATTGCAGCATACTTTGGCGTGTTATTAATTATTTCATGGTTTACCTCACGCAAAAGTACCGAACAAACTTTTTATAATGGCGACCACAAAAGCCCTTGGTATATTGTAGCATTCGGACTTATAGGCACTTCATTGTCGGCTGTATCTCTTGTGTCCGTTACGGGGGATGTGCAGAATGCACATTTTAGTTATATGCAAATTGTTGCTGGATATGTTGCTGGATATATCATTATAACTTATGTGCTTTTGCCTTTGTATTATAAACACAATTTAACATCTATATATAATTATCTAAGTATCCGTTTTGGAAATGGAAGCAGAAAAACTGGAGCTTTTTATTTTATACTTTCTCGTATGTTGGGAGCCTCTGCACGTGTGTATTTGGCTGTGGTGGTGATGGAAGGTTTGGTGATAAGTCAATTGGGGTTTAAGGTGCCATTTGAAGCTACAGTTGCTATTATATTGTTTCTCATATTTCTATATACTTTTCAATCGGGAATTAAAACTATTATATGGACAGATACTTTGCAAACATTTCTGTTGTTGGCAGCAATAGGTTTTGCGATAGTTGAGTTAAATAGTATGCTAGGAAATTCTATTGGTGAAAATATAAACTTAATAGTCAATAATAATTTCACAGAGGTTTTTACAACAGGCACTAGTGGTTTTATTAAAAACTTTTTAGCAGGACTCTTTATCTGCGTAACAATGACGGGCCTCGACCAAGGCATGATGCAGCGGAGCTTGAGTTGCCCTTCACTTAAAGATGCACAGAAAAACATTATGAGTTTTGCGGTGGTTGTATTTATTGTAAATTTATTATTTGTATATATAGGTGCGTTGCTTGCACAGCATGTATTAAGCACAGGATTGCATTTTGATAAAACAGATGCTATATTCCCTTATATAGCTTCTACATCTTTTGCACCAATGGCTATGGGCTTATTTGTATTGGGGATGATAGCTGCTACTTTCTCCTCAGCCGATGATGCGATGGCGGCTTTAACTACATCATTATCGTTAGATATTTTTGGCATAAAAGGAGAAACAAAACGTGATGGCGTTTTAAGGAAACTCATACATTTGGGAGTAGCAGTTGGAATGTTTTTATTGATAGTTCTGGTATTCAAGGGAAGTGCTGATTCCGTGATAGGAATGGTACTTAAAATAGGTTCTATCACATACGGTCCGCTCCTTGGTATGTTTGCCTTTGGGATGATTAGTAAAAAGAAATTGGCAGATAGTTATGTGCCGTGGATTGCTATCATATCTCCGTTACTTATAATAGGACTTTGTATATATATTCATTCATTGAATGCAATAGGTTTTGAATTAGGAAATTTATTGTCTTTAACGCAAATATGGAAAATGGTTTTCTCGGTAGTAGGCACTGAAATTATCGTATATATTGCAGCCACCTGCTACTTTATGATGTGGTTTTTTTCAGAAGGGAAATATAAGGAGAAGGCTCACGAAGATGTGTCCTTGGCTGAGAATTAATAGCCCCCTGAGGGCAAAGTCACTTATTAAGCAATTTTCTATTGCCCCCCTGCTCTTCAGAGCGGGGTTGCCGCAATCCCATACATCATTGGAATTTTATTCCCTAGGTGTTTTATTATATAATTTCCATCCTCAGTTTTCTCCGCATGTTTAAAACAAATATTATAATATTATAAACCTTTGCCAATAGCAATAATTTCAGCAATATCAAGAACAGCAATTTGTTCTTCTTTATCTGCATTTTTTATTCCATCAGTAAGCATCGTATTGCAAAATGGGCAAGCCGCAGCAACCACCGTAGCACCTGATTCTATTATATCTTCAGTTCGTTCTATATTGATTTCTTTGTTGCCTTTTTCTGCTTCTTTGAACATTTGGGCACCGCCAGCACCACAACACAAACCATTGGTTTTGCAGCGTTTCATTTCAACTAATTCGGCATCCAATTTCTCCATCAACATTCTTGGGGCTTCATATATTCCATTGGCACGACCTAAATAGCAAGAATCATGATAAGTTATTTTTTTTCCTTTAAACTCTCCGCCTTCAATCGCCAATCTGCCTGCATCAAGCAGTTGTTGCAAGTATTGAGCATGATGTATTACATTGTAATTGCCGCCCAAACTTGGGTATTCATTTTTCAAAGTATTAAAACAATGCGGGCAAGTAGTTACAATATTTTTGATTTCGTATGCATTCAATACTTCTATATTTTGCATAGCCAACATCTGGAATAAAAATTCATTACCAGCTCTTTTGGCAGGGTCGCCGGTACAAGTTTCTTCAGTTCCCAATATGGCAAACTTTACTCCCACATGATTTAATATTTTAGCAAAAGCCCTAGATACTTTCTGGGCACGTTGATCGAAACTACCGGCACATCCTACCCAAAAAAGCACTTCGGGCGTTTCGCCCTGGGCCATCATTTCACTTAGCAAAGGAATCTTTTCCATTAGTATTCTGCTTTTTATTTTATGATGCAAACATAAGCAATTTGGTCGAATGGTTGGTGTCCCCACCAACCATATAATTGCACAGCAGGCCCACAAAAAAAGCAACCTTGTTCACACAAGATTGCTTTTATAAATATTCTGATGATAAAGGCTTATTTGCCTTCAGCAGCTTTGGTCTGCATTTTCAATTTGTATTTGGCGTGTATCATTTGTTGACGACGACGGATACATGGTTTTTCGAAAGCCATGCGGCTACGTACTTCTTTAACCACACCAGTTTTCTCAAATTTCTTTTTGAATTTCCTTAGGGCTTTGTCTAATGATTCGTTCTCTTTTACGTTGATATAAAGCATATTCTTTTTTAACTTTCTTTTTTAAAGGGTTGCAAAAATAAGCAAAGTTTTTAAAACTGCAAACAACAATTTGATATTTTTTAGTAATCAGTAGTCAGTGGTTAGCAATTAGTGGCTGACTCCGCGTTGCAGATATTAATTATTCACTACTAATTACTTTGCGCTAGCGATCTAACTCATTAATAAAATCGGCCTTAAATACGCGATCTTCAATATCATAGCGGTCGCCTTTCACCATTACATGCACCTGCAAATTTTCTAAACTGATAGGAGAGCCTTCTGAAATATCAGCAATATTGCTGTGCTTGATATTGTGGCCGTCAATAATAATTACGCACCCTGAACCAATAGCTTCCATCTGAGTACCATCAGTAATTAATACACCAGTGTCTTCGCCCAATCCAATGCCGATGCTTCCGGGATTAAGTCCCACTGCTTGTGCCAGGCGACCAAAGCGTCCACGTTTTTCAAAATGCGAGTCAATAATTACACCTTTCACAAAGGAAAGTCCAGTGGTCAATTTTACTTCTCCTTTTAAATGTGCAGTAGTACTATTGCCTTGGTATATCATGGTATTGCTCATGGCCATAGCTCCTGCCGATGTTCCAGCAACTGTAAAATCTTCGTTCGTATAACGATTAAGTATAATTTCTATAAACTGGGTACCACCAAGCAAACTTGTAAGCCTCAACTGATTACCTCCACTAAACATTATGCCTTCACAATTTTTAATACGTTCTATATAATCTGGGTTTTGAGCATCTTCACGGTTTTTAATATGTATCACACCAACACGGGTGCATCCCATTTTGCCAAAGGCTTGAAGATAATTTTCGCCTACTTCTTCTGGAATAGAGGATGCGGTAGTAATTACTTCAATGATTGGGTCAGGTTTTCCAACTTCTTCTACAAATCTTTTCAGAATACCCAACTCAAAAAAATTGAGGTTATTCATTTGTATAAAATCTTTTTCGGGCATGGTACCTTTGTCTTCGGCACCGCCAACTGCAATGAGCTTACCTTTCGGAATTTCCATTCGGCAAAGGTAGGGGGCTTATATAATACAAGGCTGATTTCATGATTAACATATTATAGACAATAGCCGCTATTGGATTTAAGAACAAGGATTGAGGATTTTTGATTTGCGATCTTAAGTTGTGGTTGGTCAAAAGACCATACCGCAGGCACTATAATAATCAGGCGTTAGCAAACTTCAAAAATCTGCATTCGTTAATCCTTGTTATTAAATCAATTGTTTAAAACAACTACTCTACATAAAGAACTAGTCCCTTCAAATACTCCCCCTCCGGATGATATATATTAATTGGATGGTCAATACCTTGGGTAAGTTGATGTATAATTCTCACACTACGCTTAGCATCAGCTCCCGCTCCAAAAACTATTTTGCGAAACAATACGGTATCAATATTTTTAGAACAAGAAAAAGTGAATATAATTCCTCCGGGCTTTATTTTTTGAATAGCTAGCATATTAATATCTTTATAACCTCTGCTTGCTTGTGGCACTGCGCGTGCGTGTTTTGCAAATGCAGGCGGGTCAAGCACAATCACATCAAATTTCCCTGATTCCATCTCTCTCAAATAATCAAAACAGTCTGCGGCTATTGATAAAGATGGAGCATCGCCATCAAAATTTTCTACAATGTTTCTGTCGCATTGCTCCACAGCCGATTTTGAAATATCAACTGAAGTAATATTTGTTGCACCACCTCGTAATGCAGAAACAGAAAAGCCTCCAGTATAACAAAAGGCATTGAGCACACTTTTATTTTTGCTATAATTTCTTAATAAAAATCGGTTATCTCTTTGATCCAAAAAGAAGCCTGTTTTTTGGCCATTTTCTATATCTACTTCATAGGCTAGGCCATTTTCTTTAACACTGACAATCGGTATTCCTTCCTTGCCCAACCATCCTTGTGGAAGATTGATGCCTTCGATATGCTTGCTACTTTTCTTTGTTTTTAAATATATAAATTCAAACCCTAAATTGTGCAGTGAGGTAGCGATATGTTCCAATATGTTTTGAGTGCCTTTGTGTAATATTTGCAATACTATCGTAGTATTATACACATCTGCTATCATTCCAGGCAGTGAATCTCCTTCCGCATGTACCAATCGAAAACAATTGGTTTTAGATAAATCAAGCAAATTTTTCCGCATATCATAAGCTTGTGTAAGCCTTAGCTGCCAGTATGCTTGATCTATAATAGCATCCTGATTATCATATTCGAAAACTTTGCATACAATCTCGCTGCGACTATCAAAGAAGCCATATCCCAGCCACTGCCCTTTATTATCATTCACTTGAATAATATCACCCGTTTCTGCTTTGGGCAAGTCTTTAACCGCTCCGCTAAATACCCACGGGTGCCGGTTAATTAAACTACGCTGCCTGTCTGATTTTAAAGTAAGTATTGGTAAACTCAAAGTATGTAATTTTACGCAAAGGTATTGGTGTCGGATGAATATACATTATATATTAGACAGAGAAGGTTAAATAACGAACTTAATTTGAGACAGTCAAAAACTATAATCTAACTACTGACCGCTGATTATTGGCTACTGTTTATTATATTAATTTTGTAATCTGACAATCGCGCACTTTGTTTGCGGCAAAATGGAGGAAACAAAAAAGAAATTTATTGACATCGAAGGGCTATTTCGTAGCAAGAATCCAACTTTGCTCAAATGGCTGCCAAGATTTATTTTGCGGTTTATCAAACGACTGTTGCACGAAGATCAAATAAACGATTTCATGTATAGGCACAGAAATTCTAATGCTTACGAATTTGCAGCAGGTGTTCCCGTAGAAATGGGGGTTACTATTGAGTCGCAAGGTCTAGAAAATATTCCGCCAACAGGGAGGTGTGTTATTATAGCCAATCATCCCTTGGGCGGGCTTGACGGCATGAGCTTGGTGCCTGAGATTGCGAAGGTTCGTAAAGACATTAGTTTTATAGTTAATGATATTTTGCTCAACCTTACAAATTTGAAAGAGATATTCGTAGGTGTAAACAAACATGGGCGCTCAGCTACTGCACAAATGCAAGAACTCGATAATATTTTTGCTTCTGAAAAAGCAGTTTTCCTTTTCCCTGCTGGTTTGGTTTCTCGCAAAATTGAAGGAAAAATTCAGGACCTGCAATGGAAAAAAACTTTTGTTACCCGTGCACGCAAATATCAATCACCAATTATACCTGTATATATATATGGTCAAAACAGACCTTTCTTTTATAATCTGTCACTATGGCGCAAGCGTATAGGTATTAAAGCAAATATTGAAATGATATTACTACCCGACCAAATGTACAAACAAAAGGGACAGGTGATAAAATTTGTAGTTGGTAAACCCATTAGCCCTGAAGAGTTAGCCAAACATCCCAATGACAAAGAAGCTGCAAAGTGGATTCGTGAACAATTATATAACTTGAAATCTGAAATCAAATAAATAATGGAAGAAATTATTGCCCCCATTGATAGAGATTTGCTAGAAGAGGAATTGTCGAAAGGATATTTTGTGCGTAATACAAATAAGGGCAATAATTGTATTTATATAATAAATCACCACAATTGCCCCAATGTGATGCTGGAAATTGGCCGCCTGCGTGAAGTTACCTTTAGGGCATCGACTGGTGGAACTGGGCAATCGGTAGATATCGATGAATTTGATACTGCTGAAAATTGTTACCAGCAACTCATTGTATTTAGTCCCGAAGATAGAGAAATAATAGGCGGTTACCGATTTATCGACTGCAATAAAGCCATTGACAAAAATACGGGCGAAATACATTTATCTACCAACCACTACTTCGATTTCAGTCCTAAATTTATCACTGACTATCTGCCAGCCACATTAGAATTGGGACGCAGTTGGGTACAGCCTAATTTTCAACCTGTGGTTAATCCCCGCAAAGGAATTTATGCCCTCGATAATATTTGGGATGGATTGGGAGCATTGATAGTTAAGAACCCACATATCAAATATTTTTTTGGTAAAGTAACCATGTATGGAAGCTATAACAGAGAGGCACGAAATCTTATATTGTACTTTTTGGGCCACTATTTTCCTGATCATGAAAACCTATTAAAACCACACCACCCATTAAAAGTAGATGGGGATATTGCCGCTATGGAAAAACTATTTGATGGAATTGACTTCTATGACGGCTTTAAAATTCTGAATCAGATTGTCAGAAACTTAGGTGTGAACATACCCCCTTTAGTCAATATATATATGAACCTTTCACCTACTATGAAAACCTTTGGTACCGCGTGCAATCCTGATTTTGGCGATGTGGAAGAAACAGGTTTGATGGTAACCATTGCTGACATTTATCCCGAGAAAAAAGAACGGCACATTAATAGCTATAAAATTTAATACAATATTATTACACCGCTTATGCAACTATTGGAGCATTTCCTGCATCTAATGTGTTAACAAAACCATGACCGCAAAAGAACTTATTAATAACAAGCTAAACCCACTTTACCTCAACATGCAAGTAGGTGAGGCATTGGAAGAACTGAACTTATCTGGTTTAGCTCATTTGCCAGTAGTTGAAGACCTAAAAGTATTGGGGCTTGTTTCAGCTGAGAATTTAGTATCGCTGCCACAAGATAATTTATTAAATGCCCATTTAGAAAAAGAAAAAACGAACCGTGTTTTTGAAAATGTGCATGTATTTGAATTGCTAAAATTCTTTGGCCAAAGTGAAAGTACTTCGCTTGCTGTGGTTGATAAAGAAGATAATTTTATAGGTATTATAATACTTACCGATTTGGTATTCCAACTTCAAAATAGACATACCGGATTGCAACAAGAGCCTGGAGAAGGAGGTATTTTAACACTCGAAATGGAGTGGAATGATTTTAAACTTACCGAGATTGCCCATATCGCTGAATCGAATGACAGTAAAATATTGGGCCTGTATGTTTCGCAACCAGAAGCAGGAAGCAGCAAAATTGAAGTAGCTTTGCAGTTCGACCGCTCAGATATACGCAATATATTGGCTTCGTTCGAGCGTTTCAAATATCAAGTGAGGGCTTCACATATAAGCGAAGAAGATTGGCAATTGATGCAGCAACGCTATAATGCCCTAATGAAATATTTAAGCATGTAATTGCTTGCGACATTACCATGCAAAAAGGTTAAATTTGCAACTTAATTACCTCGTTTTTGCAAATAGCAATCTATACCAAACAAAACACTGAAGCCACGGCTACATATATTGCCGAGGTGCAGCGGTGGCTTAAATCGCAGGGTGCTGAAGTTTTGGTTTTCAGTCAAATAGTAAAAACATTTCCCAGCGAGTTCCCTTCTTCTACCAATACATTTGATGTTCCTGCGGAAGTTAAAGATGCCTCCTTATTTGTAACGGTGGGTGGAGACGGCACCTTCCTCGATTCGGTATTATATATATTACAATATCAAATACCTGTGATGGGCATCAATACAGGGCGTTTGGGGTTTTTGGCCAATGTAGCACGCGAAGAATTTATCCCTGCTTTCCAAAATTTCTTTCAGAATAGATATGATATAGAACAACGCAATTTGTTGCAGTTAGATACCGATAGAAATTTATTTTATCCCAATACCTTTGGACTTAACGATTTTGTGATTCACAAAAAAGATACCTCTTCCATGATTACGGTGCATACTTATTTGAATGGAGAGTTTTTAAATTCATATTGGGCCGATGGGCTTATAGTTGCTACTCCTACCGGTTCTACAGGTTATTCACTAAGTTGCGGCGGGCCTATTATTTTCCCTTCATCATCTACATTTGCGATCACTCCAGTTTCTCCGCATAATTTAAATGTGCGTCCAGTTATTGTTCCCGATGACCAAGTAATTAGTTTTGAGATCGAAGGTAGGGGAACAAATTTCTTAGTGAGCCTCGATTCTCGTAGCGAAACAGTAGATACTACCGTACAATTGGCTATTAAAAAAGCTCCCTATAAATTGAATATTATTCGCTTACACCAAAAAGATTATTTAGATACCCTTCGGAAGAAAATGATGTGGGGTCATGATGAAAGGAACGACCTGCGATAAAAAAAGCGAAAAAAAAATTTGGTTTTTGTTTGTATTGGCTTATTTTTGTAGCCTGTTATAATTAAAATCTGCCATTATGAAAAAGAAAATTACCCTCTTAACCCTCACACTTACTTTGTTAGTAGGTTTTGCAAATGCCCAGGAATGGGAGTTCGGAGCGTTTATAGGCCCCGCTCAATATCAAGGGGACTTGTCGAAACAACAGATTACTTGGAAGTACACCCGCATACAAGGAGGTGTCTTGGCCCGTTATAATCTCACACCCAAAATTTCTTTTAAAGGTGGTTTAAACTATGGTTTAGTTAAAGGAGATGACCAAGCTTGGGGAAGTAAGCTAAGTTCAACATTCAAACAAGCAGACTATCCTGTAAATAATGGTATTAATAAAGAAGCCAATTATTATGATAGAAACAAAAGGAATCTGAACTTTCACTCTGCCATTATTGAACTTACTGCACAAGTAGAATATAATATTTTGAATTTTATACCAGGTTCAAAAAACTACAGATGGACACCCTATTTATTGGCAGGATTTTCTGTATTTCATTTCAATCCTAAAACAGAATTAAATGGAACTACCTACAAGTTAAGAGGCTATCAGACCGAACTTAATAAGCCCAATTATAGTTTAATATCATTCGCAATACCTACAGGATTTGGTATTAAATACAACTTCGGACGTCTTTGGTCTGTTTCATTCGAAATAGCAGGTCGCAAAACATTTACTGATTATTTAGATGATGTTCATGATGCTTACCCAATGCTATCAACTGACGCGACTACCAACAAATTGTCTGATAGAAGTGGAGAAGCAATCAATCCAGCCACCAAACAACCTTACCCACAATTTGGAATATTAAAGAGCCCAGATACTCACACACCTCACAAAATAATTAGAGGCGACTATAGAGACAAGGATACTTATATCTTTACAGGTTTCACAATCACAAAAACCATTAGGAAATTTGTTTGTGCTAACTTCTAAAATTAAAAATTTTATTTAAAGGCCGGTTAATCCGGCCTTTTTTTTTAACAGTGTTTATAATAGCTGTTTGTCATTCACATAATAATTTTGTTTATTTGCAATAGTTTTCATATTTTTACGTTATATATCAAATTAGGAAGTGATCAAACAAAAACATTTTTTTACCAACGTATTAGTTGCGTTAATTATTTGCATGAGTGCACAAACTTCAAAGGCTCAAAGTTTAGAATTTGGAATCATGGGCGGATCAACCAATTATATGGGCGATTTGAGTGATATGAAAATAAACTTTAATTTAACCCAACCAGCATTTGGTATGTTTGTTCGTTTTAATCCCGACAGATATTTAGCTGTTAAAGGAAGTTTTACTTATGGAACAATTGGCGGTGCAGACTCATTGAGCTCTAATCCTGCTCATATTGCACGAAACTTTAGCTTTAAAAGCAATATATTGGATTTTGCATTTTTGCTAGAATGGAATATAACTGGTTTTTGTTTCCCCGACGGAGAGAGTTATTATGGCTTTTCTCCTTATTTGTTTACTGGTTTAAATGTATTTAAGTTTAACCCGCAAACCCAATATAATGGCAGGTGGTACGAATTACAACCTCTGGGTACTGAAGGCCAAGGGTCTACGCAGTATCAAGACAGGCACCCGTACGAACTTTCACAGTTGGGAATTCCATTGGGTGGGGGCTTCAAAGTGAGGTTTAATGACAACTGGAATGCCAGCATGGAAATAGGGTTTAGAACCACATTTACTGATTACCTCGACGACGTTAGCAGCAATGCTTATGTGGAGCCAGCGTTTTTGAAACAAAATAAAGGAAGTGACAACCCCGCAGCAGAATTGTCTGACAGGTCAGGTGAGAAAACTCCTTGGTCAGCCCAATACAATAAAATCACAGACGATCCCGATACTGTAGATAAGGTCTCAAGAGGCAACAAAAATACCCCGGCAGATTTTTATTTGTTTGCAACTGTTAGCCTTTGTTATCGTTTTCCTTTGCCAGGTATTAAATGTACAAGTTTTTAAAAGTTGAAAAAAATAGTATTATATATAACCCTTTTAACACCTGTTTTTATGTTTGCACAGATTAAGTCTGACAAACATGAGTGGGGAGTGCAGGGCGGTGTGATGAATTATTTGGGTGATTTATCTCCGGGTATGAAAATAAGTCAATTCCATCCTGAATTCGGAGCCTTTTATCGATTCAATCACAGTAGTTATTTTGCTTCAAGATTAGGAGTTAACTATGGAAATATATCAGGTGCTGATTCTATATGGGATTTTAATCGCACACGTAATTTGCAATTCTTTTCTCAGATATTAGAAGTAAGTGGAATGAGCGAATTTCATTTTCAGAAATTTGGCTTCGACAAGTTTTCTCATACGTTCAGTCCATTTTTTTGTTTAGGATTTAATGCTTTTTATTTCGAACCTAAAACAAACTACAGGGCAACGGCATATGCGTTAAGACCATACGCAACCGAGGGACAGTTGTTGCGTCATAATAGTAATTATCAGCGTATTAATTGGGCATTACCCATTGGTGGCGGCTTTAAAGTATTCCTCAATAAGAATTTTGTGCTGGGGCTTGAGTGCTTTTGGCGTAAAACAGGTACCGATTATTTGGATGATGTAAGCAGTTTTTATCCCAGACAATCCGATTTAGTAAAATTCAATGACCAGCGTACATTAGATGAACGTTTGATGACGGTAAATTTATATGATCGCTCAGGTGAAAGAAATGATATGAATGGCAATAAAAATTTAAGTTTTGAGGGTAAACAGCGTGGCAATCCAAACAACAAAGATTGGTTTTATACCATAGGAGTCTCATTATCATATAGGGTAGTAAAATATTCCTGCAAGAAGGGCGGTTTTTAATATCTTTGCAGATAATAGTCGTCCAGTTTCTTAGCACAAATGTCTTTAAAGTTACAGTTAGATTTAAATAAAATACCCGAACATATCGCCATCATTATGGATGGGAATGGCCGTTGGGCCAAGGGTAAAGGGAAATTCAGAATATTTGGTCATCAAAATGGGGTAAACTCAGTTCGTGAGGTATGCGAATCTTCTGCCGAGCTAGGTGTAAAATGCCTCACCCTTTATGCATTTTCAACTGAAAATTGGAGTCGACCTGCAAAAGAAGTAAAAGCGTTGATGGAGCTATTGGTGAAAACCATCAAACGCGAAATGCCGACGCTGCAAAAGAATAAAATCAGGTTGCACACCATGGGTCAATTAGAGAGGTTACCAAGTGATTGCAGCAATGCTTTGTTAGAAGCATGCGAGGCTACCAAAACCAATGACCATATGGATTTGGTATTGGCACTTAGCTATAGCTCTAAATGGGATATTGTAAATGCTGTAAAGAAAATATGCGAGCGTGTAACCCTTGGCGAAATGAAACCGTTTGAAGTGGACGAAATGACTATAAACAATCATTTGAGCACAGCACAGTGGCCTCACCCCGAGCTTTTAATTCGCACTAGTGGAGAGCACAGGGTAAGTAATTTTTTATTATGGGAGATTGCCTATAGCGAGTTTTATTTTACTGAAACCCTCTGGCCCGATTTTACCCGTGAACATTTATATGAAGCTCTTTTAGATTATCAAAGCCGTGAAAGAAGATTTGGAAAAACAAGCGAACAACTACTAGCAAATGAGCATGGGAAAAACTAAAATTTATTTTTATATATCAGGATTTGTAGTCTCATTTTTCATGGGTATTTCTTCTGCATTTGCACAAGCTGAAATATTTGATACTACTAACAACAAACTTGAATATTCAAAACCGCAATTATTTGAAATTGCCAATGTGGAAATTGTAGGCGTTAATTTTTTAGATAAGAATTCATTACAAATATTATCGGGTTTAAATATTGGGAAATTTATAAAAATCCCAGGAGAGGATATCAGTAAAGCAATCGAAATTCTTTGGAAACAAAACCTATTTGAAGATATTAAAATATATTTAGCAAAAGTAGAAGATGGCAAAGCATGGCTTGAAATACATTTTGTTGAGAAGCCGCGATTATCAGCATATGCCACCAATTTGAGTAAGAAGGATAATAAGAAATTAAGAGAAGAACTGGGCGGGTTTTTAAAAACAGGAAATATTGTAAACGAGAATTTGATAAACAAAACTAAAAATGAAACCATCGCTTATTTTTATAAGAAAGGTTATATGAATGCGAGTGTAGATATAAAAGAAGAAAAAGACCACCGCAAGAATTTTGTATTGCTCAAAATATCAGTAAACAAAGGTAACCGTATCAAAATTAATGATATCATATTTACCGGCAACCAATATGTTTCTACTTATAAATTGAGACAAATGTTGAAGGAGACAAAAAAGGTAAATTATAATATATTAAAAAAGTCAAAGTATATAGAAAATGATTTCGAAAACGATAAAAAAATTATTATAGAAAAATACTTGGCTATGGGGTATAGAGACGCCAAGATTGTTAGCGATACTATATATAGTTATAGTAGTAACAGAATCAATGTGCAAATAAATATTGACGAAGGACATCAATACTTTTTTAGACATGTATATTGGACTGGCAATACCAAATACTCTAATAATAAATTGGATACAGTGCTTGGAATAAAACGTGGGGATATATACAACCAGTCTATATTAGAATCGCGTATGAGTATGAACCCGCAGGGAGTGGATATCGCATCTTTATATATGGATGATGGATACTTGTTTTATAATGCCACACCCGTAGAAGTGTTGGTTGAAAATGACAGCATTGATATCGAGATAAGAATGAACGAAGGCCCACAAGCTATCGTAAACAATGTAACCATACGTGGCAATACAAAAACCAGTGACCATGTAATACTTCGTGAACTATATGTGAGGCCCGGATATAAGTTTAGTAGGAGTGATGTATCAAGATCGATAAGAGAACTATCACAGCTTTCGTATTTTAACCCAGAAAAAATAGGCGTTAATCCAATGCCCAATGCAAATACAGGAACTGTTGATATAGAATTCACTGTTGAAGAAAAATCGAGCGACCAAATTGAATTATCTGGCGGATATGGTGGATATGGAGGTTTGGTAGGTGTATTGGGTTTGACATTGAATAATTTCTCAGCTAAAAAAATGCTGAAAAAGAAAGAATGGACACCCTTGCCAGGCGGAGATGGCCAACGTTTGCAAATAAGAGCACAGTCGAATGGTAGTACTTTTAGGTCAACCAATCTTTCATTTACCGAACCTTGGTTAGGTGGCAAACGCCCAAATTCATTTAGCGTTAGTGCGTATCATTCTGTGCAAAGTCAATCTCTTTTGATAGGAGGCCCCAAATTAAAAACCACTGGAGTTACAATTTCACTTGGAAGAAGATTGAAAAAACCAGATGATTACTTCACTATTTTGAATTCATTAAACTATCAAAGATTTGATAATTATAAGTTCTCATTTGGAAGTGGCAGACCTTTGCCCGATGGTGTTTTCAATGACTTCAATACTTCTATGATTATCTCACGCAGCTCAGTAAACGAACCTATCTATCCCCGTTCCGGTTCTGATTTCATGTTCTCTGTGCAGGCCACTTTGCCCTATTCGAAATTTACACCCAATGCTAACTATCAAGCAATGCCGGATGCAGAGCGTCTCAAATTTTTAGAATATCATAAATGGAAATTCAATGCCAAATGGTATACTACAATATTTGACAAACTGGTATTGGCCACAAGGGCAAACTTTGGGTTTATAGGCAATTATACACCAGCCAAAGGACTTCCACCATTCAACCGTTTTTCGCTTGGCGGCAGTGGTTTAACAGGTTATAATTTGGATGGGCGAGAAGTAATTTCTGCCCGTGGGTATGCCGATGGCGGTTCGCTTAGTGTTCATGAAGATGGATACCCTTCAGCTATCTATAATAGATTCACTATGGAGCTGCGTTTCCCTGCGGTACTATCGCCTTCGCTCACATTCTACGGGCTAGGTTTTGTAGAAGCAGCCAATGGATATAATAGTTTTAAAACCTATAATCCTTTTGCAACATACCGTGCAGCGGGAGTGGGAATTAGATTATTTCTACCCATGTTTGGTTTGCTTGGCTTGGATTATGCATATAACTTCGATGTCAATTCTGCCAATCCAGCAAATCATTGGCAAACACACTTTTTCTTAGGTCAGCAATTTTAATAGTATATAATATATGAAAAAAATATTTCTAGCTTTGTTAGCTTTAATTATATTAGGCAGCAAGGCTTCCGCACAAAAATTTGCGTATGTAGATTCAGAATATATATTGAGCCAAATGCCCGAATACCGCTCAGTTCAAAAACAATTAGATGATTTGGCACAGCAATGGCAAAAGGAACTCGATACCAAAATGAGTGAAGTAGAAAAAATTTATAGAGAATACCAAGATGAAAAAGTATTGCTTACTGAAGAAGTTCGGCAACGCAGAGAGCGGTCCATTGATGATAAGGAGAAAGCAGCTAAAGATTTTCAAAAAGCAAAGTTTGCTGCCGAGGGAGAATTATTTAAAAAGAGAATGGAATTGGTAAAACCTATTCAAGATAAAGTATTTGATGCAATCCAAAAAGTTGCCAAAAAAGGAGGATACGATTTCATTTTCGACAAATCGGGCGAGGTTGTAATGTTATACTCCAATGCTAAATTTGACAAGAGTGATGATGTGTTGCAAGAAATGGGTATTACGCCTAAGGAAGAAGTTACAACGAAAAAAGAAGCCGGGGGCGGCCCGATCCCTCCACCCAAAAAACCCTAAAAAATTATTTTACTACATGCAATCTTTGGGCTACTTTTGCCGCTTATTATCACTAATTAACTAAATTATCATTTATAAAAACAACATGTTGAAAATTAAAAACTTGTCCAAAGCATTGCTGTGTATTGTTTTGTTGTCCTTCGGGAAAATTGCTTCAGCTCAAAAAGTAGGTTTCGTAAGCTACGACTCATTGCTGTACTTGCTGCCACAATACGAGACTATAAGTAAGAAATTTGACTCTGCCAGAACTTATTATGGAGAGCAGTTAGAAGGCCAGAAAGCAGATCTTGAAGTAGCTGCTATGAAACTAGATTCTATCAAAACCAGAATAAGCCCTAGAGAATATGAATTGCGTATGAGTGCTTTGCAACAAACCAATCAAAGAATTCAAAGCTTAAGTGAGTTGTATAAAGAAGAGCTATCTAAATATCAAGAAAGCTTAGTTAGACCTTTAAACGTAAAGGTTCGCAAAGCAATTGAAGAAGTAGCTAAGGCTAATGGTTTCTCATCGGTGGTTGATAAGCAAGTAGCTTATTACTTTAACCCTGCAGATGATTTGACCGCTATAGTAATGAAGAAATTAAATATTGTAATTCCTCCACCTATGCCAGCGGGTATGGGTAATGGACAAAGCCCTCCGGGACGTTAAGAAAAACATATAATAAAAAAACCGACTAGTGTGAATTAGTCGGTTTTTTTATTATATATATTATACCTGAGTACTATTTATAATATGGGCCCTAAAAATGCACCTATTTACTCTTCATAAAATTCTTGCAATGCTCCAAAATAATTCTCATTCCATCCATCCACTATATTGTCATAATCATCGTTTGGGATATTGGTGTGCTTTAGCTCGGCAGATGTTCCGTTTTTATCGGGGTGTAATATAATAGTTACGATGGAGGGTTCTTCTTGCTCCCCAAAATACCATTGTTGTACAAGTTTTTTTCCTTCTTCAAATTCTAAGTTTTTTCCTGTGATGCTACCTTCCCATAAAGAGAATTCAGAACCAATTTCGGTATTCATTTCTGCAATTTCTCCTGTCCATAATTGCAAAGTAGCTTCATGTGTTAAAGCTTTATACACTTCATCGGGAGCTGCAGGTATTATATAGTATTTTTTGTAGTCTTTCATATTTTTTAGTGTAAATTTTATATATTGGAATTGGACAATATAATAATGGCACAAGTTTAGTGGTTAAATGTTATAAGTCAAATAATTTAATTATAAAGGTAGGCCTGCATCCTTTTATCCTTGTTATATCACTCTACTTTATTGGAATATTTTGCATAAAGTGCATAACTCTGTTCCCAAAAAGTGGAAAGCTGTTTAATATTATATTATAATATTATCCCCCTCCCGATATGAAGATGATAAAGATATGCGATATAAAACGCAAGAAAATTTGAAGCAAGATATTAGTACAACGCATCGTGCTCCCTACCCAACTGCAAATGAAATTACATTGCCTAGGTTTAGAATCGGAAGCTGAGTTTACAAAGCTTCAGAAATTACAATATATTAATGCTTAAAATGCCTAAACCCGGTAATCACCATTGGCAAATTATGGGTATTACAATAGTCGATCGATAATTGGTCTTTAATACTTCCGCCTGGTTGTATAATAGCAGCTATGCCATGCTGGTGGGCCAGTTCTACACAGTCGGGGAAGGGGAAGAATGCATCGCTGGCCATTACGGCTCCGTTTAAGTCCATGCCAAATTCGGCAGCTTTGCTAAGGGCATGTTTTAGTGCATCAATGCGGGAAGTCATGCCGCAACCGAGGCCAAGGAGTTGCTTGTTTTTGGCAAGTATAATCGTATTTGATTTGGCATTTTTTACCAAGCGGTTGGCAAATAATAAATCTTCAACTTGTGCAGCTGAAGGTTTGGCATTTGTTATATAATTAAGTTCTGCTTCTAGCTCTTGTTTATTATCTTTATGTTGAACAAGTACTCCATTTAATACAGATTTATATTGCCACTGTCCGCGTTCAAAATCTTTTAATTTTAATAGTGTTCTATTCTTTTTTGCTGCGAATATCGCTATAGCTTCTTTGGTAAAACTCGGGGCAATTAATATTTCAAAAAATATAGTATCAATTTCTTTGGCAAGGGCTTCATCTATTTCTCTATTAATTGCTATAATACCTCCAAATGCTGAGACAGGATCGCTAGCCAACGCTGCTTTCCATGCATCCAAAGCATTTGCCCGCACCGCAGTACCACAGGGGTTGGTGTGTTTTATTATAATACATGCCGGCTCTGTAAATTCAGCCAATAAATCAACAGCAGCTTCCGCATCTACTATATTATTATAACTAATTTCTTTGCCTTGTATTTGTTCAAATATATCATTAATATTTCCAAAAAATGCTGCTTTCTGATGTGGGTTTTCACCATAACGCATGCAGAAAGGATGAGTATAACTTTCGCTAAAATATTGTAATGGTTCGGTGTTAAAATATTTGAATATCGCACCATCATAATGATTGGTGGTATAGAAAGCACGCTTGGCAAATTCTTTACGTTGTGAAATAGTCGAACTTCCGTGTTCCGTGTTTAATATATCCAACAAATCATTATAATTATCTTTACTGGAAACTATAATAGTATGCTGGAAGTTTTTTGCGGCGGCTCTTATTAATGACACACCACCAATATCTATTTTTTCTATAATATCTGGCTCACTTGCACCTGATGCTAGGGTTTCTTCAAAAGGATATAAATCCACAATAATTAAATCGATGGGTTTGATATGATGATCCTCCATTTCTTGTATATCAGTTTCATTGTCACGCCTGCCCAAAATGCCACCAAACACGCTCGGATGCAAGGTCTTCACACGACCACCCAAAATGGAAGGATATCCCGTAAGCGTCTCCACCATCGTAACCGGAATTCCCATGGCTTCCACAAAAGTTTGTGTACCACCGGTGCTGCATATTTCTACGCCCAGTTCGTTTAGTCTTTTCACTATGGGTTCAAGCCCATCTTTATAATAAACTGAAATTAATGCTCTTTGTATTTTTACGTCCATATCTATAAAATGCTAGTGGTTGGTGTCCCCAACAACCGCAGCGGGATTGACAGAAGCACGCCGCAAAATTACCGACAAATCCCGCTACGATTTTTGAAAGTTATTCAGAATAAAGGCACAAACTTAAAAAACAGAAAAGATACAATGCTGCAAAACAGCATGGCATCGAGCCTGTCGAGGAAACCACCATGCCCTGGCAGTAAATTTCCAGAGTCCTTAACACCCGCAATCCGTTTCACTTTCGACTCAATTAAATCACCCACTGTTGCCGATACACTCACGAGCAAAGCCCAAGCATAAAACCAATTTCCATCGGGAATTATATATATATATTTGAGCAAGGTGGCGGCTAACACGGTGCACAACAATCCGCCCAAAGTGCCTTCAATGGTTTTCTTGGGAGAGATGCTAGGGGCCAAAGGAGTTTTGCCAATCTTTCTGCCAATCAAATACGCAAAGGAATCATTGGTCCAGATGAATATTAGCATGCAGAGTATATAAGTATTGTCGAAACATAAAATTGGACTGTATTCATTGTTAGCTATTTCAATATGGGCAAGTTTATGATAAAACAAAAAGCTTGCAAGTATATATATAATTCCCACTAAAGTTATTGAAGATATTTTTGAATTCTTCTTTTGAGCAGATAGAATAAATATAATAAACAGTAGCGGCGTGAAATCATAGTTTGAAATAGGTTCTAAATACCCCAATCTAATACTCATAATTGTGGAAATTCCAATAATGGCAAATATTGAAATCCATATCTTATATCCAAACATTCTCGTTAATTCCCATACACACAAAGCAGGGAAAACCAAGCATAAAACATCAAACAACCAAGACCACTGCGTAGATGCAACCATTAAGGCCACAAATAAACTACCTGTTATTGCCCGCAAAAGGATGTTAGACATTGGGTGGCGAAATTAGATTTAATAAAAAAGGACAAGCCACTTATTAATAACTTGTCCTTTTGAAGTAGCCCGTAGGGGAGTCGAACCCCTCTTACCAGGATGAAAACCTGGTGTCCTAACCGATAGACGAACGGGCCATTTTTATTTTATCGGGCTGCAAAGGTATATTTTTTTTTGTTAAATACAAATAATACTTTCCTTAGAAATTTTTTAATGGTACTTTTGCACTGACAAATCATTTTTTAATAATTAACTAAAAATCAATAACATGAAAGTTGGAATCAACGGATTTGGCCGTATTGGCCGTTTAGTTTTCAGGGCTGCAATGAACAACCCTAAGGTAGAAATTGTGGGAATCAATGACTTGATAGACCCTGATTACATGGCTTATATGCTTAAATACGACTCAACGCATGGCGTATTTAAAGGCGAAGTTTCAGTGGTTAATGGCCATCTAGTGGTAAACGGAAAAACTATTCGTGTAACTGCTGAAAAAGATCCTGCAAATTTGAAATGGAATGACATAAGTGCTGAATATATTGTTGAATCAACAGGCTTGTTTTTAGAAAAAGAAAAAGCGGCTGCACATATTAAAGCTGGTGCAAAACGTGTAATCATGTCAGCTCCTGCTAAGGATGATACTCCAACTTTTGTGATGGGTGTTAACCATAAATTGTATACAGCCGATATGGAAGTGGTTTCAAACGCATCATGCACCACAAATTGTTTGGCCCCAATTGCCAAGGTAATGCATGACAATTTCAAAATACTTGAAGGATTGATGACGACAGTTCACGCTGCTACCGCTACCCAAAAAGTAGTTGATAGTCCCAGTGCTAAAGATTGGCGCGGTGGACGTGGTGCATATCAAAACATCATACCCTCATCAACTGGTGCTGCTAAGGCTGTAGGGTTGGTAATACCTGAGCTTAAAGGTAAACTAACAGGGATGAGTTTCCGTGTGCCTACTCCCGATGTGAGTGTGGTGGATTTAACCTGCCGTATAGAAAAAGGATGTAGCATGGACGATATTAAGGCTGCCATGAAAGCCGCATCGGAAGGTGAGATGAAAGGAATTTTAGGATATACAGAGGATGCAGTTGTATCAACTGATTTTCTTGGAGATTCCCGCACTTCTATATTCGATGCTGATGCGAGTATTATGCTCAATAGCAATTTTGTTAAAATAGTTTCGTGGTATGATAATGAGATGGGTTATAGCAACAAGGTTTTAGATTTGATTTGTCATATGGATACTGTGAAATAATTCAAATTATATAATGTAAAAAAAGCCGGCATAAATAATATGTCGGCTTTTTTTATGGATCTTTAATAAGATGGTTAGTTGTTGCTCGGATTATTATTTCCACCAGGATTCTCACCTCCGCCTCTATTGGAATTATTATTCCCTCCGCCACCTCTGTTGTTATTCGGAGTCCTATTATTTCCTCCGCCTCTGTTATTATTTCTGCGATTCCCACCACCACCTTTTTTGCCTTTATTATCCAATCGTGTAAGACTACCTTCCATGTCCTCTGTTAAGGTTTTAATAATTTCGGGCTCGTTGCTCTTGTCTTTTACGCCAAGGGTTTCTGGGTTTTGTCCCGCTTTGTTGAGTTCAATTACTTTTTTTACTTCCTCTACACCGAGTGCTACCCACTCGCTGCCCACACCTTCGCGCACATAGGCGAACCACATCATCTGTTTTAGTATGTCAGTTTTTTGTAGGAATGCAACTCCTTGCTGGGTTTGTAGTTTTAGCTTTTCAATATTGGGTGGGAAATTATCCCAAGCTTCCAGATAGGTATCGAGTTCGTAGTTGAGGCAGCATTTGAGTTTGCCACATTGACCTTGTAACTTAAGTGGATTCATGGATAGGTTTTGGTAGCGAGCAGCAGCAGTAGTTACCAATTTGAAATCGGTAAGCCAGGTAGAGCAACATAATTCACGACCACAACTGCCGATACCTCCAAGTCTTGATGCCTCTTGACGGTATCCAATCTGACGCATCTCAATGCGAGTGCGGAATTCATCAGCGTATTTTTTAATCAGTTCTCTAAAGTCCACACGGTCTTCGGCGGTATAAAAGAATATTACTTTTTTTCTATCGCCTTGCAATTCGATGTCACTCAATTTCATTTGCAAGCCCATTTGCAGAGCTACGGTGCGGGCTCGTTGCAACATGCCAGGTTCTTCTGCTTTTATTTCTTTATATCGAACCAACTCATTTTCTCTTGGTAACCTTTGAATTACTTTTAGCCGGTTATCGGTATCAGCGATATTGTATTTTTTAAGTTGAAGTTTTACCAATTCACCTTTCAAGGATACATGACCAATATCGAAACCATTATCGGCATCAACTATTACAGGATCGCCCATATAGAGTTCTATTTGGTTGTTATTGCGAAAAAATTCTTTGCGACCTCCTTTAAATCGGACTTCTACAATATTGAAGGGTTTATATCCTGGGGGTAACTGCATGCCTCCCAGCCAGTCATATACATTAAGTTTATTACAGCCTGAGCTGGTACTTCCATTTTTGCTACCGCAGCCAGTGCCGCAACTTCCGGTGCTACAGCCACCGCTTCCACAACTACTACATCCCATCTTTTTAAAATTTATCTTTTAAAACCTTTGTTATCAATTTGGTATGTGGCTAATTGCTAATTAGCAAGCACATTTCTAACCGACAAAGATAAATTAAACAACACTAACTTGGCATTGCCATTTCTCTCAATCTGCATGATTGCATCATTTGCCTTTTTGAAAATGAGCTCAGCCTTATATGGGGTAAGCATCTTGGCAAACTTTTCTAAGAAAGCATTTTCCTCGGGAAACGCAGTTTTAGCCAAATTTGTTTGAAAAGAAATATGCTCGGCTTTGTGCAGCATGTCAATTAAATAATTAAGGAATAACTTGAGTGGCTCACGGCCCCATTGTGACAGGCTATCAATCAATCTAATTCGCTCAGGCACTTTGCTGTCGAAAAGTGAGAGGTTTAAAAAATCTTTGAGGTAAGTAAATAAATCGTTGCTTGAATTTTGTGAAAGGGATAGTGCCATGAGCCAACTTCCACTGCTTAATGAGGCAGTTTGCTTTGCTACTGGTTCGTCCATTCCTTCAGCTATGAGGGCATTGGTGAGACTATTATAATCAATAGGAGGAATCTGAACTACTTGGGCTCGAGAAAGTATGGTTGGTAATACTTGATTGGGATCTTCGCATACAAGTATAAACAAAGTGCCTTCGGGCGGTTCTTCTAATATCTTTAATAATTTGTTGCCTTGCTCTTTCAGATATTCTACTCCCCAAATAATTTGTATTTTGAACTTCCCTTCTAGTGCTTTCAAACTAAGCCTTCTGAAAATATCAGCAGTTTCTTTGGTGTTTATATTTCCTTGTTTGCCTTCAGCTCCAATTTTTAAAACCCAATCGCGGTAACCCATATAAGGATTTTCGGAAACTGATTCACGCCATTCTTCCATCAGATCACTACTCACTACATCTTTGCCCACAGTAGGGAAAGTAAAGTGAAGGTCGCTATGGATGAGTTTATTTATTTTGTTGCAGGAGTTACATATACCGCAAGAATCTTCTGCTGAAGGATTCTCGCAGTTAACCAAAGTAGCGTAGGCCAATGCAAGCGGCAAAGCACCCGTACCCTCGGCACCCACAAATAGCTGTGCATGGGCAATGCGGCCTTCGGCAATGGTTGTCGCCATTTTTTGCTTTAGTTTGGGATGACCTATTATTTGGGAAAATTGCATGCGTTTACTTGCTGCGAAATTATATCGGGGCAGCGTGTTTCTATATACAAATTATGATTTTATAGTGAATGAGGTAATATTCAAGGATTAAGAGTTTAATCCCACACTTTCGTTCCCTCCGTGCAATTCTGGCAAATAGAAATATTCTTCCTTCCACCTAAAACTTTAGAACGGAATTCTTTGTAAGCTTCCCCTTTCCATATTTTCAAAAAACTTTTGCTGTTCAAATCGCCCATCCTGTTCTCGGCATCTTTATCAAAACAACAGGGCACCACCTTACCATCCCAAGTAATTACGCATCCTTGCCACATACGCCAACAGTGGTCCATCATATTGTTTTTTAATGCAAATCCATTGGTATGAACTTCCTCATAACGGCTATATCTGCTATCTTCTGGTATTAGGTCGTTGCCATTTTCGTAATCATATATTTGAGCAGTTTTTATTGCCGAATCAACCCCGTATGATTTTGCCAAATCTTTAAAAGCTGAAATCTGATGTTCATTATGTTTGAAAACTATAAACTGCCATATAATATGTGGCGTTTTACTTTTTAATTTCTTTTTCCATTCCACAAGATTTTTAGTGGATTGTAATACTTTATCTAAACTACCGCCAACTCTATATTCTTTATACGTTTCCTGCGTGGTTCCATCAATAGAAATTATCAATCTGTCCAACCCTGACTTTACGGTGTCTTCAGCCATTTGCTCTGTAATATGGTGTGCATTGGATGATGTTGCAGTATATATCTTTTTCTGATTTGCATAACGCACAAAATCTAAAAAATCAGGATTCAAATAAGGCTCCCCTTGAAAATATAAAATGAGATAAGTTAATCTTGGAGCTAGCTGATCTATGGTGTCGCGAAACATCTCGGGCTGCAGCATTCCTGTAGGTCTTGAAAACGAACGCAGGCCGCTGGGGCATTGGGGGCATCGCAAATTGCAGGAGGTAGTGGGCTCAATAGAAGCACTAACCGGCATCCCATAATGAAATGATTTTTTAAACAGTTTTGATATATGAAAACTAAACCAAACTTGAATAAGATTCCACGACCTTAAGGCATTATATTTTCTAATATAATTTAAAGTGTCGTTAAATCTTATATTCACGGGTCAAAGATAAAGTTGGGGCAGAGAAATAATAGGTTATCGGCTAAGTATTTTTTAAAATAAAATAGGATTAGGCGTTTAGTTTACATTTCTATGCAATTATATAATGTTGATTAATTTTTTAATGGTCGCTTTGCTTGTCGCTGCCCTCGCCGGGCGGGCAATACTTTTGACACCAAAAGTATTCAAAAGTGTTTTTGTTTGCAGAGGTGATTTTTGCCAAGTTTACATGCGGAACGCACTGCAAAACCGTGGATGAACTCCGCCCACAGCAAAAAGGCACCTCTCCCTCCGCTTCGTTCACCACTATCACTTCTGCAAACAAAAATAAGATTGTGGTAGTTATTTTATAGTTCGGCTTCGAACTTAGCATTGTTTATAATGAAAACTAAACGCCTCATCCTGTGAATTAATTTGACAATTGAGAGATAATTTTACCTCTTATTCCTTTACAAATTTCGTAATAGATTTTTCTCCCAAAGCATCCTCAGCTTTTAATAAATATAAACCTTTGGGGAGTGCAGATATATCAATAGGTTTAGCAGGGGCAAAATAGGATTGATGCACCAATTCGCCCAGCAAATTGTATATATAAACTGTTTTTATATTCTCAGCAGAAATATATAATTTATCATTGGCTGGATTTGGATAAACATGAATTCCATCAAACATATAGGCTATATTGTTCAACCCAATATGCAACAGCGACCCACTATTCGCCACACAACCATTCGCATCCACCACATGCACATAATACATGCCCGTGGGTGGGTGAAACAGTGATGAAGCAGTATTATACAATATACTTTCCTTATACCAAGTATATGATACTATGGGACGCGTAGCTATTGTATATAAACTATCCTTAGCGGTTTTAATATTGGCAAACAGTTGAGGCAAGACAGTTATCTTCACCGTATTGCTCTGTGCCCCGCATCCGTAAGTGTTTGTAGCACTCACATAATAACTATTGGCACTATCTACTGTAATACTTGGGGTATTAACTGGCCCAGAATTCCATTTGTATTTTACAAGTGGTGGGTAGTTTATATCTTTTTGTTTGGCGGTAAATATAAAACTATCTTTATAACATAAGGGGTTTTGGGCTGGACTATCTATATATACAACAGGTTGCGGCAGTATGCGAAATACATTGGTTTTAGTTAACGAATCCATACAGCCCTGTTTGGTTATATATATAAGTTTGGCAGTATAATATCCCGTATCCTGTACTATTATTTTTAGATTATTGGTGCTAACAGTATCATATTGTTTTACTATATTGTTAGGATAATAGATTGTCCATTTTCTTTGTTGGATGATGCTATCCAACCCGCCACTGCTATCTGTGAGTGTAATGGTACTGTTGCCGCAACTTTGGGTGTAGTTGGGCGTGAAATAGGGTGTTACAATTTTGCCAACACTTATATAAACCGAATCTTTAACAGAACAATTATATATATTCGTAACAGTTACACTATAATAGTTTGAAATTAATGGTTTAAGAAACACAGAAGCAGTTGTATCTCCCACACTCCATTTGTATTTGCTTCCCCCGCTTACGGTGAGCGTAGTCGAATCCGTACCGCACCAACTCGTTTTGCCACTGATTTTGCTTACGGGTATTGGGTTTATTTGTATATAATTAATCTTCTCCATTGAATCTATACAACCCTGCTTGCTTTGCACAATTAACTTAACAGAATATATACCCGTATCATTAAACAAGAAAGACAAATTATTAACAGTTCCTGTTATAATACTTGTATCTAAACCACTAGCTTTATATATATGCCAGGTACGGTTTATGATAACACTATCAAATTTTGAAGTATCTGTGAGTATAATAGTTTTCGTACCACATCCAGTAATATAATTTGCATTAAAACTAGCTTTTGGTATAGTATCTACTATTATATTATATACAGTAGCCACACTATCATAACAATTGCTGTTCCATGCTTTGCAGCTTAGGGCATAGTTGCCAGTTTTAATATATAGATGTTGCAGTTGCACACTATCTACAAGGTTGGTATCTGCAACATATAATAAAGTATCTATACCATCTCCCCATGCCACTTGCACGGTATCACTATATCTATAATTAACCTGTGCATCTATACTTTGATAACCACAATATGTATTCTTATTTGTTGCAAGTGATATAGTAGGTTTAAACTTAATGGTAACACTATCGCCCACCCATTGCATATAGCCGCAGTTGCCTAACTCACAACCAAGTTTTACATAATAGCTTCCTGCATTTTTATATTGGTGTACTACGGTTTTGCCAACAGCACTATCTCCATCTCCAAAATACCATTTATAGCTTTTAAAGGCACTATCTGCATCTGCGGTAAGGCGAACACTATCATATCCACAGCCATTGGTGCCTGTTATATCAAAATGGTTATTAATACGTTTAACTGGAAAGAAATATGCAGGGAAATAGTTAAAAGCTAACGTGTCAGAATCACTACAAAATCCTCTGTATTTAATATTGCAGTTACTGCCATTTATATCTGGATGCTCTATATAACTTAAGCAATGACTAGTATTGCTTGAATCTGATAAGAAAAAATATATTTTATTGTCAGGAGCTAGTTGAATGCCTTGCCCATAATAATAACTGACTTTTGAGTTGATACTGTAAACATTTTTTATAGAATTGCTAATACTACTGTTATAAGTTTCTAACTGATTGATAGAATACATATACGAAGTATCACCATTAGCTATAAGTTGGTATATAATACTATCATTGGGCGAAAATCCATAGTAAGCAAAATATGATCCTTTATAGTTGCTCTGAGTAAACAAAACCCTTTCATTTGTGCATTTTCCTGTTTTAGCATCAAAATCATATATATAATTCCTGTTGGTAGTAGAAGGTTGCACCTGCCCCAATGTCGCTGGGGCTATCACAAATTTGCCATTGTTGGAAAACCTTAAATAAAAATCAGCGTTTGAGCCAACCATTTTACTTGAAACTGGTTTGGTGCTTATACCATTTTTTGTAACCAAGAAAGCATTTACAGTATATATATTTGATTTGATTAATAGCCAATAATCAGTATCATTGGCATGTTTTACAAAACCGACACAAACAACACCAGAGTCAATAATTTTATGTACAGTTGTGTCCATGTCCCCCCGACCACTATCTAATCTCATATCAATTTCATAATAGTGCGGATAATTAATATTTAAATCTAGACCACGAAAATAATAAAATGAAGAATCATCACCAGGTTTAGGAATTAGCAAGTTATGATATGAATACTCAGTCGGATAATGCTTGAGAAGTTGATTGTTCTTATTATATATATAATTATTCTGTGTATATAGTTGCAGGTTACCCATACAATCAGAAATGGTTTGAGAATGAGCACAACAAGGGCGGGCTTTTTTGAATATTGACGGAGGGGCTGTATTGAAATTTAACCCAACAGCAACAGAAGCAGAAGTCCAGTTGTTTCCACGTTGAGAATACATACGTGTGTTGCAGATCAAAAACAGGCTCAAGATCGAACCATATAATATATAATACCGAATTGACATTATCTGATTATATTAATCTTATTGCTATAATGTTGTCCTGTTTTTAAATCTGTGATTTCTACATTGTATATGCCTTGTGATAAGTTAGACACACTTATTGGTGTAAAGGTTGTTTGGCTTTCCAATTTTAATACCTGCCTCCCTAATAAGTCTATAATGTGGATATGTAAATTTCTGTTGTTATCAGCACCCACTTGCTCAAGTATTATCTTATCGGTTGCGGGGTTGGGATATAGGCTTATTCCCGTATGGTCAATTGTATTTTGATCAATGCCAGTTTCCACAGGGATACTATTATAGGTATTATTTGAGTAAAAATAATCGGTGCCTTGATTGTTAGGTGTATGAAGTGCATACTGAAAGGATATATTACCAGAGGATATAGGTACATTATCTATACGCAGTGTCCCAACCATTGTTTTGAAAGCTCTGTTTGCCCCGTTGTTATAATATATATTTAAATCACTCCCGACCCCTTGGTTGTACCAAACTATATCGGCGTAGTTATTACTACTTCCACTGCTGCATGCATGGTTTGAAAAACTACTGCAGAAACGATTAGACCAATCTTGTAATGCCCCGCCACCTCCGAGGTTAGAGCTCCCTTGGTCTGTCATTGGCCCACTGCCCACTATACCATAGTCGCAGTTTAATATGCGGTTACAGTACATTTTAAGGTCTTTTTGATTTATATAAGTATTTACTGTGCTAGTGCCAACCGGAAATATGTCCGATGCTGAGGCAATTCCATAAGTGCAGCCACTAATATCATTGTTCTGTATATAACTTGTATGACTATTTGGGGAAGAGGGATAATAATATTCAATACCTCTTTCGAGATTTTGTAAGGTATTGTCAGTGATATGCACATCAACAGCCTCTCTTACATAAATGCCTCCTCCTCCAATGTTTTGTGAGGTGTTTTGTATATGCTGTTTTTCGATATAAATAAATAGGGATGCGGCATTCGAATAAATAGCTTGTGGTATATTGCCTGTTATTTCTGATAGGCCTGTCCCGTCAATGTGCAAATAGTGAGCTTCACTCACCTTAACCCCATACGCAAAATCTCCCAATATTTTAGAATCAGTTAAATAAAAACCGTAACTCGTATTTTGCACCCAAGTAGTAGATTGTATTTGATTAATAAGCAAAGCAATTTCTGTGTTCACGCCATTCACATTATAACAAATAAATGAATCATACTGCATAGTAAACATGGATATATAGTCATGTATTACATAAGGGAAAGGTCCGGTTGGAATGTTTGCCATATTGCAAATTTGAGTAGCTGGAGGCACCATTAGATAGGAGAATGTAGTGTTGTTCATATACCCGTTCATTTCGCCACAACCATGTGTATGTAAATGGGTAATGTTGCATAAAAGCTACTACTATTAGCACCAGGAATTATTTTTCCATTTCTGTACCATTGATAATTACCATATACTGTATTATTGCTTGGGAATGGGTTGGGAGTTAAAGTAGCAGGCAAGGAATTGCTGCTAGTTGCAATGGGCAAGTCTTTTTTAAACACAACCGTAATAACAGCCGAGGTGCATCTGGCATTTGAAAAAACATCGGTGCATACATAGTAATAGTAATATCCTTGTGTTGCCGATGAAGTCGATGAAGAAACATTTATACTATTTGTCGGATTCCCGTTATTTAATATAGCTCCATTGTTACCACTTGCATCACATCGGTACCATGTAACACTATATCCACTGGCAGGCACAAAACTTAGATTATATGAAGCGTTACAGGTACTATAAGTTGGCGTATTGCTGCTGCACTGGTTGTTGGGGGCATTATAGGAAAGTATGTTAGAGGTAAGCGTATTGTTGCAAGAGTTTGTTGCCCTTAAGGTGTATGCCCCTGAGGTGCTTGGCATATAGGTGCTTGATGTAGCACCTGCTATTATAACGTTGTTCTTGTACCACTGGTAATTTGTATATACTATACTGCTAGTGTTGCTAATACTATATATGGGCGGGTTCAGGTTGTTGGACACTATCTTTAGCTCATAGATGACCTTTACAGTTTTCACCCCCGAAGTGCAGGTAAGATAAGGAATGACTGGCCGGTGCCCCTCCTCTATATAATAGTGTGTCTCATCATTGATGGTCTGCGTGGGTGTTACGGTTAAGTAATTGGTGGGCAGCCCATTGTTTAATGGTACGCGGTTGCCGCCCAACGCATCAGTCTCAAACCAGATATATTCCCACGGAACAAAATTGGTAGAATTGGGTATTTGAGAACTGTTACAGGTTTCGGTAACGGAAGCGGCGGAACAATATTGCCCCTTCACTTTCTCAAAAGGCATCTGTGCAAAAAGCATCAATAGCGTAAAAGAAAATAACAACCTCCCAAACCTATAACAGGTTGGTTTTTTTGTTTTTAATAAAAATTTTGAGGGGGGGGTCTAACTTCTTGTTTTCCATTATGTTATAAATTATTGTTTTAATATAAATTATAATAAGGCAAATATAATAGTTTTCATTATTATATTTATCTTAACGTCATCAAATGAAAGTATAAAAACCAACAACAAAAAATTTATTTTAAATACTAGGGACTTCCCTAGGTATAATAATTGGACTAAAAACAGAAACACAGGAAACATTATTGAGGTGGTTTTGTTTCCACTGTATATATTTGCAAGCCCGCAATATCAAGGGGTACAGCATTGGCATATATATAATATCTTGATTGTCAATATAAATTATCGAAAAATGGATGGGTTTAAAAATTTTACATTTCGCTTACTTGTAAATACGGTTCGCATAAATACACAAAATTACAAAAGCCATTTATAAATTTTTTTGCCCCACGTTTTGGAAAAAGATACAAAAAATAAAATACTGGAAGGAGCTGAATCCATCTTCATGAAACTGGGAGTTAAAAGCACCACCATGGATGATGTGAGCCGCGAATTGGGCATCAGCAAAAAAACTTTATACCAATATTTTTCTGACAAATCTGATTTGGTAAAACAAACCGTCGACCGCACTTTCAATTGTGAAGAAGCCTATTTCAGCAATTTACATTCTGAAAAGAAGAACCCGATAGATGAGGTACTTTGCATAGTAAAACGGGTGAACCAAACCATGCGGAATGTGAACCCAATGACTATTAATGATCTTAAAAAGTACTATCATGAAAGTTGGAAAAGATTTGATGAACACAAGCGGAATTTTATCGCAAAAATGGTAAAAGCAAATTTAGATAATGGCGTGCAAGAAGGATATTATAGAAATGATATCAATACAGAAATTATTTGCCGCTTATATGTTGAGATGATTGGGCTTATGGTTAACAATGAATTATTCCCCGACCATGAATATAGCTTTCATGATCTATATCACGAATTTATCACCTATCACTTGAGAGGTGTTTGCACGCCCAAAGGAATTAAATATTTAGAAAATAAAATTACATCGTTATGAAAAAACTGCTCCTATTAGGATTAGCCTACTTATCGCTAAACGCCGCCATGGCGCAGGCAACTGAAGAAAATTTCTCGTTGCAACAAGCTATCGACTACGGCAAGAAAAATAGCCCAACTATATTAAACAGTAAACTTGATGCTGACAAATCGAAAGAACAAGTAAAAGAGATATTATCTGTTGGGCTCCCACAAATAAATGGAAGTGTGCAATGGAATGATTTTTTGAAATTGCCCGCCAGTTTTTTACCTGGAACAATTGTAGGCAGGCCTGCCAATGAATATGTGAAACTTACTTTTGGTACCACACATCAAATTACAGCAGCTATACAAGCCACCCAATTAATATTTGATGGGTCATATATAGTGGGCTTAAAAGCAGCTAAAGAAGTGGCCATTTTATCGAAGCAGATTGTTGCAAAAAGTGAGATTGATATTGAATCAAATATTACCAAAGCATATTATGCTGCATTGATATTGGGAGAAAATATTAAACTTGTAAATGAAAATCTAACAAGGATTGAAAAACTGCTTTTTGAAATGAAGCAAATGAATAAAAATGGATTTGTAGAATCGCTGGATGTAGACAGGCTAGAGCTCACACTTTCTAACCTTCAAATAGCCAAAGCAAATTTAGAAAACTCGAAAGAAATTTCCTATAAAGCTATCAAATTGCAGATGGGTTACGATGTATCAAAACCTATAATACTTACTGATAATTTAGAAAAACTATATACTAGCGATATCGGCGATATGGGTGCTGCAGATTTTAATATACAGGGCAGGATAGAATATAAGTTACTGCGAGAGCAACAAGCATTATATAAATTGGATAAGCAACGTTATCAATATGGTTATCTTCCCAACTTGGTTTTAATTGGCTCGGTGCAAAGTGCATTAAACCGTAACAATGATAACTTGTTTAAATCAACACCACAACTGCCTTGGGTACCCTCTGCATTAATAGGACTTCGCTTGGGCGTTCCCATTTTTGATGGTTTTCAAAAGCAAAGCAAAATTGCCCAAGCCAATATACAATTGCGAAGATTACAAAATGATTCTGCAAATCTTTCCAATGCATTAAACCTTGAATATTTTGCTGCAAAAAGCAAATATCAAAACGCATTAAAAATGCTCGAATTACAAAAAAGAAGCAGAGACTTATCTGAAAAAATATATAATACTACTTCTATTAAATACAAAGAAGGTGTTTCAAATAGCATAGAATTACAAACAGCCGACAACGATTTTAAAACAGCCCAAACAAGCTACCTAAATGCAATATATGAATTACTCACTGCAAAATCAGATTTGAAAAAAGCAATGGGAGGGAGATAACACTTCGACTATCGCTCAGTGCAGGCTGCTCAGTGCGAAAATGAAAAATATAACTATGTAATTAAAATATAAATTTAGCAAAACAAAACAATAAATAAAACACAAAATGAAAAATATATCTTTACTAACCATTTCAATTATTATACTAAGCATTGTTGCTAGTTGTGGAGGTGGTAAAACAACATTAGACCAAAAAAAGGCCTCACTTGATAGTTTGCTTAAAGTGCAAAAAAAGGTTGCTGATGATATTTTAAAAATGCAAAAAGAAATTGCTTTATTAGACACTACACAAAAGGATGATAAATCGCGTTTGATTTCTGTTACAAAACTTGAAAATATTGAGTTCAGACATTATCTTGAAATACATGGCAGGGTTGATGCCGATGAGAATGTAACCATTACATCAAAAGCTCTAGGAACTATTACTGCAGTATATGTAAAAGTGGGAGATTTAGTAAGCAAAGGGCAAGTGCTTGCTCAAGAAGATGATCAAAATCTTCGCTCAAGTTTAGCTGAATTAAATAACAGATTAGACTTAGCCACAACCGTATATCAAAGACAAAAGAATTTGTGGGATCAAAAGATAGGAAGCGAGATCGCTTTTTTACAGGCAAAAAACAATAAAGAGGCTCTAGAAAAAAGCAAAGCTACTTTAAATGAAAATCTCGAATCTTTCAAAATAAAATCATTGGTGAATGGTGTGGTTGATGACGTGTTTGCCAAAGTTGGACAGCTTGCATCACCTGGTGTGCCCGCATTTCGCGTGGTAAATAATTCTAAGCTTAAAGTAAAAGCTGATGTGGCTGAAACTTATTCAGGCAAAATAAAACAAGGCAATACCGTAATGATTGCTTTCCCAGATATCAATCAAGAAACACAATCAACTGTATCATACTGTGGTAAAGTAATTAATCCTATGTCACGCACATTTAATGTTGAGTGCACCCTAAGTGGAGATATGGCAAATTACCAACCCAATATGGTTGCCATTTTAAAAATTATTGATTATGAAAATCCCAAAACTTTAGTTATACCGATCAATACTATACAAAATGGAGAAGCAGGTTCTTATGTATTTGTAGCTGTTCATGAAGGTAAGAAAACAGTCGCCAAGAAACGTATTGTAACTGTTGGTACAAACTATAATGGTAAAATTGAAGTAAAATCAGGCCTGCAACCTGGTGATGAATTAATTACTACCGGCTATCAGGATTTGAATGATGGAGAGGAAGTAAAACTCTAGTATAATGATAAATTATTAATGGTTAATTATAAATATTCACTCATCACTTATAATACATTTAATTTTTAAATATATACAAAAACTATATCATATATACATATTTTAATAGCTGATTTAAGCATATCATAAAATGAAAGATTTAACAAAAGAATTTAAACCCACCAGCTGGAGTATAGACAACAAAACAACCATATTTGTAATTGCTGCTATATTAACAATTACTGGTATTATGTCCTATATAGGTTTGCCCAAGGAAAAGTTTCCTGACATTGTGGTACCAACCATCTCGGTGCAAACAATTTTCCCTGGAACATCGCCATCGGATATCGAGAATTTGATAACAAAACCCATTGAGAAAAAACTAAAAGCTATTAATGGTGTAAAAAAATTAACCAGTACTTCCATTCAGAATGTATCTATTATAATAGTTGAATTTAATACCGATAAAAAACCTGATGAGTGCAAACGAAAAGTAAAAGAAGCAGTAGATTTAGCAGTTCAAGATTTACCCAATGACCCAGCTCGAAAAGAACCATTTGTTAAAGAATTCGACTTTAGCGAACAGCCTATTATGAACGTAAACTTGGCAGGTAATTTCGATTTGAATAAACTAAAAAAATATGCCGACCAAATTAAAAATCGTGTGGAATCACTACCACAAATTACCCGCGTAGATATTATAGGAGCGTTGGACAGAGAGATTCATATTAATATGGATTTGAGCCGTATGCAAGCTGCCAATGTTACGATGACCGATATAGAAAATGCAATTCGTTTTGAGAATACAACTGTGCCTTCTGGTAATTTAAAAATGGACGAATTAAATCGTTCTATTAGTGTTAAAGGGCAATTTGTGGATCCCAAACAAATGGAAAATATTATTATACGTTCCATGAGTGGTGCTACTATATATTTAAAAGACATTGCCAATGTAGAAGACACCTATAAAGAACGAGAAAGCTATGCAAGATTAGAAGGAAAAAATGTAGTTACCATCAATGTAATAAAGAAAGCTGGAGAGAATCTAATACAATCAAGTGATACTATTCGTGGTATTGTGAAGTATTTGCAAGAAAAAGAATTTCCCAAGGAACTAGAAGTAAGTATTACGGGTGACCAATCGAGCCAAACTCGTGTAACACTGCACGATTTGATTAATACAATTGTAATCGGATTTATATTGGTAACTCTTATATTAATGTTCTTTATGGGAGCAACCAATGCTATATTTGTTGGACTCTCTGTTCCATTATCATGCTTTATTGCATTCTTAGTTTTTCCAAGTATTGGATTCTCATTAAATATGATTGTACTGTTTGCATTTTTATTGGCACTAGGTATCGTTGTAGATGATGCAATTGTTGTTATCGAAAATACACATAGAATATTCGACAATGGAAAAGTACCTATTGTAAAAGCTGCAAAATATGCCGCAGGCGAAGTATTTGTTCCAGTACTTGCAGGTACACTTACCATGCTTGCACCCTTTATTCCGCTGGCGTTCTGGACGGGTATTATAGGGAAATTTATGTTCTATTTACCTATAACATTAATTGTAACACTGCTTGCTTCTTTGGTGGTTGCTTATATATTCAATCCAGTATTTGCGGTGCAGTTTATGAAAGCACATGGCGAACAACATATCGACAAAGTTAAGCGTAAGAAAAACCGCAGATGGGGTTTAATCATGTTTGCCGCTCTTGCATTTATAGGATATATACAAGGTAATTTCTTTATGGGTAACCTCATGGTTGTTATATATCTTTTGGTATTATTCCACCGTTATGTATTAGAAAGTATTATAAAGAAATTCCAAGAAAAAACTTGGCCCAGAGTTGTGAATAGTTATGAAAGACTGCTCACTGTTGCATTAAAGAACAAACGCCCGAGATGGTTACTCCTTGGTACTTTGGGACTCCTAATTGTATCATTTATGTTGGTGGGTGCTGCTGGATTAAAAGTCGTTTTCTTCCCCAAAGGACAACCCAATTTTGTGAATGTATTTATTAATACACCCGTAGGAAGTGATGTTACCTATACTGATTCATTAACCCGATTAATTGAGAAGCGTGTGATGAAAGTTGTGGGCGATGAAATTAATGAAGGTGGTATCGTTGAATCTGTGATATCAAATGTTGCTATTGGTGCCAATGACCCAGGAGACCCCGACCAATCGCCAGGTTCGCATAAGGCAAGAGTATCAATTGCATTTGTAGAATTTGCAAAACGTAATGGCAAATCCACTTCCGATTATTTAGATAAAGTACGTAGCGAAATAAAAGGAATTCCCGGTGTAGAAATTACTGTTGACCAAGAAAAAGCAGGACCGCCAACAGGTAAACCTATTAGTATAGAAATAATGGGTGACGATTTGAAAGAACTTACTGCCACAGGTCGCAGCTTGAAAAAATATTTAGACTCGTGCAAAATTGGTGGTGTGGAAGAATTGAAAAGTGACCTGAATAGTAATAAACCCGAAATACTTATTGAAGTAGATCGCGACCGTGCATTGCGTGAAGGATTATATACCGGGCAAGTAGGAAATGAAATACGAAAAGCCCTTGCAGGCCAAGAGATTTCAAAGTTCCGTGATGAGAATGATGACTACCCAATTGTATTACGTTTGAAAGAAGGTGACCGTAATAATTTAGATGATATGCTCAATATGAAAATTACCTATCGTGATATGAATATGCAAGGTGCTATCAGACAAGTTCCATTAGCAGCAATTGCAAAAATAAAATATACAAATAGCTATGGTGCGATACATCGCAAAAACCAAAACCGTATAGTTACATTGGGCAGTAATGTTTTAAATGGATATAACCCCAATGAAGTGGTAGCGGTAGTAAAAGCAAAGTTAGCATCATTTAAGGTACCAAGTAACATTATAGTACAATTTGGTGGTGAGCAAGAGCAACAAAAAGAAACAGGTTCATTCCTCGGAAGAGCGATGCTTATATCGCTGGGATTAATATTTTTAATATTGGTTTCACAATTTAACTCGGTAACAAAACCACTTATTATATTATCTGAAATTCTATTTTCTATTATAGGTGTATTGTTAGGATTTGTTATATTCCACATGGATATATCTATTATCATGACAGGTATCGGAATAGTAGCATTGGCAGGTATTGTCGTCCGAAATGGAATTCTGCTGGTGGAGTTTGCCGATATGCTGATGGCACAAGGATGGGAACTAAAAGCCGCTGTAATTGAAGCCGGAAAAACACGTATGACTCCAGTATTATTAACTGCATCTGCTACTATACTTGGATTAATGCCACTAGCCGTCGGACTTAATATAGATTTCTATACATTGTTCTCAAATGGCAATCCGCATATATTCTTTGGCGGTGACTCCGTAGCATTCTGGGGGCCATTATCATGGACGATGATATTCGGACTTGGCTTTGCAACTTTCTTAACACTTATATTAGTTCCTGCCATGTATTTAATTAACGAACGTGTTCGTGAAAAAATTATGGGAAGGCCGAGGATGTGGGGGAATGAAGAAGAGGCAGTGGTTGCTCAAGTAGAAGCATGATGAATAGTGGACAGTAATCAGTAGTCAGTAATTAGTGCCATGGCGTCCGCAACTGACCACTGTTTACTGACTACTGTCCACTAGAAATATATTATATAAACTAAAAGCCGTTGAACTGTTATAAGTTGAGCGGCTTTTTTTTGCAAGTTTTGTCAGTCTGAGTTCATCGAAGACGGTTTGAGAGTATTCCAGTTTGTCTACCCTTCGATAAACTCAGGATGACAAACAAACTCAGGGTGACAAACAATTACTACAAATAATCCGCAAACCTCCTAATAATAGGTTCTATCATACTTCTATCAGTTAATTTCTCTTCCAGTTTTTGTTCTATAATACTTGTAAGAATTTGCTCATTGATAGGGCCGCGGTTGAGTGCATTTATATAAGGTGTATTACTAAACGTTACCAACTCATACTGCGATTGAAATAAATCGGGATAGAGTTCGCAGAGTACATGTTCTATATGTTTGCGGTGGAGGAATTCTGCATCACCAACTCGGTCACTCATTTCGTAAAAGTTTTGAACGGCGAGTGAGGCTATAGCATCCGCATTTGGTTTGCGTAAATGCTGGTATTGGTCGAATACATTTTTCCAATCGGGCAAATATTTTTCTATACATTCATCCATGATTACACAATCTTCGAACGAGCAATTCATTCCTTGGCCGAAGAAGGGAACTACTGCGTGGGCGGCATCTCCTAGCAATGCAACTTTATCATCCACCGCCCAGGGCCAGCAGCGAACGGTTACCAATGAGCCGGTAGTATTTGCAAAAAAATCTTCTATTAAAGTTGGCATCAAAGGCAGCACATCCGGAAATTCTTTTTCGAAAAATTGTACTACATCATCTGGTTTTTTCAAATTGGCAAATGAGGTTACTCCTTCCATTGATAAAAATAAAGTACAGGTAAAAGTACCATCGGGATTGGGTAAAGCTATCATCATAAATGCACCACGAGGCCATATATGTAAAGCATTTTTTTCCATTTTAAATTCTCCGTTTGGTCCTGGAGGAATAGATAATTCTTTATAGCCTATATGCAAATAACTTTGACTATAATCAAATCTATCCGTAATCTGCAAACGCCCACGGGTAGCGGCAAACGCCCCGTCGGTTCCTATAATATGATCAGCTAAAAATGTTTGCTCTTTTCCATCTGCCATTTCAAATTTTGCTGTTGCATTATGCATATCTATATCCGTACATTTTGCATCGAAATGTATATTTATATTTTCAAATTCATCAGCCAATTCTAACAGTCTTATATTTAATCTTCCGCGTGAAACTGAATATATACATTGCTGCTCGGTGCCATAAGGTTGGAAATTCAATTCGCCTGTGCGACTGTGCATCATACGGCCATACATGGGGATGGCATCACTCAATATATCTTCAGTAAGTCCAACTTTATCCAATGCATTTATTCCACGATTTGAAAGTGCCAAATTAATTGACCTGCCCGCAGAAATTTTATTGCTACGCATATCGGGTCTGCGTTCAAATAAATCAACCTTAAAACCCCGCCTAGCCATATATACACTAAGTAATGACCCTGAAAGTCCGCCGCCTACAATTGAGATGTGTTCCATGGAGCAAATTTACGATTTACGATTTATGATTTATGAATTATTTCTTGCTTGAGAATAGTAACTCACGAGAGCAACCTATTGCAAAGAAAGAGGCAAAGGTATTTGGATGACAATGATGAAAAAATGATATATATCAGAAAATGTACGATGTACGATTTTTTCGTGCTAGTTTGTGGTTGGTCAAAAGACCAACCACAGGCAGTAAATTACGATTTACGAATTAGGAAGTTTTTTCGTGCAACAATGTGATTGGTCAAAAGGCCATAAGTAATCGGAAGATTTTGGTGTCCGCCATGTTGCGTCCCTAAAGGGACTTGGATGTGGTAGGGTTCTGTTTTTTACCAATGTGGTGCCCCTAATGGGGCTATTTCACAAGTCCCATCGGGACGTAACATTGGTAAACAGGCATCAGCCAAATCGTAAATTGTATGTCGTACATCGTACATCAAAACCAGGCGTCAGCTACATCGCAAATGCCTAGTCCATAAAATCCTCATTATTATAGATACTCACATAATTATAATAACGACCTTGATTGATTTTTCCTTCTTCTAATGCTTTTAATACTGCACAGCCTGGTTCATGTATATGCGTGCAATTATTGAACTTGCATTGTGATAATAGTTCTCGCATTTCGGGAAAGAAATGAGCGAGTTCTGTATCCTCCACGCCTACTACACCAAAGTCTCTGATGCCGGGCGTGTCTATTACTTTACCTATTCCGGGCAAGTCGAACATTTGTGCGAAAGTGGTGGTATGTTTTCCTTGTCCGCTAAAGCCTGACACATCGCTAGTTTTTTGTATCGCTTCTGGAACAAGTGCATTTAATAGCGTAGATTTTCCCACGCCAGAATGACCTGCGAATAAGGTAGTTTTATTTTGTATTAATGCAATCAATTCATCCAATCCATGTTTTTGAGTTGCCGATATACCAATTGTTATATAACCCAAACTATTATATAATGCTTTTATTTCATTATAAAAATCGGCATGGCCATATAAATCTATTTTATTAAATACGATACAAGTAGGAATATGATAAGAACCAGTACATACCAAAAACCTGTCAATAAAACCAGTTGAAGTTCTTGGGTCAACCAATGAAACTATAATACATGCTAAATCGATATTGGCTGCAATAATTTGTGTTTCTTTGGAAAGTTTATTCGATTTTCGAATTACATAATTCTCGCGTTGCAATACCGAAACTATATTATAGTCGGGTGCTTCATCTTGTAATAATACCTTGTCGCCCACCGCTATGGGATTGGTACTCCGCAGGTTTTGTAATTTGAGTTTTCCCTTAACTCGGGCTTTAATAGTTTGTCCATCTTCCAATCGCACATCATACCAACTTCCAGTCGATTTATATACAATTCCGTGGAGATGTGTTTCAGTCATTAAGCATATTTTTCACCAAACTCAAGTTTGATGTCGGTAACTACTTGCTTTATTTCTTGCTCCAAATCTTTATCACAAATCAGTAATATATTGTCTTTCTCGACTACAATTAAATTATCTACACCTTTCATGATAACAAGTTTATCGTGCGGCATATTTAATACATTGCCATTGCATTCAAATAGCTTTACCTTTTTACCAACTACGGCATTTCCGCTGGCGTCTTTGTCCATGGTATCATATATAGAATTCCAAGTACCTAAATCGCTCCACCCAAAACTTGCAGGAATAGTATATACATTGTTCGCTTTTTCCATTATGCCATAGTCAATAGAAACGCTGGGGCATTGCGGATATATTTTTGTAATAAATGCAGCCTCGTCAGAAGTATTATATATATTTTTTCCTTGCTTGAAAAGATTATGCAAATCAGGTAAATATTTTTCAAAAGCTGATTTCATGGTACTGGCTCTGAATACAAATATTCCGCCGTTCCACACGAAGTCGCCACTGGTTAAAAATGTTTTTGCCAATTCCAAATCGGGCTTCTCGGTAAATGTTTTTACTTTATGTACATTTGGACTTTTTTCTTCTTCCAAATATTGTATATATCCATAACCTGTATCGGGTCTTGTAGGTTTAATTCCAAGTGTTACAAAAGCTTCTTCTTCGGTAGCAAATTCGCGGGCAATTTCCATACATTCCAAGAACAAAGTTTCATCCATAATAAGGTGGTCACTGGGCACCACCATGCAAGTAGCTTTGGGATCATTTTGCATAATACGATAAGTGGCATACGCGATACAAGGTGCGGTATTTTTTCCAGAAGGTTCACCCAATATTTGCATGTCGGCTATCTCAGGAATTTGTTCTTTTACCAAACCTCTATATTGTTCATTGGTAACCACCCAAATATTTTCGGGTTTATACTTGCGTGCAAATCTTTCATAGGTATGCCTGATCAACGATTTGCCTGTGCCCAATATATCAATAAACTGTTTGGGTCTGCTCGAGCGGCTCACTGGCCAGTAGCGGCTTCCAATTCCGCCGGCCATTATAATCACATAATTATTTTCCATTTATAATTTCTTTTTATTTAAAAAAGGAGTGCGAAGTTACGCAAAATATTTCATCAATATGCTTTGGCAAATAAAACCCTTTGTGTAGATGGATTTCCTGTCAATATACATTTGCCAGATTCTTGCACATTATTTAAAGGAATACAGCGAATAGTTGCTTTGGTCATTTCTTTTATTTTTTTTTCTGTTTCTGCTGTCCCATCCCAATGGGCGTGCACAAAACCAAGTTCTACTTTTTGTTCAAAGTCATCCCATGTATCACATATATATGTTTTTTCGGTACGACTATCCAATGCTTTTTGATAGATGTTTTCTTGGATGTTATCCAATAAATGTATAACTTTATTCTCTAAATCTGTAAGCGACACCAACTGCTTTTCTTTGGTATCACGGCGGGCAATTTCTACCGTCTGGTTTTCCAAATCACGAGGTCCGATTGCGATGCGAACAGGCACACCTTTTAGTTCCCACTCGGCAAATTTGAAACCGGGCTTGTGTGTATCACGCGTATCAAATTTCACACTCAGTCCTTTTGCTTTTAGTGCTGCAAATATTTTATCTCCTGCTTCTAATACTTTGGTTTGCTCTTCATCACTTCTATATATAGGAACTATTACAACTTGTATAGGTGCCAGTCGTGGAGGCAAAACCAATCCTTCGTCATCACTGTGTGCCATAATTAAAGCACCCATCAATCGTGTGGAAACGCCCCATGAACTAGCCCATACAAATTCTTGTTTATTTTCTTTGCTCACAAATTTCACATCAAATGCTTTGGCAAAATTTTGACCCAAGAAATGCGAGGTTCCCATTTGCAAAGCCTTGCCATCTTGCATTAATCCTTCAATACAATAAGTATCGAGAGCTCCTGCAAATCTTTCGGTTTCAGTTTTCACTCCTTTAATAACAGGCACGGCTAAAATATTTTCAGCAAAGTCAGCATATACTTCAAGCATTTTTCTAGTTTCTTCCACAGCTTCTGCTTCTGTAGCATGAGCAGTATGTCCTTCCTGCCATAAAAATTCAGTGGTACGCAAAAATAATCGCGTACGCATTTCCCAGCGAACTACATTGGCCCACTGATTCACTAGTAAAGGCAAATCGCGGTAGCTTTGTATCCAACCTTTATAAGTATTCCATATAATAGTTTCAGAAGTGGGACGAACGATTAATTCTTCTTCGAGTTTTGCATCGGGGTCAACCACCATTTCGCCATCTACATTTTTAAGACGGTAATGAGTTACCACTGCACATTCAGTTGCAAACCCCTCTACGTGACTAGCTTCTTTGGTAAAAAAAGATTTTGGGATGAACAAAGGAAAATAGGCATTCACATGTCCAGTCTCTTTAAATCTGCGATCAAGCTCTTGCTGCATTTTTTCCCAGATAGCATAACCATAAGGCTTGATGACCATACACCCTTTCACGGCTGAATGCTCTGCAAGGTCAGCATTCTTCACCAGGTTATTATACCAGCCTGAGTAATCGTCGCTGCGTTTTATTTTTTGATTCTCCATATTCTTGTTATTCGCCGCAAAAATAACCTAAAGAGGTTGTAAAAGGGCAAAGAATAACAAAAGAGCAATTGCAGTTTGTTATTACAGCGTAGATTGAGTGCTGTAAAAATATATATAATTAGAACTTAATTATCTTTATTTTTCTGTTCAATTCGGCAGAAGCTACAGAAAGTATATAAATGCCCTGAGAAAGCCCCTCGCTCTGTATTCTTATTATAAAATGCCCTTGCTCTTTAATCGTTTGGCCGGATACCACTAATTTACCGTTCATATCATAAATGTTGATGATAAGTTCATCTTCTTTTTTTAAGAACCCATCTAAGTTGAGGTCACTTGAGAAAGGATTGGGGTAAGCCCATATGTGATTTTCACATTCTCCATGTCTGTAATAATCTATTGCTATTGTGTCTGTCGAGCTGCATGTTCCCACCTTTGCGGTGAGTATATACTGTCCCGATTTTGTTAAATACAATATAGAATCCGTTGTTCCGTTATTCCACTCATAATTCGCATGACCTATTATACTTTTTAATGTTATTCCTTCTCCTTCACAAAGTGTGGTGTCATTGCCTAAATTTATTTTAAAAGGAGCTACCACTTCTATATTCTCGTTGCTACTAGTTACGCATCCTGTGCTTCCTGTTAAGGTTTGTGAAATTTGGTATTTCCCAATACTATTATATAAATGGTTAGCTACAAAAGAAGTATTATATCCAATAGCAAAAGTGTCTTTGCCATCACCATATTGATAATGGCGTTTTACGGCAAGGCTACTAGTATCTTTAATCTGCAAATTAAAAGGCGAACATGAGTATTGATGGTTGACTGTAAAAAATGGAGTGGGGGCAGATTTGATATTTACTGCGTTAATATATTCTATTGTATCCTCACAATAACCATTATTATATATTAATTTGATATTGTAAGTTCCACTTTTTGTATATATATGATCAACATTACCATTTCCATAATTTGGGTATGATCCCGTATCAACGATAATTGTATCTGAACCATCTCCAAAATACCAGTGCCATCTTTGTTTGAATGATGGATTTATTTCTAAACTAGAACTTGAATCTTTAAACTTGTATGATAAATATTGACAACCCTGTATATAGGTAGAAGCAATAGCAGCTTTCGGTTTCAAATGAGGATAGAGACTATCGCTATACCAAGCAAAATAGCCATTGTCTGTTACGCCTTTTAGTTTGTAATACACCCCGTCATTTACATCTTTAATATAACATGTATTGCCGTAGCTGGTGTCAAAGCTTTGGCTTTTGTTGTTATATACATACCACTCAAATTTTTTGTAAGCCGAGTCCGCATCGGTATGGAGTAAAACAGATTTACATGAGTACTCTTCGGAGGTGTTTAGATATAGGTATGTTCTTAGTGGAAAAATAGCATTATATACTGTAAATCTAAAAGTCTTCTTACTTGTACTGTCAAATTGATTATAGAAACTAGTATCAGTATAAATAGAAGGGTAATTACTGTACAATTTATTGTAATAGAATGGCAAATCAGGTTTATTAATTGACATCATTAAATTATTTTTTATATAAAGAATAATTTTGCCACAAGGATGCATAGTTAAATTAAAATAGCCATTGTTGAAATTGGGCGAGCCGTCATATTCAATATCGTTTTTATCGAAAACTTGTCTATATATTAATTGTCTTTTTAAATGTTTGATTTCATATTTGTAAATTTCCAAAACGGGATTCATATAATAGTCGAGCTTTGTATATGCCATATATAAATATTCTCCATTAGGAGAAGGAATAAAATTATATGAAATAAAATTATCAAAATCAACAGTTTTAAATGGGAATTTAGTATAGGCCATCATTGTATCAATACAATATATTGTATCAAAATTGTTAAAACCATCGCTCATTTTTAACAGTATAATTTTATACTTGTCATTAAAATTAGTGTCAATTTGGTCTTTTGTAGCGGTTAAAATTATATTTTTTGAAATATAATTTATATCATAGTTTAAGGGATATGTATAAATACCTTCAAAACTATATTTAGGGAAAAGTATCGGAAAGTAAAAAGAATTTTTTAGTGTGATTTTGCTAAAATTGCAATGATATATTTCCTGTGTATCACTTGAAAAACAAATAAATTTAAAATAGTTAAATTTAGTATCTATCAAAATCTTATTTTTTTTATACCGGCTATATATGCCGCCTTTAGGGTTTATTCCTTTCTGATAGCGTGGGTTATTAATGCGTCCTATAAAATTGTTATTTTTGCCTTTAACTTGGATTTTGCCAGCTGCATAAACTAAATCGGTGTAGAATAAATCAGTAAAATTTGCCCCGCTTGCTACTGAATTTAAATTAGAATCTCGTACTAAAATAAAATGAAATAAATTATCTATAATACTATCGGGACAAATAAAACTTCTTGCAAAAGATATATCCCAACCGTTTCTTAAACTATCGGGCACTACTAGGGTGCTATCGCCATTGTTATCATATAGAAAACCACTTGTACTGTTAAGCCATCCTATTCTTTGTCCATTTTTTTTTCTCAATTCAATGTATGTCTGGTCAAAACCCTTAAAATATTGATTATCCCGAAAGAAAGTAGAGCTATCAATACACAGTATGGCAGGCTCAGAGATATGATCAATTTTTAATTTTACATTATTCAGATTTATATTATAATGTTTTATAAAAGGTTGTGCTTTAACAATACCTGATATAGATATATAAATGACTATGAATAAAGAATAAAATAATTTCATACTACCATTACAAAACAATAAGGTAGGAGCTTCCCCTTCCTTATTGTTGATAATCTTTAAAACCAGCATTCACAAGGGTCAGGTGGACAGGGACCGCTAGAACCGATAAACTTGACAGATTTTCCGTGATAGCTGCCGAGACCATCATATTGTTTTGTTGACAATACAAACCCGGGGTTGCCTTGATTGGCACTATCGTAATTACCTGTATACAAATTATCCAAAGTTGAGGTAAGAAACGAAGATGTAATTACAAAACTATATTCCCATTCCGTCGTGGTTGGCAAACAAAAATCAATACATAAATCTCCATTTGCATTAGCTGTAGCAGTTTGCAGACTACTTGATATAACTGTTTGTAGATAATTATTTTTTTTGTGCATCAGTTGAGAAACCACCATAGGTTGCAGTATTAACAAAGTTAATCCCTTTTACATAGCCTACTTTATAATTTGCACCTCCTTCCAGACCATGCCAACAAACAGTTATTTTTCTTTTAGGACAACTTGCCGGCCCAGCGGGGCAGCATACTTGAATAATCTGTGGGCTTGAATTTGTGGCGTTAACTGCGTTTGAAGGGTCGGTAATCGACATAGTAGAACCTCCACAGGGAATAATTTCTAGTAAATTAGGTTTTTGGTTACTCTGAGCGAATAAATTAAAGCAACCTAAAAAGGAAAAAACCGCGAATGATAAAAGAGATTTTTGCCATCGCCATCGCTGCTTAATGTCGCAATTGTGTGTGTGTGTGTATGTCCATAACTGCACCTTGTGCATTTACAGAATTTTCAATGTAAATGTTTTTCATGTTTTTTTAGTCCGTAAAGCTTTGTTTTACAGACCTCACAAACTTAAGACTAGCTATTTAAAAATCAAAATTAAAAATATTACCGAGTAAGCCCCTGCGTTTTATTTTTTGATTCTCCATTTAATTTTTAATTCTTGTTATTAAGGAACGGTTTTTGTAATTTTACGGCAAAAATAACCCAAGTCCCACTCCAAAACCTAATATCATCAAATTATGAAAAATATTGGATTCGCTGTTTGTATAATAACAGCCTTTACACTAGCTAGTTGTAGCATTGTAAAAAACAACCCAAGTAATGTAGACGATGTGTACACTATTGGCGGCGATTTTAAGCATATACAAAATGACCAAGTGGCTCGAGAGCAAAAAGCCATAAAGCGAGAGCAAGAAAAACAAACAGCAATGGCTGCTTTATATAAAACCAATATTTCGCAATCAACCGCTGCTGCTGTTCCTATTGCTGCAATAGCCAGCCCGAACAATCCCTATGCCTGCAACAATATGTATCCTGGATACGGCACTTATGGTTTCAATACCGGTTATGGTTATAGTAATAATTATGGTATGATGGGATATGGCTATAATACAAGTAGCTTTGGCTATCTGGGGAATAATTACCATAGCCCTTATTATGGTTATAATAATTCATATGGTTACAATAATTATTACACACCTCAAAATTATTCTTATAATACCTATTCAAATAATAATAGCGGATACACTGAAAACACACAACAACATACTGCACCCCAACATAGGGGAACAGGTATTGGCAGCAGTACACCGGGTAATAACAGTGGCGTAAACGCTTCGTTTGATAAACCGAATGTTGCAGCTCAAACCAATACTCCGCCTACAGTTAATGTGCAAGTTCACACACGCAGTACTTATAATAATCCGCAAACATCCTATACGCCTGTTCCGCAGAATTCTCAACCAGCACCGCAGACTCATAGTGCAACCACACCATCAACGCAGCAGGCATATACCCCAATTCCAGCGGCAGCACAACAAACTTATACGCCTGCCCCACAAGTAACACAACAGAGCTATACCCCAGCTCCACAACCTGCATATACCCAACCAACATATCATCAGCCAACTTATTCAACACCTACGCCTTCATATAGTACCCCTACTCCCAGGTCGGGTGGCGGTGGCTTTGGTGGCAGTAGCAGCGGCGGTTCTATTGGTGGTGGATCGCATAGCAGTGGCGGAGGAGGAAGACATCGCTAGGATTATATTTTTATAATTTATATATAAAATAAAAACTATGAAGTCTTTAAAAAGTATTTCATTGGGTATTTTACTCAGTGTTTTTTGTTCCTTCTTAGTTCATGCCCAAAATGAACAAGACGCACTTCGTTACAGCAGATTTTTCCCCTATACCACTGCCCGCAGTTTATCGTTGGGCGGGGCCATGGGAGCAGTGGGGCACGATATCGGTTCTTATTCCATCAACCCTGCAGGCATAGCTGTAAACAGATATAATCTTTTAAGCTTCAGTGGGGGGTCATTGCAAACAATTTCATCAGGCAATTATGCAGGCGATATCTCAAAAGCCAACCGATTAAATAACAATATCCCGTCAATGGGAATAGTACTGACAGGTATTCAATACGATGAAAAAAACAGACCAGTTACTAACGGATTGGCCAATATAAATTTATTATTTAGTTATAACCGCAACACACCATTATATGATGATTATACCTATAGTGGGGTTAATAGTCAGAGTTCTGTTGCTGATATGTTTGCACAACAAGCTAATGGGCAAAGTACGGGCGATTTGAATACCAATTTTGCCGATCCTTATGCTTTGGCTTTTCAAACAGGGGTGATAAAATCATCGGGAACTTATGGACAATATGTTCCTGCATTTGTAGAAAATGCCAGCAATCCACATCCCCAGTTTTTACAGTCAGGGCAAAATACTTTAAGGGGTAATGTGAATGAGTTTACTTTGGGATTGGCTGCAAGTTACGGGCATCGTTGGTTTATTGGTGGGTCAGTTCTTTTGCAAACGGTTAGGTTTAGATCTACCCTCAATTATCAAGAAGAAGACATAAATAATTCTGCCACCTATATAAAATCGATGGCCTATAACCAAAAACTTTTTACCAGTGGCAGTGGCGGTGGTATAAAGCTTGGAGCGATATACAGACTCAATGATTTAGTGAGAATAGGGTTGAGTTACCACAGTGCTATTGTATATAATCTTACCGACCAATATAGCTACAATGTATCCTCCGTATTCGACCAAGCTATTAACGGAAGTACCGATTATAGCAGTCCTTCTGACCAGCAAAATTTCGGGTATCATATTTATCGCCCAGCCCGCATTATACTAAGCTTAGCATTGGTGAAAGAAAAAAGAGGACTCTGGAGTTTTGATGCGGAGTATGTAAATTATACCAACGGTAATCTAAGTGCAAACAATACGAATTCCGTTCAGCCAGGTTATGACTTTAAACAAGAAAATAAAACCATCACCACCTTATATAAACCAAGTCTGAATATTAGAACCGGTGGTGAACTTTACTTGGGCAATATATTTTTACGTTGCGGTTATGCATATATGGCCAGCCCCTATTCCAATAGAAGTGCTTATGCCGCTGCTCCCTCATCTAGGCATTTATTAAGTGGTGGTGTGGGCATTACCAGCAAGTACCATTCATTGGATTTTGGCATTGGGTATATGGTGGGCAAAGATTATTTTACACCTTACAGTATCAATACACTTCCCTATCAAAGTGCCATTGTGGAAAAGCAATCTTATATGATGATGTTAACTTATAACTATAAGTTTTAAGACCTCTCCTTTAACGAGTCATTGCGAGGAGTGACGCGTTGGATAGTGCGGTAGGGATCTCCCAAGGACGAGGCATTGAACAAATTATTCAACAACCAATTTTATCTTCTCTTCGCCAACAGAAAGTATATATAGTCCTTTTGACAAATATCCAATCGATATATTATATAATACTTCCCCATTGGTAGAATTATTATATACTATCCTCCCCGTCATATCACACATCACAACCTGCCGAGCCTGCCTCTGGTTGGTGTTGTCACCAACCAGCTCCACATACAACACATCACTCACCGGATTCGGATATACATAAATACAACTTTCTATGCCCTCTATATGGTTCACCCCCGTGTGCAGCAATGACCCGCTATTCGCCATACAACCATTCGCATCCACCACATGCACATAATACCTGCCCGTGGGTGGGTGAAACAGTGATGAAGCAGTATTATACAATATACTATCCTTATACCAAGTATATGATACTATGGGACGCGTAGCTATTGTATATAAACTATCCTTAGCGGTTTTAATATTGGCAAACAGTTGCGGCAAGAAATCTATCTTAACCGTATTGCTCTGTGCCCCGCAGCCGAAGGTATTTACAGCGGCCACATAATAGCTGTTTGCCGTATCTACTTTTATACTTGGTGTACTAACCTGCCCCGCATTCCATTTGTATTTTACAAATGGTGGGTAGTTTATATCTTTTTGTTTTGCGGTAAGTATAAAACTATCCCCAAAGCACAAAGGGTTGTGGCTTGGACTATCTATATACACAACAGGCTGTGGCAGTATACGAAACACATTTGTTTTATATAATGAATCTGTGCATCCTTGTTTGGTTATATATATAAGTTTGGCATTATAATAACCTGTATCTTGTACAATAAGTTTTAGTTTATTGGTGCTAACAGTATCATATTGTTTTACTATATTGTTTGGATAATAGATTGTCCACTTCCTCTGTTGTATAAGGCTATCCATACCACCGCTGCTATCTGTGAGGGTGATGGTGCTGTTGCCGCAGCTTTGGGTGTAGTTGGGTGTAAAATAAGCAAGTGATTTGGCATCTATATTTACCTTCTGTTGCAAGCCCACACTATCATAACAATCTTTGTTCTTGGCAGCAGCACAATATATATAAGTACCATTGGTATCAAATGTATTGTTATATATAAACGTATTTACGGTGCTGGAGTTGTTTGTATATAATATAGTATCATAATTACCCAGGTGCAGCTTTACAGTATCGCAGTATTTGTATAATATTTTCGTTTGCACATGGTACTGCCCACAGGTATAATAAGTAGTATCTGTTAAGGCAATATTGGGTTTAAACTTTATGGTTACACTATCGCCCACCCATTGCATATAATCACAGTTGCCAAGCTCACAGCCAAGCCGCACATAATAACTTCCTGCATTTTTGTATTGGTGTACTACACTTTTTCCCACCGCACTATCTCCATCTCCAAAATACCAGTTGTAGTTTTTAAAAGCACTATCTGCATCTGCTTTAAATTGTAAGCTATCGTTATCATATACACAGCCATTTGCACCTGTTACTCCGAAACGTGGATTAATGCGTTTGATAGGAAAGCTATGGCAGGGGAAATTCTGAGAATTATTTTTTGAACCTTGCAGCATTGCAAAGCCATTAGTAATAAATTCACACCCATTGCCCCATATATCGGGGTATTTTATATAGCTTAGTGTTTGAAACAAAGAATCAGAAGATATATTAGTATATAATCTATTATCAGCCCCCAACTGGCTTGAGTAGTTCCCATAAATTTTATTTTTTTTAGCTTTTACAAATCCTATCAATGTTTTACTATTGAATGGATTACTATTATATGTGTGCATTTGGTACACGAGAGCACTGTCTATAGTACCATTAGTTTTGTAAGTAGTGTAGTATAAAATACTATCATTGGGCGAAAAAGAAAAACTTATGGGTAACTCTGATTTTGGAATTAATCCTCTACCATTGCTTAGCTTACCTGTGGATTTATCGAAATCATATAAAAGATAACGATAGTTTTTCAGAATAGGATATCCTAATTCTGTTGAAATTATCATATTTCCGTTGTTTGAACAACGCAAATAAGGTGCATTTGCTCCGCCGTTTATACTACTAGTCCCATAACAAGAAGATATTACAGGTTTATTGTTTATTCCGTTTTTTGTCAGCAAATACGCGTGCATGGTATATTCACTTGCTTTATATAACACCCAGTAGTCCGTATCATTGATATGCTTTATAAACCCTGAGGTCATTCCATTTGAATCCGTTATATGTACTTTGTATTTCTCAAAATCACCTCTGCCACTATCACTATTATTGTTAAGCAAAAAATAATCAAATCCTGCGTAATTTGATGCTAAGAACAGATATACTTGAGAGTCGTTGCCTGGGGCGGGTATGAAAAAATTATTATCATAATGCACATTCATTTTACCCATAGTATTTAAGAGCTTATGCTCCCTATTCCACACCAAGCTATCGCCACCTATATAATACAATAAATTTCCTTTACAATCAGATATAGCTTGGGGGTAGTTGCAACTGACGGAATCATTTTTATAATCATGTATAGCTGATAGAAATGGCTTAGCAGGGTTTTTGTTGAAGCTGATACCTGCTCGCCAGCCATATACCCAATTATTGCTCTGTTGTCCATTTGCATTTGCATATGAACAACAGAGCAATATAGATATTGTTATATTTTTAAGCATATCTCTTAGTATGTTTTGATTACTTTTTGCGAGACAATTGTTTCTCCATTGTTGTGGTTATACACGCTCAACAAATAGCAACCCGATGGCAGTTTACTTATATCAAGCGAAGGTCTAGATTTTCCTTTCACATTCCCGGTCATTACTTGTTTCCCAGTCATATCTAACAAGTCAAAACCCATAACTATTTCATAATTATTCTCCAACACCATGTAGTCATTGGCAGGGTTTGGGAATATATTGATACTGTTATTTTTTATGGGGTCTTTAGCTTTGGGGAATATTGTTGGGTCGGGTTTAAAGGTACCCCGGCAACCGCCTGCAGAACCTGAATTATGCATCGTAACTTTATTGGCAACACCATTAGAAACAGTATGCCCATCTAAGATTATGGTATTGCTGTTCCATTGAGGTAGATAGGTACTGTAATAATATATATCTGCATTGCTGCCGGTCTTATACCAAGCTATATCAGCATAGGTATTAGTTGTATACCCTGCACTGTAGTCAAAGAAATTTTCCCATTCAGTAGTCCCTGAACCTCCTTGTGGGTCGATATCCCCGACACCTGCAATCCCCCAATCATTATTAAATATTTTATTGCAAGAGTATTCGAGTCGTCTTAAATTTGTATAATTATTACTATTACTACATGCAAGGCTTGTTGCGGTTGGGTCACATTCAGGTGCTATCACTAAGCCGTATTTATTATTTTGAATATCATTTTCAGCAATAAGGCCTACGCAATTATTAGTATAGTTATAATATTCTATTCCTTTTAAGAAACTCCAGGTCGAATCATTAGTAAGGATGAGATGATTTACTTGTGAAAGATTTATAGCAGATACACCACCTTGGCTAGCAGTATTAATAACTCCACAGATATAAATGGTCACCCTATCCCCATCAAAAACTTCAATCCCGTGATTCACATTCCCTAATACAGAACATTGATATAAATATAAATCTTCCACATGTGAAAAATACATCGCATCATTAAAATCGCCAGCAAAATGGCATTGGTCTATCTCAAAACCTGACACCAAACACAGTTCAGGAGAAACGTTATATACTTCTACGGCATTTTGATCAAACGCAGTATGCCAATTTAAACAAACAAACTTATCTTCTGCTAATTTAATTGTTTTACAATCATCCATATATATCATTTTCCTACATGAACTATTATTGGGGGTTGTGGGTAAATTTAAAGGCGTGAATCCAGGGACTGTTTCCATCAAATAGCTAAATAATGTGTGATGTATTTCAAGATTCACACCTTGATTACCCCCACCACTGCACCCACTTTCTTCACCACTAAAACTTCTCAAGTCAATATGCTGATAATTATTTTCAAAAACATTATAGCTTAGTGTCAGTATTGCATTATTGTCCGCATATAAACCTACATAGGCATCATGTATTTCAGAATAAGTAATAGAAATTTTAGCACTGTAAGGGTTATTAACTGTAGTGTTATCATAGCCCTCTGCATATATACCTCCCCATTTGTCACAACTGCTGAATCTAGTATTATAAGTGGTCAACCATCCACCATTACTTTGTCCAAGACCAGGGTCAGCTTTTTGCACAATAATTTCTGCTCCACTTTTCATAATTACATCACAATTGCTCATGATTACAATGGCATCAGGTGAAACAAGGATTGTCCCATCCAAAACAACTGTAGTATTTGAAAGACTTGTAGTGCCCGGAGGGAAAATATAATTAGCCGTATAAGTGTTGCTCAGACCACAACCCAAATTTACTGTACTAGAGGTCCTATTTCCACAAAATGATGAATAACCTTCAAGATAATAATCACCTGCTATTGTAGCAATATAACTGCTATACGTTGCACCAGATATAGCTATGCCATTTCTATACCATTGAAAGTTGGTATAGTTCATTAAAGCTACATTGCTGTTGCTTACAACATCCAATGACATTGTTAAAGGAAATGAACCTGAAGTTGGTGTAATATCAAAACCGAGTGCTACAACCAAATGGATACTCCCAGATGAACAAGTCCCACCACCATTTGTAGCATTATAGTGAAAATAATATTCTCCATCGGAATATATATCAGTGTATGTTTTACCAGTAGATAAATAAGTTGGTGCTGAACAAAGAGTACCTGGTGCACAATGGTCATCATACCAATTGTATGTATAACCTCCCATTGCATTAGAATATAAAGTTACATTTTCAGCGCAACTATATATATCTATAGAGCCTGCACATGCCGATTGCCCTTTAACTTTCCCAAAAGGCATCACTGCAAAAAGCACCAACAAAGTGAAAGATAATAATACCCGCTCAATCCTATAATAAGATTTATGAAGGCAATTTAATGATTTTGAAAGGGGAGGGGGCAACATGTTGTTTTTCATTGTGTTATAATTATTGTTTTTAAACGGATAAATTATAAAAAGGCAAATGTAATAGTTTTCATTATTATATTTATCTTATCGTCATCAAATGAAAGTATAAAAAACGCATCAAAAAAATATATTTTAAATACTAGGGATTTCCCTAGGTATAATAATTGGGCTTAATTGCATATATTTTTATAATGTTACATTGCTATGGCATATAATAATACAATTATTGAAAATTCAGTCGAGTTATTTAATGTTTCTAACAGGAAAGAAAACTGCCGTTATCATTATGCATATACAAATTGAGGGGGCATTTTATAAATATTAAAAATCTGGAAGTATTACCTAAAGTGGCCTTTTGCAAACCACTGCTTAATGAGTAAGTATACAGGGCTATTTATTACAAATCTGCTTGTTATTCTATACAATATATTGAGCACAATTATCTGAACCATCTATATAAGTATCTCAAAAAATTTTGCTCCTTAAATATTACTATCTACTTTTGCAGCCCTTAATTCTAAATTCATACGAATGACTTATAAAGAACCTGCTCCATTGAGCAAAACCCATCTTAATCCTTTCGAGTCCATGATGTCACGCTTTGACATTGCCGCTAAAGCACTCGGATTAGACGACTCTTCCTATAATGTTTTAAAATCGCCCGCCAAAGTGGTGATGGTGAACTTGCCCGTTGTGATGGACAATGGCAAAGTACAAGTATTCGAAGGCTACCGTGTAGTGCATAATGCAAACCTTGGCCCCTCAAAAGGCGGTATTCGCTATAGCATGGATGTGAACTTAGATGAAGTGAAAGCTCTTGCTGCATGGATGACTTGGAAATGTGCTGTAGTAGGAATTCCCTATGGTGGTGGTAAAGGCGGCGTTAAGTGCGACCCTCGTAGCATGAGCAAAGGCGAATTGGAAAGACTTACCCGTGCATATACTGTTTCTATGATAGATGTGTTCGGTCCTGAAAAAGATATACCAGCACCCGATATGGGAACAGGCCCACAAGAGATGGCTTGGCTGATGGATGAATATTCAAAAATAAAAGGCTATTCATGCCCCGCAGTTGTTACTGGAAAACCACTGGTACTTGGTGGTTCATTAGGCCGTGTAGAAGCTACCGGTCGTGGGGTGATGGTTACTGCCCGTAGTGCCATGGCCAAAATGGGAATTAACCCAGTAGGTGCAACTTGTGCCGTACAAGGATTTGGAAACGTAGGTTCGATATCTGCGAAATTATTAGCCACACAAGGTTTAAAAATTGTTGCCATATCCGATGTAACAGGTGGTTATTATAATGCTGAAGGAATTAATATAGAAGAGGCTATTGCTTATCGCGATCGAAACCAAGGGACCTTGGAAGGATTTAAAGCTGATCGAATTAGTAATAATGAACTTTTAACTTTAGATGTAACTGTATTGGTTCCTGCTGCAATGGAAGACCAGATTACTGCTGAAAATGCCAATGATATAAAAGCAAAACTAATAGTTGAAGGTGCGAACGGACCCACTTCGTGGAATGCTGATGAGATATTAAACGGCAAAGGCATTATGGTAGTTCCCGATATATTGGCCAATGCCGGCGGTGTAACTGTATCGTACTTTGAGTGGGTACAAAATCGCCTAGGCTATTACTGGACAGAAGAACGCGTAAACCGCCGTGCCGACCGTACCATGAAAATGGCTTTTGAAGCAGTATATGCTGCGGCCCAAAAATACAATGTAAGCTGGCGAATCGCCGCCTATGTGGTATCCATCGACAAGGTAGCCAACACCCAAAAATTCCGTGGCGTATTTTAACCCTTGCTTCGTCCCGACTATTTGGGACTGCTCAGCCAGCGGCCTGATACTTGATACTAGCTACTATATACTTGATACTAACTACTTGATACTATTATGATACACAAAGAAGGATTTGCTACAATTTTTATCGTTACTTTGGTACTGGTAGGAATGAACTGGGGACTCACTTTCATCACCACCAATGAACTCATTGTTGGACTATTAATGTTGGCTTCGGTGGTTGTATTTGGTATTGTATTACAATTCTTTCGCAACCCTAGCAGAAACACACCGATTAATGCAAATGATATTATAGCTCCATGCGATGGAAAAGTAGTAGTGATTGAAGAAGTAGAGGAACCAGAATATTTTAAGGACAAACGCATACAGGTTTCCATTTTTATGAACCCTTTTAATGTGCATGTAAATAGAAACCCAATAAGTGGAACTGTAAAATATAGCAAGTACCATCCAGGTAAATATTTGGTAGCTTGGCACCCCAAAAGTAGTACAGAAAATGAACGCACTACTATTGTAATAGAACAACCCGAAAAAAAGCAGGAAGTACTTTTTCGTCAAATAGCTGGGGCAATGGCCCGCCGAGTAGTGAACTATAGCAAAGAAGGACAACCAGCAATGCAAGGTGCTGAAATGGGATTTATAAAATTTGGCAGCAGGGTAGATTTGTTTCTACCTATTGGCACGCAAATAAAAGTAAAACTGGGCGATAAAACAGTGGGTGGAGAAAGCGTAGTTGCTTCATTTACTTAATCGTTATCTTCATTATATATATATGTAATGGTTGTATATATAATATATCTATTGACATACTATATTAAATTTAGCTTATCGTTATTATATAATTAGTGAATACAAAAATATATTTCCGCATCTTGGGTTTTGCCCGCAAATCGATGCAGATAATTCCTTTATATCTTATATTTACTTTAATGAGTATTGTTTTTGGCATGCTCAATATTATGCTGTTGATACCGCTACTCAAAGTTATTTTCGATAAAGCCTTGCCAAAACACTTGCCTGCACCTGCATTTGAAAATCCCTTTCAATATCTAGTTGATTCATTCAACTATCAGTTCGATAAAATATTGATTGAACATGGGAATTTGGGGTCATTATATTTTGTGTGCGGTGTGGTAATGGTATCCGTATTATTGGCCAATATATGTCGCTATATGGCTCAACGAACCATGCTTAAAATAAGGGTGAATGTAATTAAAAATCTAAGACAAGCTATATATGATAAAATCGTATCGCTTGATTTGTCATTCTTCAATAACCAACGCAAAGGCGATTTAATGTCGAGCATGAGTAATGATGTGCAATCGATAGAAGATACTATCGTATCGAGTATACAAGTGGTGTGCAAAGATCCGTTGATGATTATTATATATTTCATCATGCTGTTTTCTTTATCTGCTAAGCTTACTTGGTTTACCATTGTGATATTACCCATCACGGGTTTGATTATTTCGCAAATAAGCAAACGCCTAAAAAGAGATTCAACTGAGAGTCAAAAAACTTTGGGCAGCATACTTTCAGTAACTGAAGAAACTATATCAGGCACCCGTATTATCAAAGCTTTTAATGCACAACATTATCTGCGTGACAAATTTGAAAACCTTAACTTCTATTATTCCCGCACGCTGAAAAGAATGTTCTATATTAGAGATATTGCATCGCCTTTAACTGAGTTTATGGCCTACGGTGCAATCATTTCTATCATATTATATGTAGGGCCTTTGGTATTGTCTGACAAAAGTGATTTAACAGCAGAAGAATTTATAGGGTATATAGTTTTTTATGTGCGGATATTGGACCCCGCCAAAAATATCACAGGAGCCATAGCAGCCATACAGCGTGGACTCGCATCGGGCGAAAGAATTTTCGCTATTATGGACGAAGAGCAACAAATCGTAGAAAAACCCAATGCTGAAAATTTGAATAGTTTTGAAAGAGATATTGTATTTGAGAACCTCTCATTTGCCTATACCAAAGGAGATAGAGGTTATGTATTAAAAGATATAAATCTAACGATAAAGAAAGGTCAAATGATCGCATTGGTGGGTCATTCAGGAAGTGGTAAAACTACAATGAGTGATATGCTACCTCGTTATTACGACCCTAGCCAAGGCTGCGTGAAAATTGATGGACGCGATCTAAAGGATTTGAAACTGCATGGGTTACGCGATTTGATGGGTGTTGTTTCGCAAGAAGCAATTTTATTTAACGACAGTATATATAATAATATCGCTTTTGGATTGCCGCATATACTGCCAGAGCAAGTAGAGCAAGCAGCTCGCATTGCCAATGCCCACGATTTTATAATGCAAACGGAAAACGGCTATCAAAGTATGATAGGAGACCGGGGAAATAAACTAAGTGGAGGACAAAGACAAAGACTTTCAATTGCCCGTGCAGTGTTAAAAAACCCACCTATATTAATACTTGATGAAGCCACAAGTGCATTGGATACCGAAAGCGAAAAAATAGTACAAGATGCATTATATAAACTGATGCAAAACCGCACCAGTATTGTAATCGCACACAGACTTAGCACGGTTCAAAATGCAGATATGATAGTGGTGATAGATAAAGGTGAAATTGTGCAACAAGGAACTCATGAAGTATTGATTGCACAAGCAGGAATATATAAACAACTAAACGATTTACAAAAGTTGGGTTAAGTTGTGCATAAAATTCTCTGACAACTAGATCGCCTTTCCTATCTTTGTTTTGTCTTTTCTACATGAAACATATATATAATACTTTTATACTCATTTTTGTCTCAAATGTATTGAGCATGCCATATGCAGCCGCTCAAACTCCAGAGAAGGCTGGCAAAAAATTAAATTATTTGCAAAATGAGGGTTATGCGAAAGCTTTAAAATATGCTGCATACGAAAATAAACCTGTCCTATTATTTTTTAATTCGCACGATTGCCACCAATGCGAAAAGTTCAGCAGTGAGGTAATGGAGAGCGATACTTTTATCAATACGATTAAAGGAAAATTTGTGGCCGTAAATGCTTCAATAAATAATGATGATGCTAAAAAAGCAGCAATCAAATTTGGTGTATTGAAACTTCCATTATTGCTGTTAATGCATTCAGCCAACCCTGAGTTTTACTATATATGTGAAATGACCATGAATGCGGACTCGATGGCTAAACAAGCCGATGTATTTACCGCAGCCAAAAACTTATATGACCAAATTTTGTTGATGACCACTACTAATAAAATAAGCAGTGATTCTGCATCGGCAGCTATTGCACGTAATTATGCCAAACGCGATTATACAAAATATAAAGACAACGAAGCAGTATCGCATTGCAAGTCGCGAACTTTAGATATTAAGTTTTTTACCAAGTTTAAAGATATATATATACAAGAGTGGGAAATACAGAAGAAAAAAGCAGTAGCCAAAAAGCCTTAAGAGTTTTAATCGTAGGGCCTGCACATCCCTTGCGTGGTGGGCTTGCCACTTTCGACGAACGCCTTTGTAAAACTTTTAACGACCTTGGCCACCATTGCGAAATATTAAATTTCAGCCTGCAATACCCCAATATATTATTCCCCGGTAAAACACAATATAGTGATGAACCTGCTCCTAAAGATATTATAATAAATACAGAACTTAATTCAGTAAATCCTTTTAATTGGCTTGCTAAAGGATTAAAATATAAAAAGCAAAATTATGATTTTTTGGTATTCCGTTTTTGGATGCCTTTTATGGGGCCATGTTTAGGCAGCATAGCACGCATAGTGAAGTCGAATAAGAAAACTAAAATTTTAGCGATTGCTGATAATTTAATTCCCCACGAAAAAAGGGCAGGCGATACACTTTTAACCAAATATTTTATCAATACCACCCAAGCTTTACTCACCATGTCTCAGTCAGTAATGCATGATATTGATATACATTTTCCAGGCAAACCCAAAGCATATAATCCGCATCCCATGTACGATTCTTTTGGCCCTGCTGTAAGCAGAGAAACAGCATTGAAAGAATTAAATCTTGATCCCAGCTATCGCTACCTTTTATTTTTTGGTTTTATAAGAAAATACAAAGGGCTTGATATATTATTAGAGTCTTTAGCAAAAAGTAAATATTTTAATAATGCTACAAAAAAAGTTAAAGTAATAATTGCCGGAGAATTTTATGAAGACTCAAAACCTTATATGGATTTGATAGAAAAATACAACCTTCAGGAGCATCTAATTTTGCACACAGATTTCATACAAAATAGCAAAGTCCCAAATTATTTTTGTGCGGCTGATATGGTAGTACAGCCTTATCATAGTGCTACACAAAGTGGGGTTACTCAAATTGCTTATTATTATAATGTGCCGATGCTTGTAACGGATGTGGGCGGCTTGGCTGAGCTGGTTCCGCACAACGAAGTAGGCTATGTGTGCCAACCAAATGCCGAAGCAGTTGCAACCTGTATTGACGATTTTTTCGACAACAATAGATATGATATCATGAAAGCAAATGTAGAAGTATATAAAAAGAATTTTTCTTGGAATTCATTGGTTGAAAAACTGATTGGATTATATAATAATATCAAACCTTAAATTAAATTAACATGGCATCAACAAAAAAATATAGCCTCGCATTTATTATTATAATTTCCCTCACAGGTATATTATACTTTTCGTGGGATTATTATAATAATTCGAAAGAATTAACCAGTGAAAAAAATACTCCCGAAGATTCGCTGAAAGATTTAGATGCAATGGATACAATTGTTATGGGAACTAAAAGCATTGATGACATTGAGAAGAAATTTGGCAAATCGAAAGTTGACAAATTTGCAGGCAACTATTATATTGATAAAGAAGTAGGATATATATTTGAAGTGGAGAATGCCCAAGATTACAAGTTGAAATATAATTTTGAAAAGAAAATAAAACCCGATGATCCAATATTAAGATGTAGCCCAGGGAACAATATATTTTTTGAGATTACTGAAGTGCAACTACAAAAAGGTATGGGTATAGATGATTATATAAATAAATGGTGCCTACCTGGAATATATGGCAGTAGTAAATATCCCAAAGTCGATTTCAACTATCAAGTTCAAACTGCATCTTTTAGCGGTGAGTTTCCTGTATATAAGCAATTATTATATTCTAAATATTGTTTAAAGGATGATAAGGTTATTGCGTGTATGCTTCGGTATGATGCCAAAGATTCTGAGAATCGTTTTGTAAAAGCTTTGTTTAAATCAGTAGAAGGATTTAAGCTAATAGCTAAATAAAAAAGCAGGTTCAATGAACCTGCTTTTTTATAAAAAAAATATTGAGAAATATTATAATTTAACAAATTTAACATTTACTTCTATTCCAAATTTTTCAAAATGGAATATGTAAACACCTTTGGGTAAAAATGGCAATGAAATATTTTGTATATCGTTACCATTTAACTGCTGTGTAGCAATTGATCTCCCGCTTAAATCAATAATTTTTACTTGTTTAAAATCTGATATGCCTGATACCTGTATATCATCGGCAGCATTATATAAAATCACTTTTGGTGTTTTCGATTTCACATCTTCAATAGCTGTACACCAAGCTTTCAAATTAAAAATCAAGGTATCGGTTTTGGTAGGGTCAGAATCTAGTTTAATGGCTAGGGCTATTTGGCCACTTCCACATTCTGAATTTGTTTCCACATCCAAGGTAAAGGTTTTTGTTTTACCTTTTCCTATTAAAAACTGATTACTGGTATTAAAAGGGGTATTATGGCATACACTGGGGTCGCAAAGTGTGCATACCCATGTATTTTTAAGTGATGCGTTAATCAAAGTCCAGGTAAAATCTGAATCGGTAGTGCTGTTATTGGTAATTTGCACAGTCTTGGCTAAACTACCGCCAGTGGCTGCGTCTAAATTAATTGTTTTTTGGGACAATGTAAATTGCTGACCAAAAATAGTGAGGGTAAAAAAGAGGAAAACTTGGAGTGAAATGATTTTTTTCATTTTAATAAGTACTGTTAATTTAAGGCAAAAATAAAGGAAAGTATTTGAGAATGGCAACTTTTTTCTACTTAAACTTTTTTGATTTACTCAAAAAAAGAAATTTTTATTTTTCAATATAAAAACAAGATTGTACCTTTGGCAATTAAAATTAATCTAAAATCAATAAAAAACATGAAAAAACTATTACTTGGACTGGCCTTATTGGCTGCAGGGACAGCATCCTATGCTCAATCTTATTATTCCATTAAAAAAACAGGAGTTGCCGACTCATACGATTGGCAATACGGACTGACAAGCGGTACAGCAATCCTTAACAAGCCTTCTAATGATGCATTATCTGCTAGCCAGACAGTGCCTTTCTCTTTCACTTTATTTGGCAATAGCTATACTTCTTACAAAGCTTCTGACAATGGTTACATTACTTTCGATGCAAGTGCTTCTGCAAGTGATAATACTCCAGCAGCTTTACCTTCTTCTTCAAAACCACAAAATTCTATCTTTGGATTTTGGGCTGATTTAGAATTGAAAGCAGCTCCGAATGCAAATTTCCCAGTCAAAGTGTTGAACTATACTTATGGCAGTTCTCCTAACAGGGTTCATGTGATTCAGTGGTATGGCGTATCTAAAAAAGGTGTTGCTATTGCAGCCAACGGCGATGTACTTGCATTTGCAGTAAGATTATACGAAGACAGCCATTTTGATGTGGTTTACAGCTGGGGTGGCAATGCCAACTTTACCGGTTCAGTTGGTACTCAAGATGCTGGAAGCAATGCCTACACACTTTCTGGTAGTCCTTCTTTTGCTTTCCCACTTACTGCTGGTGGTAGCCAAAAAAATAGCGATGCTATTATATATACTTTCAAATCGGGTTCTCAACCAGATTGGGATGCTTCTGTAATTTCCTCTACAATTAAAACTGTAGTAAAAATGGGCAATGTAAACGTAGGTGGTGTAGTTACCAATTATGGCAAAAGTGCCATCACTTCATTCGACATCAATTATAGTGTTGATGGTGGTGCAACAATAACTAAAAATATTACCAGTGTAAATATTGCTCCAGGTGGGGGTACTTATAAATTTACCCATCCTACAGCATGGGTTCCTGCTACACTAGGCAAATTATATGCTTGCAAAATTTGGGCTTCTAATTTAAATGGAAATACCGATGCAAATCCTAGCGATGATGAATTCAATGTTAACTGTTTTGTAAACGAAGGCCTTAGTGGAACCAAACACGTATTATTGGAAGAAGGTTCTGGCGGTTGGTGCGGTTACTGCCCCGATGGCCACTTGATTATGACCAGTATATTGGAAGACCCCAACTACGCTGGCAAAGTATTCGGTGTGGTGCATCACAATGGCGACGGCATGACCAATGCTAACAGTGATATTATTAATACTAAATTCGCAACTGGCTATCCTTATGGTATGATTGACCGTACCCTTTTCTCGGGTCAAACCACCGTGGGGTTGAGCCGTAACCTATGGGTACAAAATGTAGATGCGAAACTTAATGCTTCTACGCCTGTTGATGTTACCATCACCAATAAAAAATATGATCCTGCTACCCGTAAATTAACCTTTACCGTAAAAGCTAATTTTGCCGATTACTACATGGGCGACCTTCGTATCAATGCTTTCATTATTGAAGATAAAGTTCGTGGTGCCGATGTTCACTCAACATGGACACAACATCAGTATTTTAGCAAACAAGGTTCTGCCGCCGGCGGTCCTTCGCATCCATTATATAATCTGCCTGAATGGATGGTAGGTTATGTTCACAACCATGTGGTTCGTAAAGTTAATCCTGTAGCTACTTCATCTGCCTGGGGCGATGCAGGTATAATCCCAACTATTGTTGCCAAAGGCGATAACTATACCCAAAATTATTCTTATACAATCCCCGTGGTTAAAACCGTTACTGGCCTTACTGGCAAAAACACCCTTCCTTGCAATTTGTGTAACGAAAATGATGGTGATGGTATGAACAAAGCTGATGATATTAAAATTATTGGTTATGTAAGTATGTACGATGCTACTGATATAACCAAATATGAAGTATTAAACTCAATGGAAGAAAGTTCTGTTTGGGGAACTGGTGTAACTGAAAAACGTGTTTCTACAATTTCAGTAAGCTCATTATATCCTAACCCTACAACTGATGTAATCAATGTGGAATTGAACTTGACCCAATCAGCAAATGTAGCTGTAACAATCACTGATGTTGCTGGTAAATTGGTTCAAACCGTTGCTAACAAATCACTTCCTAATGGTGCTTCTATGTTGCCACTTTCTACTTTATCGCTTGAGAATGGTATTTACTTTATGACCTTGAATGTAAACGGACAAAGCGTAACTCACCGTTTCGTAGTTGCTCGTTAATATTTAATTATAATTTTTTAAAACCCTGCCCGATAAAGGCAGGGTTTTTTTATTATATAAGAGAGTATGTCTGTCTGAGTTCATCGAAGACGACATCGGAGAATACGCTTCCTTTTGTCTATCCTTCCATGAACTCAGGATTACAAAAATGATAACATAACAAACATGAACAACAAAGAAGACATAGTAAAAGACTGGTTGCCCCGCTACACAGGCACCCCGCTTGATAAATTTGGTGAATTTATATTGCTCACCAATTTCAGCAATTATATAGAACTGTTTTCCAGAAAATACAATGCGGATATTATAGGAAAAGATAAACCCATGCAAACCTGCACCCATGATAATATTACGATTATCAACTTTGGGATGGGCAGTGCCATGGCAGCTACGGTAATGGATTTACTTTCTGCAGTGATGCCTCAGGCAGTTTTGTTTTTAGGCAAATGCGGTGGCCTCAAAAAAACCAAATTGGGTGATTTTATTTTGCCCATCGCAGCCATACGTGGCGAAGGTACAAGCAATGACTATCTGCCACCAGAAATCCCTGCCCTTCCTTCTTTCCGTTTGCAAAAAGCTGTATCGGTTAATATAGTAAAGCACCAATGCGATTATTGGACAGGTACAGTATATACCACCAATCGCCGAGTATGGGAGCATGATCAAAAGTTTAAAGACTATTTGCAAGATATTAAAGCCATGGGTATCGATATGGAAACAGCCACCATATTTATAGTAGGTTTTGCCAATGGAATTCCACACGGTGCATTACTTTTGGTAAGCGATAACCCAATGACACCCGAAGGTGTAAAAACCAGCAAGAGCGACCAAAATGTAACAGGAAAATTTGTAGAAAAACATTTGATGATAGGAATTGATTCTTTAAAAGAATTAAGAGATTCCGGCGAGAGTGTCAAGCATTTGAAGTTTGATTAATATATTATAGTTATCCGAATTAAATTTTACAACCCAAACAATTTGATCTAATCTATGTCGACCAATCCATACATCATCGGAATAACCGGCGGAAGTGCCTCCGGCAAAACATCATTCCTGCTCGAACTGAAAAATACATTTAGTGCGGATGAGGTTTGTGTAGTCTCCCAAGACAACTATTATAAACCTATACATGAACAGGAAGCTGATAGTAATGGCATGGTAAATTATGATTTGCCATCTTGTATTGATGTAGATAGATTTTTAATTGATATACAAAATCTAAAAAATGGAGAAAGTATAACAAAGACAGAATATGTATTTAACAATCCCAATAAAGTTCCCGAAACTATTGTAGTAAATCCTGCTCCTATTATTATAGTGGAAGGGTTATTTATATATTATTTCGAACAAATTGCAGAACAACTACAATTGAAAATATTTGTAGATGCAGATGAGGAACTTAAATGGCAACGCCGCCTGCAACGTGATACTTCCGAACGCGGTATAGGAAGTGATATCGTAAAATACCAATGGGACAACCATGTAAAACCTGCTTATGAGCAATATCTTTTACCTTATAGAAATCACAGTGATATTATTATAACGAATAATACCAACTATCATAAAGGGTTACAAATAATGCAGAATCATATTAGGCAGATTTTGAATAATGAATGTTGAGGTCTCCCCTCAGGGGAGATATAGCATGGCTGTCCTACCTTGCGGTTGGTCAAAAGACGCAACCACAGGCAGTATAATAATCAGGCGTAAGCACACATCGTGTGTCGTAGATCGTGCATCGTACATTTTTGTCGAAAGCAAAATCGTAAATCAAATTTCTGTGGATGAGCAGTTACAATTTCGTTAAACCTTGTTCTTAAATCAATCCGTCGTGTGATGATTATTTGCAAATTTTGTTCAAAATCCCCGCCTCCCAAACAATACTTTTGCATCCCTGTTAGTGATTGGTAGTAAATGAACAATAAAGAAGAAATAGAAGATGGCCTGATAGAGGTATTTGGTGCACGCATGCACAACCTCAAGAACATTGATATAGCTATGCCCCGAAACAAACTGATTGTGATTACGGGACTTAGTGGAAGTGGGAAAAGCTCACTAGCTTTCGATACGATTTTTGCCGAAGGACAGCGCCGCTACCTCGAAACTTTCAATGCATATGCACGCCAATTTGTAGGAAACTTGGAACGCCCCGATGTGGACAAGATTGATGGATTGAGCCCCGTTATTGCTATTGAACAAAAAACCGTGAGCAAAAATCCACGCTCTACTGTCGGGACTATAACAGAGGTTTATGATTTTCTTCGTCTATTATATGCCCGTGCTGCTGATGCCTATAGTTATATAAGTGGCGAACGCATGGTGAAGATGAACGAAGATCAAATCATCCAAAAAATATTAGTCAATTTTCATAACAAAAAGATCATGCTTCTGGCTCCTGTAGTCAAAGGCCGCAAAGGGCATTATAGGGAATTGTTCGAACAAATTCGCAAACAAGGATATAGCAAAGTTCGCATTGATGGAAAGCTGCAAGATATCGTTCCAAAAATGCAAACTGACCGCTATAAAATACATGATATAGAAATACTGATAGACCGTGTAGAGCCTGGTGTGGAAAAGGAAACCCGCATTAAAGACAGTATAAAAATGGCGATGAAAACAGGCAAAGGTATTATAATGGTTGCCGAGGCCGATGGAGAAAATGTGCAACATTATAGTCGTTTCTTAATGGACCCTGTAAGCGGTATAAGTTATGATGAACCACAACCCAATACTTTTTCTTTTAACTCGCCCTATGGTGCTTGCCCCACATGCGATGGATTGGGCTCACAACGCGAAGTGAACGAAAAATTTCTGATTCCTGATCATACCAAATCTATAGTAGGCGGAGCGCTAGCCCCCCTAGGCGAATACCGAAGCAACTGGACATTTGCAGTGATGAAAGCTTTGGGAAAACGACACAAGTTTGCATTAAGTGACAGCATAAATTCTTTTAAGAAAAACCAAATGGAAATCCTCTTCCATGGCGATCCGGAGCAACTTGATGTGGAGTACGAATTTGCATCAGGCTATAAACAAATATATCATACTACTTGGGAAGGACTGGCAAATTATGTTAAACGCCAATACCTCGAAAAGCCTGGTGACAGCATCGCAGTGTGGGCTGAGGAATTTATGGAAGTTTCACCATGCCCCAGTTGCCATGGCACTCGATTGAAACAGGAAAGTCTTTGCTATAAAATCGCCGATACTAATATAGCCCAACTTGCAGAAATGGATTTATTGAGCTTGGGCAAGTGGATGGAAAATGTAGAAAAAAAATTAGATGAACGTCAAAAAATAATCGCGACAGAAGTATTAAAAGAAATCCGTTCGCGTTTGGGCTTTTTATTGAATGTGGGATTGGAATACTTAACACTAAATAGTCCTGCACGCACACTCAGCGGAGGTGAAGCACAACGCATACGCTTGGCCACACAGATTGGAAGTCAACTTACAGGAGTATTATATATATTAGATGAACCCAGTATTGGTTTGCACCAACGCGATAACCATAAACTAATAGAAAGTCTCAAAAACCTCCGCGATATAGGAAATACAGTAATGGTGGTAGAGCATGATAAAGATATGATGATGGATGCCGATTATATAGTGGATATCGGACCCGGTGCTGGCAGCCATGGTGGACATATTGTGGCACAGGGAAATTTGCAAGAATTTATGAAACAGAATTCTGTTACTTCACAATATATAAGTGGTAAAAGAAATATTGATGTTCCAAAAACGCGGAGAGAAGGCAATGGTAAATTCATAGAACTTAAAGGATGCACCGGAAATAATTTGAAAGGTGTGGATGCGAAATTCCCGCTGGGAAAATTCATTTGTGTAACAGGTGTTTCGGGTAGTGGAAAATCATCATTGATTAATGAAACATTATATCCTTTATTACACAAACATTTTTATCAGTCACGATTAAAACCTTTGCCGCATAAAAGTATTACAGGATTAAAAAATATTGACAAAGTAATAGAGATTGATCAGAGCCCAATTGGTCGCACACCACGAAGCAATCCTGCAACTTATGTAGAAGTATATACTGATATAAGAAACCTGTTTACAAACTTACCTGAAGCAAAAATAAGGGGATATAAACCCGGGCGTTTTTCGTTCAATGTAAAAGGTGGCCGCTGCGAAACTTGTGAGGGCGGAGGAATGCGTGCCATTGAAATGAATTTCTTGCCCGATGTATATGTGCAATGCGAAACTTGCAAAGGCAAAAGATATAATAGAGAAACATTAGAAATAAGATATAAAGGGAAATCCATCAGCGATGTTTTGGATATGAGTATAGAACATGCCGTTGAGTTTTTTGAACCTGTTCCATCTATATATAGAAAAATAAAAACACTGAAAGATGTGGGATTAGGATATATAACTTTAGGACAACAAAGTACCACACTCAGCGGGGGCGAAGCACAACGTGTAAAACTTGCTACAGAGTTAAGCAAACGCGATACTGGAAACACATTTTATATATTAGATGAACCCACCACGGGTTTACATTTTGATGATGTGAAAGTATTATTGGATGTATTAAACTTATTGGTTGAAAAAGGAAACACAGTTTTGGTAATTGAGCACAATATGGACGTGATAAAAGTGGCAGACTATATTATAGATATTGGCCCTGAAGGAGGCAATGGTGGCGGACAAGTATTGGCCACAGGAACTCCTGAAGAACTTATTAAAGTTAAGAAAAGCTATACTGCCCAATTTTTGAAAAAGGAATTGGGGATTTAGGATTCGGGGCGGCAGCTTTCTGAATCCTAAATCCCGAATCAATGCCGTTTAGTTAAGCATTTTCTATTGCCCCGACTTTTAAGTCGGGGTATAAAAATTGCAAACAAATTGGCTTTAGCCGCAGAAAACAATGTGGCTAAAGCCGAATACTTGTTACCATTAAACCGCTGGCTAAAGCCAACGGCAATAAATATTCTTAACTAAACGGCATTGAATCCCGAATCCTGAATCCAAGGTTCGCATAGTACATTAGTATAATAATTCTCCATCATTTTTTGATGATGCAAAATTCATCATTTGTTTACATATCTGATTTTTTTCTAAATTTCAGGGATTCAAAATACCCTCAATTTCCATTTTTTTAGACATTTTTTTTAGAGATAAAAAAAAATAATTTTAGCTTCGTTGAAAATTAACGTCCATTGGGTAAAAATATGGCCCACCAGATAAATCACCAAATTTTTAATCCACAAATTGTTTGCAACCTTACAATCATTTTACATATCTTAGTAGCCCGATTTAATACTAAAGTAATAACCAAAAAAACTAATCCATTATCCAATCTAAACTATAACAATTATGAACAATTTCTACAAATTAATTTTCTCGTTCTTGCTTCTATTTGCCACCAACATGGTGCAGGCACAATTAACAGGCACAAGGACAATTCCGAGCACCAACTATCCCTCCGTAAAAATCGCTGTTGACTCAATTAACTTATATGGTGTTGGAGCGGGCGGTATTATTTACAACATTACTCCGGGTCACTATGAAAGGACGACTGGAAACATTGCAGTGTTAATCAACACGAGTTCTTCTAATTCTATCACCTTTAGAAAAAACGGTGCAGGTGCTAATCCTATCATTACAGCAGGAACTGGAGTGTATGCTCGTGATGGTATCTTAAAAATATCAGGAACAGACAGTGTTACTATTGATGGACTTGAACTTAGAGATACAACTTCTAATACCACCGCTAACCAAATGATGGAGTACGGAGTGGTCTTTTTTAGAAAATCTGTCACCGATGGCTCAAATAATTGCAAGGTTAAAAACTGTGTAATTAAACTTCAAAAAAACAATACAACAAATGGTAGTTTTGGAATAGCTCTATTAAATGCCGACTCAAGTGGTAGTGTATTAAGTCCAAATATTAATACAGGTTACAGAGCTTCAAATTTACTAATTGACAATGATTCTATTAGCAATGTTCAGACTGGTATTTTCTTATCAAATACGGGAACACCAAACTCGGTAATATATGATGACAACGTTATCATAAGTAATAACAATATCAGTAATTTTGGAAACTCAACCAATACCTATTACGGTATTCGTTTCGACCAATGCACTGGAGCATCAGTATATAATAATGCTATTATAGGGGGGAGTGGCAACACAACTACTTGTTATGGCATATATAATACCGGAAATGATTCTATGTCAAACACGATTAGGAAAAACACTGTTTCGCTTAGCCCATCAAACACAGGTAGCCAAATTGCTCAGATTGCTGTCCTCAGTTATTCAGGAGCCCAAGGAACTCTTAATATAGACTCAAATACTATACAAAATTGTACTGCAACCTCAGCAGCTGGGGCAGACTGGTTAGGTATATATATAAACTCTTCGATTAATTTTACAACAAATATAGTTGGCAACACTTTTTCGAACAATACTTATGGGTCTTCCTCTGTTACGGCAACAGGACAATTCCATGCCATATATGTTTCTTCGGGTGCTAATACAAACTCGGGCAGTAGCATAACTATTGCAGGAAACAGTATTTCAGGACATACACGTACACAGAGCACAATTGGTGCAGGTACGAGTTATATGATTGGAATGACAGGAGAAGCATTATCTGTAATTGTAAATAACAATACCATACAAAACAATAACTTACCTGGTACTGCAATTTGTGCTGGCGTATACAGTACAGCCGCTTCTGCGACAGTTACTAGAAGAATATTCAATAATACCATTAAAAATATTACAAGATCCTCAGCTAGTACTGGTATTAAATATGGTATTGGCTTAACCTCTGGCTCTAGTTCCATTGATAGTATCTATAATAATACAATCAGCGATTGGAGTGTACTGGGAACAGGCCAATTTATTGGTATGCAAGCCAGTTCAACTGGGTTCAAATACTATAATGCTGACAGCATATATAACATTAGCGATTCCTCAAATACACTGTGCTATGGTCTCTACACCACCGCTGGAACTTCAAATAGTTGCAGTATGAAAAATAACTATATTTACAATATTACCTATAAATTGGGAACAGGTACATTCTATGGAATTAATCAGACAGGCAGTGGTACAACTGGTTCATCAAATACCCTAAATATTGACAACAATTTCATATCAACCTTATCTCACCCTAATATGACCTCAGGCGGTTTGGCGGGAATTGTTAATTCTGGTATGACAAACAACAATAGTATCAGCAATAATGTGATTAAGTACCTAACTGCTGGATCAAGCAGCGTAGTTGCCAATGGACTTTTATATGGAATCAACTGTACAAGTAGCAATACTACAAGTGCTAGTATTATTACTATACAAAATGACTCTATATATGGTTTCACCAGAACTCAAAGTACAAATGGATCAGGGAATAACTATATGTTTTATTTACAAGGTGAATGCTTAAGTAATGTGTTTGCCAATAATATTGTAAAAGATCATGTATTAGCTGGAAGTGGAGACTTTATTATATTAAATAACACCCCTACAGCCGCTACAACTACACGTAGGTGTTTCAATAATAAATTCAGCAACAACAACCGTACTTTTTCAAGTACTGGAGTAATGTATGGCGTTTATTATATTGGTGCTTCTTCATCTGCAGATAGTATATATAACAATACTATTACAAATTATACTACTTGTGGTACTGGTTCTTTTATAGGATTCCAATCTAATTCTACTGGATTTAAATATTTCAACAGAGACAGTGTATATAATATTACAGACTCAAGCACTGGTACAAACTTTATGATAAATAGCGTAGGAGGAACTACCAACAATGTTGCCATATCGCTCAACTATATATATAATAATACATTTAAAGCAAATACATTTACCCATACTGGAATCGGAAATTCATCGTCTTCATCAACAAGTGGCACAGCGAGGATTGATAGCAATTATATTAGCAACCAATCTTTCCCAAATGTGACTACAGGAACGGTGTATGGCATACAAAGCACTGCAAATGCCTTCAATTATTATATGAGATATAATGGAATACATAATGTTACTTATGGCAATGGGTCAACCTCTGCTAGTGGTACATGTTATGGTATTTTTAATTCTGGTACTAATGCAAACGCTAGTTCTTTTACCACAATAAGCAATGACAGTATTGATGGTTTTACGCGTAGCCAAAACACAAATAGTGGAGGAGCTTTCTATAACATATTTATGAGTGGTGCTGCTATTACCTTGAATATTAATAACAATTTGGTGCAAAACAGTGTAAGTCCTGGTACTGGTGATTTTGCAGGTGTATATACTACAGCTACTACGCCTACTACAAGAAATATATACAACAACATTGTAAAGAATTTTACACGAAATAACAGTTCAACAGGTTCGACTTATGGTATATTAATTAGTGGCGGAGCTGCTACTGACAATGTGTACTTAAATACCGTAAATTCATTCAATTCAATAGGAACTGGTACCACATATGGATATTATTTTGGAGGAAGTGCAACCACAAATAAATTTTTATACTTTGATACTGTTTATAATATAACTACCAACGGTACTATATATGGTATATATACGCTTAATGGCACTAACTCTTTTATCACTCGTAACCAAGTTTCAGCAATTACAACTAATAACAACGGCGTCAGTGCTGCAGTTGCAGGTATTGTAATGGCCAGTGGTACAACTGCGAATATTTTTAACAACAAAATTGCAGGGCTTTCAGCTCCTTTCTCTAGCAACACTACTAATGCTTTAATGGGTATTTTTCTCTCAGCTGGAACCAATGCAAATGTCCATTATAATACTATATATTTAAATGGGAGTACGGCTGCGGCAAACTTTGGCACGGCTGCATTATATACAAATGTGTCTACTATACTAAAAGCATCAAACAATATATTCGTAAATACTTCTACGCCTTCAGGAACAGGGGTTACTACTGCAGTATATAGAGCAGGCACTACTGTCACAACACATAATGATAGTTGCAACAACAACTTATTGTATGCGGGCACTCCAAGCACAACACGTACTTTGGTATTTGATGGTACTAATAGATTACAAACACTTACTACAGCAAAGAATTACTTTAGGGCAACTGCTACTCCATTCCGCGAACAATACTCTGTTAGCTCAGCAGTTAGTTTTTACAATAGTACAAATTGTCAACTAAGTTCTTTCTTAAAACCAGACTCAAGCAGTACTACTGAACTTGAAAGTGGCGGCAGAGCTACCTCATGGACTACTGACGAATTTGACCAAGCATCTGTGCGAACTGGCTACCCATTAGGAGGTCAAGTAAATAGCGGTGGAATAGGACCAGATATTGGAGCTGATGAATTTGACGGAATGCCGATAACATCGCATGCATATAATACTACTGTAGTTACTCATCCTACCTTATTGGCAACCGCTGTAAGACAACGTAACCAACAGATTTTAAAAATTGACTTGCAAACAACAGGTGGCTATAATTTGAAAAGTATCACCAACCTTCAATTTAATGCTAACAACACAGACAATATCGCTGATATTGATACTGCTTATATATATTATACTGGTAACACATCTACATTTGACACTTTACACAAACTAGCTGCAATTGCACCTACCCTAATAAACTATAATATTTCACCAAGTTTCAAATTACAACCCGGAAGTAATTATTTTTGGCTTACTTATAATATTAAGAGCTCTGCAACAGTTACTGATACAGTTGATGCTGAACTTGTAGACGTGACTGTTGGAGGTTCTGTACAACCTATAAATGCAGCCCCAGATAAGGGACGTGAAATAAAAGGGCCAATGTGTGGTACTTATAAAGTAGGCACATCAAGTGCTTCCGACTATGCAACTATTACGGACTTGACCAGTGAACTATGGACTAGAAGAGTTGATGTTGCCTGCGGTACTGGTGTTATTTGCAAATTAATAGATGCTACTTATAGCACAGGAGAAACATTCCCAATTATATTTGATTCAATTGAAGGAACAGGCCCAGCTGGCAGAACTATTACCTTAAAGCCAGATTCTGGTGTTACTGCAACCATTATTGGTTCTAGCGATCACAGTCTTATACAATTCCGTGGTACCCGTTATTTTACTGTAGATGGGAATAATGGAAATGGCCAAAAAAGTTTGATAATTAATAACAATAATTCAGCTCCAACAGTTGGAAATATTGCCGATGTAACCTTACTTAGCTATGGTACCAATTTGGGTGCAAAGTATATGACGTTTAAAAATACCCAGTTTACTTCTTTTTGGGGAGCACCAATCGGGACACTCTCAACTGCTGCTGCAGGTATTACAACAGGCACATCCGCATTACCAGTTACTACTGCAACAGACATTGACAATCTTACTATTGATAGCTGTTGGTTTTATAATGTAGCCCAAGGATGTGTGCTTCAGGGTGGAACTACCATGGACACACTTACAATTACACACAATATTGTTGGGCATGATGATTATGTGACAAACAGAGGTGCTTATGGATTCTTTATTACAAACGTGGGCGTTACTTATTTTAATTATAATAGAATCTATAACCTTATTGGCAATGCTTCTCCAGCATTTGTAAATCCTTATGGTCTTTTATTACAGGTGACCACAGTAGGCCTACCTGTTGAAATTAAGAAAAACAATATATATTCTATCAGATATGACAGGGTAACTCCCTCTCCATTTGGTGCACAAGGAATATGGATTATTCCCAATGTTGCAAATGCAAATGTAAAAATACATAACAACTCTATTGCTGATATTACAGCACCTGGGAATATTATTTCTGCAGGCCAAGGCAATGGTACCAAAGGTATTGCTGTTACAGGAACAGCAACTAGCAATGTGGAGATCTATAATAATTCTATTAGTATGGCTGGTACTGTTGTTCGTTCAGGATCTACCAACGATAAAACAGCTTGTATATTTATTGACAACGTGGCTGACAGTATTTTCATGTACAACAATACCATGTCAAATAGCATACAAAACTCTGCGGGTATTGACACTGCCTTCTCAATATACTGCATAGCCGCATCCTCAAAATTAAGAAGAATCGACAATAACAACTATTATACTAGTGGTACACGGAGCAAACTGGGTTTCTTCTTAAGTGCAGGTACCGTTAACACCATTGCTGCTATTAAAACTGCTACAGGTCAAGATACTTTCTCTAAAACTGGCGACCCTAAATATAATACAAGTACTAACTTAAGACCCCAAAGCACTACCAATTTATACGGTGCAGGTAAATCATTAGCTTCAATCACCGACGACCTTCTTGGTACAGCCAGGACTTCTACGCCTACTATTGGTTGCTATGAAGACACCGGCGATTTTGCTGCACCTGTTATCACTTATGCTGCATTTGTGAATAGTACAAATGTAAATACATATAACATCAACAGCAACGTGAAAGCCATCGACCCTTCTCCTGGTACACCCGCCACAACATGCCGCGTTTATTATCGTAAGACTACTAATGCAAATGCTTGGGGTGGAACCAATGACAACACTACAGATGGTTGGAAATATGTAGATGGGGTAGTTAGTGGGGCATACTTTAATATCCCGATGGATTTCACCTTGATTAATGGGGGAACTACTATTGGCGATGTAATACAATATTTTGTAATAGCACAAGATGGAAAAGCAATTCCAAATGTGTCATATACCAAAGGTACGCTTACCAATGCTCCTACAAGTATTACACTTACCACCGAATTCCCACTTACAGGTACTCCTGATTCATTCAACATTAACAATGCAATTACGGGCTGGTTCGATGTAGGGCCTAGCTATACATATAAGAACTTGACTGGAGATACTGGAATATTTAAAATGCTTAACCAAAATGTATTAGGCAGTGATATCCATGTACGTATCAGGGAAGACCTTATAGAGCCTGGAACTCATGCTCTAAATGAACAATCTGACAGTGTAGGGAATTCACGGATCATTATATATCCCGATGGAACAACTACTCGAAAAATAACTGGCTATGTCCCTAATGCTATGATACGAATAAATGGTGCAGATAGAGTGAGCATAGATGGTAGAGATACTGCAACCAATACGGGCAAATATTTATTATTCCGCAATACAAATTCAACCAATCCTACTATTAAATTTATAGGAGAGCCCAGTTATGATACGATTGAGTATTGTACTATTGAAGGCTGGAATTCTACTGCTACTTCAGGTACCGTATATATAGGTCAAGGTATTACAGATGGTGTAGACAATATCACTATAACTAATAATGACTTTGGCAACCGCAGTGACTCTGCCGCCGCTGCATTACCCTACCAACACATCTATTGTGAAGGACAGTCAATATATATATTAAATGATTATAATAATATTACCAATAATAATATATATAACTTTACCAATGCTGGAGTATTTTCTGCCAACATCGGAAATGGCAATTATTGGAATATCAGTGGAAACAGTTTCTATTATAATCATGGCACAAACCCTACTACTTCACAATTCGCTATGAACTGGGCTGCTGGAGGATTATCAGGAGGTAATACTTTCAACGATAACTATATAGGAGGTTCTACTACTAATTGTGGCGGAAGCTATTGGACTAATGCTAACAATGTTGCTGCCACATCATTCAATGGTCTTCGTGTAACAGGAAGTGGACTTAAAAGTGACATGTCAGGCAATGTAGTTAAAAATATAAGGGTTTCAAGTACTGGAAACGGGCCACAATTTATTGGCATTTTAGTTAATGGTAGTGGAAGCTTCAACATTGGCAGTATTGCAAAACCTAATATAATTGGTGATGCTACAGATACCTCTAGTATCAATCTTAGCCCATCAACTAGCAGTCATTATGCTTTATTCTCTACTTCAACCAACAATGTGAACATGCGTTATAACAAAATACAAGGCATGAAATTTAATTCTACTACAGCTTCTGTAGGTATGATTATGTCGCAAGGAGCTACTGGTTTTGACAGCATCGAATACAACGAAATTGGTTCAACCGCTGTTAACAGTATCAACCATTATGGTACAAGTACTTTCTTTGGAATTAATAGCACCAAAACACTGGGTTCATTAATAAATGGCAATACTCTTAAAAGTATTAGTGTATTTGGCACAGCAGTTCAAGTGCAAGGTATTAACCAAAGTGCTACCACCGGTGCAAACATATATATGACTGGAAATACTTTCGGCTCTTCTACTGCAACAAATGGCATTAGAATGTATGGAGACGGGTCAGGAGCATGGTTTGGCTTGATAGCCTCCACCACTACAGCTACTGCATATATATCTAACAATACGGTAAAAGGCATTCAAATATTGCATCCATCAAATACAGGACAAATTGCATGTGCTCAATTAACTGGTAGTTGTATTTACAGATGCAACAATAATACATTTGGAGAATTAGGCATTAATAACAGTATGATATTTGCTGGCAACACTTCCCAGCTCTTCGGACTTTACCTAGGCAATTCGGATTCAACTTTTTGTTATGGAAACACATTGGCTGGTATTAATCTTACCAATACTGGTGGTACAGGTGCTTTCTATGGTATGTATCATCCAACAACCAATACCTATTTCTTAGATTCTGGAAACATGGTTGGAGACCCTACTGTAACAGGCAGTATAACAAATGCTAGTAGTGGAACTATGTATGGAATATATAATGTTGGAGCCTCTACTAATGGCATAACCTTTAAGAATAATACCATTGGTGGTATTAGCCGCACAAACACTGGATCTTATACTACCTATATAGTAAATAACTCCAATGGTTCTAATACTGCAAGTGGTCATAAATTTAGTAACAATACAATCCAAAACTTAAGTTTTGCAGGAACTGCTACTACATATGGCATGTATTTATTTGGCAGTGCGACACCTAGTTTGGGATTAAGAGTAAATGATAATATCATTAAGGATATTGCATTTACACATCCTTCTGGATCTTGTTCTTTCTTTGGTATCGCTCCAGTTTCTGGAGCTCCAGATTTTGTTTGCTATAACAACACCATCGGAGACGCAGCTAGCACTAACAATATTACAATGAACGAAGCAAGTACTTTTGGTGGTATATATAATACTAATGCGACTGATACGGTAATGGTTTATAATAATACTATTGCGGGAGTTAATATTAACAACAGCTCGAGCAGTCCAACAATGTATTGTATTTATAATTCTACAGCAACTAACTACTTCTTAGACTCAGCTAATACTACAGGCAACCCAAGTGTAAACGGCTCTATTACTATTGCAGGTACAGGTACATTTGCAGCACACAACTTTGCTGGGGCATCTACAAGTGGAATATATATTCGTAATAATACCATTGGAGGCATCACAAGGTCTGGAACAGGAACTTATACTAGCTACGGCATCTTTAATTCTGATGCCAGCAACACCAAAAGTGCCCATCACATCAACAACAACACTATCCAAAACATGACTTTTGCAGGATTAGCTACTACGTATGGTATCAACTCTACTACAAATACTGCTGTTGATAACAATGGTGGACCTGGTAATAGGAATTATAATAACATAATTAAAACTATATCTTTCACTCATTCAAGTTCTGCATCAACTTTCTATCCATTATATAATGCAGGAGCGGGAGATTGGTTAGTATATAATAATATAATAGGCGACACCTCAGCTACTAGTGATATAAGCATGAAAGAAGTATCGGCAAATGGTTTCGGTGCAATCTATAATAACAGTGGAACTGATACTGTAATTGTATATGGAAACGTAGTCGGTGGTATTACCATTAATAATAGCAGCACTAGTCCCAATATGTACGGATTTACATATGTACCTGCCACTTCTTATCCAAACTATTTGGTTGACTCAGCAAACATAATAGGCAATGCTAATGTAAGCGGTAGTATCACCATCAATGGAAATGGCACATTTTATGGCCATAATTTCCCAACTAATATTTCCGTAACAGGGACAAGAGGTGTTAATATCAGAAACAACAGAATTGGAGGTATTACAAGAACCAGCACAGGTTCTGCAAATACCTATGGTATTTATGATGCATGGGCACCAACTGGTCTGCAAAGTCCTCACAATATCAATGACAATAGTATTAGCAACTGGAATATGTCAAACGTGGGTATTACAACTGGTATCTTCTGTAATATAAGTAGCAGTAGAAATAACTTCGTATATAATAATACTATTAAAGGATTCACCTTTACCAATACTGGAACTGGTGGTTCGTTTGCAGGTATTGCCATCAATGCTGGTAAAGTATTGTTGACACAACCCGACTCTTCAAGTGCAGGAAACAATGTAATTGGAGATCCTAATGTTTCAAACAATATCAACAGTAGCATGAACGGCCCTCACAATGGAATCAGTACAGGCTCGGCCAATGCCATATCCGTTATAGGAAATAGCGTTAATAATATCACCGCTACTTCTACAGGTACAAGCTGTGTTGTAATTGGAATCGCCTGTGGCAATAGTGCCACTGCTACTATTATAAATAGCAACACGGTGAAAAACCTATCAGGTGCTGGAACAACTACCAATGGCTTTAATTTAGGAGGTGCTGTGTGTGGTATATATACAACCTCAACCTCTACTATGAGTGTTAATAACAATATTGTTAATGGCATTGCACTTACAAGCACAGGTACAACTTCCAATGCATATGGTATTGACTTATACTTGTCAGGAAATACTACTGTTAATTCAAACAGAGTATATAATATGTCTTCTACCAGCAATGGTAATTTGACTGGTTTGTATTTCAACTCTACAAATGCTTCTACACATGCAATTAAGAATAATCAGCTAAGTATTGCCAATGGTGCAAATACCAATGACTTACCCATACAAGGTATTTATGCTGATAATGGTGCTGGTTCAGGTACTGTACAGATGTATTATAATACCGTTTTCTTGTCAGGTTCTGCCTCTTCTGGTTCTAATATTAGTGCTTCGTATTTCAGAAACTCGACTACTGGAACAACCAATGTGCTTAATAACATATTCATGAATAGTCGTACAGGTGGAAGTGCCAATCACGTTGCTCAGGCCTATATTGGTGGTATCACAAACAACCGTACTAATTACAACTTGAATATTACTGCAGATAGTAATAGAGCAGTTTCTGTTAGTGGTACAAATTGGAATATCAATGCCTGGCGTAACGGCTTGAAACGTGACAGTAGCGGCTGGTACGCAATTGCAGGAACAAATGTGGTAGCTGATAGTATGTTTATCGATAAAGCCAATGGTAATTTGGGAATCAACACAACAACTACTGATGCTTGGTATGCTAATGGTAAAGGGTTGCAAACTCCTGGATATGCTGATGAGTATGGAAATACTGCTTCGGTTCGTAGTACTACCGTTGCAAATGGTGCACCTGACTTAGGATCCGATGAGTTCACACCAACTTCTCATCCTGATGAATTGTTCTCAAAAGGACCTCACACCAATGGCAACGTTGACTCTTTAATGTATGGTTTCAGACCTGTAGCTTATGTTAAATGGAGAGGTGCATCAATACCTACATTTACTACCATTCGTTATTATACTGGCACAACCCCTCCTGATAATACCAATAATGGCAATAACCCTTCAGCTAGATATCTGAACTGCTATTGGTGGATTTCGGCTACCGGCGGCACTGCAGAATATGATATCAACTTTATTTATGATGACGCTTTAGTTGGTTCTATCAGTTCAGAAAGCTCGTTGAGGATTACCCGTAAAGAAGTGGGTGTTGTAGGATCCTGGAAAGCACATACTGCCGATGCAACAGTGAATACAACGACCAACAATATGCAACTGCTCAATACCCGCGGTTTCTCAATATGGACAGGTAGCGACAACGCCTCTCCGTTGCCAGTAACCTTGGTGAGTTTCACTGGACAAAAACAAGATAAGAATGTGATGTTGAAATGGGTAAGTTCATTCGAAGAACAAATGGATGGCTATGAAGTTGAGTTTAGTGCCGATGCACAAAACTTTAACAGCATTGGATTTGTGAAAGCAGTAAACAACCGTTTCAGCGAAAACAACTACAACTTATTGCATACTTCTCCTGTTAAAGGCAACAACTATTACCGCTTGAAATCAATTGAAAGCAATGGTAAATTTACTTATAGCAATATCGTTGTGGTTAACTTCGACGAAATAGACCGTATGCAAATTGTAATACAACCCAATCCATCAAAAGACCAGGTTAGTGTGATATTGCAAAACCAAACACAGCCAGCCCTGATCCAGGTATATGATATGGCCGGCCGCTTGATGTTCAACGAAAAAGTTTCTCTAGGTCAAAGTGCTACTCAAGTGAACCTTTCAGGTTGGAATTTGGGAAGCTATATCTTAAGAGTTACCAACGACGATGGCACCTCATTCATCAACAGAATAATGAAAATAGAGGAATAGTAAACTAATTTATAAAATCAATCCGAACCAAAAGGATTCAAAAGCCACTCTGAAAAGGGTGGCTTTTGTTTTTTACTAATACGTCATCCTGAATTTATTTCAGGACCCCTTAACGTGCGTATAAATGTATACCGACCAATAAGCTGTGAATCAGATGCTTAAATAAATTCAGCATGACGGGTTGTACAGTGTGACGGGTTACATCTGATGACGGGTGTATTAAACTCAATAATGAAAAGAGTTCTAATAAACCAATTGTACTCTTACTTTTGCAGTTTAATAGAAAAAAGTAGATGGATATCATCATAAGACCAGGAAAGGTTGAAGACATGCCAACCGTGATTGCTCTAGTAAAAGAACTAGCCGAATACGAACAAGCCCCTCACGAGGTTGAAGTAACCGTGCAAGAATTGGAGCAGGATTTTGTTTCAGAGTACTTTAATTTTATTGCCGCCGAGGTGCAAGGTAAAGTGGTAGGTATTTGTCTGTATTTTATCAAATACTCTACCTGGAAGGGTAAATGCATATACCTTGATGATATTATAGTGCATGATACCTTTAGAGGCACCGGGATAGGGACACAGCTTTTTGAAAGCCTTATATTATTGGCCAAAGAAATGGGTGTTCGCAAGCTTGAATGGATGGTACTGAACTGGAACGAAAATGCTATCGGGTTCTACGAAAAATTCCCTACAGTTTTAGACAGTGAATGGATTCTATGCAAACTAACTGAAAAAGAAATAAAAAATTATAAGCTCCCATCCTAACAATAATCAGGAAAAAAATTTGTCACTTGCAAAATTATTGTTTACTTTTGCACTCCCAAAAATAATAACATACATGCATTTAACTTCTGACGACAAGAAAGCAATTTTTGAAAAACATGGCAAAGTAGCTACCAATACAGGCAGCCCAGAGAGCCAAATAGCTTTATTCACTTCCCGTATCAACCATATTTCGGGCCATCTAAAAACCAACAAAAAAGATAAATCTGCTGAGTTAAGCCTAATTAAAATGGTAGGTAAACGCCGCTCATTGCTCGATTACTTGACACATAAGGATATTTTCCGCTATCGTGCCATCATTAAAGAACTTGAACTAAGGAAATAATTCCTTTCAAAAAAGATTAATATAACAGTCAGTTATTCAAAAATAAATTGGGTAACTGACTGTTCTAGTTTTATTCCACGCCACAAACAAATTAAAAATATATAACAACAGCAGCAAGGGGTCCGGTATTGTGGACAGCCCTCAAATTGTTGCACTAACAAGCGGTAAAAAAATTATGATAACCCCAATTACAAAAACAATTGACTTAGGCGATGGGCGTACCATTACCCTAGAAACAGGAAAACTGGCCAAACAAGCAAATGGCTCAGTAGTAGTAAAACAAGGCAACACCATGTTGCTAGCCACTGTGGTTTCAAACAAAGAAGCCAAACCCGATATGGATTTTCTTCCACTATCAGTCGATTACCAAGAAAAATTCGCAGCTGTGGGCCGTATCCCTGGCAGTTTTCTCCGTCGTGAATCTCGTTTAAGCGATTACGAAGTTCTTATCTGTCGTATTGTCGATAGAGCACTTCGCCCCTTGTTCCCCGATGATTACCATGCCGATACCCAAGTAATTATAAGCCTTATTTCATCTGATGATGATATTATGCCTGATGCATTGGCAGGCCTTGCGGCATCAGCAGCTATAGCTATTTCCGATATCCCTTTTAATGGCCCAATAAGCGAAGTTCGTATTGCCCGTATCGATGGCAAATGGTGCATCAACCCACTTAAATCGCAAATGGCCAGTGCCGATATCGATCTAATAGTAGCAGGAACCAAACACGACTTGAACATGGTTGAAGGCGAAATGAGCGAATGCAGCGAAGCCGATATGCTTGAAGCGATGAAGCTTGCCCACGAAAGTATTAAAGTGCAAATACAAGCTCAAGAAGAGTTTGCCGCTATGGTAGGAAATACCAAACGTGAGTACAAACACGAAAATAGCGACCCTGAATTAAAACAAGCTATTAAAGATTTTTGCTATGATAAGATTGTAGTAGTTGCATCAACTGCATCTGCCAAATCTGAGCGTAGTGCTTTATTAAAAGCAATAGGAAAAGAATTTGTTGAAAGCCTAGGCGAAGACCATGGCAAAGACGCTTTCTTAATTAAAAAATATATACACGATGTAGAAAAAGAAGCTATCCGCAATGTGGTACTCGATACCCGCAAAAGACTTGACGGACGTGAGCTTACCGAAATCAGACCTATATGGTCAGAAGTAGGATACTTGCCTGCAACACATGGTTCAGCAATCTTTACCCGTGGCGAAACACAATCGTTAACTTCTATCACCCTAGGTTCAAAAATGGACGAGCAATTATTAGATGCTCCTATGGCTAGTGGTAAAGGAAGATTCATGTTGCATTATAATTTTCCTGGTTTCTCAACCGGCGAAGTAAAACCTAACCGCGCTCCTGCCCGCAGAGAGATTGGTCACGGAAACTTAGCTTCGCGTGCTGTGCGTAAAGTAATGCCAAGCCAAGAGGTTTGTCCTTATGTAGTGCGTATCGTAAGCGATGTATTGGAATCAAACGGTTCATCATCAATGGCTACTGTGTGTGCAAGTTCGCTTGCCCTTATGGATGCTGGTGTTAAACTAAACAGCCACGTATCAGGTATTGCCATGGGAATGATTGCCGATGAAACCACTGGCAAAATTGCCATCCTATCCGATATACTTGGAGACGAAGACCACTTAGGCGATATGGACTTTAAAGTATGCGGTACCGAAAAAGGAATCGTGGCTTGCCAAATGGATATTAAAGTAAACGGACTTAGTTACGACGTACTTGCCCAAGCATTGGAGCAAGCCCGTCAAGGTCGTTTGCATATACTGGGCAAAATGAAAGAAACTCTTGCCCAACCTAACGAAGATTACAAACCACATACCCCACGTATCGAAACAGTTGTTGTTGACAACGAATTTATTGGAGCAATTATTGGCCCTGGAGGTAAACATATACAACAACTGCAAAAAGATACAGGTACTACAATTTCTATTACCGAAGATCCAAGTGGTAAAGGTGTAGTGGAAATTATGGCTACCAATGGCGAAGGAATGGCAGCGGCGATGAAAGCCATTAAAGGCATCACTACCAAAGCTGTGGTGGGCGAAATTTACGAAGGTACAGTTCGTTCTATCCAACCCTTCGGTGCATTTGTAGAAATACTACCAGGCAAAGATGGCCTTTTGCATATTTCTGAAATATCACACTCACGCCTAAACAGCATGGACGGTGTATTACAAATAGGCGAACAAATACAAGTAAAACTCGTAGAAATTGACCAAAAAACCGGTAAGTTCCGCTTGAGCCGCAAAGTATTAATTCCTAGAGAAGGTCAGGAAGTGAATAACTAAGAACTACCAACCACGGATATTCTTAAAATAAAAAGCCTTGTAATGAACTTACAGGGCTTTTTTTTGGGTAATGGTGCAAAATAAAGATGTTGACCTAATTCAACAAAATCACCCTCCAAACAACCGCGCAAAGAAACCTTTCTTCTTCACTTTTTTGCTAGTAAGCTTTTGGCCTTTTATGGGTTTTGCCATTTTCTTGCCAACGGGCGAGCGGCGAAGAGCGGAGATATTGCCTTGTTCTGCTTCTACTTCTTTACGGAATTGGTAGTCGCAGCTTTCTAAGTCAAGGCATTCAAAAAGGTTGGCTTTGGTATTGAGTTTATATTTGTTTTGGCCAATAGTGAGCAAGCCATCCTGTGCTTTGCTAAGTATGTCATTAATGTCATCGCTAATTGTATATACACTACCACCAGTGCGGTAGGCAAGGTTTATATATTCTACATTAATGCCCCATTCGCAACCTGTTAGTATCACACGCACAGGGTGCTTTATTTTTGACAATAATTCATAATCACGGATTGGGGTATTGTCAGCCACCAGTATCAGTTCGTCAAATCCTTCAAAATGTTTCTCGGCTTCTATTAATGCTTCGCAATCATTTTCATCAAGTGTCTCTCCTCCGTATCCTGCCCGCATTACGGTATAAAGCATGCGTGAGGCTTTCTCGGCTTTGGCGGCTTCAATAAAGTAGATTCCGCCAGTTGCACCGATCACTTTATCCTTCTCTTGTTTTTTATCGCCATCGTTAAAATAGCAAAGATATTTGATGCCACTAGTACCCGCATTTTTTAGATGCCATAGCAATACCTGGGGTGAATATTGATACATGCTACCTGTCATGTCCATTACCACCAGCGAGTTTTTCCAACTTGGGTGTTCTGATAGCGTACGCCACACAAATGAATCTTGCAGGCCACCCACTTCTACTAAATATCTGTCGACACGCTGCACGGGTGTCATACCCGCATCGGGTTTCGGCACTTGCTTGGCTTTTCGCTTGGCATAGCGAATAATGAACCCATGAAACATGGCCTTGGCTTCTTCCTGTGTTTCGCAACTGGTTTGCAATATAATATTGAACTTGATATTTACATCATTCAAAGTTGAATCGTAAGTGAATAATTCTTTGAGCCTTTTAACCAACAGCTCATGGTAATCGGTGAGCCAGAATTCTCTGTCTTTGGGATATTTGGTGTACACCACATCAATAGTGTGGGCCTGGTATTCTTCTTTTAGCATCAACCAGTCTTTCACGTTTTTTATTTTGTATTGGGCATAGCCATTCTCAAGCACCACCATCTCTTTCAAGTTTCGGGTATATACTTTTTTGGTTTCCGAAACTTTAAAAATAGCTTCAAGTTCTGAAGTATATGAGCTGGGTTTCTCCAACATGCGTGCTGAAAATCTAAGTGTAGCAGTTTGGGCTTTCGCAAAAAGGCAAAGAGTAACCAAAGTAAATAAAGTGCAAAGTTTTTTTATTTCCATTTATAACCTGCAAATTTAACTGACCACAATAGGTATTTAACGCATAGGATTTAAAAATATTGTGTACAATGTGGATATATATGATTTACGATGTACGACATACGATGTACGATTTAGCTGACGCCAGATATACACTGCCTAACTGAGTGTTCCCGAATAAATTCGGGTGAAGCATGCAACCCTTTTCAATTATTATGGGTCTTTGCTATTGTTCAGTATATTTGCAATCTTATTTCATGATTAAATTTAATCGCCTTGGGGCATTTATTATAATAACTGTTGTGTTTTTGCTAATGCCAATTTTTTGGGGCGGGTGCAAGAAAGACAAAGTTTTGTCAAGTAATTTCTCTCTTAGTTTTTCTGCAGATACTTTAATGTTCGATACCGTATTTACAAAAATGGGGAACGGCAATCCGCCATCTATGTATCAATATTTGGTAGTATATAATAATGAGAACCATTCAATAAATACAAGGGTAAGACTAGCAGGAGGAGGTACCTCTCCATTTCGCATGAATGTGGATGGACGTAGCGGACCAGTGGTAGACAATGTAGTTATTAGAGCCAAAGACAGTTTGTTTATTTTTGTAGAAGCATTCCCCGATCAAACCAATCAGAACAACCCACTCGTTATCACAGATTCAATATTGTTTGACAATACCAACGATTTGAAAAATGTAAAACTGGTGTGCTGGGGGCAGGATGCACATTATTTAAATGATTCCGTACTTACAGGTAATGTAAAATGGGATGACAATTTGAAACCCTATGTAATATACAATTCTATGTTGGTCGATCCCACTTGTAATTTAACAATTGGCAGAGGGGTGCATGTATATTCTCACAACAATTCAAAAATATATGTACAGGGCACACTTAAAGTGCAGGGCGATACCGATGCCAAGGTGGTGTTTGAAGGCGACCGTTTGCAATACAGTTATCGCAATGAAGCCAACCAATGGCGGGGCATCAGGTTTATGGTAGGAAGTACAGGAAATATTATAATGAATGCTATCATAAGGAACGCAACAATAGGAGTGGAGATAGACTCGATACCCATTACCGGGAAATATAATGTGATTTTGGATGGGGTTGAAATTAGGAACCATTCTGTTGCAGGTATTTATTCTTTTATGGGGGGTGTGCAAGCAACCAATTGCTTAGTGGCCAATTGCGGTCAATACACTATGGCAGGCCTTGCAGGCGGAACCTACGATTTTTATAATTGCACATTTGCAAGTTATAATACAATGTTTACAAGGAAGAATGAACAATTCGGTATTAGCAATAAAGTGGTAGAAGCTGGAGGTATAAGTTATAAAGCCCCGCTTAGTTTCGATATTCAAAATTGTGTGATATACGGAGACCAGGATGATGAAGTAGTTTTTGTTTTTGAAACACCAGCCACATCAGGTGCAATAGATAATTGTTTGATAAAAGCTAAGGATACGGCACTCGTTAGTTCTTTAAGTGGGCATGGCAATATTTTAGATAAAGGTCCCGGGTTTGTAGATAATGTCAATTATAATTTTAGCATTACCAAAGAATCTCCTTGCATTGAAGCTGGGAACAACAAGCATCCTGTTACCTATGATATTGATGGCAAGCACCGCATTAATTTGCCAGATATAGGATGTTATGAATTTTATTAATTACAGATTAAATATATATAATGAATATGAACATGTCTAACACAAAAAAACACCCGCACGAAAGTATCACTGTGATGAATGAACTTGTGCTGCCAAATGATACAAATATACTTAACAACTTAATGGGTGGCCGCTTGTTGCATTGGATGGATATATGTGCAGCCATTGCAGCACGCAAGCATTGCAATCGCAGTGTGGTAACCGCATCTGTTGATTCGGTATCATTTAAAGAACCTATTAGGTTGGGCGATGTGGTTACAATTACTGCTAAAGTTACGCGTTCATTCAAATCGTCGATGGAGATACACTTGGATGTATTTGCTGATAATATACAAACTGGCGAAAACCGCCGATCGAATGAAGCCTATTATACTTTTGTTGCTGTGGATGGTTATGGAAGCCCTATCAATGTGCCCGAACTTGAGCCGCAAACAGAAGAAGAACTCAAGAAGTTTGAAGGTGCTTTGCGACGCCGCCAATTAAGATTGATATTGAGTGGCAAAATGAAACCAGAAGATGCTACTGAGTTACGCAGTTTATTTATAACAGATTAATTAACAAAAAAATATGTTTATTCATTCAAATATTCTTTAAATTTGACAAAATTTTTTAAAAAAACATATACATGAAATCTTCGATTCACGAAAACAATATAAAAACAATTAAATTTATGAGTAAAAATAATTTTACAAAACTCCTAACAGCTATTCTACTTTTTGTTGGCGGGGCAATTAATTATCAGGCTAAAGGCCAGTGTGCAACCCCTACTGCGCAAAACAAATGTTGTGGCATAGGTGTAGTGAGGGTGGACGTATACGGACAATTTCAAAAAACGACAAAATATAATCAAGGCGATACCTACTTTGATTATTTCAACAGTACAGGTACTTGCTTAAATTTGGGCGATACTGTGTACATGGCTGCTGAAGTAGGCACTTACAGCTACCAACAGGCTTTTATGTATATAGACTGGAATAGAAATGATACTTTTGAGAGTGCTGAATTGTTATTGCAGAATTCAAACCTAACCGCTGGTGACAGTCTTTATGGGTCATTTATAGTTCCTTTGGGAATAGCTCCTGGAGCCTATCGTATGCGTATAGGTTCTGATTATGGAGGAATGGCTGTTACCAATAATCCTTGCCTAAGCACCTATGGAGATTTCTGGGATTTTCAAATTGATATCAATGCCGATACCAATTATAATGTAGCAGCAGTTTCATTAGGTGGTCCGTCAAGTCTTACCATTGGCCAGTATGATACACTTAGCCTTACTATATCAAATCACAGTGATAGTGCTTTGGATAGTGTGCGAGTGTATTATTCTTTTAACGGGAATATATATACTGAAGATGTGACAGGGATGAATCTTATTTCTTGCGGGCAGTATACCCATAAATTTTCGCAACCTGTTTCACCTTCTACTAGTGGTATGTATACCATCCAGGCTTGGGTTAAATATCCAAATGGAAATAATCCTGATGCAAATCCCAAAGACGATACTACCAGTATAATATTATGCACGGGAATACAAGGTACATTTACCGTAGATCCAGCAAGTTCCTCTTCCTATACCAACTATCATAAACTAAGCGAAGTGGCACAATTGATGAAAAATTGTTTCATCAGCGGCCCTGTTATAATAAAAATAAAAGCAGGAACTTATTCTGATAGTGCCTATTTTTCAAATGTAAATGGCCTAAGCAGTACCAACACTATTACCATAGATGGAGGACGTGCGGATTCGACTATTATATCTAACAGTAGTAATATAGTTCTTGGGTTTGAAGATGCATCATATATCACAGTTAAAAATCTAACAATAAACCAGTCAAGCACTGGTACGGTAACAAAAGTTGCCTTGTGTTTTTCAGGCGATATAACCGAGATTCATGTAGATAGTTGTATTATAAAATCATACATAAGCAATAATAACTATTATACTTATAATATAGCTTTTACTGATGTTTTAAAAGGTGGGCAGCAATATACGCTTACCAATAGCTCAATCACCAACTCTAAATTGGTAGGAGGATATATGGGGGTGTATTTATACGGAAACTATACCAATAAAGGGTATAATTTAACCGTAAAAAATTGCAATATTTCAGATCAGACCAGTATTTCATTGTATATAATTTATACCGATTCGGCAAATATTTCTAATAATTATATATATAATACAAAAACCAATTTACAAACCTATGGAATATACATAGTTGAGTCGTCGGAATCAAAAATAATTGGGAATAAAATAAATTGTAATAATACAGGCATTTTTGCCTATGCTAAAGATAGTTTTTTAATACAAAATAATTTTATTTGGGGCACAAACCCCTATAGTATGTATGTTGCCAATTCGGGAAACACTCCAGCCAATGTAATGATTTACCATAATACTATTCGCAATTACGCACCTAGCGGAAATACAGGCCGAACAGGTTTATATTTATACGATATTTCTGCCAATCTGCGAAATAATATAATAAGTGTGCAGCAAACTAGTAATCAGTGTTTATATATAGACAAAGCAAGCACACTCAATCTCTCTGAATATAATAATTTTCATGGTGATGCAGGTGCTGATATGATGAGTATAGGTGGCGTAATTTATAGTGCCATAAAAGATGTGCAGGGACTAAATGGTGTAAACAATAATGTGTTTAACCAACAGGCTTCATTTATTAGTAATAGTTCGCCTTATAATTTGCATTTAGTGGCCAATGTAGCACCATTGCAAGCCGATAGCCTTGCAGGTGTTACTGATGATATAGATGGCGATCAGCGTTGTATGATTGCACCTCAGTTAGGAGCAGACGAAAGCAAATTTCAATATACTAACCCTTCTGCTAGTTTTAGTGTTCAAGATACTGTTTATGTAAGCAGTCCATTTGCCGCTAAAAATCTCTCGAAAAATACAGGAGAGTATTATAATTGGTATATTGATGGCAGTTTGGTAACGGGGCTTTTAACAAAAAATTTAATTAGCAGTGGAATATCAAGCACAGGTAGCCATACCATTACACTGGAAGCAACTAACTGTAAGGGCACTCACGATACAACAATTACTATTATAGTTGTTACACCAACCCAAGCACCAGTAGTTAGCTTTTATGCAAGTGACACTATTATAGATGCAGGGCAAACTATTAGCTTTAATAACTATACTACTTTAGGTCCACAAACATTTAATTGGACTATCACACCCGGTAGTTATGGTAACGATTGGGCGTATCAAAATGGTACCGATACAAATAGTTATCAGCCCTATATCACGTTTATTACTCCGGGTCGCTATAATGTTTGCTTAAATGCCGATAACTCAGCAGGCAGTAGCCAACTTTGCAAAACAGTGTATATAAAAGTATTGCTTAATCTCAATTTGGATGGCTCTACCACCTTTACCAATGAATCTGAAGGTCGTTTGTTTGATGATGGTGGTAAATACGGTTACCACGGTTATAATAAAAAGTATGATTTATTGATTTCGCCCTGTGCTAAAGATGTAACAATAGAATTTGATCCCAAAAAATTCGACTTAGGGTATCAAGCTTGGATAGGCGTTTGGGATGGAACCGATAGTATAACTGGCAAACCGCTTCATACCAACTATGGGTTTTCTACAAGTCCAAATTTGAACAAACCACCCGCAAAACTTACTGCGAAAAGTGGTAGTATGTATATATATATTTATAGTTCGTGGTCCACAGGAACTGGCTTTGAAGCGAAGTGGTATTCAACTCCAGGAACTTTCCCCAAACCTAGTGCTTCATATACAACACCTGATACAGTTTATATAGGTTCCACCATGAATATTAAAGCTACCTATTGGGACAAAACATATTCTTATAGCTGGGACTATGATAATGACGGGGTAGAAGATGCTACGGGATGGAAAAACCCTTATACATTTAACAATGCAGGAACCCAAGTTTGCCGCCTAATAGTGACAAGCTGTGGAGGGGCTGATACTGTTGATAGAACAATAGTAGTGCTCAATCCAACTCAAGCACCCGTTGCCGATTTTGGAGCGGAATATTCATATGTTCCCAATGGCTGTGTAGCGATTCAAAATACAACACCTACCAAGCTAACCTTAAACAAAATAGTAACCTTAATCGATAAATCACAGTACGGTGCTACCGGATGGGATTGGGATATTCAACCCAGCAATAATGTGGTGTTCGAAAATGGTACAAGCCAATCAGATCAAAATCCAGATGTGTCATTTACCGACACAGGATATTATACGGTAAAACTAACTGCCACTAATGCTTATGGAAATAATGTTAAATCAGTTACTAATTTTATTCGTGTAAATGATGATTACTGTTATCCTACATGTTCTACTTTTACAGGTACAGAAGCTGGTGTCAGTATGTTTAATGTGGGAGATATATATAATGTTTCAGACATTGGTACTTCTGATTATTGGGATTATACAACAGCAAGTACCACCTGTTTGGTATTGGGCGGAAAATATAAATTTAATGCAGCACGTCTAACAAATAACACCAAAGCAACGTGTGCTATCTGGATCGATTATAATATCGACGGTATATTCCAAAGCGGGGAACGTGTATTTTTTAGTTCTTTAACATCAAATAAAACCTGGGCTAATAGCTTCACGATACCTACCAAAACCAGCGGGAAATCCACAACAGGATTTACCAAATTACGTATCTCCGTTACCGATGGGGTTAGCATGGCGGCCTGCGGTACCACTAAGTATGGCGGGGAGTACGAAGATTATGGAGTATTCTTGGTTGATGATTATGAAGGACCTGTTATTACCTTAATTGGTGGCATGAATACAACTGTAGAACAAGGACGTACCTATAATGACAGTGGTTCTAAAGTTACCGATAATATAGACCTAAACTTAAAAGCCATAGTAACAGGATCGCCACTCAATACCCAAACATTGGGAACATACTCACTTGTATTTAACGCTGCCGATAGCAGTGGCAACAAAGCTATTCCTGTATATAGGAATGTAACAGTTACCGCAGATGTTACTGCACCTTATATTGCTCTGATAGGAAACAATCCTGATACTGCAGATGCAAATATTACCTATAATGACCCTGGTGTTGTTGCCTACGATTCTGTAGATGGAAATGTATCAAATAATGCAGTGAGAACTGGGAGTATAAATATTGCAGTTTTAGGCACTTACCAATATCAATATAAAGTTGCCGATAAAGCCGGAAATAAATCAGGTTCTATATCACGCGATGTGGTAGTAGTTGACCGTGTAAAACCTGTTATCACACTTACAGCACCCAACCCTTATACTATGCATATTGGTGATGTGTTCTCAGAACCTGGATATAAAGTAATCGATAATTATTCTAAAAACTTATCAGTATCGGTTAACCCAAACAGCTTTACCGGCACCAACCCCGATACTGTATATATAACATATAGTAGTACTGATAGTGCTGGTAATACAGGTACCGCACAACGTATGGTAATAGTTACAGATAATGTAGCACCAGTTATCAAACTTAAAGTTTCAGATACTATATATAGTGAAGCAGGATATGTATTTACTGACCCAGGCTATACTGTAACCGATGATTATGATACAGGACTTAATGCTACAGTAATTGGCAGTATTAATATTATGCAGTTGGGTACACAAACACTTACCTATGTTGCTTCTGACCATTCAGGAAATTCAACTTCAAAAACTAGATATATAATTGTACAAAAAACTAAAAAACCTGTATTAACCTTAATTGGTAAAGCTATCGATTCTGTAGTTCAGTTCCAAAGCTATACCGATCTAGGTGTAGCTATTACTGATAGTTTTTATTCATCGGCCACACTACAATCATTATTAACTATTACGGGTACTGTTAATACTTCCGTAACGGGCACCTATAATTTAGCCTACGGCCTTAGCGACCCATCAAATATTAAAGCTAATGATGTTACAAGGTCAGTTGTGGTATATAGTGGGAACTCAATTAAAGGAGCACCTGTGCAAGAAGCGTTGCGTTTATATCCCAATCCTGCAAATGATGTATTAAATTTAGTTTTTGCAAATACTACCACAGCCAAGCAGGTACTTATATATAATCAAGCAGGGCAATTGGTATATAGTGCAAATGCTCAAGCTACAGCCCAATCTATTGTAATGCCCGTAAATGAGCTTGCTCATGGGTTGTATTATATAGCAGTAGTTACACCAGATGGACAGAGACAAATTGCAAAATTTGTGAAAGAATAATTCATTATTTCTATAATAGAAAGCTCTGAAACTAATTGTTTCGGGGCTTTTTTTTGTTTAATATTTAAATGAAATTAAGATTCTAATATGTTGATGTAGCGTTTATTAAATATTAAATGTTCCTCTGTTTATATTTTTGGTACGCTTTTTATAAAGTTAATGGAAACTAAAAACTACAATCATGAAGAAGATTATTAAAATTGGCATTTGTACTATTATTATAGTATTCGTTTGGGCTTTCACTACCAAGCCACCAGAATCAGAACCATACACTGCAGGTGAGAGGCTCGAATACAGAGTGCATTACGGAATGGTTGACGCAGCCAAAATAACTATGAGAATAGACACGAGCATAAAAACCATAAACGGACAAAATACAATTAGAATTATTGGCGAAGGCCGCACATTGAGTGGATATGATTGGTTTTTTAAAGTTCGTGACCATTATGAAACGTTTATTGATACGCACACCAATTTACCAGTTAAGTATATTCGTAATGTGGAAGAAGGCACTTATAAAGATGTGGAGCATGCAACATTCGACCATAAAAATAATAAAATATATAGCAGTAAAGGAATATATAAATCAGATGGTCCTTCTTTTCAGGATGTGCTATCAGCAATATATTATTTGCGTGGGCAAAACTTAAAGCAAATGAAGAAAGGCGATAAAATAAAAGTGAAATTTTATCTCGACAAAACAATATATGAATCGGAAGTTACTATTGGTGGGAGAGAGGTGATAAAAACAGCATTGGGAAAATTCAATACTATTATATTAAAACCAAATGTAGTCGTCGACCGAGTATTTCCTAATAAAGATGCTCTAACCATTTGGGCTACTGATGATGCCAATTTAATACCTTTACGTATTAAAACTGAATTGATGGTAGGTTCTATTAAAGCAGATATTACAAAAATTACGGGGAACAAAAATCCGCTTAGTAGTAAAATAAATTAGGAAATAAGTTACTGGATTTATATATAAAGTCAGGATGCGAAAGTGTCTTGGCTTTTTTTTATAGTAGTCAGTAAACAGTAGTCAGTAATCAGTGCCTCCTCGATAGATATCGGGACGGCGTCAGCTACTGGCTACTGATTACTGACCACTGTTTACTATAGCCCCAGCTCAATACTTGGATCCCAAAATACCTTAACGAAGTTTTGGATTTGATTATCTATAACAATTATTCCTTCTTTTTCTAAAGCATTTTGCATGGTATTTTCACTTTCGAAATGGTGCTTTCCACTAAGCAGCCCGTTCCTATTTACAACCCTATGAGCCGGAACATATTCATATTCAAAGTGACTGTTATTCATAGCCCAGCCAACCATGCGGCTACTTTTTGTACTACCCAAATATCGTGCAATTGCACCATATGAGGTAGCCTTGCCCTTAGGAATTAACCTTACTACTTTATATACTTGTTTAAAAAAATTGTCATCTTCATTTTTCATAAACTTATATATAGTTACTGAATATTAAAGTTGATGGGCAACATATAACTCATCTTTACTTTTTTCTTTTCAATCATTGCGGGTGTCCATGATTTTCCCAATGATTGTACAACGCGTATGGCTTCTTTTTCAAATACATTATTCGTACTATTTTGCACTTTCGCTTCTAAGGTATAACCTAGTGTATCTATTATAAAACTCACTTTTATAGAAGCAGTTTCACCTTTCTCAAATTCAGTAGCTGGGTATAATGTTTCATTTTCAAGTGTTCTATGTAAATTGCCCAATCCACCAATAAAATAGCACATTTGGGAACGGTTGGTTTCATCTTGCGGAGCTAAATAAGGATAAATTTCTTTTTCTTTTTTTATATTATAATATATTAAAGAGTCCTTGGTGTGGTCGTATGTTTGAATTAAATCGCCATTGATACTATAATATTCCCAAATACCTGTTTTGTGGTCATTCTTATAATATCCAACTGCCATTAGTTTGCTCGATTTGGAATAGTATTTCCATAAACTATCTTTTTGGTTATAATCATAATATCCCTGTTCTATTAAGACTTTGTTTCTGTATTTTAAGTAGGCCCCTTTTTTTATATGGGGATTCGATTTAAGGACTGTTAAACTCTCCTTAATATTATTGGGTTTAGTAGGTTTTATTATAATATGTTTTGTTTTTTGCCCAATGCAGATATTGATAGAAAACCCAAATACAATTAATATATATAATATGCTTTTCATTATATAGTTTGCAATTCTATCAGTCTTTAATCATATCAGGTCTACGCAAGTGGGTACGCTCCAATGCTTGTTCGTGACGCCAGTTTTCAATCTCTGCATCATGACCACTTAACAATATTTTTGGCACCTCCAATCCACGCCAATTTGCAGGGCGAGTATATACCGGGGGCGATAATAATCCATCCTGAAAACTATCTTCTAGTGCTGACTGTTCATCGCCAATTACACCTGGGATTAATCTTACTATGGCATCTGTTATTATAGCTGCAGCCAACTCGCCGCCGGTAATTACATAATCGCCAATTGAAATTTCTTTGGTGATATATGTTTCGCGGATTCGTTCATCTACACCTTTATAATGTCCACAAAGAATGAGCAAGTTTTTTTTAAGAGAAAAACTATTCGCAGTGTGTTGATTAAATAAAACACCATCGGGTGCCATCAATATAATATCATCGTAGGTTCTTAAGGTTTTCAAATGGTCTATACATTTAGCTATAGGCTCAGCCATCATTACCATACCAGCACCGCCACCAAATTGGGTGTCATCAGCTTGGTGGTGTTTACCATCCGCATAATCACGAATATTGATGATATTAATTTCTACTAATTTTTTGTCCTTTGCACGTTTTATAATACTGTGGTTAAAGGGACTTTCAAGCAAGTCAGGCACCAATGATAATATATCGATATGCAAAAGCATTTTAATTATTTTTATAAAAATCGAGCAGCCCTTCAGGAATATGCAAATGTAGAATTTTATTTGCATCATCAATACCTAAAAGTGTTTCTTCGTTCATGGGTAACAATACCTCATTTCCATCAATCATTACTTTTACTAAATATTGATTATAGTTCACAATTTCTGATACCGTGCCTACAGGTTTATCATCTTGGTCAATTACAGCATAGCCATTCAGTTTTTGTAAATCGTCAACTTCCACAATAACAAATTTGCTTTCGGCATGCACTTGTCTTCCTATAAGTTCACTGGCTTTTTCTTCACTATCAATTCCTTCAAAATGAATAACAAGTTGATCGGGTTGCTCTTGGAAAGAAGTAAAAAAAAAAGGAACTGGTTTGTTTGCAAATTCTACAAACAATACCAGTCCCTTAGGTTTCTTAATTGAGGTATTTGGATTCAGGACAATTTTAACTTGTCCCTTATAACCGTGTACACGGCTCACATGCCCTATGTGTACTAGGTTTTCCAAATAAAAAGTTATTCAGTTTTTTCCGAATCAGCAGGAGCTTCGTCTGTTGCATCGGCAGCAGGGGCTTCGGTAGCTGTTTCAGCAGGTGTTTCAGCAACGGGCTCGGCGGCAACCTCAGCTGGAGCTTCGGCAACTGTTTCAGCAGGTGTTTCTGCAACTGGCTCGGCGGCAACCTCAGCAGGAGCTTCAGCAACAACTTCTTCAGAAGCTGTTTCAGTAGCAGGAGCTTCGGCAACAGTTTCAGCAGGTGCATCAGCAGCAGCTTCAGCAGCATCGGCAGCCATAGCGGCGTTGCGTTTTGCAGCAAGAGCTTTTTCGCGTGCTTCTTTCACTTTGGTTTCTGCTTCCATTGCCGATTTGGCTTTGTCTTTACCGGCAGAAGCAAGTGAGTCGCGTTTGCTGTTTACTTTGTTTTCTTTTTCTTGAAGCCAAGCTGCATATTTTTCTTCAGCTTGTTCTAAGGTTAAGGCTCCTTTGTTTACACCTTTTAAAAGGTGAAGTTTCATCATTGCACCTTTATAAGAAAGGATTGCTCTGGTAGTGTCGGTTGGTTGTGCACCTTTTTGCATCCAGTCAACAGTTTTGTCGACATTCAGCTCAATGGTAGCGGGGTTGGTGTTGGGATTATAACGTCCTAACAATTCAATGAATTTACCATCCCTCGGAGCACGTGAGTCAGCCGCCACAATGTGGTAGAACGGATACTTTTTGCGTCCGTGTCTTTGTAATCTGATTTTTAACATATTTTATAATTGTTTTTTAATCCTTTTGCTCTCCTCACAAAAGGGCAGCAAATATGGGCATTTTTTGCCGATTAAAAAAGCAGAAATTTAAATTTGATTTCTGATTAATAGAAACCAATAATTAAATTTGGAAATGAGATAGCTTGGAAAACTCTTGAACCCTTGCCATGATGATGTCTTGGTTAAGATTGAGTAAGTTTTCTGTACCAAATTTTTCTACACAAAACGAAGCCATGGCTGAACCATAAATCACCGCACGTTTCATATTCTCAAAACTTAGGTCGCCAGTTTTTGCCAAATGGCCTATAAATCCTCCAGCAAAAGTATCGCCAGCACCCGTGGGGTCGGTTACTTGTTCAAGCAATAATCCTGGGGCAAAAAACAAATTTTCGCCATGAAATAATAAAGCACCATGCTCTCCTTTTTTTATGATAAGATACTGTGGCCCCATTGCTCTTATAACTCTTGCAGCTTTCAGCAATGAATGTTCGCCACTCAATTGGCGGGCTTCTTCATCGTTAATAGTAAGCACATCCACCATTTTTAAAGTTTGTTTCAAATCGTCCAAAGCAATGTCCATCCAAAAATTCATGGTATCCATCACTACCAATTTTGGTCTTTTGTTCAATCTTTCCAAAACTGTTTGTTGAATTTTGGGAGTGAGGTTTCCCAACATTACATAATCTGCATTTTTATACGATTCAGGAATGATGGGGTCAAAATCAGCAAGCACATTGAGTTCTGTAACCAAGGTATCTCTGCCATTCATATCATTGTGATAGCGGCCATGCCAGAAAAAAGATTTTTCACCCTGTTTTATTTGAAGCCCTTCAATATCGATGCCTCTGCTTTTAAAATGTTCAATATCTGCTAAGGGAAAATCATCACCAACAACGCCCACCAATTGAACATCTTTGGTAAAATAACTTGCACATAGGCTGATATATGTTGCGGCACCGCCAACAATTTTGTCGGTACTACCAAAGGGTGTTTCAATGGCATCGAAGGCCACGCTGCCCACTACTAATAAACTCATAATATTTTTTTAAAGGTTAGTATTTTTCTGAGCCGCAAATAACCGCAAAAAAAGGCCAAAAAAAAAGCCGCCATTTTAGTGGCGGCTTTTAATGTTGTTATTTTTTTATTTAGCAATTGCTAAAGTATAAGTGGTTTTTGTTTGCACAAGACCAGCAATTGTAGCTTGGTTAAACTCATTGTACCAAACTTGTTTTTCAGCTTCGTTTCCTGTTACATCAAAGGTCAATTGATTAACTTTGGCGTTTTGGTCTTTAACCAAAATAGATAGATGCCCCTCATCATTGAACCAATCGGTAACATTGTAAACAACTAAGTCGCCATTGGCATTGGCAGGATCACTGATAGTGCCAGTTCCGTCAGATTTTAATTCGATAGAACCTTTAGCAGAAACATTATAGGTTTGGCTTGGTGTTAGCACATTATTGTAATAGAATTGGTAATCTTTTGTTGTAATGTTCCATTTGCCAGTCAAGCGGGAGTGAAGTTTTTTTGTTTTACTGCATGCTGCAAATACAACGGCAGTAATGGTTAGAATTGTCAATAATTTTTTCATGTTGATTTATTTTTTTTAGTTTAATTTTTGTGCGAATATAAGAACATTTTGTTTCCCACAAATGCTGCACTTGAAAATATATTTTTTATAAAAGGCCGAATCGGGTTAATTTGCGGCACTTTTTTAAAAAATCAACTCATGAAAAAAATTAGTTTAGCATTTGTGTATTTGTTTCTGATTACACAAGCATTTTCTCAAAATTACACTTATCAATCTTTCCCCAATGATCCATACAAAATAAGGAAATATACCTTGAGCAATGGCCTCTCTGTATTTTTAGGTGTAAATAAAAAAGAGCCTCGTGTGGAGACTATGATTGCTGTGAAAGCTGGCTCTAAAACAGACCCATCAAATAATACAGGGCTGGCACATTACCTCGAGCATTTGATGTTTAAAGGTACTGATAAATACGGCACTGCGAATTATGATTTGGAAAAAGGTTTGATTCAAGCCATCGATGAGCACTATGGCATTTACAACTCGAGCAAAGACAGTACTTTTCGCAAACAAGTATATAAAATTATCGATTCATTGTCCATCGCAGCTTCCAGATTCGCTATTGCCAATGAATATGATAACATGATGCAGAATTTGGGTGCCAGTGGGACCAACGCTTTCACGAGTGATGAAATGACAGTATATGTAAATAATGTTCCTTCAAACAATATTGATAAATGGCTTACTGTTGAAGGTGAGCGTTTTCGCAATCCAGTTTTTAGGTTGTTTCACACGGAGCTGGAAGCAGTATATGAAGAAAAAAATATTGGTTTGGATAATGATAACCGCAAAGCCGAAGAAGCTTTGATGGCAGGTTTGTTCCCAATGCATCCATATGGTACTCAAACTACTATTGGTACTGTTGAGCATCTTAAAAATCCCAATCCCAAAGCCATTCGCGATTATTATAATAAAAACTATCGCCCCAATAATATGGGTATTATTATGATAGGGGATATTGACCCCGATGAAACCATTAAACTTATCGATAAATATTTTTCGTACATGCAGCCACAACAAATACCGCCACTCGAATTTCCACAGGATGCATATTTAACCAAACCAGCAGTTAAAATTGTAACTGGGCCCGATGCGTCGTTTCTTAAAATGGGTTACCGCACACCTGGTGCAGGCACTCGCGAAGCACTCATTTTAGATTTAGCTTCTGCATTATTATATAATGGTACGTCAGGAATTTTGGAATTGGACCTTGTTAAAAAACAAAAAGTACAAACCTTAACACTTAGCACCAACACTTTGCAAGATTATAGCGTGTTGGAAATTATGGCCAAGCCCAAAACGCTGGCACCTGGCAATGACCTGCCAATTATTATAGATATGAGCCGAGAGATATCGCTGTCCATAGAAAAACTGTCGAGCGGAGGTTTTGATGAGAAACAAATCAAATCGGTTTTAGCCAATAAAAAAGTAGAATTGATGCGCAAACAAAGCGACAGCCGTTCCATAACCTATGATGTACTCGATGCTTTTGTAACCGAGGTTGATTGGAATAAATATTATAGTAAGTTGGATGAAATGGGCAAAGTAACCAAACAAGAAATAATAGATTTTGCCAAAAAATATTTAGCTAGTGGATATGTAACCGTTGTTAAAACAAAAGGCACTGATACCACTATTAAAAAGGTAGACAAACCACAGATAACAGCAGTGGAAACAAATGCAGGAATGCAATCTGATTTTACTAAAAAAATATTGGAAGTGCCATCGCCAACCATTAAACCCGTGTTTGCCGATATTAAAGGTAAGGTGAAAGAATTAACTTTGAAAAATGGGATAGAAATAAGTTGCGTACAAAACACAAAAAATGACCTTTTTAATTTAACAATTACTTGGAATGTGGGCAAACTTAATTTGAAGACATTGCCGCTGGCATTGGGCTATCTCAAATATTTGGGAACTGAAAAACACTCAGCCGAAGAGATGGCTAAGAATTTTTATGATATAGCTTGTGAATATAGTTTTGGTTCAACTGATAGGCAAACATATATAAATATTAGTGGCCTAAACGAAAATTTCGACAAAGCATTTGAGTTGATTGAAGATTTGTTTACAAACCCTAAAGTAGATAAAGAGAAGTTTGCAGAATATATGAATATTGTACGCAAAAACAGGATGGATAATAAACAGAACAAACGTTTAATAAATCAGGGATTGGTGAACTTGGCATTATATGGACCGATGAATCCTTTTAGCTATAACTTAAAACCCGATGAACTTGAAAAACAAACTCCAGAAAATTTACTGAGTATTGTTAAATTGGTTTTCAATTTCAAACCGCATATAGATTATTATGGTCCAGAAAAAATTAAAAAAATAAGCAAAGAAATAGCAAAATTGCATCATACTCCTGAAAGATGGGACTCCGTACCACCTGCTTTCGATTTCAGAAGGATTATGGTAGCACAAAATGCAGTATTGTTTGTAGACTATGATATGGTGCAAGTTGAACTGCAATGGGTACGTAATAGTATCCCGTTTGAAGTTTCCCAAACGCCCATCATTAACATGTTCAATGAGTATTATGGTGGTGGTATGGGTTCAGTAGTGTTTCAAACTATTCGTGAATCAAAAGCATTGGCATACTCATGTTATATGGTTACCAGGCAGCCCGATTATAAAGACCAACCTTTTACTATTAATGCATATATAGGCACACAGGCCGATAAGATGGCCGACGCTATAAGCTCAATGAACGAGTTAATAAATACGATGCCTGAGACTCCGCAATTATTAACTTCAGCAAAAGCATCTATCATGTCGCAGATCGAGAGTGAACGTTATGATGATGAAGATTTGCTAGCCTTAAAAAACAGATTAGCCAAACTCGGGCTTACAGAAGATTCTCGGAAATTGATATATGAAAAACTTAACGACCTGTCGTTTGCCGACTTGCAAAAGTATTTCAAACAGAATGTGAATATACCTGGCTATACCTTGTGTGTGGTGGGCTCAAAAAAGAATATACAAATGCCAGAGTTGTTAAAATATGGTAGAGTAACTGATGTTAATTTGCAATTGTTGTTTGGGTATTAGTTTAATAATTTAAGAAAATTTATACAAAAAAAGCAGTGAATTTTTCACTGCTTTTTTTATGGTGATTTGTATAAACTATGCTTTTATACTCTGCGGATGATGTATAATATTATTACTATCATATTCCCTTTTCACAGCTTGCAATCTTTTATAATTATTTCCATAATAAGCAGTTTCCCAATCTTCAAAATCGAGGCTACAATAGTTGATATATTGAGCCGTGATTTTATTGTCGCTTAATATATCCAAAATTTCTTTGGAAACCTTTTTCAGTTTTTCATCTTTGCCTGCGGTGTACCAATATGCTTGCAGTTCAGCTATAAAATTATAAGCACGATGGGGATAGCACGACACTTTTTCAAATTCAGGATTTGCAATGTTTCCACCCAAGGTGTTCATCTGAAACATCATTCCCGGTGTATGGATTGATTTGTGAAGAATATCTGAAATGAATTCGGAAATCTCATCGAAGTTTTTATATAATCCCGCAGAAGAATTTTTGAAATATATGGGAACTAAAGAGCCATAATAATTTTTGAGCATGTAAGCAATTTTACCTGGTCCACCTGTTTTGTATTCATCAGTTTCTAGGGCAAGTGTATCTAAAAGTGTTTGTAGTTTTTCGGTGTGTTTTTCAAAATTTGTTACTAAAATAGTTAAGTTATTGCCATTAAGAACATATGCCGAGAAGCACGAATTGGGTAGCTGTGCGGCAAACTCAAACCATTTCTCTAATATATTTTTCGCTCTTTCAGCATTTAGTTTTTTAGCTTTAAAATGATGGGCTTGTATAATAGCAGGTGCTGTGTATGATTTATATATTAACTCGGTCACAACACCAAAATTCCCTGAACCGCCACCTCGTAATGCCCATAGTAATTCAGGGTCATCTTTTGTTGAATGTATTTTTCCGTTTCCATCTACCATCGTTGCTTCTAATAAATTATCGCAAGTAAGTCCATATTTTCTTGAGAACAATCCATAACCACCACCAAGTGTGAGGCCGCCAAGTCCCACAGTGCCGCACGAACCTATAGGTATAATTCTTTTCTTTGGAAGTATTATATTATATAACTCAGAAACAGTACAACCTGGGCCTATTTTAATTCTGTTCTCTGCCAAAAACTCAACGGTATTCATTTTTGAAAGATTGATTACCATGCCGCTATCATTACTCGAAAATCCTTCCAGGCTGTGGCCTCCACTTTTTACTGCAATAGCAAGGTTATTTTCATTTGCATAGTTCATTGCTTCTACCACATCAGCAGTTGTGGTACATAAGGCAATAACCAAAGGAAATTTATTGATGCATTTATTATATCCTTTTCGCAATTCTTCATATTGCGAATCATCTTTTTTAATTAACCGAACCTTATATATATTCTCAGATTTTATAGTTGCTGAATCAGATTTTGTTATTATAGTTTTTTTCTGCTCCTCATTGTCATTAGCACCGCAAGCAGCAAGCAACAAACCTGTTCCAGCAAGAGTGCCGAGTTTAATAAAATCTTTACGGGAATATTTTTTGTGCATTTATCCCTTTTTTTTATCGTGTAATTGCTTAAGGATTCTAGCAAAATATTCTTCAAAACTTTCTCCAGATTCCATGGGATTATTTTCTAGTGATGATTGGAAACCATCTATTAGATCGGTATATTTTTTAAACGTTTCTTCAAGCAATTTTTCATCTCCTGTTTCCCAATACTCTCCCTCGTCAATCACTTTAAAATCGAGCAAATATTTCCTACTTATATATTTTAACAAGTGAATAATTAATTTATGAATTTCAATTCCTACATACTGTGTTTTTGTAGAAAGCATATACAGATATAATGCATCATCTTTATTTTCTGAATTACCAAAAAATTTAAGATGTGCGGTACTACTCATTCTGCCATTTGATAGAAATGACAAACTAACGGTTTCAGAATTCGGTGGTGTAAAGCAGATGCCATAAACATCTTGGGAATATTCTGTTTTACCAATTGTGTTTGGAGGAAATTCATCAATATAAACATGATATTTCCATTTATATATTTCAGCAATATCTTTTACTTCTTCACTTAGACCTTTTAAAGAAGATGACGGATTAAAACTGCCGCAGTAATGAATACTTAATTCCATAATGTTATTGTTTTTACAATCGCAAATGTATAATAAAATTAGTATTCAAAGAAGCTAATATTTAAAATGCCAATATTTACTTTCCCCATTTTCATAAGTAATAATTAAAGTGTCACCAACAAAATTAACTTTTCCGGTAGATATAAAATCGTCAAATTTTATTTTAATACTATCCCCAATCAAATCATATTTATAGGTGGCATTGTGGTCAACATAATATATAGAATCTCTCGTGATTTCGAAGGTGGCATTTTCATTGGTATCATAAGTATAGGTATATCTATAAGAATATAAATCGAAGGATTTTCCAATGTAATTGGCATCCTTTTCCATGTAGGGCATTTTCTGGGTTCTTTGCTTCCTTTATTTTTTTAGTAGCATCATATATATAAGTATAAGTGAGTGGGTCAATAGTCGCCATTCCTTTTTTGATTATTTTTACTGCAGTATTATAAGTGCAATGATATAATCTTACCTTGTTCTTTATCATATACCAATGGGCGAAGTGGATTGCCCAAGCTGTATAAGTATAACTGGTATCTGGGTCGGCTTTGTCGTTAGTAACCATATAATATTCCATTTCAATTTGTCCTTTGGTATTACATATAATTATCTCTTTTAATACAGAATCTTTATATACCGAATCTACCTGATATCGTTTGCACCATTTAATGCCTGCAGTTTTGTATTTGGCACTTTCGCTTGGTTTGGCGGGAAGGTGAGAGTAAAGGAACTGTGCTGCAGCTGTAGTAACTGCAAACAATGTTATAATAGAGATGAAGAGAATTTTTTTCATGGCGATAAAATTATCTTCATCACAAAAGTATGAGTTTATTGTTAATTGTATATACCTTGGGGGTGGTATATTTTGATGGTGGTGTCGGGTGTTTGCGCCCGACACCACCATCAACTACTTCTTCTTTTTCTTCTTATGCTCCTCCTCCGCTTTCATAGCTTCATTAATCAACGCACTCCAATTATTATTCGCATCTTTTGAAAAATCTAGTGTTGCTTCATAATCGTTTTTATCAATTCGTACCTCATCAATCGACCCACCTATATATTCTTCAATGGCATCGAGCAACGGTTTTTCTTCGGGACTACAAAAGGAAACCGCATGCCCCTTCAAGACGCCACGACCAGTCCTACCAACACGATGCACATAGTTTTCGGGCAACTCAGGTAAATCATAATTGATTACATAATCTACTTTCGATATATCAATTCCGCGTGCACTTACATCGGTTGCAATCAGCATTTTTACTTTGTCGTTTTTAAAATCAGTCATTGCTGATAGGCGTGCATCTTGTTCTTTGTCGCCATGCATCGTGAGACTTGTAATGCCCACTCTTTGCATCGCTTGGTGAACTCTTTCTGCTCGCACTTTTGTTCTTACGAAAACCAATATCTTACTCTCGGGAGCCTCGGTAGCCAAGCGTTCCAGAAAGAATCTTTTATCATCCATTCCTATATAAGCAACTGTATGCGTTACATTTTTCGATACCGGATTTTTGGGAGATATATGTATTCTAATTGGATTATCTACAATAGCATACGCCAACTTTTTTATTTCCTTATCTATGGTAGCTGAGAAAAATAATGTTTGTCTTTTATGCGGCAAAAGTTTGATTACATCTCTTATATCTTTTATAAAACCAAGATCAAGCATTTGGTCTGCTTCGTCCAAAATTAAAACTTCTACCGCATCCAGTTTTATATATCCCTGACTCACCAAATCAAACATTCTACCCGGTGTTGAAATTAATATATCTACACCACCTTCTAGTTGGTCAATCTGCGGCCATTGCTCCACACCACCATGCAGGCATAATATATTAAGTTGTGTATATTTACTTAGCTGATTAAATACTTCTGAAATCTGTACTGCTAACTCTCGAGTGGGAAGCATCACCAAACATCTAATGTTTTTGGTTTTAGTATGTTCTTTGGGTTTGCGTTGTAATCTATGTATTACAGGTATGGCAAATGCTGCAGTTTTGCCAGTACCTGTTTGGGCGATAGCTAATATATTCTGTCCTTTTAATATAACAGGAATCGATTTGAATTGTATATCTGTAGGGCGGCTAAAACCTATTTCAGCAATACTTTTTTTTAGTTCGGTTGATATTAGGTAGTCGGCAAATTTCATTTGTTATGTTATATAGTTTTTAAAGCTGCCGTTTCACCTCTTCGTCATTCTGAGCAGGCTTCCTGCGAAGAATCTCATTGAGCGTGTGCTCGGTATTATAACTCTCCGCGTTGTTTCTTTTTGTCTTGTAATTATTATATATAGTTCTCGGGGATTTCAATATGGTCGAGCACACACTTAAGGAGATTTGCTTCGTCGCCTACACACATCCAAACGCACTGCTCCTCGCAATGACGGACGTGGGGAACTTGCCTTTTGTTGTGGTTAGCGGAGTCGAACTACTTCCACACATAAGTCATCCACCCACCTGTAATCAGCATATTTATTATAGCAAGTGGTATCAAAACTTTCCATCCCAAATGCATCAATTGGTCATAGCGGAAACGAGGTAAAGTCCAACGAACCCACATGAAGAAGAAGATGAAGAAAATTATTTTTGAGAACAAAACGGCGACCTCTATAATAGCAAGCCAGTTGTGTCCTAAATGATCACCTACCCAGTGCATCCCGGGGAAATTATAGCTGCCAAAATACAAGGTCGATATCATCGTTGCTGATATAAACATATTGATATATTCAGCAAATAAATAGAAGCCCAATTTCATACTACTATATTCTGTATGATAACCACCTATTAGTTCACTATCACATTCTGCAAGGTCAAATGGAGCACGATTGGTTTCTGCAAAAGCACATACAATAAATATTAAAAACCCGAGTGGTTGATATAATACATTCCAGTGCCAACTATCTTGTTTTTCGGCAATCACACTTAAGCTCAGGCTTTCGTTCATCATCACAATTGCTATAATACTTAAGCCCATCGCTAGCTCATAACTAATCATTTGGCTCGATGCACGTATCGCACCCATCAATGAATATTTATTATTCGATGCCCAGCCGCCTACCATAATTCCATATACACCAATACTTAAAAATCCCATCACATATAATATACCTATATTAATATCGGCTACTTGCAAACTTATATTTCTGCCAAACATTTCTATCGAGGTTCCCCAAGGAATAACTGCACTCGTCATCAACGCAGTAAGCATTGCAATTCCGGGCCCCAATATAAATAACCAACGCTCCGATTTTGCAGGAATAAAATCTTCTTTAAAAAACATTTTGCCACCATCAGCCAGTGGTTGTAATATACCGAATGGTCCCGCTCTGTCAGGCCCAATGCGGTCTTGCAAGAATGCCGCTACCTTGCGTTCCATATAAGTACTATACATTGCAATCACCAGTGTGATGGAAAATATAACAATAATTAATATACTTTTTTCTAATATTAAATCCATGATATAATGTGGTAATTATTATAATAGTTTATTTCAAAGTTTTCACTTTTTCAAGCTCCGGAAGTTCATAATGATTTTGTGCAATCACCGAATGCTTGTCTATATGTCTGGGTCCTTCAATCGTCCAATCGGCTAGCGATTTTTTATCGAAGCGACAGGTATTACATATAAAGTCTTCCACCTCGCCCCACTGGTCTTTGCGGGCAGTTACGCGTAATACTTCATCGCCAAATAACCATACTGCAGTTTTGCCGCAGCACTTGTCACAATTGCGGTGTGCATCCATTGGGCGGGTATACCAAACACGGCTTTTAAATCTAAAAGTTTTATCAGTCAACGCACCTACGGGGCATACATCAATCACGTTTCCTGAGAAATCGTTATCGATAACATTATGTATATAAGTACTAATTTCACTGTGGTCGCCACGGTTCAATATGCCGTGTACGCGGTTGTCGGTTATTTGGTCGGCAACATATACGCAGCGGTAGCATAGTATACAGCGGTTCATGTGCAATTTTATTTTATCGCCAATATCTTCCATCTCAAAAGTGCGACGTTCCTCATGTGTTCTTGTACTAACAAGTCCATGTTCATATCCCAAGTTTTGCAAATCGCATTCGCCCGCTTGGTCGCATACGGGGCAATCGAGTGGATGATTCAATAATAAAAATTCCACCACACCTTTTCTGGCGTCTTGAACTTTTGCGCTTGTTGCATTGCCTACTTCCATGCCGTCCATCACCGGGGTACTGCAACTGGCCACAAGTTTGGGCATGGGTCTGGGGTCCTTCTCGCTGCCTTTGCTTACTTCAACCAAACAGGTGCGGCATTTGCCACCGCTGCCTTTTAGTTTACTATAATAGCACATGGCAGGGGGCACAATATCGCCACCTATCATGCGGGCTGCGTTCAGTATGGTAGTGCCATCAGGCACTTCAATCGATTTTCCGTCTATGGTTACTTTAGCCATTTTTTTTATTTCTGTACTATCGTGCAAAAGTAAGGCGAGAAGATGGAATTTTTAACGAAGTTTTTCACACTAAAAACCCACGCCGATTTCAAATTGGCGTGGGTTATTTAGATAGTGCATAGAAAATTTCTTGTTGTATCTCGATACGCATTAAGTGTAAGTATTTTAGTACTATATTCGCTCCGAAATTTCATAAATCACTAATCACTAATCATACAATTTGTAAATTTGTAATCAAATGAAAAAAAACTTTCAAAAAATTATTTTTATCCTTTTCATTTTTAATTCCGCATTTTTACAAGCACAGCGTCATCGCTGTGGAAGTGCAGAAAGACTCCAGCAACATATACTTGCAAACCCGGCCTTGCAGCAGATAAGAAGCAGGAATGAGATTGCGACTAAACAATGGTTGGCCAATAAGGGTAACTTTCGCGGAAATACAGGAGTTACCACCATACCTGTTGTGGTGCATATAATATATAATATTGCTGCTCAAAACATTTCAGATCAACAAGTGCTATCGCAAATTGCGGTATTAAATAAAGATTTCAGAAAATTAAATTCGGACTCGTTGCATCCGCAGCATCCATTTTATAAATATACTGCTGATGCAAAAGTTGAATTTTGTTTGGCTCAGAAAGATCCAAACGGGAAGCCCACGTCCGGAATTACCCGCACTTCTACTAATATAAAAAAATGGGATAGTAACAATGAGGATGATATAAAGTCAACCGCAAATGGCGGGCATGATAATTGGGACCCAACTAAGTATTTAAATATATGGGTGGGAAATTTGACAGGTAACTATGTGGGTTTTTCTACTTTTCCCGATGAGCTTGTAACTGCACCCGAGTTGGATGGGGTGGTAATAGCATTTGAATCATTTGGAACAATGGGTGCCGCTGGTTCGGGACTCGGGGCGGGCAATGTCTTAGGCCGCACAGGTACTCACGAGATAGGCCATTGGTTAAATTTGAGCCATATATGGGGTGATGCAAAGTGTGGAGACGATTCAGTTGCTGATACAGAGCCCGCAGAAAGTGAAAATTATGATTGCCCTAGTTTTCCCCATCGTGCAAATAATGCTTGTGGAACGGGTCCAAATGGTGAAATGTATATGAATTTTATGGATTACGCAGATGATAGTTGTTTGAATATGTATACTAAGGGGCAGGCAGGCAGAATGCAAGCAACTTTGAACACTATGCGACAGGCATTACTAACATCGAATGCGTGTTCCCAAAATAATATAATCGAGAACCTGGATTTACGCTTTTTGATAAATGTATTTCCTAACCCTAATAATGGCAAATTTACGGTAAGCATTGATGGCGATGAAAAAAGCATGACCACAATATATATATATGATTTATTAGGCAATATCATTAAAGGGCCGATTCTATTTTTGAAAAACCAGAGCACGAAAGAAATTTCAGAATTAGCGTGTGGAGTTTACATGTTGAAAATTCAAAATGGATCGAATTTTTGCACTAAGAAAATAGTAGTTACAAATTGAAAAAGAACTGTAATATATACAAAGTACCGTTTTTGAAAATTACTATATTTTTAAAATTCGTTACACCCATTTTGGTAATGATGTGTCTGGGCTCATGTTACAGCTCAAAGCATATCACGAAGAAAGAAACAAGCAAAAAAGTCGTCAGGGAAAAAATATTCTGTCGTTTCTATATTTCTTTTTATAGTATTGGATCGGGAATAGATGGAAAAGGGAAAACTGAACTTGTAAATTTTATCAATGAATTTGGTGCGCGACACCATACAGCAATAAAATATAATGTGCTGCCTTGGGGTAGGGAAGGAGAGACTGATTTTTGTTTCACATTGAGTAATTTAAATAAGAAGCAGAGAAAACACTTTATAGCTGATTGCAAAATACTACTAAGTTCGCACAAGCATGTGCGCTTCGGCGAAAATGAGTATAGAAAAATGCGAAGATGATTATATTTTTTTAAGTAATTTTGTCACTCGAAGTTAATCGAATATAAGGTGGTCTATTCCCTTTGGTTGCGGCGAGCAGCCTGCACTGAGCTAACTTGTGCTGAGCGACAGCAGAAGTAGCCGAAGCATAGTCGAACCATCACCTGTGTATTTCTCCCAGATTTCCACTTTCGTACATTGGGTTGAAATTAACTCCTGAATGATTTTGTGCTTCTCGTCTTCGGTAAAATATTTACCCGCTTTTTGAATAATTTTTTTGTCCATGTTTTACACTTTTTAGTGTAAACCTATTTCAGGACAAGACAGTTTTTGGGCATTGGCTTCGCTACCACCACCCACTTTTCCATTGGGGTTCCATCCCAAGTTGTGCAAGTGAGCATCTATTATCCAATCCGCATTGTTAGCTGTTTCAGCTTTTGTGGCATCAAATAATATCTTCACCGTTTGCTGAGAGCAGGCTATAAAAAATGTAAATAATAAAATAACTTTAGAAAATAATCTTATGATAGGCCAAAAAATATCATCATTTAGGGTATATTTTATTGGTATTCCAATATGCAAGGATTATTGTTTGATTAAAAAAATGCCATTAAGCCCTGCTATAAGTGGACTAATTAATCAAAATTGCTTGTCGATAATAACTCCATTTTGCAAGAAAAAATAATATTCTCAAAACAATTAGGGAATAGGGGTGTTCTGATATCTATATTATGGCAAGATTTTCTATACGCGATGTTGAAAAATTTACAGGGGTAAAAGCCCATACTTTGCGTATTTGGGAGCAACGTTATAATATACTCACTCCAAAACGTACCGATACAAATATTCGTTATTATGATGATGCCGACCTGAAACAACTATTGGGCATTTCTATTTTGCTCAACAATGGTTACCGAATATCGAAAGCTGCTTGCATGTGTCGAGAAGAGGTGGCAGGAAAAGTCAAAGAATTTTCTGAAAACAATGTTTCCGCGATTAATCAAATTATGGGGTTGGTTTCTGCTATGCTCGATCTAGATGAGCAGGCATTTAACAAACTTTTAAACACACAAGTACTCCAACTCGGATTAGAAAAAACAGTGATTCAGGTTTTATTCCCATTCCTCAATCACTTAGGGATGCTTTGGATGACGGGTACAATTCACCCAGCTCATGAACATTTTGTGAGCAACCTTATCAAACAAAAACTATATGTGGCGATAGAAGGGCAAGTTCAAAAATCGGGTTCTGAATCAATCAAATTTTTATTATATCTGCCTGAGGGAGAATCTCATGAATTGGGCTTGTTATTTGCAAATTATGTGTTGAGAAGCCACGGTCACCAAACTATATATTTGGGTCAAAATACCCCCGAAGAAGATATCGTTCAGGTATTTGAATTATACAATCCCGATGCTGTTGTTCTAACTGTTACCGCCTGCACTACCATAAATGAAATGCCTTCATTTGTTCAGCATACCGCCAAACTTTGGAAAGGCAAGCATATATATATTGCCGGTAAAATGTGCGATGACTTAAAATCAACTCTTCCTGCTGGAATGACTTGGGTAAAAGATTTGGACGACCTGCTGGAGCAAATGGATAAAAATAAAATCGCAAGCTAACCTGATATTTTATTTTAACTTAAACTGTGATCATTTTTTCTTAATTTTCAAAAACTCTCGAGTAATAGTTACTTGCTAAAAAAAGCCATGGCAAAAAAATATACATTTTATTTATCTCTTATTTTTTTTATTTCTGCAATCACCGTTCGTGCCCAAAATGGGATGATAACAGGTATCATAAAAGACTCAAGAACGCAGCAGAGTTTGGTGTTAGCGGCAGTTGAAATAATTAATACAGAACTAAAAACCGTGAGCGACACCAATGGGTATTACATACTTGACAAAATAGTACCAGGCACCTATACATTAAAAATTTCAGGCAATGGTTATACTCCCAAAGAACTGTATAACGTAATAGTTACTTCTGGAAATATTAATTCGATCAATATATATTTGGATGCCGAAGAAAAAGTTTTAGAGGCGGCAAATATTAAAGCAAAGAAAAAATCTTTTGTCAAGCAAATTGAAACGCCACTTTCTACGCAAAGCCTGAGTGCCCAAGAAGTAAAATCTTTTCCGGGAGCAAATTTTGATATTGTAAAAGTAGCACAAAGTTTACCTGGTGTGAGTGGCTCAGTCGGTTTCAGAAATGATTTAGTTATTCGGGGCGGTGCACCTAACGAAACAGTATATTATTTGGATGGGATGGAAGTGCCCAATATCAATCATTTTGCTACTCAAGGCAGTGGTGGTGGGCCAGTTGGAATGCTTAATGTGGCATTTATTGATGAGGTTACTTTAAGTACGAGTGCCTTCAATGCAAAGTATGATAATCCACTAAGTGGTGTATTGCAGTTTCGCCAAAAATCTGGAAATTTGACACGTACACAAGGAAATTTTAGATTGGGTGCAAGTGAAGCTGCCCTCACTCTGGAAGGCCCATTAGGCAAAAGCAAAAAGGTGAGTTATATAGTTTCTGCCCGGCGTTCTTATTTGCAAACATTATTTAAACTTATTAAACTTCCTTTTTTGCCGAACTACTGGGATTATCAATATAAAATCACTTACAAACCAACCAAAAAAGATGAGATAAATATACTAGGGTTAAATGCCATCGACAATTTCGATTTTAATCCGCCCAAAGTTGACCCAACCGATACTTCCCTAGCTACACAAAATAATTTGTATATATTAAATGGCGTGGCCAAATACACACAGTATTCAGCAACGGGCGGTATTTCTTGGAAACACTTGGTTCCGCGAGGCTATTTTAATGTAGTGTTAAGTTCAAATGTGCTGCGAAATGGAATATCTAAGTATGAAGACAATGATGAAACTGACGAAAACAAGTTGAAGTTGAAACTAAAGAGTTACGAGTGGGAACACAAGCTGCGTTTTGATTTGAATAAATTTGTTGGGAAATGGAAGCTAAGCACAGGTGCAAATTTTGCCTACTGCAAGTATGATAATAACTACTTCCAAAAAATATTTATTCCAAGTAATAATAGTTATTTTAATTTGTCGTCAGATAGATCCATAGCTTTTGCAAAATTTGGGATTTTTGGAAATGTAGCACGCAGTTTCTTCGGCAATCGATTCAATTTATCAGGCGGTATTAGGACGGATATGAATACCTATACCACAAACGGTTTAAACCCAATAAAAGCATTGGCTCCAAGACTTTCTGCTACCTATGTTTTAAGTAAACGAATTAATATAAATGCATCAGTGGGTCGCTATTCAAAAATAGCTTCCTATACCATCTTGGGATATGTGGATAGTAATAACAATTTGGCCAATAAAAATGTAGATTACATCATTAGTAATCATATTACTGCCGGTGTAGAATATGTAAAAGGACCACTAAGAATTACCCTAGAAGGATTTCATAAGTTATATAATAACTATCCCGTTTCTGCAGATAAAGGTATATCCTATGCAAACTTGGGTGGTAATTTTGGTTTCATCGGGAATGAGCTCACGCAAACGATTGGCAAAGGCCGCAGTTATGGTATAGAATTTTGCTTGCAACGCAAACTCACCAAGAACTTTTATGGTATCCTTAGTTATACATTTTACAAAAGTGAATTTACAGGACCTAATTCAAAGATATATATTCCCTCGGCTTGGGATAACAGGCATTTGGCCACATTTACGGGCGGATATAAATTTAAGAAAAACTTAGAAGTTGGAACCCGTTTTAGGTTTTTGGGTTCGTCGCCTTATACAGCTTATGATACTGTAAAATCGAGATATTATTACCCGAATAATGGAGTAGGCTATCTCGATTATGCCCATTTTAATGCCTTACGTTTTAAACCTTATTTCGCGCTTGATATTCGTATTGACAAAAAATGGAACTTCAAAAAATGGTCATTAGATTTCTTTATGGAATTGCAAAATGCAACGGGCAGAAATAATCCGTCGCAACCTAATTATACTTTTAAACGCGACCCTGCAAATCCTAAAAATTATATAACCACTGATGGCTTATCGGTGCCTGCTTCTAGTATCGACCCGCTTAAAGCAATCCCCATTATAATAAATAGCACGAATGCTACCCGTACACCAGGCATTGGACTGGTAGTGGAGTTTTAGTCCCATCCTGCTTAAAATCGATTGGTATTTTTTTGTTTTGCTGTATATATTTGCCTCCATGTGCAATATAAAAAATGATGTCCCGTTATTGCATTCATCACTTATCACTTATCATTAACCATTATCATATACATGGAACAAAGTATCGACCCTAGCATTGACAATTATATAGATAAACCCGCTGCGAAAGCTACCGAAAAAAAGGGAATTATAGCACCCGATTATTTTATAAAAGCATTAGAAAATTTTAGTCCATCACACCGCAAAGAATATATAAACTGGATTGCCGAAGCCAAGACCGAATCAACGCGTGAACGACGCATGGCTCCTGCTATTGAGCAATTAGGCGAAGGGAAGAGAAGGGATTGGAAATATTTGAAGAAATGACACCTCTACTCTAGCAACTTAACTATCTTATAAGTAAACTTCTTATCATCGCTGGTAATATGCAATACATATATTGCCGAAGCTAAATCAGTCGTATTAACGGAGAATGTGGCAAATTGATTAACGGGTATATTATTATAACTAGCCACTTGCTTGCCGGATATTTCATATAATTGAACATTGATGTTCTGTGTTGTTCTTGAATAAACTGCTATCTTAAACTCATTGCCGAAAGGGTTGGGATAAACGGATATATTAAATTTACAGTGTTCATCATAGTTTTGCGTAATAACAGTACTATCTTCAACTGTACATCCGCCATTAGTTTCTTTTACCCAATAAGTACCCGCTTTGGTTAAAATTATATCTTTTGTTGTATCTCCCGTATTCCATTTATAGCGATAACCTGCGGTGGCCGCAAGTTGTAATACTTCATCGCTGCAAATAAAAGTATCGTTTAACAGTTTTAAATAAGGCCGTGAGTTCAATTGTATTGCAACAGTATCCTGAGTAATGCACCCTGTGGCACCTGTTAATATCTGTTTTATGGTATATAAACCCGAATCTTTTTGGTTAAGGTTAAAACCTTTTGGAATTGCTGGTAAATTGGGCTTATTGATAAAACTGTCTCTTAAAATATGTAAGCCATTGCGTACATAATATTTTTCCGAAACTATGGTATCATTGTATAAAGGTTTTATTTGGAATACTTGTGGGATGCAGCCGGTGGTGGGGCTTAGGGTTAAACCTGGCTGGGGGGCAGGGGTGATGTAGATAGGTTGCAATGTAGTGAAGGCGTCTTCACATAATCCGTTATAAAAAATGAGCTTAACAATATAGTTCCCACTTTTATTATATATATGCCCGACACTTCCCATACCTATCGACTTAAGAGGACTAGGTGCATATATAATGGTATCTGTTCCATCGCCAAAATACCAGTGCCAACTATATGGCACATAGGGAGAATATTTATCAGCATAAGATGAATCTTTAAACAGAATACTCGTATATTGACAATGTTTTTCAGGCAAAGTGTAAAAATTTGCAACGGGTGGAGTTTGTGCATATATACTATCGCTGAACCACGCATAATAACCATCCACTGATATGCCTTTAAGTTTATAATAAATGCCATCCCTTAAATCTGTTATATAGCAAGCATTACCTAAAGTACTATCGAACATGTTCGTATTCCTATTCCACACATACCAAACAAAAGACTTATAAACAGAATCAGCATTAGTATATAATGTTGCAGAATTACAGTCAATCTTTTCTACTGTTGACAATAATTTATTAAAATGAATTGGGGAATAATTACTGCGGACATCTATATAGAAATTTGCTTGTTCAGCACTATCTGTATTTTTATAAAATGAACTGTCACATATTAATATTGGATAATTTCTGTACACTTTACAATAGGGGAAAGGCAAATTAGGCTTTGCTATTACAATTGCAGTTGTGCAATTTACATAAAGATACAATCTCCCTGAAGGATGATTGCTTATGTTGAATAACCCAACAGTATTGAAAGAATACCCATGGGGTGAGGTTCTGTTTTCGAAAATTGTAGTGTCAAATATTTTTGTCTGCTGTCTATTGAAGATATTATATTGATATATTTCTAATACATGATTGTAATTGTAATCTTCTTTGTTATAAGCAATATACACGAAAGTGTCATTGTCAGTTACCGCATAGCTTGAATAAAAGCTGTTGCTAAAAGTATTAGTTCTGTAAGGCACCTTTTTAAAGTACGGCATTGTGTCAAGTTTATATATGGTGTCAATGGAAGAAAAATCTTCAGATAGACGCATTAGATAAATTTTGAAATTACAAATACTATTAGTGTCACTATAATCAGGATACTGTACCAATATAATATTTTTGTTTGCAAATGAAATAAAATTATAGTATAGTGGAGATAAATTTAAGTAATAAATGTTCTCATGAAATTTATAAAATGATTTTGATTGAAAAAAAATATTACTGAAATCACACCTATATATTTCTTGCGAATCTGTAGTTAAAGTAATTAGCTCAAAATATCTGAACTGTTTATCTATAATTATAGAATAGTTTTTCCATCTTTGAATATTTTTTGAAATATTAACAACAGGTGTATCAGTATAATTGCCACTATTTTTTATAACTCCAAGCAATTTTAATCCATTCTCTATTACTGAAAATTTATTATTAACATAGTTTAGATTTAATATATATATATATGAGCTACTTTCAAAAGAAATCTTCTTTGTTAAAGAATCCCTTATTATTATTATATGATAATTTACATCAGATATACTATCAGGTATAATAAATATCCTGTTAGACAGTTTAACATCGGCACTATCAGATATGATTTTTATTGAATCTTCAGCGGAAGTATATATGTATCTATTCTGTAAATTAAACCATCCAAGTCTATCTCCTTTTTTATTCCTTATTTCAATATAAGCAGGGTATTTAAAACTTTCAAACCCCAAATTAGATGGCTCCAGTTTGTTGCTAATCATCAAACCTTTAGTGTTATTATTGATATGGTATTGATGGTGCATAACCTGTCCATATATTGTAGTTAAACAACAAGCACAATAAAATAATATTAATAAATATTTCATTAATTTAAAATAAGAAAAGTTTGAGTCTTTATATTAAAACTCAAACCTTTCATAAGTATTGTTATGGGCAATTACATGGATCTATAGGACAGGGCTGCCCCGGAACTGGGCTATAACCTTGAAAAGTAACCCCTTTGCCACTATGTTTGATGGGGATATCATCTGAGAACTCATTGTACCAAACTTGATTACTACCCAACACCCATCCTAAACCTGGGGTGTTACTGTTTACAGCATCAAATGTCCCCTGATATAAATAGTCCCAGCTTGTGGTAGCAATTGTTGGATAAACTACAAAAGTATAAATTTGACCATTCCCTGTAGGCAAACAATAGTCGATGCATATATCCCCATTTGCATCTGATGTTAGTGTTTGCGGAGTATTCGGGAGTATTAAATGCGAAGCAAGGTAGGCTCTTTTTGCGGTTAAATCACTTTCAATCCAATCATCATAAACGCTATAATTAACATTTTGAATATTTAGAACATCAAATTTGTATTGGCTGTTAGCAGCCAAACCATTATAGCAAACTCTTACCTTCTTCTTTGGACAAGTTGTTGGGGTTGGACAGCAAACTGGGATTACAATATTAGAATAATCGTTTGTGTAAGGGGGTACTGGTGCTGTAAAACTTATTGTCGTTGTTGTTCCTGGAGGTGTTCCGTTTGTCCCATCGCATGGAGTGATTGTCATTTGAGTAGGCTTTTGGTTACTTTGTCCAGTACTACTAGAATAAATTCCAATAAATAGTAAAAGAATCACACAAAATCGCCATCGACCAAATGTCGCATTAAGCTGTGTGTGTGTGTGTTGATTTTTCGGCAACGGCTGCTATTTCTAGCACGGCTGCATTTTTTGTATTGTTTTTTGTCATAAGGTTTTGTCCATACAAATTAGTTCCATAAGCAGGGCAAATATAACCAAAATAGTTACAAAACATTTTTTTTAAAACGGTATGTCAATCCGGGTAAATATAAGAAAAGGATATTTACATTTGTCTATTCTTCTATAATTCCGAATTACTCGGAACAAGATCACAAAAAGCTAAACAGCAAAACTTTCACCACACCCGCAACTTCTACTGGCATTGGGATTTATAAAACTAAATCCTTTGCCATTGAGCCCATCTGAAAAATCCAATTCGGTACCGCAGAGGTAGAGAAAACTCTTCATATCGCATAAAATTTTCTCACCCTTGTCTTCAAACAATTGGTCGCCAGCTTTCATTTCATTATCGAAATCGAGATTATAGGTGAGCCCGCTGCAACCGCCACCAACAACCGAAACACGAATCATATAGTCTGCAGTTAAATGAGACTCCTGTTTCAATTGGTCTATTTTAGTTTTTGCTATATCAGAAACTGTTATCATAATACAATTATAATTTATATAATATAATACTAGCGTCAAATACTTGCTACTTGCTACTAGCTACTAGATACTATTTAAGAGGTAACGCCTCCAATCCATTCTTCACACGATAATCATTGATCGCTGTACGTATGGCATCTTCAGCTAATACTGAGCAGTGTATTTTTACAGGAGGCAATGATAATTCCTCAACAATATCCATATTGTCAATAGTTAAAGCATCATCAATGGTTTTTCCTTTCAGCCATTCGGTAGCCAAACTGCTGCTTGCAATTGCTGAACCACAACCAAAGGTTTTAAACTTCGCATCGGTAATGGTATGTGTGGTTTCATCTACCTCAATTTGAAGACGCATCACATCTCCACATTCGGGTGCACCCACAAGACCAGTTCCTACGTTCTTTTTGTTTTTGTCAAGTGTTCCTATATTTCTAGGACTTGTATAATGTTCGATTACTTTTTCTGAATAAGCCATTGTAGTATTTTTTATTTTATAATTGCTATTTTTTATTTTTGATGCCTGTGGTTGGTGTTGTCACCAACCACATTGCTTGTATATTATTAATGTTCTTGCCAGTCTATACTTTTCAAATCTATTCCCTCTTTAAACATTTCCCATAGTGGACTCATTTCTCTTAATTTATTTACTGCAGTAGTTACTTGATCAATTGCAAAATCAACTTCTTCCTCTGTGGTGAAACGACCCAAGCCGAAACGCAAGCTTGAGTGGGCTAATTCATCATCCAAACCTAATGCTTTTAATACATAAGATGGTTCGAGTGATGCTGAGGTGCAGGCTGAGCCACTTGACAATGCGATATCTTTCACACCCATCAATAAACCTTCGCCTTCCACATATTTAAAAGATATATTAGATACCTGAGGCAAACGATGTTCTTTGTTTCCGTTCAAATAGGTTTCCTCCAATTTCATTAAAGAAGTTTCCAATTTATCACGCAATGCTTTAATTCGTTTGTTATCGCTTTCCATATCGGTCATGCATATTTCGCAAGCTTTACCCAAACCAACTATGCCTGGCACATTTAAGGTGCCAGAACGCATGCCACGCTCGTGGCCGCCACCGTCCATTTGTGAGGTAACCTTTACACGTGGATTTTTACGACGAACATATAAAGCTCCCACACCTTTTGGTCCATACATTTTATGGGCAGTAAATGCCATCAAATCAATCCCATCGGCTTGCACATCAACGGGAATTTTTCCTACTGCTTGCGTGGCATCGGTAAATACCAACACACCATGTTTTTTTGCAATAGCGGATATTTCCTTGATGGGTTGTAATACACCAATTTCATTATTGGCATACATCAATGACACTAAGATCGTAGTTGGCTTAATAGATGCTTCAAGCTCCTCAAGATTTATTATGCCATCTTCTCCAACTGACAAATAAGTAATTTCAGCACCTGCTTTTTCTAAATGTTTACAAGTATCAAGAACTGCTTTGTGCTCCGTTTTTGTGGTAATAATATGATTGCCTTTTTCACGGTACATTTCAAATACACCTTTAATGGCAAGGTTATCACCTTCCGTTGCTCCGCTGGTAAAAATAATTTCTTTTGCATCAGCATTGATAAGCTTTGCCACTTGCTCACGGGCATAGTCGACAGCTTCTTCAGCTTGCCAACCAAATGCGTGATTACGACTTGCGGCATTCCCAAAATTATTGGTGAAATATGGAATCATAGCCTCTACAACCCTTGGATCGCAAGGGGTGGTGGCATTGTGGTCTAAATATATAGGTAGTTTTAACATGATAATTATATGCAAATTTCGTTTATTTAGAACAAATAAAAATAATTATTTGTTCTAATAATTGAATAAAAATCCTAAGTTATTAATGATTAGTTTGTTACTTTATTTAAAAAAATGTTGTAAAACACAATTAATCCACACCAGCCAATCAAAACATTATATATTTTTGAACCTATTTTTAAAATACCTTTGCAGCCATGCACACCAAACTCAGTGTAAATATTAACAAATTTGCCACCTTACGAAATTCTCGGGGTGGCAATAATCCGGACGTAGTGAAAGCTGCAGTGGATGCTGAACGCTTTGGTGCGGAGGGCATCACCGTGCATCCACGCCCCGACCAAAGACATATAAGATATGATGATGTTTTTGCTTTGAAAAATGCGGTGACTACCGAATTTAATATAGAAGGAAATCCATTGGGGGAATTTATAAAACTAGTTCTTCAAGTAAAACCCAATCAAGTAACTTTAGTGCCTGATGCTGAGCATGCACTCACTTCTGATGAGGGTTGGGATACAATTAAGTATGCCTCATTTTTAAAAGATACAATCGCACAATTCAAAGAACAAAATATACGCGTTTCCATTTTTTGCAACGCTGATGAAAGATTGGTAGAAGCTGCAAAAGCAACAGGAACTGACAGGATAGAACTATATACGGGTCCTTATGCTCATCACTATCATACTGATAAAAATAAAGCTATAAAAGATTATATACTTGCTGCAAATATTGCTACCAATCTGGGCTTAGGAATCAATGCTGGGCATGATCTTGACCTGCATAACCTAGAATTTTTCAAACAACAAATACCAAATCTATTGGAAGTTTCAATCGGCCATGCTTTAATTTGCGACAGTATATACTATGGTTTTGAAAACACCATACAAATGTATAAACGAAAACTCTCAACTATTATATAAAAAATTCATAAATATGATGAATACATTTTTCAAAAAAAGCATCTTCCTATTGATGCTGTTCACTGCAAGTAATTATATGTTTTCTCAAGCAGTTCCCGCTGCTGGACAGCTATATAAAGATATCCCTAAAAAAGTACGTATCAATTTCGAAACGATGTATCCACAAAAAGTGGGTGGTGGTTTTAAAAACAAAAATTATGTAAGCAGTGTTTGGCAAAAAACAAATGATACAGTATATGAAGTTAAAATAACACAAGCAAATAAATCTACTATTTTCTCAAGGTATTATAAGAATGGAAATTGGCTATTGACGGGCAATCCCCTCACTGTAGCACTAAATAAAATTAGCAACCTGCCACAAGATTTAAACGATGTTTGGAAAACACAATATAAAACAGCTACTATTATATCGGCAGCAAAAGTTACTACCCCTTTCTATAATACTTTGTATGAAGTTTATTTTATACAGAACAATAAAAAAATACGTCGCTATTTTATAGATAATGGATTTGCGATAGATAAGTTAGAATAGGATTACGAAGCATGAACCGAAGCGGTTTCGGGGGTCTGGATTCGGGATTCGGAGCCTCCTAGATAGCTATCGGGACGGCGTCAGCCGCTAACTAATAAAGTAAGACAGTATAAAAGTAGTATAAAGACATTGCAGCCAATAGTAAATCTGGCGTCAGCCACTAACTACTGTTTACTAACCACTAATTACTATATAAGAAGTGCTTCTTCCTCCGCCATCTTCTTTCTTCAATATCTCTTTATTTATAAAATCCTGTATATCGCGCAAAGCTGTATCGGGCGAGCATTTAGTTATCTTGGCCCATTTAGAAGAAGTGAGTTTTCCATCAAATCCATCTAGTAATTTATTGACCATTAATTTTTGTCTTGAATTGAGATGTGTGTCTTTATGCTTCTCCCAAAAATCAACTTTATATAATACTTTTGAAAGTGTATTTTCGGTAGCATGCAAGGCACTATGTAAACAGTTTAAAAACCACTGCAGCCAATTGCTGATATCTAAAGTTCCTTGCTGGGTTTTTTCGAGTATATCATAATACTTTTTTCGCTCCAATCTTATTTGTGCTGACATGCTGTAAAACCTTTGCGTGCTGCCATCAGCGCGGGCAAGCTGCATATCGGCTATTGCACGGGCTATGCGTCCATTGCCATCATCGAAAGGATGTATAGTTACATACCATAAATGAGCTATTCCTGCTTTTAGAACGGGATCTAATTTATCTTTGGCATTAAACCACTTAATAAATTGACCCATTTCTTTGTTTACAATTTTTGCATCGGGTGCTTCAAAATGTACTTTCTCTTTTCCCAAAGCACCAGAAATTACTTGCATAGGACCTGAAGCATCATCACGCCATTTGCCCACTTTTATTTTATACATTCCACTTCTCCCTGCGGGAAATAGTGAAGCATGCCAACTATATAATCTTTCGGCACTTAATCGTTTTTCATTTTGCTGGGTACCATCCAACATCATTTCTACCACACCGTCTACATTTCTATCTGAGCGAACCAAGCCTGATATATCCATACCCAAATGCCTGGCTATAGACGAACGCACTTGCTCAGGACTTAATAATTCTCCTTCTATTTCTGATGACTTCAATACATCCAATGTTAGGGTTTCTAAAACAGCTTCTTCTCTTAAATGAAAACCCAATGCTTCCATTTTTCCCATTATTTTTCCCTGCAAATGCCTTACCTGCCCAAGCGTAAACACCAGCTCCTCTCGCTTCCAAGTAAAATTGGGCCAAGATTTTTTTTGATGTATATAGATTTCTATTCTCCGCAAAATATGCGGCAGATATACGCCCGATTCTCCGCATCAAAAAATTTATTCTCTGCAAAATATGCGGTAATTAGGTGTGCTATTCTCCGCATGATGGGATTCAGGATTCAGTTCGCCGCGGCGAACGGGGCCATTCGGTGGCGGTCCTAACCTCTATACCAATATCACTTCGAGACATTTACTATATAAATACTCTTAATGTATCTATCTGGATTTAACAAATATTCATGATTACCACCTGCTGGAATGTTGGCAATTTAAATGGTATCTGTACCAACTGAAACACCTTTATACAACCAAGCATAAGAAGAGGAGCAACCATCGCAGTCACTATCTGCTTCCTGAACAAGTTTTTTTCTAATAACTTTACTGATTTGACTGATGCTGAATTAGCCCAACTATAAATACAACAAGAATTCTCTCCTACATACAATTCGAAACTTTCTCCAATTTTGATATTATATAATTCCTTATTCTGATAATTCGATTTGCAACCCAAAAAAGTGAAGATGAGTATCAAATAAAATATTTTCCTTGCATTCTAAATATAATAAGACATGCATTATTCGTAATTCGCAATTAATCATTCGTAATTGATGCGTCTGCCCCCCCGAATCCCATTCCTAATTCCCTTTAAAATCCGGTTTCCGTTTTTCAATAAACGCACTCATCCCCTCTTTCTGGTCCTGGCCTGCAAATAATAAATAGTAGTTTTTGCGTTCGAAATAGAGTCCTTCTTGTAAGCCCAATTCGTATGATTTAAGCACTGCTTCTTTCGCCATTTGTGTTGCCAATGGACTTTGGACAGCAATTTCTGTAGCCAGTTTCATCGCTTCATCTAAATATAATTCTACTGGAGCTATGCGGTTAATTAATCCTGCTGCCATCGCCTTTTCGGCATTGATGAAATTTCCTGTGAGTATCATTTCCATTGCCAATGCTTTTCCTACTGCCCTACTCAATCGTTGTGTTCCTCCAGCACCTGGCATTACGCCTATCTTAATTTCTGGCTGACCAAACTTGGCAGTTTCGCTGGCTACTATCATATCGCAAGTCATGGCTAGTTCGCAACCACCGCCCAAAGCAAATCCACTAACGGCTGCAATGATAGGTTTCTTGGTACGTTTAATTCCATCCCAAGTGCTAAACTGATCTATTTTCAACATATCAATGGCTGATTTGTCCGCCATCTGTTTTATATCTGCTCCTGCAGCAAATGCTTTTTCGTTTCCGGTAAGAACAATTACACGCACCTCATCCATATCATCCAATTCTTTTAATGCATCACGCAGTTCACCCATCAATTGCAGGTTAAGTGCATTAAGTGCATCTGGACGGTTGAGCCTTACCAACGCTATGTGTTGCTGGTATGCTGGCTCTACGATAATAAATTCAAAAGTATTCATATTATATATATTTGCAGCGAAATTAAGTATAAAGTGATTCGCCGCGGCGAACTAAAAGTGAAAAATTTATCAACTCGTAATTAAATTTAAAAGACACACAATCTGTATAGCCTTTAGTTTCGTAAATTAGATGAAATTAAATGTTAAATCCTCATGATAGATAACTGTAGACGCCCAATACTTGATACCTGATACTAGCTACTTGATACTATTAAAACAAACACTAACATTTCTTGTTACTATATATTATGTCACACCACAATTTTGAAATCCAGAAAAGCAAAGAAGAATGGGAGCAGCAATTAACCTCTGAAGAATATAGGGTATTGCGCGAAAAAGGAACCGAAAAAGCTTATGTGGGTATATACGAAACACACTGGGAAAAAGGAACCTATTTATGCAAAGGTTGCGGCCATGAATTATTTACCAGCGAAGCCAAATTTGATGCCGGCTGCGGTTGGCCTAGTTTTTATGAAACAATGGATAAGACCCATATAGAAGAAATTGCAGACAATAGTTTTGGCATGAAGCGTTTAGAAGTTGTTTGTGCTTATTGCGGTGGTCACTTAGGTCACGTATTTGAAGATGGCCCGCAACCTACTGGATTGCGTTACTGCATCAACAGCGTTAGTTTAGGTTTTAAAAAAAAACAATAATATAATACCTTATAAAAACGGATGTGTGAAAGGAATTGTAATAGTTCCTGCTTTTGTTTTTAATATAATATCATAAGAGCCATAATTCAGTTTTGAGGTTTTGAAATGGAATTCATTTTCGCCTTTTTGTAGATTCATTTTCCCCACTTTTTTAGGCTCGCCTACTTTGTTATATTGTAGATAAACTTTGTATTTTTGATTGTACGCCGAATTGGTATGTACATATATACTTTTCCCCGAAATGGAAGTTTTCACAGCAACATCTAATCTGCTTGGTGCGGTATTATAATTAATAATATCATTGGCATTAACTAGTCCGCATTTTACTTGTGTTGTATTGTTATTATAGTCAGTCCAGATAGGACGTACTATATTGTTTACGGCATCAATATCTATATAGTCTCCAAAGAAAATAAATTTTTCGGGTAGTGGGAATGAATTGGGTGTAAGTCTAAGATTGTTAAATGTTGTACCTCCATCTGTAGAGAAAGCCATATATACATCAGTGAACATATTACTCTTACTATGGTGCCCATCATAATATATAATATATACATTTTGGGTAATGGGGTCTATGCACATATTGGGTGTAAATTGATCAGCTCCATTTTTGAGTTCATCGTGGTTTATTCGTTTGTCCTCTGTCCAAGTTTTGCCGCCATCAGTGCTTATTTTGAGCCACACATCCATATCTCCATGCCGTATATCAGCAAACAAAAGATATAGTTTCCCATTTTTATCAGAATGCAAAAATGGCATTCCATTACTTCTATATAATCCTTTTACGGGCAAATCCCATCCCCCTTTTTGGTGCGCTATTATATGATCCTTACCCCAAGTATTTCCACCATCTTTCGATTGGTCAAAATATATATATTCGTAACCTGCCCAGACTGCATATACTGTGCCATCAGGGCCTATGGCAGTGGTAGCTCCTTCAAGCGTATTGTCACTATCAATACAATCGCCGAAAGTATCTGAAATTGTTATAGCTGGCGTGTAGTCAACTCCTTCTCCTTTTGATCTGCTAAATCTAATACGAGAATGGTCTTTGGGGTTTTTGCTTTCATATTTATCGAACTCCGTCCAGGTAACATATATATGATTGTCTTTATCATGACTAAACCAATGCTTATCCTGAGTTTTAGTGGTATCCATTCCGGTATAATCTCCGTCACTAAATGTTTTACCGCCATCGATAGATTTTTGTATAATAATACGGTCTAATCCATCATAAGCTCCTATAACTAATTTTTTGTTTTTTGCCAAATGACCGAAATAGAAATTCCCTTTATTATCAGCATGCAGCACGGGATCTCCGTAAACCCCCATACTACTCCGCAATTCTTTCTCTGACCAGGTTTTTCCACTATCAGTACTATAATATAGAATTTGTATATTGGCTCCCGCTACCATGTGTGCTGGGTTTGTTGGGTCAATAGCAATCGATACCTCATTGGGTGAATTACTAAATGTATTTACTTTTACTACCTTATATTGGGCATCAGCTTTTGCAAAAAAAACTAAGGACAATATATATAATACAATTCCTCTTTTCATAAATTTATGCTGCTGCAACGGTATATATCAACCTAACTTTTTCTGTCTTAATTATTAGCGCTTCTAGTGTATCTGCCAAAATAGTAATGTGGCCTAGCTTCCTACCCGGGCGGCTTTCATGCTTGCCATATAAATGCACATATACACCTTCTTCGGCCAATAGTTTATCGATGTTTTGCAGGTAATAATTTCCTGTTAAATTATCTGGTCCTATAATATTAATCATGGATGATGGCTTGATAATTTCAGTACTGCCAAGTGGCCAGCCCATCAGCACCCTTAGCAGTTGCTCATACTGGCTTGTGTAGCATGCCTCAATAGTGTGATGCCCTGAATTGTGAGGTCGTGGTGCAGTTTCATTGATATATATATCGCCATTCGAATCTACAAACATTTCTACTGCAAATAATCCAGGGCTTTCAAAATGTTGCGTAAGTTCAACCGCAATTTTTTCTGCTTCTTGTAATATACTTTCGTCGAGTCGTGCGGGGCAAATAAGTGTGTCTACTAAATTAAGTTTGGGATCGAAAACCATCTCGACCGCTGGGAAGCATTTAATGTTCCCTTGTTGGTCACAAGCTGTAATTACTGATATCTCAACAGCATTGTCAATAAATATTTCTACCACCAATTTACCTTTTAACATGGATATAGAATCTATATAATTGGATTTTTTTGATAATACAAAAACACCTTTGCCATCATATCCTCCAGTAGCGATTTTTATCACAAATTTATCTGTTATTCCAAGTTGATTTAACGCTTCGTCTATTTGATTGACATCATCAACTATTATATATTCCGCAGTAGGCAATTCATGTTTTTTGTAAAAATCTTTCTGTATGGATTTGTCCTTTATTAGTTGCAATACAAGGGGTCTTGGGATTATTTTCTTTCCTGATTTGTCTAATTCAATCAATGCAGCTACATTAATATTTTCAATTTCAAAAGTAAGTACATCCGAAATTTGAGCTAACTTATATATATCTTCTTTGCTTTGAAGTGAGCCTACTATATGATTTCTAGCTGTAGTTTGTGCAGGAGCATCATCAGCATCCAAAGTATTGATTATAATATCGTACCTTGCTGCTTCTTGTATAAGCATACAACCCAACTGCCCTCCACCTACAATACCTATAGCAGGTTGATTGTTATATAGTTTTTCGGCCATTATTTCAATACAATCTTATATAAATAAGAATGGCTTTTATCATGCAAATTAACAAAATATGTACCATTGGGCAAATTTACCATATTAATAGAATTGTTATATAGTTTTTCGTCTGACATAAATTGTTTGCCATGAGAATCTATTACATGATACATATAATTTTTGGATAAATCTATGGGGCTAAAACGTGCTATTCCTTTTTTAAATTCAAGTTGCGGTTTGCTTTTCAACTGATCAGTTTCCAATGATGCATTGTTAAAAAACAACCACTGATAAGCTATTCCAAACTCCCACCTGCCATCGCTGTTGGTGGTTACTATATCTGCCATTTGGGTCTCGGGCAATCCAGATAATTTAAGTAATTTATATATCCTTGCTATATCATCAATAATAAGTTTGTTTTCGCCAGTACCCAAATAAGCATAAATTTTTTGAGTGGGCTGGGGAGGATTGGAAAGTATATAATTACTCATTGAATCACCAACCCAAAATTCTGGATTTAAGAGACCCAATTTCCCAAATATATCTGGATATTTAAGCCAAGTGTACAAACTTATATAAGAGCCCCAATGCCCTCCCATCACAGCTGTCTTATCAGCATAGGGTAGGGTGCGATAAGCTGAGTCGATATAAGGCTTTAAGGTGTTTGCCAAAAAGTTTACATAAGCATCGCCAATGCTATTGGGTCCGAAGGGAGTGAATAATTCACGTCCTGCCTTTTTCCCATTTACCACTGCTACCAATAAACCACTTTGCAAATTATTCTTTTCAAAATTTCCTAAAGTACTATATATATCTGCTCTTTGGTTGGCCGCCGATGAAGGGTCGGCCAATGATGCCTTTTCGCCATCGGGCATATAGGTTACCGAATAATCTTTTTTAGAAATATTATAATCTGCTGGCAGATATATCCATATTTTTTTATAGGTATTTAACTGGGGCGAAAATATACTATCGTTTATAATCTTTACCGTTTGATTTGGCTTATCATATTGCACAAACTTACTACTAGCTTCCACATTTATATAGAAGAACAATAAACAAAATATGTATAAAATCTTTGTCAATTATTAAGACTACTATTCGCAGCTGCGAACGAATTAATTTTTTGCTACTTTTTCTTGCAATGTTTTTATAAACTCGGCTGGGGCAGCATATCCCTCAAACGGAGTCAACATTTGATTACCTTTGGTTTTGATAAAAAAAGTGGTGGGATAACCTGAGCTTTGACCATTTGAAAGTATGCTAAGCAGTTCCATACCATTATATGTTTTGCCGTCAATTACATACTTCATATCTGTTTTTTCTGGATTAAATTTAATAGCTACAAAATATTTGTTCACAGTTTCAATAATTGCTGAATCGGTATAAGTGTCTTTGTCCAATCGCTTGCACCAGTAGCACCAATCAGTATAACAATCGATAAGAGCTATTTTGTTCTCGCTCTTGGCTTTCGCATAGCCTGTATTAAAATCAACCCAAGTTATTTTTCTGCCAACTCCACTTATTTCAGCTTCTTGAGCAACAGCTGCTGTTGTTTCACTTTTTTTGTCGGGGCTCATTGAGCAAAAACTGATGGCCATTGCCAAAAGTGGCAGAATAAATAGTAGCTTTTTCATGATGTAATGGTGTTTTGAAATTTTGGACAAAAATACAATGATTATACCAATTTTGTTTTTTTATCGTGATAAATATCTAATGCTGCTATCATGGCTATAAAACCCCATATAAGAATGGCTGCTTTATCCTGATCGCTGTAATTATTAAGCAGGCCATGCACAAAATAAGTGGTCAACCCCAATAGAGCCGCCATATTCAAAACCCGTACTTTGGGGTCGGGCGATTTGTAATGCAGCTTCACAGCAGTGCGTCCTACTACAAATAGCAGATACAAAAAACTGAGCAGTCCAATCACACCCAACTCGGCAAGTGGTTGAAAATACTCACTATGGGCATTGCCAACTGTGCCAAAGTTGGTACTTATTTTAGTCAATTCTTTTGCCCGTTGAAAAGGGGCATATTGAAACTTATAGGTGCCCGCACCAAAGCCCACCCAAGGCCGCTCCGCTGTCATCCTTAATGCACTACGCCAGCGGTTAATACGCTCTAAGTTAGAGTCGTCATTTGAAATATTGTAAATGGATTTCACGTGCTGCTCTAAATTATCGGCTGATACCTGTTTGTTCTTGTGCAACATTAACTGCAACCGCTCCCGCATTGAATAAGCCATCACCAACACAATTAAAATTCCTCCTGCATAAATATACCACTTGAAACGAAAATACAAAATAAAGGCAAGACCCAAGGCTGCTAACAAACTTACCCAGGCCGCTCGGGTATAGCTATAAATAAGTCCCACCAAAAATAAACCTAATAGGGCAATACAAATTGTGCGAAAGAGAAGACTATAATTGAGTTTATGTCCATTTGCCAAAACTGCAATTAAAAACGGCACAAAGAAAGCAATAGGAATAGAATAAATACCGTGGTTGATATAGAATGGCTGGCTCATGGCATAGCTTGCCCGTTGGTCGAAATTGTATTCAGAATGTTGGATCAGCGTATATATAATGACTCCTGCAAAGGGAAGAATATAAACCCAAAAGTATAGTTTTATTTTGTCCAGATTCTTAAATATATGGGTCAATGCAAAATAGAAAACTATAACGTATAGAAACCGTGACAAAAGGTATTTAATAGAAACCAAAGGCATGCTGCTGGTGATACTCGTAAATAAAATCCATCCTAAATTGATAAATATAGCAAGGGTAATTGGATGTTTGATTATCTTTAAATCAGCCTGCCCATCTGCAAAAAATTTGAAGATAACGATGCCGCCCAAAAACAAAATCAATAAATCGGATGGCATATCCAGCCCAACCCCATAGCCAATATCATTAAACCTAAAAGACAGTGGAGTGAGCATGGCAGTAAGCATAATCAACCAATCGAAACGATAAATACCTACTAAAATAACAGCAAATACTACTGGGGCAAATAGACCATAATATATATTATTGGCCAATAAAAAAACATTGACGCTTATATATAAAAACGTCAACAACCAAAACCAACGTTGATGATTAAGCAGCAGTTGCAATTGCGGGCTTTTTATTGGGCAAATATATTTTTTCGTACACTAAAATCGCCAAGCAGGTAAAAGCTAATGTAGCCAAACAAGTAAGCATCATCATCAAAGACCTAATAGGATACGCTTTAAACTGCGAGGGTCCCGATTTGCTTACGATAAACTTATGCTGCACGTTGGCACTGGCATCAATACGGGCTTGGTCGTAAAATTTGCGAAGGTCAGATTCTTTTTCAAGTTCTAAAAAAACTGTTCTTGCCATCGTTTCAAATGAACGTCCGTACTTGGCCAAAAGCTGTTGTTGCAATTGCGTATTTGTACCGTTCTTAAGCTGGATTTCTGTGAGCATTTTAGCTTGCTCCGATACATTGAAAACTCCCAAATCGCCGAGACGATTTAATGAATCATTATAGAATTTTATTTCTGCACGTTTGGCTAAGTATGCTTCTTCTACTATTAACAATGCTTGTTTCGCAATCTGCCTTTGTATCTGTGTTTTCACTGAGTCCATGATATCCGAAATGCCATCAACCATTTTGGCGGCAAACAGCGGGTCTTCATCCAACACCGTGCATTCTATAGATGTAAACTCTGTACGTTTGAAACTCACTTTGCGGTCGTACATACGTCCCAATTTCACGTAGGCATATTCATCGTCTTTATCAATATGATAATGATTCAACAAATCGAAATGTTTCATCACCGCACCACGAGTCAAATCGGAATTGAGAATTTGGAGCATCTCTTCTACCTGTACCTCAGTACCAAAAACCAAAGGGTCACTTTTGTCGCCCACATTGTCTTTTAAGAAACTGGCCGAGAATGAATTGTTCACGGTCGGATAAAAAATCATATTCGATTTATATAATGGTGTGATGAGCCACGGCCCTGTAGCTACTGCTGAAATAGCTGCTGCTATAAGCACCACAATGATAATTTTTTTACGCCATTTCCACAATATTTGTATCATCTCAATCACATTGAAATGGTACTCCACTTGTTTGTTATTTTCAGTTGTCATATTTCGGGCAAAATTAGGACAAAATGATGCTTGACCAAGCCAAATGGAACAAGATTGTTAATACAGGCTAAATTACTGATTAATATTCACATAATCAGATATATATTTTCCCAACGAACAACAATAAAGAAATTTAAGCCCTTTTATTGTTTTACAAATTTCATTTCGCAATCGCCTAACCTCATTATATATAAACCACCTGGTAGCTTGTTAATATCTATCGTTTGTTGGGTTTGAGAAGGTAGCCAATTGTTTTGATAAACAGTTTCACCTAACATATTATAGATATTAAGCATTTCCTTTTTATTAGTTCTGTATTCAAGGGTAATAAGGTCGTTGGTGGGATTGGGATAAAGCGTAATATTTTTTGCAGATTGTATATTATTGACATCAATATTATAATTGGGATTTGCTAATTTTACAAGTACAATTCTATCAGCACCATTGCCATAGTATTTTTGATTGTACAATATTGAATCATTTATTTGTAGCACATAAGTGTTCTCTCCATCTGAAGTTACAGTTCCGCTTAATTGAGGTAAGTCATTGCTCCAAAATTCTCTCGCAGAATATACATTAGCACTCTTGTCTAAGTACATATTTAAAAAAGCTCTTTTGCTCACATTGAGAGCACCTATTTGGTAAGTACCCGCTGCATTGAAACATGAATATATATTGTTATCTTTTGTTGTTCCCATGTTATAGTTGGTACCAAAATAGCCATTGGAATCTTTTGAAGTTATAGCCCATCTTATTGTTCCCAAAGTATCAAGCTTTAACCATATTGGGAAATGCTGAAAGGTTTTATAGTTATTCCCAGCAATATCTAATTTACCAAGAAAAATATAGGAGAAATATAAATTCTCGCTATTATCTACACATAAGGATTTGTAGAATAAATGATTGATTGCATATGTAGCTTTTGCCTGAAATCTTTCTAAAAAAACAAATTGCAAATCCTTATTAGCACATGCTACATAAAAGTCCTTTTCTACTGGATTAAGAGTTGAGTCTGTAATATTAAATGTATCATACTTTATATTTGACTTTGAGTCTAATACATTAAAGATATATATATGGTTCCCGTTTGCTGAAACTGCTAAATTGCCAACACTGCTATTTATATTTGAATTTATTTTTAACACGCTGCCATTTTTATCAAATTTTGCTATTGATACTCCTTTCTTTTTCTGTAATGCTGTATCATTAACCATCGCTCCCAATATACTAGTTACAAGGTTTACATATATACTTCCATTGCTATCCGCCGCTAGTTTTACATCTACACCATTATGTGCATATTTATGGCTTTTACTCCACAGCAAATTGCCTGCGGGGTCTATTTTAAGCAAAAACCCATTGGTGTACCAAATGGAATCCAATTTTACGCCTCCAGATAGTTGTAATGTACTATTATAATTGCCAATTAGCACCACACACCCGTCCGAAGTGGTTATCATATCTTTTACTTCAAGTTCGTCACCTGCCTTCATGGTGTATATCCATCTGAATATTCCATTTGAATCGAGTGACACAAGCACCATAGCTGTCTTTCTATCGTTTACTATCGCTTGGTTGTTTATTAATAAAGTATCTTTAATCTTTAATAGTTGAAATGCATTCCCTTTTGAATCAATGACTGAAGGGTAAAAAGAGTTTTTATAAATGGATTGACTACTTGCTCCTTTAAATTCGTACAGCCATTTAATGTCTTGACCATTTAGGTTAGTACAAAACAAAATTAGTATATAAAAGAATATTGTTTTTTTCATAATAATAGGTGGATTTTATTTGTATATTTATGATAATTCACTGCAAAACTTCCATTTAATTTTGCCTTTAGTCGATGAAAATAATATAAACTGCAAATCATAATGTATTTATTTTTATCAAACATCGACCAAAGCAAAATTTTGAAAGTTAAATTGCATGAATGCTTTTTATGGACATCTACCAGGTTTACTACTTGTGAAATAGGCTTTGCCAAGCACACACTTAACATTAAATACAGCACAGCAGGCCTTGCTGCAGCTGAGTGGAGGGCATTGTGGGCAACATATTTCACCACCAGTAACATCTACTCCGCCATATTTAATTTTATATTTATTTGGACAAGGGGCATTAGGGTCACAAGCACACCAAATATTATTTGTAACTAATACAGTGTTAATACTTGGAGTAGCCCAATGACCTGGTGTCAATGTCGCATTTTTGGATTCTATTAAATTACCATTGCAATCGTACGCCTCAATTGTAATAGCTACATTACAATCAATAGCATTTTCAACTATTACACTTGCACATTGAGCTTTTGTATATAAAGTACCGAAAACAATCAGTACCAATAAAATTAATGATTTTACCTTTTTCATTTTTAAAATATTAAAAAATGCCTACTCTAATCCCTTTTCGGCAGACGGTAGCTGTTTTTATTGTGACAACTAAACAAGCAATGCGATAGTTTTCGCTATGTAAAAAGAATTTTGCTGTTGTGTTTATTTGGGTTAATAGATAGTTTTTTCTACCTTTGCCCCGTCTACGCTCTCATGTAGATGGCAAGGTATTTATTTATTTTGCTTCAAAGAGCAGCCCGTGGATCGCAAGTCGGCGGGTTGCCTTTTTTGTAGTTATATTTAATACGTATTTTTATTTAAAATAAGTCAAACCTAGTAGGAGTAAATCTACTAGCAGATAAAATTCTAAATCAAAAAACGCTGCTGAGAAATGTTCAAAAAAAATTCATAGGCTTAGATAATGGTATATTTTAAGTATGTTTAAAAATTATTATATTCTACATAGTAAAGAATACAGAGGCAATCTTAGGAATTAAAATAATACAAAACAAATTTATTTTAAAATAAATTGCCCCCCCCCTTTACGCCAATAAGCATTACAGGATATTGATTGGTTGGTTTTTAAGAATTATATGAATTTTATAGCTCTAATATTTTTCATTAATTTTCTTAAAAGTTAAATCTTTTGCTTACTTTCAAAAAAAATTTGCAATCCCAAAAGTATTCTCTACTTTTGCCTAACACTTGTTAGGGTACATGGTAGATCGTCGTCGTCAACAGATAATAGAAATGGCCTGTAAACGCTTTGCTGACAAAGGTTTCATTGGTTCGTCGATGCGTGATTTGGCGGCCGATATGGGACTGGAAGCCGCTTCGCTCTATACCTATATAAAATCGAAAGACGACCTGTTGGAAGATATTTGTTTCAGTATCGGCAACAAACTAATAAATGCCATAGCCGAAGTAAATGATATATATTTTAATGCTGAAGAAAAACTGAGGATGGCCATCAAAAATCATGTAGAAATTATATGTGCCAATCCACAAGCATCTAAAGTATTTACCCACGAGTGGCGTCATCTGCAAGAAGCAAAAAAAACTGAGTTCATTACCCTGAGAAACCAATACGAACAAGGAATTACAGAAATAATAGATACAGGAATAACAGAACAAATATTTATAGAAGACGATAAAAGATTTGCAGTGCTCACTATATTGTCAGCTGTAAATTGGATATCGGAATGGTATAACCCACAAGGCAAAATGAAACCCAACGAAATAGCACAGAAACTAGCAGACTTTGTGTTTACTGGATTAAAGAAAACAATATAGTAAACAGTAGCCAGTAATCAGTAGTCAGTTTGCTGACGCCGAATGGCACTGATTACTTACTACTGATTACTTACCACTAAAAATAAATCATTCAATAAAAAATCGTTAAATCATTAAATAATTATGTACGGCAACGCATACATCGACCCCAATGAAAAAATGCCTTCGTTCTTAGAAGGTGAAGACTTGCAAAAGTTAGAAGAATTTGAAGCACGCATTACAGGCGGCGACAAAATTGAACCAATGGACTGGATGCCACGGGAATACCGGAAGCAACTCATCCGTATGATAGAGCAGCACGCACACAGCGAAGTGATAGGTGCTTTGCCTGAGGGAACATGGATTACACGTGCTCCGGGATTTCGCCGCAAATTATCATTGATGGCAAAAGTTCAGGACGAAATGGGGCATGCGCAACTATTATACTCAGCTGCTGAAACCCTTGGTAAAAGCCGCGAAGCAATGATCGATGATTTGTTGACCGGTAAATCGAAATATAGTAATGTATTTAATTACCCTGCCGTTACTTGGGCTGATACTGCTGTGATAGCTTGGCTAATTGATGCAGGTGCGATCGTAAACCAAGTGGCAAATAGCAAAGGAAGTTATGGTCCTTATTGCCGTGCATTGGAACGTATATGTTCTGAAGAATCTTTTCATTTAAAATATGGACACGATGTAGTGGTGCATTTGGCAACAGGAACCAAAACCCAAAGACAAATGGTACAAGAAGCATTGACCCGTTGGTGGCCGCCCATCATGCATTTCTTTGGCCCATCGGATAAAGAAAGTGTGCATGGTGCAATACTGATGAAATGGAAAGTAAAAATGGCAAGCAATGATGATATGCGTAACCAATTTCTCAATATGTATGTCCCTAAAATTTGGGACCTAGGCTTGGTATTACCTGACCCTGCTTTTAAGAAAAACGAAACCACTGGAAAATGGGAATATACTGAGCCCGATTGGGATGAATTTAAACGCGTAATTAATGGCGATGGTCCTTGCAATAAAGAAAGATTGGCCGTGCGTAAATGGGCCGAGACCGAAGGATCATGGGTGCGTCGTGCCTTAAACACCAAGGAATCTGCATATGTAGTTCCTCTTGCATAATTAATAAATTAATTAAACTTATATATAATAAAACCTAATAACAACAACATGAAAAAAATCACACTTTACATCATTGCACTTTTTATCACAACCAGTGCATGGGCTCAAATCCCAAACGCTTCATTCGAAAACTGGGGCAAGGATTCTTCTGGAACATTGGACAAATGGATAATACTTGGCGATGCTTCTAAGACATCACAATCACATACAGGTGCTACTGCTATTTTGCTTAAACATACTGCATTTAGTGGGAACCAATCTTACCTAGCCTATGGGGCACAAGGTTTAGGCGGATGGCCTTATGTGGGCAGACCTGATACACTTTCATTTTTTGCAAAAGGCAGTATAGCAGCGGGCGATAGTGTTCAAGCAGTCGTTTCATTTGGAAAGGCTGGTTCGCCCATAGGAGTTGTTTATGTTAATTTTTCGGTAAGTGATAGTATTAATTTTACTGAGATAAAAATCCCAATTAGTTTTTATGTTCCTATAATAAAATCAGACACTACAGGTATCTATTTCTTGATAGGTCAGGTTGATTCACTAAATAGTTGGATAATTATTGACGATGTAAAGTTAACCAAAGCCGGAGCAACAGAAGGTACTGTCGACAATCCTGGTTTTGAAACCTGGAATTTGGCTGATGCACTAACAGGTTGGTCTACTAGTAATGAAATTACTAAAGCTTTAGGAAACCCTATAATCTTGGTTGAAAAAACTAGCGATGCAAAAGATGGAAGTGCTGCAATAAAATTGACCAATAAAAATCTGAGCGGATTTGGTGTATTCCCCGCACTTGCAGTTACGGGCATTGTGGATATTAATGCTAATGGCCTTGTCCCTGCTTTTTCAGTTAATAAAAGATTTCTAAATATGACTGGCTATTTTAAATATGCACCTGCAAGTGGTGATACTTGCAAATTTCAATTACTATTATATAAAGATGGCCTACAAGTGGGAATGGGTGAATACCTCTCAGCAACAAATACCTCCACATATACAAAGTTCAATGCACCTGTAAAATATGAAAGTTCGTTTAGTGGAATTCCTGATAGTGCTACTGTTGTAATATTTGCTGGTAGCGAAAACGGTAACCCTCAAGCTGGCTCAGTTTTATATACCGACCAACTTGAATTAAATGATATCAATGCGATTTCAAATCCAGAAAACAATATACAAACTAATATATTCCCCAACCCAGCTAATAACAATATAATACTTGATCTGAATAGTTTAAATACAGCCAATGTATATATACAATTATTAGATATTTCGGGCAAACAAATCAAAGAAATCTACAATGGAAAAATCGGGTCGGGATATACAAAAATAGCTGCAAATATTGCTGATGTTCCTGCTGGAATATATATAGTAAAAATTAGTAATAATGGTTTTATACAAACCAATAAATTGCAAATTGTGAAGTGATAAAATACATCAATATATTTTCTTTTTTTTGTTGATGTTGATAGTTACCAAAACTACTTGTAAACGCATTACTGCTGCTGATCCCACAACGGGTATTACTTATAAGGTATTGTTTGAATTGGCAAGCTATTCGGGCTTGTTTTATTATCAAAATAATGCCAGTTATATAGCATCTGACCCATCATGCCCGCATGATAAATTCATGCGGGTTAATGTTAACGCTAAGGCTTCTTCTGCTTTGGTATCTGATGGAAAACTTCCTCCTAGTGGTAACTTTCCCGATTCGTCATTAATAGTAAAAGAAATAAGTTCAGCACAAGCTGGTTCCTTAAAGCTATATGCAGTAATGTATAAAATGCCAAAAGCTTCAAATGCAGGCAGTGGTTGGGTGTGGGCTGAATACAAATCAGGCGGTAGTGCACAAACAGCAGCAAAGGATAAAGGTGCAAAATGCATTATTTGCCACAATACAAGCAAACAAAGAGACGTAGTAAAAATATTCGATTTACATTGATATATATAATATGAACAAATCCATAGACCCGAGGGTAAACCGATTAAATTTCCCAGAAGAAATTACCGAAAAAAAACAACTTGACCAATGGGAAACTTGGGAAGTTTTTCACCAACGCAAACGCGGTGAACAGCACGAACATGCAGGTATTGTGCACGCACCCAATGCCGAAATGGCATTGGTAATGGCGAAGGAAACTTTTGGCCGCCGCGGGCATACTGCCAATATATGGGTAGTGCAATCCATACATGTGCATAGTACAGGATATGATGATGATGATATGTTTTCAACTACTCCCGAGAAAATATATAGAGAGGCGGGAGGATATAAAGTGATGGAGAAAATAAATAAGTATAAAAAAGAACAACAATAATATATATGGATACCAATACAGCTATTAAAGAATTATTATATAAAATAGCCGATGACCAACTTATTATAGGCCACCGAAATAGTGAGTGGACGGGGCTTGGGCCTATCTTGGAAGAAGATATAGCTTTCAGTAGTATGGCACAAGATAAATTAGGACAAAGCCAAGCAATATATAATATATTAAACAGCATGGGCGAGCAAGATGCCGACACGCTAGCTTTTATGCGTAACGCAGCCCAGTTCCATTGCAACCATTTGGTGGAGATGCCCATTGGCGGATATGATTTTAGCTTGATTCGGCATTTCCTTTTCGACCATGCGGAGTGGTTGCGTTTTGATATGTTGATGAACTCATCTTTCGAACCGATTGCAAAACTTGCCCGCAAATATCGTGGCGAAATAAAATATCATATCATGCATGCTGATGTATGGTTAAAACAATTGGGAAATGCAACGGAAGAATCGCACAATAGAATGCAAACCGCATTAGACAATTCTTTTAATATGGCTCTCGGAATTTTCGAAAATGGCCCACATGAAGAACAATTGAAATCGGAAAAAATATTTGAGGGTGAAGAGATTTTAAAACAGCAATGGTTAAAAAAAATATCACCTATTATAGAATTAGCAAACCTAGAACTTCCTGCAGAGAGCACTTGGAACCCCTCACTGGGTGGCCGTGCAGGAAAACATACAGAATATCTTCAACCTTTGCTCGATGAAATGACTGAAGTATTTAAGATTGACCCTTCGGCTGAGTGGTAAGTATTATATCTTTAACAAATATTTCGCGTTTTTAAATCACATAGGATTTGCTTCGAGCAAAAACTTTATTTGTGTATATCGAATATTTAAGTTTATTTGCAAGCTCAAGTCTGTCAGTCTGTGATTATCGAAAATAGGCAAAGGATGAATACTCCTCCTTCACCCTTCGATAATCTCGAATGGTCGGGACAGGATGACAAAATAAAAAACACCAAATAAAAAAATCTAAAATATTATGGATCCAGTAACATTAAGTATTATAGGAGCAATTTTTTTGATCCTAATCTCCGGCATCTCTGCCGTTAAACAGGGAAATATTGTAGTCATCACCATGTTCGGTAAATACCGCAGGTTATTATACCCGGGACTTAATTTTAAAATCCCATTAATTGAACGCGAGTTCAAAACTATCTCTATTCAAAACCGCTCGATTGAGTTAGGTTTCCAAGCAATCACCATCGACCAAGCAAATGTGAATTTCTCTGCAATGTTATTATATGCAGTAGTCAATCATGATGAAGAAACTATTAAAAATGTAGCTTTCAAATTTATGGATCTTAAAAGCTTTCAATCGGCTTTAATTCGCACGGTGGAAGGAAGTATTCGTGCTTTTGTTGCTACCAAAAAACAAGCAGAAATATTATCATTGCGTCGTGATATAGTAGAAGAGGTAAAAATACAATTGGATAATACTTTGGAAGGTTGGGGCTATCATTTAATTGATATGCAAATGAATGATATCACTTTCGATGAAGAGATTATGAAATCGATGGCGAGAGTAGTTGCTTCGAACAACTTAAAAGCTGCTGCCGAAAACGAAGGACAAGCATTATTGATTACAAAAACAAAAGCAGCTGAAGCTGAAGGAAACGCCATAAAAATTACTGCGGAAGCTGAGAAACAGGCAGCCACACTGCGTGGACAGGCGGTTGCATCATTCCGCGAAGAAGTTGCAAAAGGTATGAGTGTGGCGGCTAAAGAAATGGCAACTTCTAATTTGGATTCATCCGTTATACTTTTTAGTATGTGGACCGAAGCTGTGAAAACTATGGCAGAACAAGGCAGTGGAAATGTAATATTCTTGGATGGTTCGCCAGATGGGATGCAACGTAGCTTTCAACAATTAATGGCATTCAATAATTTGGATATGGGTGGTACGAAATAACACCAATAATACTTCTACTTTTGTTTTCTAAAATTAAAAATACAAGCAATTATCATATAGGTGCATTTGTATTTTGTATTATAGTATTTACAAACTGTAGCAATACAAGTCAAAACAGAAACGATATATTTTATTATAATGAAGATGCAGGAATCACTTCGCTCGATCCTGCCTTTGCCAAGGACCAGAATAATATCTGGGCAGTCACACAATTATATAATGGGCTGGTGGAATTGGATTCGAATCTGAACATTATCCCTGCACTTGCTAAGAGTTGGAATATTACTGACAACGGTAAAACATATACTTTCTATTTGCATGATAATATCTATTTTCAAGACCACGATTGTTTTGCAAATGGCAAAGGCCGTAAATTAATTTCGAAAGATATAGCCTATAGTTTAATCAGAATATTTGATCCTGCAACAGCAAGTCCGGGTGCATGGTTATTGAATGAAAAATGGTTGCCTATTACCAATCCCAAAATTGATAAGAATATATATAATAATAGTAAGATAATTGAAACCCCAAATGATACTACTATTATCATACATATTGCAAAAGCATTTCCTCCCTTTTTAGGTCAGCTTGCTATGCCTTATTGTTTTGCAATTCCGCAAGAAGCTATTGAAAAATACGGCAAAGATTTTCGTTCACACCCAGTGGGTACAGGCCCGTTCCAACTTAAGTTTTGGGAAGACGGCGTAAAATTGGTGATGAAAAAAAACCCGCATTATTTCGAAAAAGATATATATAATAAACCATTACCTTATCTCAATGGGATTGTAGTATCATTTATTGGGAGTAAGCATTCTGCATTCCTAGAGTTTTTGCAAGGCAAATTAGATTTTATGAACGGTTTGGAAAGCAGCTACAAAGACGATGTACTCACCAAATCGGGCGGATTAAAACAACAATATACTCATAAATTTAAATTGGTTTTGGGCAATTATCTCAATACGGAATACCTAGGTTTTTTGATGGATGATAGTTTGCCTTTATCTAAAAATTCGGTGTTTGCAAATATATATTTTCGTCAAGCTATAAGTTATGCTATAAATAGAAAAGAAATGGTGGCACAGTTGCGAAACAATATTGGCAATGGCAGTGTGGGCGGCTTTATTCCCAAAGGTTTGCCTGGCAATATAGAAGACAATATATATGCATATAATCCTGAAAAAGCAAAAGAGCTATTACACAAATCTGGCTTTAATACAAAAGATGAAATTACAATATATACAACTCGAAATTATTTAGATTTAACGGTATATATTCAAAACCAATTGGCGGCCATTGGTGTTAAATGCAAAATAGAAAATAACCCCGGGCCTGCACAACGCAAAATGGTATCTGCAAGCCAAGCACTGTTTTTTCGGGGTTCGTGGATTGCAGATTATCCCGATGCGGAAAATTATTTGAGTTTGTTTTATTCAAAAAACTATAGTCCTGCCGGCCCCAATTATTTTCATTATAAAAATTCTGAAATTGATAATTTATATACACAATCGCTCACCATTACCAATGATAGTATTAGAACGAAACTCTATCATACTATCGACCAAAAAATTATGAACGATGCTCCTGTTGTAACTTTATTTTATGATAGGAGTATTAGGCTTGTACAGAATAATATTAGCAACTTACCTACCAATCCGCTAAATTTATTGGTGCTTAAAAACACCAAAAAAGCACACTGATATAGGCACCTGCTTTTTATTTTATGATATCAGCAGGATTTGGTTGGATCATGAAATCTAAGTTTATTGATAAACTATAACTCCATCAACAACCCCGCAATCGTAGCAGAAAGATATGATGCTAGTGTCCCGCAAAACAATGCCTTCATACCCAGCTTCGCCAAGTCTGCTCTGCGGCCGGGAGCAAGTTCGCCGATGCCTCCTATCTGCATTCCCACACTGCTAAAATTAGCGAAACCACATAGTGCAAAACTTGCAATCATCATAGCTTTAGGCGATAGCGGAGTTGCCAAATGTGTGAGCTGATTATATGCATAAAATTCGTTGATACTTAGTTTTTGCCCCATTAAAGTAGCAACTTGCGATACCTCTTCATTGGGCACGCCCATCACCCAAGCAAACGGTGTAAACACCCATCCGAAAATCATTTCCAAACTTAGCCCCGGATATATCTTTCCAAATATATAATTGATGAAAGCAATCAGTGCAATAAAACCTATCAGCATGGCTATTACATTCAATGATATTTTCATCCCATCCGAAGCACCATGACTTATCGCATCTATCAAATTATTATATTGGCTTTTTACTTCTAATTTTACGCGACCTTTGGTTTCACTTTCTTCGGTTTCGGGATATAATATTTTGGAAATTACCAGTGCCGCAGGTGCAGCCATTATACTTGCCGCCAGCAGAAATTGTGCAGGTATTCCCATATTAACATATACTATTAAAATACCACCTGCAATGCATGCAAGGCTGCCACTCATACTCGCCAACAATTCACTCTTAGTCATTCCAGATAAGTAAGGACGTATCATCACTTGTGCCTCTACTTGCCCTACGAATGCACTGGCCACATTACTCAAACTTTCTGATCCACTGGTACGCATAATAAAATATACACCACGAGCAAGTATTGATACCACGCGTTGCATAAAACCTATATGATATAATATAGCCACCAGCACACATACAAGTATGATAGTACAAGGAATATTAAAAAAGAATATAAATGCATTTTCGCCTCCCCAAAATTTACCAAGCTCACCCGGATTGGGCAACACATTTCCGAAAACAAATTTGCCTCCCTCTCTCCCAAACATCTCAATCTTCTCCATACCGTGGCCCAAATATTTAAAAAAGTTGGTCACCACCTCCACCTTCAATACCAGCACGGCTAGCACTACCTGCAATAGCAAACCACTAATAACCAACCGATAGTTTATCGCCTTCCTATTATTAGAAAACAAAAAGGCCAAGCCCAGTATTACGATGATGCCTAAAATACCTGTCATAAATTGTGATGCAAGAATAATACAGAAATGGGGAAGAAAAAAATTAGTAGACAGTAGTCAGTAAACAGTGGTCAGTTATTTTGTCTATAGTTCCAAAGTATCTATAAGAACCGAATGTGTTTTTAAAATATCCTTATTCTCTAACTTTGCTCTTTTACTCACAATTCTATCAAATGAAATTGTTCTGATCTGATGGCACAGTGCAAAGCTATCTGCGGTAAGCCAGTCCCCAATGTGATAATTATAGCATCTGCGTTTTGGATTGAATTTAAAAGGTCAGCTTTATTAGTTGCATCACCAAGTATCATATTTAATAATTTTTTCTCTTCTATTTCAATTTCAGATCGAGAAAGGGTCGTTATCGAATGATTTTTATTTAATCCTCTTTTTACTGTTTCTAATCCTATTCCAGCCGAGGCTCCTATGATTGTTATATTCATTTTGCTTTCTTATTTATTTCGATTCTGAGCTCACCCCTAACGTTTTGCGGCTTGGCGTAGTTGCGACTGATGTTTTTGATTTTTACTTAGCATTTTCTTCGCCATTTTGCTTAGGCGCTGTTGTATTAAACCTTTGGTAGTTTTAACAATTCGGAGACGAATATATGATATAATATATTTCCTTTACGGAATAGTTTAAATATCATGAAAAAAAAGAAACAACCCCCACGCTTGTTGCCAGTGCATGTGCAACAGTACCAGGTTTTGCCGACCTTTATGGCAAGCTTGAGAGAAAGATTTCGCTATCGGGCAAAAGCCGGAGTACTTTAAAAAGCTATGGCACGCACCTAGCCAAGCTGGCCCTGCATTTTGGCTGTATTCCCACCGAGTTAGATGGTGATCAGATAGATGATTATCTGCACCTTTTGCAACGGCAGCACCACACACCTTCCGATTCTTATTTTAAGTTTACGGTGTATGGCCTTCGCTATGCGTAGGATGGAGGGTCTCAAGGATAAGCATATAGAACTGCCGATGATAAAGCATGAAAAAAAGCGAAGAGAACAAGGTATATAAAGCCACTAGTTTGGATGGGTTTACTACCTGATGCCAATGGCAAGATTGATTTTCTTGATACATTTCCTTTCCCAGAAAATGTTGATATGGGGTATTATCTATTCATGATTCTGATTGATGCGATCATAATGTGTCGTAAATGTTTGAGACTGTATTTGCTTTTGGAGTAGAGTGGCTGTATAGCTAGCTAGTATTTAATCCAAAAGTTAAGTTTACTTTAGATGAGTTCTAGTTATTTGTGTCTGAACCAGCAATCTTTTCGGATGTTTTCATACTGTTTAAAAACCGTATTTACTGGTGCGCCATGGATAAGTTGCTGGTTGAACTTTGTGCGTGCTAAATAATTGAATGCACCCATGTCGCCGGTGTATGCGGTTTTGTTATCGCGATTAGCATGTTGGTGAATTGCACAAAGTTGTTGTAAAAAATCAAAAAATAAGGAAGCAGAACCTCCAATAATTCCAAAATTCAGTAAGGTCTCATTTCCAAAAGTACTTTCATAAGCTGCATAATCGGATATTTTTTTCCGTAAATTTTCAGCATGCGCAATCATCCAATCATTGTGCAATATTTTGGGTTCATCGCCACAAAATAGGGCGTTAGAATTTTCACTAAAAAGTGGATCCGTAAATGGATTGTTAACAAGCACAACATCGGTAATATCGGTGATAAAGATTCCGTTGATTTGTTGAATGTGCTGCTCTAAAAAATCTCTGTAAACAAAATAACGAAATACATTGGGATTATATTGGGAATCATAAGCGATTTTAATCAACGAAATATTTTCATTTTCGAACGACATACAAGTTTCTTCGGAGAAATTATTATGAAAAATAACCCCTTGCAAATTCGCTTCTGTAACAGATTCCGCCCAATCCTTAACCAATTCGTACGAGTCGTTAGCAAGTATAGTGTTGCGGTTCATATCGTGCACGCCAGTAATGTGGCAGGCCATTACTAAATTTTTATCTGGCGGAAAAAGAGGCGGTGCAGCAGCCATGTTTAAGCGTTAGTTAAATTAGCTTTTTTTATTATTGAACAAATACTATTCGGTATATTTCGGTGATAAACATAGGTGCGTAAGTCTAATTTTTTTACACGAAACAGTTTGGCAGCACGTTCGTAAAAATCGGAATCAGCTGCGAACCCCGTTTTAAAATCAATGCTGGTAAATACTTTTTTCCGTCCAAATAAAGTTCCAAACAAGATAACTTCATCTAGGTGAATGAGCTTAGTTAGGTCGTTTTTATCCGAAACATAATAATCGTTGTCGTTATCAACTATAGTTTCCGAGGTTGAGCAAATTAAGTCCAACTCATTTATTTCCAGTAAGCAAGTGCTTAGATGGTTGGGTTTGTATTGATCATCGCTGTCAATAATTGTAATGTATTCACCTGCGCTAAAAATAACGCCGCGATTAATCGATTCAGATTGACCGCGATTGCTGTGGCGGATATAGCTGATTTTGTCCTCATGTTTTTCTACATAATCCAGTAATGACTCTCGGTCATTTTCCTTGCTCCCATCGTCAATAATAATTAGCTGAAAATCTTGAAAATCCTGTTTTAAGACTGAATCAATCGCTCTTTTCGTGTACGAAAAATGGGTATTAAAAACCGTCATTAACACGGATACTTTCACTTGTTTTAACATAATTTTATTGCGTAGGTGCAAATATGGCCCAAAGATAGAATTATTTTTTAGAAATTGTAGATTGACCAAAATAAGGCATAAGCATTGGTGAGGGAGGCTAATCAAGCGAAAAAAAAGGACCTACATTTCTGTAACTGCTTTTTTTTGCTCCCCTTTTCCTCGAAAGCGGCAAGTACAATGCGATGGTTATATATTTGAAAATTAGGAAATTAAAGGGTTGAAATCTGTGCAATTTTCAGGATGTTTATTTACGAATTATAACTTATCCGAAAGCAATTTTATTAGCGCCAACAACGTAGGACCGGGTTTATCCAAAGCATACCTCATTTGATTACTACTGTAATGGTTGAAATTATTTAAAGTTTAATATTGAATATTATAGAATTTAATAGTTATTTCTTAAGCACAGTCTCCACAGATTTAGCCGTGTCGAGAACTGTTTTTTCAAAGGGAATAGGTTTCCAATTAAATGTAGCCATAGTGTTGCTTACATCAGCTTCTATAGTGTTTCCAACAAAAGGCAACATTCCTTTCATTTCGCTATTAAAATTGGCCATGAATTTTAATAAAAAGTTTGGCGCTAATGTGGTGCTTACTTTATCATATCCATTTGATTTTAAAATTTGTGCGATTGCTTGCATAGCGTACGGGTTTTCTGATGTTACGATGAAACGCTTGCCGTTTGCTTTTTCATTTTCTAAAGCTGCCACATGGATTGCTGCTATATCTCTTACATCCGACATAACAGTATAGGCCTTTGGCAGCATGGGTACTTTTCCTATTATTAATTTTTTGAAAAATTCCATTGCTTCGGCATCTAAATTCCCTGTCAAGGTTGGGCCATAAATAGGTCCTGGGTTAACTACTACCAATTCCAATTTAGAGTCACCTGTTTGATTTTTTATAAAATCCCATGCACTTTTTTCCGCAAGTGTTTTACTTTTAAAATATGCAGTTACATTTTTCCCATTTACATCAGTCCAACTGTCTTGATTTATTTTTATCACACCTTCTTTCCCACCAGTCATAGCAACTATAGAGGATGTAAGCACTACTCTTTTAACTCCTGCTTTTTTTGCAGCTTTTAATGCTCTTAATGTACCCTCAACAGCAGGTTTTATTAATTCGTTTTCATCTTTCGGTGCTTTAATTACAAAAGGTGACGCAACGTGCAATACATAATCACAACCTTCCATTGCTTCATTCCAACCCGCATCTTTCATTAGGTCAAGTTCGCAAAATTCTAAATTATCCTTAGGGTCAATTTCATTTTTAATGCCATTAACCACCTCGGCAGCTCTTGATAAACTCCTTACAGAACCTTTTACGGCATAGCCTTTTTTTAATAATTCGGCAGCACAATGCTGTCCTACAAATCCTGAAATTCCAGTGACTAATACTTTTTTCATTTTTTAATCTTTACTTTTGTTTCCCAAGCAAAATTAGATGGTTACTTTTAAATTGCAAGCAGTATGCAAAATAAATTGCAAGATGCAAGTAAAAATTAACGTTCACATTAACATGGATTATAAATTTCGTGGCCAATGCCCAATCACTTCTGCCCTTGATATTTTGGGCGATAAATGGATGCTAGTTATTATTAAGCAAATGCTTATAGAAGACAAAAAGACGTTCAAAGACTTTATTGAAAGCGATGAAGCCATTGCTACTAATATTCTTTCTTCTAAGCTAAAATGTCTTGAAGAATTAGGGATTATAAGTAAAACACAGATTCCTGATAATAAAAAAACGAATCTTTACCTTCTAACAGAAAAGGGTTTAGCCTTAACACCTATTATTGTTGAACTGTCTATTTGGAGTGATGAAAATGTGAGGGGAATAAATTCAATAATGAGAGATAGTCCAGAAATAGCCATAATGAAAAGCAATAAGGATGCTTTTATTCAAATGATAAAAGACAATTACAAAGCAAAGACTGAAAAATATTATTAATATTTTAAATTTTTCTTATCGTGCTCGGTGTCTCTACTATGCTTGCCCATAACGCTTTGCAGCTAAAAGAAGTTGGCGATTTCGGAGACAAAAACTCTTTGCCACCAATGAACTTGACACGAAGTACAAATGTGCATTTAACCGCTGAACCGCCAATTTCTTGTAGATGCTTTAATGGGCTGGATAATTATTCCTCTGTTCTTGAGAGTGAATAGATTACTAAACCAAAACCAATTTTATTAATCGCGTCTGCAATGTTGTAGACAATATCCATGGAATGAGCGGCAGCAGTTGGGTCGGAAACTAACTGAATTCCGAATAATCCTCCTGGTGTGCCTAAAATATAACCCAATGGATAAATTGCCCAACCTACCAATACGAACCAGCCCAATACTTTGGTAGCTTTTGCAACTTGAGGACCAGCAGCCTGAGAAAGTTTCGCAACTTCACCAAACCAAATTAGGTAAACAATGTAGAAATAAGCAGCGCCAGAAATCACACCCCACATAACACTGTTGTTACGTAGAATTGTTTCTCCTAAATAACCAGTAATTAGCATTACCAATGAGGCAAAAATTAGCTTCCATAAAAGTGAAATTTTTGCTCCCGCTTTTTTGGTAATGAGATAGAACTCAACACACATTAAAGGCACCGTAAGAATCCAATCCACATAGCGGAAAAAAGTTGGGGATTCCCCTGTTTCAAGATTGTACCCTCTCATGTAGTAGTAATGTACTGCTGCAATAAAGGTAATCAATCCTGATACTAATACTGAAGTTCTCCATTTTTTTGAAGTAGTGTTTAACTCAAAAAAGAAGAAAACGGATGCGGCCATCATAGCCATTGTTCCGATGAAAAAGGTAAAGGCAACGTAATTGTCACTAGCAATTTTTAAATGTTCCATTGTTATATTTATTGTGTTTTTAATTTTCCCTACTCTTAGGATTTTCGGAATCTCCAAGTTTTTTGAGTTGATTTTCATCTTCAATATTTCTTTAGCAACCATCTTAGCTTTTTGTTCTATTTAAATATAACTTGCCAATGACTTTTTTATCGGTGCCATAAATGTTTTACCAATATGCATTAGTAGCGCATTTTTACATACAATCAAATGGGCATAATTCGTGCAAATTCGTGTGCCTAATTTCGTACTTGTATATCCAAACTATTTTCCGTTATTTCGTACACCAAATTTCAATCACAATTATTTAACATATCCATTCAACAATCCACCACATGCTTAGAAAAATTTACCCTATCCTACTCCTGATCTTATTCCCCCTTGTAGGTAATTGTCAATTGTTTATCAATGAAATTTCGAGTGCTAATGCTGGTGCCATTATCGATGACGATGGCGACTACTCTGACTGGTTTGAGTTATACCTCAAAACAGGTTCATCTTCAATTAATCTAAGAAATTATTGTTTCTCTAACGACCGCGGTAACCTAACCATGTGGCGAATTCAAAGCAGTGTGGCGATGACTTCGGGTCAGCGTTATGTCATATTTGCAGATGGTAAAGATCATTATAAAAGTAGTAAGGCTCATACCAATTTCAAACTGAACCAATATAGCAATAGTCAAGAATTGTTTATGAGTGATACGCTTGGCAATCTGATAGAAAGCCATGTGGTTGGAGGGATTACCTCACGCGATACCTATTCACGGATGCCCGATGGCAGCACTTGGTATATATCCGATAAACCCACTCCCAATAATACCAATTCGGGTACAAAATTCACAGCTTATTGCCAAGCACCCAATTTTTCTCCTGAATCTGGTGTGTTTAATCAAAAGGGAGGAAAATATAAGCTCACCGTTGCCATGACCTCGCCTGATAATGCCACAATATATTTTACTACAGATGGTAGTTACCCCACAATTAAATCAACCAAATACACCAAAGCACTTACTTTCGATAGTACCAAAGTAATCAAAGCCCGTTGTTTTAAAACAGGTATGGGAGCCAGCCCACAACAAGTGCAAACCTATTTTGTAAACGATTCATTATATACTCCCGTGGTTTCCATGTCATCTGAAAAAGATAGCTTTTTTGGCAGTTCAGGAATTTATCCTACTGCATCTGAGCGTCAAGGATATTTTGAGATGCTGGATAAGAATGGGAAAACCATGAAGCAGTTCGGATGCATATTTACTACACATGGCAACTACTCTCGTTCATTTGCCCAAAAAAGTATTCGGGTAAAAACAAACGGGTACATGGATAGCAGTTATTGCGGTGGCGATTTATTTTGGAATAAAAAACTACCAAATGTGCAAAGTTTTAATGTGCGAAATGCAGGTGTGGATTGGTTTAGGGCACATATGCGAGATGAGCTAATACATACTTTGGGGAATATGACCAACCAAGATGTGGAAGTTGCACGAACAGTAAAGGGCTATATGAATGGACAATTTTATGGAATGTTCCATATACGTGAAAGACAGGATAATGATTATTGCTATGCGAACCATGGTGTTAATAAAGACAGCATAGATATGATACATTATAGTACCAGTTACCCTGCAATGTACGGTGATGGTAAGACATGGGACAAGTTGGTAGATACTTTTAGTAAATTTTCAAGTGCGAGTTCACTAAGTGATGCTACATTTGATAGGATAACCAAAACTGTAGATTATGAAAACTGGACTGACTATTTTTTTACTGAAACTTATGTGATTAACCACGATTGGCCAGGGAATAATATACGCTGGTGGAGACCACAAACAGGCAATAAAAAATGGCGTTTTATGTTGTGGGATTTGGATTTTGGTTTTGGGATTACTTGGAGTAGCACCCCTGATGCCACTGAAGACTTTATGGGGACTACTTTGGATGCCGGACAAAACCCGGCAACTCTTATTAAGGTAATGCTGAAGAATGCCAAGTTTAAAAAATACTTTATTAATAGACAGGCAGATTTGATTAATACCGTTTTCCATTACACTTCGGTAGATGCCATAGTTAAAATTTTCGTTGATTCCTTATATGCTGATATGGACAAAAGCTTTAAACGTTGGGCAAATCAATTCAACCCTCCGGGTGGCACTGCTACTAATTATACTGAGTGGATGAAGGAAATTAATGTGATTAGAAAATTTGCTTTTGATAGGAATATGTATGCCCGTAAAAATATAAAAAATTATTCGGGTTTCAATTTATCAGATACTGTAAACCTTAATTTTATTATAGATACATTGGGTCGCGGGCGTATGAAAATAAGTACGATATATCCAAAGTTTACCACCCCGAAAGCTGGCGGAGTTACTGGAGCTTGGCAAGGGACTTACTTTAATGGAAATAATGTAACAGTTACTGCTATAGCAAATCCAGGTTATAAGTTTAGTCACTGGAGTGGTGATGCTTTAAGTGCCAATGATAGTAATATAACAATCGATAAAAACTTCTCCAAAAGAGGAGGTAAACTCATTGCCAATTTTGTACCTACAGGCACCTCAACCAAGCTTACACTTAATATAACAGAAGTACATTATAATTCAGATAAAAACCAGAATCAAGGCAATTGGATGGAGTTAACTAATTATGGCAGTTCAGATATAGACCTTAGTGAATGGAAATTAAATAGCAATATCGTATGGAATAAATATAAATTCCCAATAGGAGCTACAGTACCAGCAAACACGAGAATGATACTATGCAGCGATACAAATTTGTTCCGTGCACAATATAGCAATGTAACTTCACCTTTAATACAAACGGGTATTCAATTAAACAATAAAGGCGATGAAATAGATTTGATAGATAACCAAGGGAAAAACATTGTAAGTATACATTATGATAACCAACAGCCTTGGCCATTAACTGCCGATGGATACGGCCGCAACATGGAGTTGATCAATGACAGTTTGGTGGCTTCAAATCCACTTAGTTGGAGAAATGGTTGTATGCGCGGTTCGCCAGGTGCAGCTTTTACAAAATGTAGTGAGTTTATTAAAGTATCCGAAATAAATTATCACCCACCCAAGTTTGCCGCTTCAGGCGATTGGTTCGAATTATATAACCATACCAATAAAACTATTGACTTGAGCAACTACTTGGTTCGTAATAAATATGTATATGATACCTTTGCATTCCCTGCCAATACAAAACTTGCCCCAGGAGGTAGGCTTGTATGTGTGGGCGATTCAACCGCATTTAAAACAGTTAATTCATCAGTAAGCAATTTTGTATCTTTAGAAGGGTTGAATTTGGCAAATGGACTTGATGTAATTCGTATATATACCCCTGCTGACAGTTTAGTATTTTCAGTAGCTTATGATGACCAAGGTACTTTTACTCAAAAGGCAGATGGACAAGGTTATTCGCTAGAACTTAAAGATTCAGCCGATGATTTTTCTGATGGCAGTAGTTGGTATAGTGCATGCATGGGAGGTTCGCCAGGCACCACACCTGCAAATTGTATTGGAGGAATATTATTCACCGAAGTAAATTATAAATCAGCATCATTTAACGATGCAGGCGATTGGTTCGAAGTTAAAAATTCTTCACCATCATCACTCAACCTTTCAGGATGGAATGTATATGATAGTGATACTTTAACTCCATTCAAAATTCCCAATAATACAATTTTAAAATCAGGTGAATATTTGGTTTTTGTTTCAGATACAGTGAAGTTTAAAAACATGTATCCCAATGTAAATAACTATATGGGTAATTTTCAATTTGGTTTGGGTGCAGGTGGTGATGATATCCGGTTTTTGCAAGGCACCAAATTAATTGCGGCTATGAGTTATGATGATACCTTGGCATGGCCCAATCGTGTTGCAGGCACAGGTTATACCTTAGAAGTAAAAGATACTGTAGCTTGGCAAAGTGACCCTAAAGCATGGAAACGCGGATGCCTTGGTGGTTCGCCCGGAACTAATTTTATTCCATGTGATGACAGTATTTTTGTGAGTGAGATAAATTATAATAGTAATATAAATGCAGATGCTGGGGACTGGATAGAAATATGGAATATGCATAAAGTAGCCAAAGATATTTCGGGATGGTTATTCCAAGACAATAACTTGCAGGATACTTTCTTGTTCCCAAGTGGAACTGTTCTGCAACCAAATGATAGAATAGTAGTAAGTAATAAGAAAAGTAAACTATTAAAACTTTTCCCAAATTTAACCAATGTATTGGGCGATTTCAATTTCGGCTTGGGTTCATTGGGCGATCATATAGTGCTTCGTGATCCAAATAGTAAGTTGCGTTATGGCGTTGCATATTATATAGATTCAACTTGGGACTTTACCTTGAGAATTACCAATGGTGGTTCATATACTTTAGATTGGAAAAAAGATTCCATATTTGCCTCGCAGCCTCAAAGCTGGACAACTGCTTGTCCGTGCGGTTCGCCAGGTAAAATTAAAGGTGCATGCGGAGGCCAGTTAGCCATTACAGAAATAAACTACAATAGTGATATTTCTCTTAATTCAGGCGATTGGTTTGAAGTGCAAAACACGGGACCACTGCCAGTAGAACCCTCAGGTTTCAGGTTGCAAAATGGTGATAGTAGCTTTGTATATACTTTCCAAAAAGCACCCGTAATATTTAAAGATGAATATTTGGTTTTTTGTTATGATACTGTCAAGTTCAAGCAAAGGCATTCAGGTGTTAAAATAATGGGTAATTTCAATTTCGATTTGGTAAATAATAAACCGCAAACTATTAAGCTTAGAGACAATTTTGGAATCTTATTCGCTACCGCATCTTTCGATGGTACTTCTAGCAACTGGCCGCAAGGAGCAAACGGGAATGGCCGCACGCAAGAACGCACCAGTATATATGATAGTTCTTTATATGCTTCTTCTTGGTTTAATGGATGCATTGAAGGTTCACCCGGTGGGCCTTATCAAAAATGCGATGAAAAGATTGTGATATCGGAAATAAACCATACCCCATCAAGTATTATAAATACAGGTCAATGGATTGAGATTTGGAATAAAACAAGCAGTAATTATGATTTAAGTTATTATAACTTGAAAAATGGGAATGGTGGTAATTTTAGTTTCCCTCAAAATAGTGTTTTGGCAGCTAACCAGCGTATTGTGCTTTCTGCTGATAGTAATAAGTTTAGAGCAGTATTTCCTTCAATACCTATTTTCGGAAATATCAATTTTACTTTGGGTAAAAATGATATTTTAAAAATATATAGTAAACAGGCCGAACTAATTTCGCAAGTAATGTTTGATGGTTCAGCGATATCAAAGGCTGATGGGAAAGGATATACTATAGAAGGGAATGATACTTTTAGTAATACCGCAGCTCCAAATTATTGGTTTGCTGGTTGCTTAGGAGGTTCGCCCACAACAGCATATAGTCCTTGTTTTAACGGTGCCGTGCTCAGCGAAATGCAGTTGGCAAGTGGTAGCTGGTCTAAGAGCGGAGATTGGTTAGAATTTAAAAATAACAGTAGCTCATTTGCCACCATGGATGGATGGGAGATAAGCAACGCCAATGGTTCACTTAGCGGTCAAATACATACCGATAAAATTTTGAAACCTGGGGATTATATAGTAGTAACTCCCGACTCTTCATTATTTGCAAGTTATTATAATACTTACAATCATATATCAGGAGGTTATTATTACGATGACAATGCTGATACTATAAAAATATATAATGAAGACCACACGCTAGTATATACTATTCCCTATAATTTCTCGAAAGGTTGGACACGTGATGCATACTTAACGGATAGAACATTGGAACGCACCTCATTCAATAACGACCCTGCATTGGGTAGTTCATGGTTTGGTGGATGTTTAGAAGGTTCTCCAGGTAAAGACTATAGCACATGCTCCGAAAATTTAGTGTTCTCAGAAATCAACTATCAAAGTCACCCAAGAGCCGATGCGGGCGATTGGTTTGAAATATGGAATACTGGAAGTCAGTTAAAAGATTTGAGCGGGTTTAATGTGCAAACCATACAAGGTGGGCAAAGTTTTACCTTGCCAGCAAACACTATTGTTCCAGCAGGTTTCCGCCTAGTTGTTATCAACGATAAAACCAAATTCAATAATATATTCCCAGTACAATCTTTCTTAAAAGCGGAGGCAACTTTCGATTTGGGTGTGAATGATGGAATAATTGTTTTGGATAAAGCAGGTAAAGTTGCGGCGGGTATTAATTATGATACATCTATATGGCCAAAAGCTGATGCGAATGGTTATACAATTGCTTTCAATGATACTGCTAAAATAACTTATTCAGCAGCTAATTGGACTAACTATTGTGTATTAGGTTCACCCGGTGCCGGTAATAGTGTTTGTAGTGGTGATGCAACTGTTTCAGAAATCATGTATAAGCCCAATCCCAAGAATAATACCGGCGATTGGATTGAATTGGCAAATACTAATGCAACCCCTATAGATATTAGTAATTATCTGATCATAAATAACGATTCAAGTAAAACATATATTGTACCTGAAAAAACGATTATGCTTAAAGATGAAAGATTGGTTTTTGCAAGTGACTTAACCAATTTTAACTTATATAATAGTGGAGTAAGTGCAATATCAATGAAAGGTTTCGATTTGGCTGATACGGGTGGTTATATAAAAATGTTTAATACCAAACGAAGTATGGTAGGTATATACGGATTCAATACAGGAAACGGGTGGCCTATTGAAGTAGCAGGAACTGGTCGTAGCTTGGAGCGTGACTTGAATAAACTAGCAGCAGGAACATACAATGCTTGGTTCCAAGGTTGTATTGGTGGTTCGCCAGGTGCTAATTATACAAACTGTCAATACCCATTGGTGGTAAGCGAAATAAACTATAACCCCGGACCCTTGTTTGACGCAGGGCAATGGCTCGAACTAAAAAATAATACCGGCGTCACTATGTTACTCGACCAATGGCGTGTTGATATTGGAGCCTTGAGCTATAAGTTCTCAGGAAACCTAACTGTGCAATCTAAACAATATCAACTAGTGAATAAGGATGATAGCAAACTATCTCAATATTGGCCTAGCGTAACCAATCACAGCACTTGGACCGGTATGGACTTGCCCAAACAAGGTAGCATTGAATTGTTTGATACCTCAGGCAAATTAAAGTTTTATATAAACTATGCCAATGTGAATCCTTGGCCTACTTGTGCCGATGGAATGGAATATACATTGGAATTAGCTGATAGCACCAAACAAGGATTTAACAATACAAACTCATGGTTCTGTGGTTGTGCTGCTGGTTCGCCCGGCAATAAATATAGTACACCTTGTGCCTATACTGGGTTGGAAAATATCAGCAATAAAAAAGCATTTGCAGTATATCCAAATCCAAGCAATGGTATAGTTATAGTTGAGTCTTCTTATAATACAGGCCGCATAAATGTAATTGATATTACTGGCAAGCAAGTAGGTAGCTATGATTTGCAACCCAAAACAGTTTTGGATCTTTCGCAATTTGCCAAAGGAATATATTTGATTAGGATAGTTACAGGTACCGAAACACTTGAGCAAAAAGTGGTGTTAAGGTAGTAGTATATTGTATAGTTCGTAATGGAAATAAAACCACCGATAGCTGAACACAGGCCGCAGTCTGAGCTTGGCAATCGGTGGTTTTTTTATGTTGCCAACCGAACTATTATATTGAGTTTTCTGGTTTTTATTTTCAGTAATACATTCGCTCAAAGTTTAAACAAGCATGCTTTGGTCATGCTTAATGGAGAGGATGGCATAGAAAAACTGACGAGCAATAATGACATACATATTATAAAATGTTTGTCGAAACTCTATCATATATATATGGTGGAACCTAATGCGCCAAGTGATCTAGAACAATTTATTATAGCACTTAAGAAGAGACCCGAAGTAGTAATAGCTCAACTTAACCACAAAGTATTTTTACGAGGAATACCCAATGATACTTTTTTTAATAAGCAATGGCATTTGCAAAATACTGCAAGTCCTACAATTCATATTGGGGCAGTAAATGTGTGGGACAGCACAACTGGGGGCATTACAAAAACTGGCGATACTATAGTGCTGGGTTTGGTAGAATTGGGATTAGAGATTACACATCCTGATCTCCAACAAAATTTATTCATCAACCACCCCGAAATTCCCAATAACCAAATTGATGATGATAGTAATGGGTACGTTGACGACTATCACGGTTATAATACAGTGCTAGGCAACGATAGTATACCACCCTCTGGCCACGGAACTTCTGTAGCAGGTGTGATGGGTGCAGTAGGCAACAATAAAATAGGGGTAAGTGGTATAAACTGGAATGTAAAAATACTTCCTGTGGCTTTCCCTACTGCCGATGAAGCCAGCGTAATTGAAGCTTATAGCTATTATGCCCAAATGAAAAAGTATTATATTCAAAGCCAAGGGAAAAAAGGTGCTTTTGTGGTGTCAGTCAATTCCTCATTTGGTATTGATAATGGCAACCCAAAAGATTATCCGCTTTGGTGTGCCATGTATGATAGTTTGGGGCAATTGGGTATAGTAAGTGTGGCAGCCACAGCCAATTCAGCTATTAATACCGATGTATCATTGGATATGCCCACCAGTTGTTTGAGTCATTTTTTGGTGATGGTAACCAATCACGATGTAACAGGAGTTATTAATAATACTGCTGCTTTTGGCAAACGCAATATTGATATAGCTGCACCAGGAACTGATATTTATACCACAGGTTCAAATGGCAATTATAATTTTGATGGAGGTACTTCATTTGCCGCACCGCAAGTAACGGGGGGAATTGGATTATTATATAGTGCTGCTTGCCCCGCTACTATAAATTGGGTGAAGAACAATCCAGCATATGGTGCATTGTTTTTTAAATCTATAGTAATGAATGGTGCCAAACGAGATAATAATTTTAGCAGTTTAACCCAATGCGGCGGAGGGCTTTATTTACCCAGTGCTTTTGATTTATTAAAAACCGGATTTTGTGGAATAGATAGTTTCCCTTTGGCTGCCATATATTTTAACCAAACACAGATTTGTCCTAGGGAACTAACACAATTAATTTGTTTGAAGAATGATTATATAAAAACTGTGAGTTGGTTTGTAAATGGCATACCTGCAGGTAATACTGACACCATAACTTGGCAGAATGATACTGCTGGTTATTATGATATTAAATTGGTGGTGGCCAATAATTTATTAACTGATACTTTGGAACTGAAAAAATATATTCGGGTATTAAATCTTCCGCAGAAACCAGTTATACAAGTAAACACGAGCTACCTTACCACGCAAAATGCAGTAGTAAATTGGTACGATACTGCTGGAACTTTACTAGGAACAGGAGTTAATTATACCCCAATACAAAAAGGCAGGTATTACTGCGCGTATACCAATCCTGATCTATGCACTTCTACTGCAGATGCAGTTAATTTTTATGGAGTTGGAATCTCGAGCACATTTGAAAATGGAACGATAGAGATTTATCCAAATCCAGTATCTCAAGATTTATATATCGAGAACAAAATTTCTAACACCATCCAATCGGATAATTTGACGATAGAAATTTTTGACCCAATGGGTGGTTTGATTTTAGAAAAAAAAGTATTTTTAACTAAAGGATCAAAGGAGTTAATTCCATTCTCAAATTTTTCGGCTGGACTTTACCTGGTGCGAGTTAGCGACATGAATGGAGATATTTGGGTACAGAAAATTGTGAAGAACTAAGTAATAGTATCGCGTCTTAAATTTAGAGCTTTGAGCAGACAATAATATGTCTTATATTCGCGTAGAATTATAGGCAAATGGGGGTTTTCTATATTCTTCCAACTATCTTTTAAAATATTTTCATAATATGGATTCCACTGTGTTCATCTCAGTGCTAGTAGTATTTGCAAATTTGAATCGATGCCTATGATTTTAAAAGTATAAACAAACGGGAATTGGAGAAAAAAGATCGTAATTCACAGATTTACAAGTTTATGCAAATCATATGGAGCTAGTGATGCAAATCATTATGCCGTCCAAAAAGTCGCAGTTTCTTTGCACTATCAAATCAATCAAAATGAATCAATTCAAAATCATTAACCAAAGTATTAAAATAGCAGGCATTCTGTTGTTTAAAACGGGGATGGCATTTATCGAATTCTTATTTAAAAGATTATCAATGATAAAGCCAACCATTCAGACAAAAAATTTGTCTATACGGTTATTAATCAATAAATTTACCCCTTCAAAAATGACCCAAAAATCATTTGCTTTTCTATTATTAATGTTAGCCCTAGCGGGTATGACCAATCGTGTGCAGGCCACCCACTTAATGGGGGGCGATTTTACCTACAGATATTTATATACCCAGAGCAATAAAGTTTACTATGAAACCAAGCTGGTTTTATACCGTAACTGCAATTCGGCTACTGGATTTGGCAATCCTATTTGCATGGGAGTTTACAAGGGAACTAACTATGGTTCAATTGGCTCGAGGAGCGTGTACATCTATGGTGGGAAAGCCAATAATGTTACCCCAACCTGTATTCCAGCCTCAGGTATTTGTATTGAAGAAGCTATTTATATTGACACCTTAAATTATCCTACCAATCAAAGCTATGGTGTATACGTTACTTGTGGCGGCACGGCTAGGAACAATGCAATTGTTAATCTTGACCTCACAACAGGAAATGCAGGAATGGCATTGCAAATTTATATCCCACCCCCAAACCAGTATATTAATAGTTCGCCAGCCTTTGTAAATAAGCCACTTCCATTTTTGTGTACAGGTAAGCAAATGGTTTTTAGCAATAATGCCTATGACGCCGACGGAGATTCTGTAGTCTTTAGTTTTGTGTTGCCTTACGGATCAAATAATCCAGGCGGTGGTTGCCCTACCTCAGGCTATCCAGTGCCACCACCTTTGAGTAGTACTCCTTGCAAATGGGCATCAGGCTATTCTGTCAGTCAGCCTTTTGGTTCTAGCGGTTCTATTGTAATGGATACTTTTACAGGTGAAATTACAGCAACGGCACCTGCGCAATCAAATTATGTTATAGCTATAGAAATTCAAGAATATCGCACTCTTTCAAATGGTTCCGTAGTATTGATGAGTGCGGTGAGGAGAGATTTGCAAGTGGTTTCAAAAACTTGTGCCAATTATTACCCGCCTAAGCTTGTGAGTTATGGAAGTACTACTGCAAAATCTGTAAAAGTAGGAGACTCTATCTGTTTTAATATTACGGGTGCCGATTCCTTAGGCGACTCTGTTTTTATTTCAGCCAGTGGTGTAATGTTCGATACTTTATCGGGTGGAACCCCGCCTTTGGCCACGTTTACAAAAAAAGGGGGAGACAGTTTGGTAACACAACAGTTTTGTTGGAAACCCGGTTGCAACCATGCGCGTTCGCAGCCTTATATAATGACCGTAGATTTGATAAACGCAAACTGTGGAAGTGATCAAAAAACTTTTACAGTTACAGTTAATCAAATGCCCACAGGCAACACGCCGCAACTGCGATGTGCAGATGTAGTCAGTAGTAATCAAGTAAAAATAACTTGGATAAACCCAGCAAGTCAAAGCTCATACACTACTAAATATTATGTGTTAAGAAAACCAATTTCGGGCAGCTATACGCTAATCGATTCTGTAAGTTTAACTGCTACTAGTTACACTGATAATTCAGTAACCAATGCCACATCAACACAATATGTATATCAAATTGTTCCAGTAAATACTTGCGGAAATTATGGTAGTGGAAATTCAATTTCAACCATTCTTCTCAGCGGTACCCTTAGCGGGCAGAGTGTGGTAAACTTAACTTGGAATGATCCCACATCAGTTTACAAACCTTATAAATTCTTTTTATATAAAGATGATGGCAGTGGCACGTGGACTTATGCTGACAGCACGGTAAACGATTCTATTTCGCAATATGCCAGGGGTTGTACCTCTTCTCACCGTTACAAAGTGGTAGCATATGACAGTGTTGGTGGTTGCACTTCATCTTCAACTTATTCTTCTTTCTATACTTTAAAAGATAAACTACCTCCAGTTATTCAAGGTTTTGTAAAGGCTACGATTACACCTTCAGGCCAGCAGGTTCAGCTTGAGTGGAAACCCAATGACTCGCTTGATGTCGCTTGGTTTTATGTATATCGCAAAACTACTGGGGCTTTTGTGTTCTTGGATTCAGTGAAAAGTAATAGCAGTCTTTACTATAAATATATTGACAATACGGCCAATATTAACAGTGGCAACCTTCCATATCATTACAAAATACAGGCTGTTGATAGTTGTGGCAATATAGGTTCTATGTACGAGCCCCATGCTCCAGTTAACTTGCAGGGCCAAGCTCAAAATTTTAGAGTGAAACTTTGGTGGTACAATTATCAAGGCTTTAAAGGTTTCAGCAAAGTGGTATTAGTAAGGGCAGATACAGGGAGCAATTACGTGTGGGCCGCTTATAAAACACTTACCGTGAGCGATTCTATAGTATATGATTCAGCAGTATCATGTTATTCTCGTTATTGGTATAAAGTTCAGTTTTATGATGTGAGGGATACCACATTATATACAGAAAGTGACACCATTATTTTAACACCTACTGATACAATTAAACCCGAAGCTGCTAGTGTAGAAATGGCTACTGTAATTAGTGGCACACAAATAAATTTATTATTTAATCCAAGTGTTTCTAAAGACGTGGACAGGTATTTTATATATAAATCTACCAATGGTGGATCTTATGTATTAGATACGGTACTAACCTATCCTCCGGGAAATCCTATTATATATACCGATAAAAAAGTTGATGCGTTAAATAATAGATATTGTTATTATATAAAGCCACACGATAGTTGCCAAAATTTGGAATCCGTAGATTCAACTATTCATTGTGCGATGCAACTTCATGCACAGCCTGGTAATAACCGCGTATTTTTACAGTTCTATGGATATAAAGGTTTTGCAGTTAGCGATTATAATATACAAAGATGGAACAATGGTTCATGGTTAAATATCCATAATGAAACCGCTGGCGATACCTCTTTTATTGATAGTGTTGGTGTGCATTGCAAATTGAACTATTATAGAATACAAGCTTTATATCAGGGTGGTTATCCTACCTCGTATTCAGATACCATTGCTATACAACCTTTCGATACACAGCCTCCGCCAAGGCCCGTATTTGATTATGTTATCACAACAAATCACACACGCCTCGATCTGAACTGGAGCCAAACTGATAAAGATGTAAACCGTCTTATATTATATAGAGCTTTGAATAATGGAATACCTGTTCCATATGATACATTGCCAGGCACTACCACCCATTATTCCGATTCAAATGTGGATGCTGCAAAGTACCATTATACCTATACACTTGAAGCTTTCGATAGTTGTTCTAACAATAGCAGTGGTAAAGCATTGCAGCATAATTCCATCAACTTGGATGCGCAATTAGATATTTGCAACAGGTTGTATAAGATGAAATGGAATACCTACAAAAATTGGCCTGCAAATGTAGCAGCATATCAACTTTATCGCAGCAGTAATGGCGGAGCATATTCAGTATATAAGAATTTTAGCTACATTGATTCTACTTATACTGACACTGCGATTTCAGTAAATACTTTTTATAGATATGTAATAGTTGCACTTGAAAATGGTGGCGGTGGCAACATGAGCAAAAGTGATACAGTTAATTTTGATTTCAAAAATGTTCGTGGGCCAGTAATACATTCAGTGAGCAAAGTGGCAACCTCTACTACCAATGGTGCTGTGCTAATTGCATGGAAAGCTTTGGAGTTGGATTCATTTGTTAAATTTTCTCGATTATATTATTCAAGTACAGGTACCGCAGGTAGTTATTCTTTATTGAAAGACAATATATCTTTAACACGCGATACATTTACCCACATGGGTATAAATACACGCACCAAAAATCATTGGTATTATATGGTAAGTGTGGATTCGTGTAATATAGTTACTGATAGCAATGGGTTTCATAAAACAATGGATTTGAGTGTGACACTTAAAAAACTAAGAAACAAATTAAACTGGACTCCTTACCTAGGATGGAAAGTTGGAAGCTATATAATCATGCGTCAAGACACCGGTGGATTTTATCCCGCGGGAACTGTTGCAGGAATAGATACTTTCTTTACAGATTTCCCTTCACCCTGCAATGGATATGTTACTTATGCAGTAGTTGCAAAAGATACAAATGGCGTATATTATAGTTTAAGTGATACCGTTACTTTGCCTCCAATTGATACTGCATTTATTGCATTGGGTGTATTGAAAAATGTAACTGTTCACGATAATCAAGTAATTCAAATTGATATCGTAGAACAAGATTCAGTTTCTATATTTGGATATGCTATAAAACGTAAAGAACGCGATTCGAGTAATTGGACACAACGTGCATTTTTATATAGTGTGGCACCAGGCAATGTATTTACTTTCTATGATACTGCCGATGTGCAAAACCGTTATTATAATTATCAGGTTGCAGTAGTAGATTCTTGTTTGAATGCATCATATTCTGTTACCTTTAGTCAAATGCAACTTACAGGTAAAGCAGGTCATTTACAGAATACACTTACTTGGAACAAATTTGCAGGTTATAATACACAACGTTATGAAGTAACAGAACTATTACCCAATGGTGGTTTCTTAAGGTTAGATACATTGTCGCCATCAGATAGTACATGGACACATGATAGTTTGTTATGTAATATATCTCACACCTATTTTATTATAGCCGTTGAAAATAATACAGGCCGCGAAAGTTATTCAGACACTATCATACTTACTCCTTTCGATTCGGTTCCTCCTGCACAGGTAAAAATAATCAACGCAACGGTTGTTAATAATAATACCTTAACTGTAAACTGGCAAGCATCATCTGCTGATGTTGGACAGTATGTATTATCATGTAAATCACCCAATGGGAATTGGATAAAAGTTGATACTTTATCGGCAAGTACTTTAACCTACGATATAACACCCTTACCTGTTGCCGACTCAGCATATAGTGTTTCAATTATTGCTTATGATAGTTGTGCTATGAATGCATCAGCGGTTTCTGCTACGCACACTAGTGTAAATTTGAGCGGAAATGCCGTGAATTTGGGCGTAAAACTTAATTGGAATATATATACTGGTTTCCCTATTAAAGATCAAGAAGTAGAAAGGTTTATTGATGGTGCGTGGTCAACCATAATCATTACTGACGACAAAACAAACATAGTCAGTGTTGACACTTTGGGTTGTAATACAAGCCAATATTTCCGAATTAAAACAAATGGATTTGGGGGTGTAACTGCTTATTCTGATAGCATATTGTTAATTCCTTATGATACTATTAAACCTGAACCCGCAGTTGTAAAATTGGCTACAGTAGTTAATAGTAATTTGATAAGATTAGAATGGTTTGCAAGTGCAAGCCCTGATGTGAAGTTCTATAATATATATAGGAATAATGGTTCAGGAATTTTTACCAATATTGCACAAGTTACCAATGTATTATATTATAATGATTCAACAGTATCAGCTAACCAGCAATCATATTCTTATTATGTAGTTGCTATTGATAGTTGTAATACCAATAATATATCTATACCTAGCGATACTGAATGCACTGTTAAACTACAATTCCACTATCAAGCTTGTTTTCCAGAAATTAATATCTCATGGAGTGCATATAAATATTTTGGAGATAAACTTTCGAAATATGAAGTATATAGAAAAGATAGTTTAGGTGTTAAATCATTATATATTGCTGATTCAAATACCCTTACTTATAAAGACTCAGGTATTAATTTGGGCAGTACTTATAGTTATGTAGTAGTTGCCAGCAGTAGTGATGGAACCACCTATTCATTAAGTGATACATTAGATGTGGTGCCTTATAATTTTCCATTCTCTAAGGCTCCAAATATCTATAATGCAACAACAACAGCTACTAGTTCTACAGTGGGAGAAGTTACCTTTAATTGGGCCAAAACAACAGATACTTTGGTTAGAAAATATCAAATATATTATTGGAATGGCAGCCCATTCAGCAAATACTATTTGTATTATGAAACTACCAATATGAATGATACTAGCTACGTGATGGATAGTATCGATACACAGAATGGTAAAAATTATTTCAAGATGGTATTCCGTGACTTATGCGACCGTGAAGGTGCTTATACTGAAGTTCACAAAACAATGGATTTATCTGTTACCCCAGGGAATTTGCAAGTTTCTGTCGATTGGAATAAATATGAAGGATGGCCAGTGGCAAACTATAAAGTTTGGAGATCGGACAATGTGAATGCTCCAGCAGTTATTGCAGTTACTGATTCATCAACCACCAGTTATATTGATACGATGGTGAGCTGCACCTATACATATAGTTATTATGTAGAGGCATCAGAATTGTTTGGAGATTTCACACTAAGTAATTCAAATGTTAATACTGCTGTTACTTTTGATACCATTCCGCCACCAAGAATTAAAATAGATTATGCTACCGTAAATACTACCGACCCAGCAAATGCAGAAGTAGAAGTATTCTTCAATGCATCAACCGATCGTATCCGCACTGGTTATAATATATATTTGAACGACAGTGGAACTTTCTTCAAATTGAAAAATGTATATCCTGAATTGAATAGTGGTAAATTATCGTTTGCAGTTCAGGGCCTTAATACACAATATCTTGCCAATGGATTTTATATAACAGCTACTGATAGCTGCGATAACGAATCTGCCCCAAGTGATACCCATACAGTGGTTCAACTTCAGGCAAATTCAGTGAGCGGTTCTGTTGATTTAAGTTGGTCAAAATATATAGGTTTCACAGTAAATAATTATTTGCTAGAAAGAATGAGTGCCGGACAAACTGCTTGGACTGCTATCGGACAATTTGCTCCAACAGTAACAAATTTTTCTGATTCTTTTGCTACATGTAATTTGACATATTACTATCGTATTACTGCCAGAGATAGTAGTGGTTTGATATCACTTTCAGATACCGTTGGTGTATTAACTTTTGAAATTGATCCTCCTAATGCTACCACAATAATCAGTGCTACGGTTACCGCTACCAGCGTTACTAATGGCGAAGTGAAAATAAATTGGAATGCTTCAACCAGCGATGATGTGAGTGGTTACATTGTATACTATCGTACCTCAAATGATTCTAATTGGATATTGGCCACAGCATTTACCTCACAATTAAACTATAAAGTTTCAGGATTGAATACTGTTGATTCAGTGTATTATTTCAAAGTAGCGGTGTGGGATAGCTGCGGAAATATTAGTACTACATTCTCACCAGCTCACGCCAGCATCGTATTGGTTGCGGTTCCCGGCGAACAAAATATTAGTTTGAATTGGAATAATTATATAGGATGGCAAGCAGATAGTTTCATTGTATTACGCAATGGCAAACGTTTAGCCTCGGTTCCTAGCAATGTATTAAGTTATATAGATTCACCATTGTCATGCGTTAGGGTAATGTATTATCAAATAAAAGCGGTGAGCAGTTTATATAAAACATATAGTATGTCCGACTCGTCATATACTAGACCTTATGACCACACGCCTCCAGCACCAAGTTATATCAAGTTTGCAACAGTATATGAAAATAATCATACAGCCAAGATTGAGTTCACAGCTTCTAAAACTTTCGATATCGCATTCTATGATATATTCCGTAAACCTAATGGAACCAATGGGTGGGTAAAAATTGCCCGCACCAGCGATACTATATATTATGATAGTACCGTTGATGCATCGCATGCTTCTTATTGCTATCGTATACAATCGGGCGATTCGTGCAGTAACTATAGTGTGCCCAGTAACGAAGCTTGTTTGATTTGGTTAAAAGGCAAAAGCTATAATTTAAGTAATCACCTAAACTTTACACCTTATACTTTTTGGAACAAGGGTGTTGACCACTATGAAGTATATAGAACTGATGATAGTAACATGACAAATTTAATATTGACCACTACTGCACCTCCTATTGAATATTTAGATAGTTTGGTGGGAAGTAACAATGTCGAAAATTTCTGTTATGTGGTTAAAGGTATTGAAAACTTAGGTGGCTACGATGCTGTTACTTTCTCAAACCAATTGTGCTTACACCAGCAGCCTTTGGTGTATTTCCCCAACACATTTACGCCCAATGATGATGATTTGAATGAAACATTTGGCCCTACCGGTTTATATTATAAAAAATACGATATGGAAATTATCGACCGTTGGGGTGGTGTTATATTTAAGAACAGTGAGGCAAAACCTAGATGGGATGCTAAATTTGGCAATGGCGCCATTGTGCCAATGGGAGTTTATATATACCGCGTTAAAATATATAGTTACGACGGAAAAGAAATTAACTATAATGGGGTGATACAGATATTGCGATAATACTAAGCGTCATTGCGAGGAGTCTTCCGGCGTGGCTTCGCCGCGGCGAACCATTGAGTGTGTGCTCGGGAATTCAATCTCGTCAAGTATATAATCAAGTAGATTGCTTCGTCACCCAACCGCACTTACCAACGCTACGTTATGCATCTGGTTGGTGTTGTTACCGGCCAGTTAACGAGAGACATCGCATTGTGTGATATGTTGGGAAGACGTTTAACTTAGTTGGTTGCCGACAGCACCAACCAAAGGCAGATACACGATGCCCAAAATCAATTATTGAAACATTTTATGCATCTGGTTGGTGTTGTCACCGACCAGTTAATGAGAAACCTCGCACTGCATGATATGTTGGGAAGACGTGCAACACAATTGGTTGGTGACAACAGCAACCAAAGGCAGTTGTCAATTGTGCATTTATCTAAGGGGTTATATATACTTTTTGTGGGGTGGGAGAAGGTGGAGGTGGCGGTGGATTGATTTGTTCAATGCTTCGTCCCTATATACTTCTTTGGCGGCAGTGTTCTTAGAATAAAGATGTTATAGCGGAAAATTTCTCATCAATTTTCAACCTCACTTCTGCTCCCAAAACAATCGGTGAATTCACCTCTCCATGCCCCGCAGGAAATCCAAAACAGATTGGGTACTTATATTTTTTAGCAGTATGATATATAATTTCTTCAGCGGTTTGTCCAAAAGGTTTGCTGGGGTCGAGGTTTTTCATTTGACCCATATCGCCAATGATTAGTGCTTTCAAATTTTTTAGTTTTCCGCTGCGGTCAATCCATTGTACCATCCGGTCCAGGTGGTAGAGGTACTCGTCTAGATCTTCAATAAATAATATTTTCCCATCGGTATTTATATCTGTTGGCGACCCGCTCAAACTATATAATACACTTAAATTTCCACCTACTACAATGCCTTCTGCTTCGCCAGTTTTATTATATATATTTTTTGTGAAAGTATAGGATATTTTTTGTCCCGTTATTATATGATATGTATCATCTAAACTTTGTGGCGAAATATGAAAATTGCTTTCTCTATCTTGTATATAATTTACCGCCATTGAGCCATGTAAACTTGCAAATCCGAGATTGTGGAGATGGCTATGCAGCGCAGTTATATCACTAAAACCAATTAACCATTTGGGGTTTTGTATATAGTTGTCAAAATTGAGTTGGTCAATAATTCGCACAGTGCCGTAGCCTCCGCGGGCACATAATATAGCTTTTACTTTTGGGTTGTCGAGCATCGTTTGTAGGTCGCTTGCTCGTTGTATATCATCGCCTGCAAATTGAAAATGTTCACTATATATATTGTTCCCCAGTAGAACATTAAAACCTTTGGCAGTATAATAATCAAAACAATCTTGTATTTCTTGTTGGTTTACTTTGCGTGCGGTTGCAACGATGGCAATGGTATCGCCAAGGGACAATGATGGTGGTATGGTATATTGTTTTAACATAAACTCAGTGTAACTCTGTGATGAAAAAATATCTAGTTTGTGGTTGGTGATGGTTCGACTACGCTCACCACCGCAACCACAGGCAGCAGTGTGGAGTTTAACCACAGAGGTACACGGAGGTAGGCACGGAGTTTCACAGATAAAATTATATATTATAATAAAGTAGAAAGTAATTTAGCATATCTACTATCTCAATATTACAATTTTGCCAATTCCTTGTTTAAAGTATTTGGCTTCTTGGTCTTGAGATTCTTTAGAACTCGAGCTTGAAACAGTTTCCACATCTTTGCCATTCAGTCTTGCATTTACGCGGTAAAGATATACGCCGTTTGCAAGCTTGTCACCATATTGGTCGCTGCCATCCCAGGCATAGTCTGTAATGTTATTTCCTATATGCACCGCACCTAAATCTTCTTTATATATATCTTTTACCACGATACCTGTTATAGTCATAATTTGTATATGCATATTGTCGGGTAATTGGCTGCCAGTTAATGTAAATACAAAATGACATTTGGTACTGAATGGATTTGGATACGGATATATATTGGTAATAGTAGGTTTGTTTACAATACGGAAAGTAATACGATAATCTTGGGTAGCTGAGGCATTGCCTACTACATCGTAAGCTTGGCTGCGCAATTGGTAAGTGCCATCGGCCAAGTTGGTGGGTGTAAATATAATTTTAGCTTTTCTGTTTTTTGCATCGGCAGGACTAAAGGTGAGCAAGCCACTAGTCATATCCAATTCTTTTTCTGCTTGGCCAGGGTAGGTAATCCAAAGTTTAATATTGCTTGGATCAGAAATAAGGAAATGTTTATTCTCATCGGTCACACTAATTTGGATTGATGGATTGGGTGAAATAATATCATTATTCATAATATGTTGTCCATCGAAAGTTACATCGAGAATAGGATTTTCTAAATCAGTAAATACAAAGAAAGAAGCATTGAATTGATTATTATTTAAGTATTGTTCTGCTTGGTCGAAATCGGGATTGAAAAATATATTAATACTGTTACGCCCCAGCTTTCCTTTGGTAGGTAGTTTTTGTTTGATATATACTGTATCACCCGCTAAAAGTGGTTTCATTCTTTGGTTTAAAAACACAAAGGAATTGCCATTGGCTTCAGTCCATGTACCTTTCACCAACAAGCTGTCGAAATTGTAACGTGATACATTTTGGAAAGCCAATCCAACAGTTATACTGTCACCATCAGAAACGCTATCCTGTGGTATAAACACATAGGGTAAACTCGGGTTAGTAATCACTGCACCTTCAGCCACACCTTTATAGGTAATAATCCAGTGATTGAGTTGTTGTGGTGAGCGAAGTGTGTCATCTTTATAATACATTTTTACCCGCAAGTTTTGGTATTTAATAGCATCAATAGTATCTAAACTTAAAGAGGCTTCATTTGAGCCTACAACAAAAGGAAATTCAGCCCCATCTTTATCATACATATATATATCATACCATACTGAATCGGCAGGATGGTCTTTGGCTTCGTTTTGTTTATAAAATGTTTGCCATTTTTTGGCAGGGCCTACCAATTCACTGAATTGGTGGCCTTCTGTTTGTTTGGGGCCAATCTGGTCATAATCTTGTATAATTTGCTTGTCAGCAGATACGGGAGACGTACCGCTTAAATCAGCAGTTTGTTCGCGTGCACTGCCAGTTGCTCCGTCTTTAGTTCCTTTTAATAAATAGGGCCAGTTTTCTTTAATTCCATATTTATCAAAAAAGGTCCCGCTGCCTCCCAGCTTTTTGAGTGCTTGTTTCAGCGGCCACATATCTGTGTTGGCAACTGATAAATCGCCAGTATTGTCGCCTTTCATCAAAAACACTTTATATCCTGCTGGAATATTATTTATATGTATTACAAAAGAATCGATCTGCGATTTTATTCGGGTATCGAATCTGAAAACTCCTTTTTTCTGAGTATTATGTACGATGTCAAAATAATTAAATATAGTTTCATCATTGGGGTTGAATGCTAATATCGCCCATCCGTTTGCTAGATTTCCGTCAATAGCACCGCCACTGTTAATTCTAAATACACGTGATGCTTTTGCACCAAAGGCATAATTTGTTCCAGCACTAAACATAGAGATTGTATTACCTGTGCGACTACTGAATAAAAAACGCCTATCTATATCATCAAGAAATATATTATTTAGTTCGGCACCGGACATTTGAGGTGTTTGGATTTGTGCCCATCCACTGGGCGATGCTTTTATATAAGTGAAGTTTCCATACCGCCACGAGGTATCTATGCCCGTTGCTTTTTCAAGCCGCACACGCCAGTAATATGCTGTTGAATCTTGGTTCAATAAGTTCATATATATATTGGCCAATTGGCTTGCATTTACTTTGCTCACATTCCAATTGGATTTGAACTGATAATTGGTATCCAGTTGAAAGATGAAAGTTGCATTCCTAAATTTTGAATTGCTTTGTTGTGCCTGCAATTTCAGCGGGTTTTCGTTTACAATTGCAAAAGGATAGGGATATACAATATTGGCTCCGGTGGCAGGCATATCATATTGTAGTTTTGCGGTATTGTTTCCATATCTACTGGCATATTCAATTAGTTTATGATTTATATTAATTGACACTTCAAACGTATTCGCACCTTGTGTATTTATATCTTTCGATTTTATCCAATAATAATATTCTTCTTTCCATTTTGGAGGCAATACTATACTATCGGGGTAGTTTATTATTTGTCCATTGGGGAGGGTGCGTTTTACACGAAGTATGACACTGTCGCTGGTTGATTTACCTTTATTATAAGCATCAATTTTAATAGCAAACGAATCGCTTACCGCAGTAACACCTTCGGGAAATATAGATAGTGCAAAAGGGAATTCTAAATCTTTGGTAGGTAGATAATAATCGGGTGCACTAGGTGCGAAAAATTTAAGTGCAGGATCGCCTTCCCAAATTAGCTGCCTGCTGTGCATCAATGCGAACTGATCGGTTCGTCCTGTTTGATAATTTTCTACCGCTTTTTTTGCAATATATCCGAATGATTTTCCATAGCTATCTTTAAATGTTTCTTTATATACTTCTGTTCCTATTTGTTCCAAATCGCCTGAGAAACCAAAAGCGGTATTGGCCATCCAGCCTACAGCACCGCGCCCTTGTGCGAACAACCATTCTTCTGCTTTGGAACCGTAGGGAGTAAAACAATTTCCCAATTGGCAACCCGCAAAAAACATCACAGGTAATTTGCCTTGGTTTTTGAGAGTAGCATTTAAGGTATCGCCCAAATCAACTTCTAATATATCTGTAGAGCCATGGCCGAAATAATAGGTAAAACCTAATCCCTTGTTCAGTAATAACTGAGAGGGTTTGGCCAAGGATGCTGTAATAGGTTGCGGTTCGTATTTATATAGTGAAGTAACATTTGCGCCAAAGGAGTCGCCTTCGGCAATTAGTTTAAGATTGTTTAAAGTATTTTTAAAACTAGCAGCTTGATTTATGTCAATACCACCACCCAAGTGTAAAATCTTTTTATGCCAAGCTTCATCGGTATTATTTCTCCCGCTTTCATATTGTATTACTTTGCTCAGGTAGTTATATACATGCATATCATCGTTAGCAGGTATACGCCCAGTAGCAATAGCAGGGCCAAGTTGCGTACCATCGAGACCCGAAGTAAGTAATATATCACTACCGGGGTATCCCCATGTTGGAATTAAATCGACAGCCAAATATACTTGTTTGCCACCATCCAAAGTTCTTATAAAATAGTATAATAGTCCTTTGCCCAATAACAATAAATGTTCTGGTTTTTTGTTATTATAAGTTAGCATATAATCGGCAAAATGGCGAATAGCTAATGGACTGTGATAACCATAATAAAACTGATCATACAATTCATCAATCCATACTATCATTGGTTTGGTGTTTACCGAGTCTTTGGCTCTGTAATCTCTAAATGCTTTAGAGCTGTTCATTAATTTTTTGTGGCACACCATCAAGTAAGTGCAGCCGGCACTAGTATCTATTTTGGTCATGGTAACGGGCTGCAATCCTTCTATGGTTTTATAGGCATTGTTACCACATACATATAATCTGCGAGTATCGGTAGCCCCGGGTATGATAGCTTGCAGAGAAGTTCCATTAAGAGTAGGAATTATTTTATAGCCATTATCTATATCATATATCGATGCACCATTGTCAGCTAAATTGGTAAAGTTTATATAAGTTTCATTTCCATTTTTCCCATCATATTTTAATGAGAACGATTTGCCATAACGCAAATTGAATTTACGTGGATAGGTGAATGAGAAAAAAGAATATACTTGATTGTCGGTTATCAATCCCAGTTTGCTAGGAATAGATACAGAGATATATGCATTGGAGTCAAATTTAAAAGTATCTTCAGGCAAAGTAATTTGAGGATGTATTCGATCGAACATACCAAAGGTAGTATCAAATATAGTTTTCCATTTTATATTATTGCCACTTGCATTAATTACAGTTTCGTGATGTATATTATTCAATGCATTAATATCTTGCGACCTACCATAGAAGTCGACTTCCAATACAGGCGATGGGCCGCTATTGTTATAATCGTAAAGTTTAAAATTGGGCTGCATTGATCTGTTTCTCTTAAGTACACCGGTCATATAGCCTTCGCCCTGCGTAAAATCGGAAAGCTCAAGATACGGTGTTGATGTAGGTGCCGGATACCAAAAGTCCCAATAAGCATATAGTTCGGTATGCATAAAATAGGATTCAGGTGTAAAACTATTATAGTTGGTTTTGTTTACTTCGGTGTATCGTTTACCAATGGTATTGCCTCCCCAGCAAATAAAATACATGGCTGTATCGGTATAAAAACTTCTATAAGAATGTGGTTGTTGTGTGGTATCAGTATATAAGGGTTTATCTAAAACACCATCGTTTCGGTTGCCATAAAATTCTATATAATCGCTACTGCCGAGGCTACTGCCTGTAGCTGAAACGTAGATGGGCTGCTCGACACCTTGGTAGAATATTTGGAAATTGTCGGGTTTTATTTGTCCAATCTCAGCGGCACTAATACCAGCATTGGTGAAGTCGCTATAATTTACGCGATACATTCCTTCGCTGGTTACCCTGATTTTAAAATATCGTTTCGAGAAATCAATCCATTCGTTACCGAAACGCAAGTGCTGAGAATAGGCGTTACCTCCTATAAACACTAAGCAGAACAAGAATAGCAATTGTTTGTAAATTTTATCTTTCATACCTTAATCTGCAAAATTATAGTTTGTAATTGGGAATAAAAAAAGAAAAATTTCAATTTGTAAGATTTAAATACAGAATGGTAGCAAGTATTTAATAGTGGACAAAATACAGCAAACGAAGTTAGGTAAAAAAGATGGATTAAGCTACTTAGTCAAGCACCTTTGGCTTCCAAACATTTTAAATGTAGAAATGCTGTTGGTAATTGCAGGGAGCTGCTTACAGAAGGTCAAATCATCAAATAATTTTCTCCATCCACTTATGCGGAATCACGCCAAATAATAAAATTCCTTCGCCTGTAATTGTATATCCTTTCGCTAGATAAAAGTTGATGGCATTTTCGCGGGCTTGTAGAATAATTTTTTTTGCACCCTGTTTCTTTCCTTCGTTTTCTAAATACTGTAATACTTTGCCTCCCATCCCTTGCCCTTGGTAAATGGGGCTCACAGCCATGTAGCGAACCTGTGCGGTTTCAGTATCTATCAAATGCATGCGACCACCAGCTACTATTTCATTGTTTATGATAGCTGCACCGTGTGTTGAAGTTTCATCACTGGGGTCAGTTTCGCTGCCAACTTCTTGCTGCCAGGGTTTGCGAAGTACTTCGTAACGTAACTTATAATATTGCTCCCATAAAATTTCGCTATCAGGGCATTTCACAATTGGTTCTTTTTCGGTGTACATTTGCAGTGAATTTTAAATTTCTGTGGGCAAAAATAACAACAATAGCGGTATTATATACTCTACCAATCCTGATTTTATTAAGGAGGAGGAAGATGAGCCAGCCATAGAAACATTAGCTCCATCGCAACAAAAGCTTAAGGTGATCACCGATGCCAAACACCGTGCGGGAAAAACAGTTACTTTGATACAAGGATTTGTGGGCACGGAAGCAGATTTAGAATCGCTGACTAAAACCTTAAAAAATTTTTGTGGTAGCGGCGGGAGTTTTAAAGATGGAGAAATTATTATACAAGGAAACCACACCGATAAAATTAAGAAGAAATTAACCGAAATTAAATACCAACTTAAATGAAATATATATATGTCATACTCGCATGCTTGAGCTTTAGTCTATTCTCATGTAAAAACAAGGGAAACCATGCGGAAAACGGAACGAAAGACTCTGTAGCTGAGGCAGTTGATACCATGAAATTAGATTCAATAGCACCGGGCATCAAGCGGTTTGAAATGGAAAAAGGCATTATGGAAATGATTATGTATACTACTAATCAAACATTGCAAAAACGGACTATCTATTTCGATAGGTACGGTGCCAGGCTTGTAATTATTGATGCACGCGGTTCTTATATATATCAAATGAATGGATTTGAATACCATATTAATCCAGATAAAAAAGTAGTAAAAAATATATTAAGAAACGAAGACCAATATGACCCAACCATGCTCAATGCATTACTGATGAATGATGATTTGAAAAAAGCGATAAACTGGACAGAAGATGGAGAAGAAGAAATATTGGGTAAAAAATGTAAAAAATACAAATGCCACGAATTGAAATTAATGTTCACAAACGATGTGTGGTTATATAAAGGTTTCCCAATGCGGGTAAAAATTGAAGACCCAGTCAAAAATGCTTCTATTATTGAATGTAAAAAAATGCAAGAAGGTGTTGATATTGACCCCGCCAAATTCGCTCTTCCAAAATTTGATAAATAAGAATTATGGATCATTCTGCAGCAAAAAAAAACATAATTATAGGTTGCCTCATTGCTTCGTTGGCAGTGGTGTTGGGAGCTTTTGGTGCACATGGTTTAAAAGATGTAACCAAAGACATAGCCGTATTAGATGTTTTTGATACAGCAGTAAAGTATCAAATGTATCATGCATTTGCTATTATTATGTTGGGGATTGTTATGCAGCAAAATGCTGTTTCAATGAAATTAGTATATAGACTTTTTATAACAGGTATAGTTTTCTTTTCAGGCTCATTATATATTATTACGTTTCTTAAAATACAATTATATGAAATACCTGTTGCTATAGGCGTGCTCACGCCACTAGGTGGGTTGTGTTTTGCGGCAGCTTGGCTAGGCTTTGCTTGGCAATTATTCAAACAAAAATAAGTTGTGGACTACGCTGCCGTAATCGATTACCTGTATACCTGTTTGCCCATGTTTACCCGCATTGGTAAAGCTGCTTACAAAGCAGATTTGGATAATACGATTGCATTATTAAATATACTAGATAATCCACAGAAGCACTTAAAGTGTATTCATATTGCAGGCACTAATGGTAAAGGTTCAGTAAGTCATTTAATGGCTTCTATATTGCAAGAAGCTGGTTACAAAACAGGATTATATACATCGCCGCATTTGCTCGATTACCGTGAGCGGATAAAGATTAATGGACAGCTAATTGATGAAGCATATATTATAGATTTTGTTGAAAAATACAAAGAAAAATTTGATGTCATTCAACCTTCATTTTTCGAATGGTCGGTTGCTTTATGCTTTCAATATTTTTATGATAAAAAAATAGATATTGCAGTTATAGAAACAGGATTGGGCGGGCGGTTGGACTCAACCAATGTAATAATACCCGATTTGAGTGTTATTACTAATATTGGTTTGGATCATACTGATTTGTTGGGAGATACTTTGGGGAAAATTGCGATTGAAAAAGCGGGCATTATTAAACCTAATATACCAGTAGTGATTGGTGAGAGCCACGAAGCCACTAAAAATATATTTATAGAAACTGCATCTCAAAAAAACGCATCCATATATTTTGCAGATGAGGTACTCCATCCTGAAAATATAATAAATAAAAAAGATCATTTGCTATTTGACTTATTGGAATCGAACAAATTCTTATATCATATTTCTTCTCCTTTAGCCGGATTTTACCAAACAAAAAATATTGCGACGGTGATACAGGCTATTCAAATTTTAAAACAGAACGAGTATCATATATCTGATTTGAATTTATTGGATGGAATAAGCAAAGTATATAGGAACACGGGGCTTCTGGGGCGGTGGCAAGTTTTAAATAATGCTCCTTTGATAGTATGCGATACCGCCCATAATGTGCATGGTATGGAGCAGATAATCGTACAATTAAATGCCACTTCCAAAAATCATTTACATTTAGTATTGGGCATGGTGGCCGATAAAAATATCGAGGGAGTTCTTGAAATTTCGCCCAAAGAAAACACCACTTATTATTTCTGTAAAGCACAAATACCTCGCGCATTGGATGAACAATTATTATATAACCAAGCAACAAAATACAGTTTAGTAGGAAATACTTATGCCACAGTTCCCTTAGCGTATGAAGCAGCACTAAAAAATGCTTCTCAGAATGATATGATTTATGTTGGCGGGAGCAATTTTGTAGTAGCTGATTTGTTAGCATATCTACAGAAATAGGTTATCTCACCTATATAATATTTCCTTCAATTGCAATTTTCCCTAACAAGGCATCATCATAATAAAACTTCATACTTTATTGATAATTATTTCCAGCAGAACTGCCAGATGTATCAATTTTGATATGACAATTCATATATTTTGCGGTAGAAGTATGTAGGCCATTTGTAATGTCATTGAGCCACTTACCGGTATAATATATATAATTATTAAAATCTATAAATAGCAAATTCTCAAATACATTTGCACTCTTATTTCACAGCAAGTCTTTCTACTTACAACAATCATGCGTCAGCCGGTAGCAAGTCTTTATACTTACTACTTTATACTTTATACAAATGAAAATAGACATCCACGCCCACATCCTCCCAGCCCAATGGCCCGACCTGAAACAGAAATACGGCTATGGCGGCTTTGTATATATGAATCACCACAAGCCAGGTTTTGCAAATATGATGAGGGACGATGGTAAATTTTTTCGTGAGGTGGAGCAGAATTGTTGGGACCCAAAAGAAATTTTGGTGGATATGGACAAACACCAAGTAGATAAAATGGTATTATGCACTGTCCCTGTTTTATTCAATTACTGGGCGAAACCTGCTGACACACTAGATTGGAGCCGTTTTTTAAATGACCATTTAGTTGGAGTGCAGAATGATTTTAATAACAGATTTATAGGGTTGGGAACCTTGCCCATGCAAGATGTGAAATTAGCCATTCAAGAATTGGAGCGCTGCAAATCTATTGGTTTGCCTGGGGTTGAGATAGGTTCGCATATAGAAGATAAGAATTTAGACGATGAAAGTTTTTTTCCTTTATGGGAAGCTGCCCAGGATTTGAATATGTCGATTTTTGTGCACCCTTGGGATATGATGGGCCAAGAAAAAATGCCCAAATATTTTCTGCCATGGTTGGTGGGCATGCCTGCTGAAACTTCATTGGCAATATGCTCTATGATATTTGGCGGGGTGTTCGATAGGTTTCCAAAATTGAAAGTGATGTTTGCCCATGGCGGTGGTTCGTTCCCTTTCACTGTAGGTCGTGTAAGCCACGGCTGGCATTGCCGTCCCGATTTGTGTGATGTAAATAAGATATTGGATCCACGAGATTATATTGGCCGTTTCTGGATTGATGGAATAACGCATGATGCGGATGCTTTGCGGTTTTTAATCAATATGTTTGGTGCTAAAAAAATTGCTTATGGCACCGATTACCCTTTCCCGCTAGGCGACTTGGAGCATGGCAAATTCATCAATGACATGAGCGACTTGGATGCACACACTAAGGAGCAGCTCTTTAGCAAAACAGCTATGGAGTTTTTGGGGATTCAATAGGGCACATTATATATTTCCGGTACCCCGCCCTGAAGGGCAGGGCAATAGGAAATAAAATTTCCTTAAAATAACAGCAATGCCAATAGGGACAGAGTGAAGAGTTTAAAATAAATGAGCATAAAAAAACCCAAGCAAGTTGCTCGGGTTTTTTTATCCATTAAGGATAAAAATTATTTCAATTTGTTAACGAATCTGCTCAATTTCGATTTTTGATTGGCAGCGTTATTCTTGTGTATTACGTTTTTCTTGGCCAAACGGTCGAGCATTTGGTAAACTGTTTTAAGTAATTCGCCAGCTTCTTTTTTGCCTTTTAGCTCACGTAATTTTTTTACCATATTACGTGTAGTCTTAGCCTGGTAACGGTTACGAAGTCTTTTAACAGCGTTTGATCTGATGCGTTTTAGCGATGATTTATGATTTGCCATGTTCTGGTTTTTTCTTTTTAGGGCTGCAAAAATAAGACGATTACTTCTAAAAACAAAACCTTTTTCCAAAATTTCTCTGGGCGACACGCAACTTTTTGAAAGTTTTTAATCTTTCTAAAAGTTAAAAAAGTCTCAAATTTCTAAAACACCTAATCACAAATTTGCAAGGAACAACCTTTTGGCCTTAATTTTGTCATGTTATTCACAAAGCATTTTGGTATGAAAAAAATTATATATACACTACTCCTTCTCTTCTTAATTACACCTATATTGAAGGCTAGCGATATGCCTGCCTACGAAATTAAAGTACGCATACAAGGCTTGAAAGACACGCTGATGTATTTGGCAAATTACTATGGAGGTTACACAGTAAAAGCAGACAGTGCCATGATTGATAAAAAAGGGTGGGCGGTTTTTAAAGGTGTAAAACCACTTCCTTGCGGCGTATATATGACAGTTTTGGGCAATACGAAAATTTTTGAATTTGCTGTCAATGAGCAATTTTTTAGCTTAGAAACGGACACTGGGTTCAATGTAAAAAAGATGAAAATAAAGAACTCACCTGAGAACGAATTATTCATTGGCTATCAAACAGGTTCCGCAGAGCTTACTTCAAATATTTATAAGTTTCAGTCACAAATAAAGGAAGCAGAGAAGGACCCAACTAAAAAATCATTAATCACATCGTTGCGTGATTCGATAAGGATATATAGTGAAAAAGAATTGGGCCTGCGTAAAAATATTATCAAAAATCATCCAACTTCGATGACAGCAAAAATCATGAGGTCGTTGGAAGATATTGTGTCACCTGCAACTCCATTGGGTAAAGATGGTAAACCCATTGATTCTAATTTTCAGTTCAACTATTATAGAGATCATTATTTCGACAATATCGATTTTACCTGCGATTGTTTAATTCGTTGCCCGATATATCATAACAAACTCAAATATTTTTTCGATAAACTAGTGGCGATGCATCCAGATAGTATCGTGTTTTGGTCATATATTATTATAGATAAAACCAAACCTTCAAAAGAGCTATTTAAATATACCTTGAATTATCTTATCAATACCTATGCAGCTTCTAACTATGTGTGCATGGATGCCATCCCGGTGAATTTAATCTTAAAGTATTATAACTATAAAGATTGTTTTTGGGTAGATAGTGCAGAAATATATCGTTCGCGTACACGCATGGAATTATTATATCCTACTTTGTGTAATCATTTTGCTCCCAATATTATGATGCACGATTCCCTTTTAGAAAAAAAGATTGTTGAAGTGGTTAAATCAGATACTATCCCCGATTCTCGATCAAATAAAATATATAGTTTGATGCAGAAGCATGGTACCACCAATTTATATGATGTGAAATCGCCCTATACTATTCTCATGTTCTGGGATCCTGATTGCAGCCACTGTAAAGCCGAAATGCCCAAAATTAAAAGTCTGTATGATAAAATGAAAGGAAAGGGTGTAGAGGTATTTGCAGTATGTGTAGAAACAGACTATAATAAATGGGTTGACTATATCAATAAAGAGAATTTGAAATGGATCAATGTAATTGATATTTATAATATATCAGAATTTAGAAAATATTATGATATCAATAGTACACCCGTAATTTTATTGCTCGATAAAGATAAAAAAATATTGGCCAAAAAGCTTGATGGAACTACACTTGAAGAGTTTTTGTCCATTGAATTAAAACTTAAACAGTAAATAAAATTGACAGCTCCCCCCATATTATCAGATAAAAACGATTGGTTCGCAAATTGGTTCGACACACCTTATTATCATCTGTTATATAAAAATCGTTCGGTGGAAGAAGCCGAAGATTTTATTATTAAACTCACAGATTTTTTGCAACTTCCCAAAGGTGGTAAGATTCTTGACAATGCCTGTGGCAAAGGGCGTCACGCTATTCATCTCAACAAATTGGGTTATGATGTAACAGGTTTGGATTTATCGGAACAAAGTATTATAGAAGCTAAAAAATCTGAGAATGAATCTTTGCATTTTGATGTACATGATATGCGAAATGTATATAAAGAGAATGAGTTTGATGCGGTGTTTAATCTATTTACCAGCTTTGGGTATTTTGCAGATGAAGCCGATGATTTGAATATATTATATGCAGTAAAAAAACAGTTGAAAAATGAAGGTGTTTTTGTATTAGATTTTTTTAATACACAACCTATTATCCAAAAATTTGATAATGGTTATATATATAATGATTCACAAACAATAGATGGAATTGAATTTAATATTCATAAAAAATCAGAAGGCAATATAATCATCAAGAATATTGATATTACTGATGGCCACAAAAAATTACATTTTACGGAACAAGTACGATTATATACGCTGCAAAACTTTCTAGATATGTTTGCCAAAGCAGGATTTATAGTAAAACAAGTTTTTGGGAATTATATGTTGGAAGCGTATAATGTAGATGAGAGTGATCGGATGATTTTTGTGGTAGAGAAAGGGGGGTAACGTCATTGCGAGGAACGAAGCAATCCCGTCAAAGTGAAACTATAGCTTATTACAAAAGGAGGCTCTATATACATACTTACTAATTACCCAAGAAAGACGGTATTATATGTTGGAGTTACTTCAGATTTCAAACATATAATATATCAGCATTAAACAGGAGAGTATAAGAATAGTTTTGCAGATAGATATAATTGCAAAACTTTAGTCTATTATGAATCATTTCATTATATAGAAGAAGCTATTTCAAGAGAAAAACAACTAAAAGGCGGTTCAAGAAAAGGGAAGTTAGACTTAATAAATAAAATGAACCCAGAATGGAAGGCGTTGTTTGACGAGCTAATTTAATCAGACCGAGCATACACTCAACGTTATTGCGAGGAGGAACGACGAAGCAATAACGTTATTCCTACAGCTTCTTCCCTTTCATCGCCTCAGCAATTGCTACATCCATTACGCGGTGGGCAAATGGGGCTGTTGTTTCATTTAATTTTTCAGTGATTTGTTGTATTATATTACGATCAGAATTATTATATACATTTTTTAATTCATCAATTACATTTTGTGTTTGTGTAATTTCTTCTGGATTTAAAAATGTTCCATGTTTTTGTAGAAATACTTCCGTAGTATATACCAATTGTTTGGCTGAAGTTTGGGCTTCAATTAGCAAACGTGTATCTACATCTTCTTTGGCATGGGTGAAACTATCTAATAACATTTGCTCAACTTGTGCATCAGTTAAACCATACTGTGGTGTCATTTCCACTTCTTGTTTTACACCACTTCTTAGTTCGCTGGCAGTTACTTTTAATATACCATCTGCATTCAAGGTGAATACAACTTCCACTTTAGGCAAACCCGCTGGCATGGGCGGAATTCCTTTTAATTCTACTTGTCCCAATTTTCTATTTTGCTCTACCAAATCTCTTTCTCCTTGATATACATTTATTATAATACCCGATTGTCCATCTACTGAAGTTGTGTATTGTCTACCAATACGATTTGGTATTTTAGAATTTCTGGGAATCAAAGTATCCATAAGTCCACCAAGGGTTTCCAAGCCCAATGATAGTGGTGTTACATCAATCAATAATAAATCTTTGCGATTTCCAGAAAGTATATCTGCTTGCACCGCAGCTCCCAGTGCAACTACTTCATCGGGGTTTATACTGTCCATCATTTTCGAACTACTATAATACTTCTGTACCATTTGTTTTACCACTGGAACTCTTGTACTTCCGCCCACCATCACCACTTCAGCGATATCAGAAATTTTTATATGAGAATCTGTTACTGCATTTTTGCAACATGCTATAGTTTTTTCTATTATAGGTAAAATCAGTTCTTCAAACTTTTGGCGGGTGATTTCTAGTGCTATATTTTTGTTTTGTATATTATAATTGAATGAGGCAGAATCATTAGAAGAAAGTTGTTTTTTTGCTTCTTCTGCCAATAATCTTAGCTCCTGAAATTCGTAAGCATTTTCGGTTTGTATATGATACAGTTCACTCCAATAATTTACCAAAGCTTTATCCAAATCATCACCACCCAAATACGTATTTCCATTGGTAGATAAAACTTCAAAAATTCCATTTTGCAAACTCAGAATTGATATATCAAATGTGCCGCCACCCAAATCATATACTGCTATGTTTTTACCATCAGCTTTTGATGCATCATTATCATAGGCCAGTGCAGCAGCAGTGGGTTCACTCACGATGCGTAATACATCCAAGCCTGCCAGCTTTCCCGCATCACGTGTGGCTTGGCGTTGGGTATCATTAAAATAAGCAGGCACTGTGATCACTGCTTTTTTCACTTCTGTTTTTAAATAATGTTCAGCCCGAGATTTTAGTTCTTTTAATATTTCTGCACTCAATTCTATGGGCGAATAAAATTTTTCTCCCACTTGAATTTTCACCAAACTTTCAGTATCATCGTTTATAATTTTATAGGCAAATGTATGATTGTCCAAATCTTGGTAACTGCGACCCAGCAAACGTTTAACAGAATATATTGTATTTTGTGGTTCGGTAATTAAATGCCCTTTGGCTGCATTGCCCACCACCCATCCGCCCTGAGGCAAATGATGTAAAATAGAAGGAACAATTGTATATCCTTCTGTGTCGGCAAGAGCTCTTGGTAGACCAGTACTTTTATCCATGAAAGCTACCAATGAGTTGGTAGTGCCTAGGTCTATACCGATAATGATATCGTCTTGTTTGATGCCGCCTGTAACAATGTTTATGGGTATTCGAGCCATTAGGGAGTATTATATATTTTGGTGCAAAGTTAGGGTATAAAATTGAAAAGAATCTACGCCGTCATTGCGAGAAGCTGTGTGCATGGTTGTGCGGAAGGGCGACGAAGCAATCTCCTCTGGAGTAGGATTTTACAATGAAGAATACTTCCTTATTGTATTTTTCGCACTGACAATTTTTTTATATACATTTGCAAAATGGGAAAAGGTGGTTCGATATATATGATGACCAATGAATTTAATACTGTTATTTATATAGGTGTTACCTCTGATTTATTGAGCAGGATTTCGGAACATAAGAACAAAAAATATCTTGGTTCCTTTACTTCAAGATATAAAATTTCGAAACTAATATATTATGAAACTTTTCATGATATAGAAGAAGCTATTGCAAGAGAGAAGCAACTTAAAGGCGGATCGAGGAAAAAGAAGGTGGCGTTGATTGAATCTATGAATCCTAAGTGGGAGGATTTGTATGATAAGTTGGATTGGTAAATGGTTCTAGGTTGGAATGTGTTCTCCGACGGAGATTGCTTCGTCGCCCGTCCGCAGAGGGCTTACGCACTGCTTCTCGCAATGACGGTAGTGTTAATGGGAGGATTTGTATGATAAGTTGGATTGGTAAATGGTTCTTGGTTGGAAAGTATTCTCCGGCGGAGATTGCTTCGTCGCACTACACACAAGGCTTACACACTGCTCCTCGCAATGACGTACGTTACAACTCCATACTTTCCCCAACCCACAAGAGATTGAGTTTCTTCCCCGCATCAGTAAATTTTTGCTTAGCTTCTTCGTGGTTTATTTTTATGGGCGGAAAAGTATCATAATGCATCCCGATAATTTGATTACATTCAATAAAATTACTGGCAATAATTGCATCATCCACATCCATCGTAAATGTATTTCCTATGGGCAGCAACGCCACATCTGGCTTGCCCCACATAGGTATTAATTTCATATCCATTGTGAGCCCGGTATCGCCAGCATAGTATATATTTTTGCCTGCAATATTGATTAAAAATCCTACTGGGTTACCACCATAAGTTTCATCAGGCATAATGCTGGAATGCACAGCATTTACAATTTTAACAAATCCAAAATCATACAATAGTTTTCCACCATAATTTCCAGAATGTATTTGCGTGATGCCGTGTTTGCGTAGCCATTCGCCTACTTCAAAATTGCAAATTACTTTGGCATTACTCTGGTGAGCAATATCTACGCAATCGGCAATATGGTCGGCATGGCCATGCGAAACCAATATATAATGTGGCATCAATGCTTTTACGTCAATCGCTTCTGCCAAGGGGTTTCCGCTAATAAATGGGTCAAGTAATAAACGGTGCGTGCCGGTGTCTATCATAAAACATGAGTGGCCGAGGTATTGGATCTTGAGCATATAGATAAATTACGATTTGTTTTTTGTCATGTTGAGCGTTCCCGAATAAATCCGAATCTTATTCGGATCGGGAGAAACATACGATTTGCTGTTGTCTGATTTCTATAGAGGTTGTAATGCTGAGCGGAGTCGAAGCATGGCTGTCGCCTGATTATGTGATATAATGAGGGGAGCAGTATACGATTTTTTTAAGGTGCATAGTTAATACATTTTAGAGGAAATTGCAAGTGGGAAGACCGAAGTCCGAAGACCGAAGTTTTTGCTGACGTCGCTGCGGTATAGAAACTTCCTACTTCGGTCTTCTAGCTTCCTGCAATTGCTTCAGCACAACGCTCCCCATCAATGGCAGCAGATACAATGCCTCCTGCATAGCCAGCACCTTCGCCGCAGGGATATAGTCCTTTGATATTTATATGTTGCAAGGTCTCTTTATCGCGGGGAATACGCACTGGTGAGCTGGTCCTGCTTTCGGTAGCAACTAATACAGCGTCGTTGGTATAATAACCACGCATTTTGTTGCCAAAATTTTTCATGGCTGCTTTTATTCTAATATATATTTCTTGGGGCAATACCTCGCTTAAATCGGTATTATATAATCCGGGTAAATAGCTGCAATCGGGAAGTGATTTACTGTGTCGTCCTTCGGCAAAATCTACTAAGCGTTGGGCAGGTGCTTGCAAATTACTCCCACCTTTTAAATATGCTTTTTGTTCTACATTTTTTTGATAGGCCAATGCCGATAAAGCACCTTCTTTTTCGTAAGGTTTAAAATCTTCTTCACCTACACTCACCACCATACCACTATTTGCAAAGAAATTATTTCGTTTGCTAGGGCTCCAACCATTTACCACCACTTCGCCCACTGCCGTAGCTGCGGGAGCAATGATACCACCTGGGCACATACAAAAAGAAAACACACCCCGCCCCATTTGTTGATCGACCAAACTATAACTTGCTGGAGGTAAAAATTCTCCAGCACTTTGCCCATGATATTGTATATTATCTATAATATGTTGCGGATGTTCAATGCGAACTCCCAATGCAAAAGGTTTGGCTTCTATATAAATTTTCTTATTATATAAGAGTTCAAAAATATCTCGTGCTGAATGACCGGTTGCAAGAATTAAATTTTTTGTGGGAATGGTTTCTTGGTAGTTGATTATAATACTTTCTATAGCATTATTCTTATATATAATATCCGTAAGCTTACTGTTAAATCGCACTTCTCCGCCCTGTTGTTCTATATATTCACGCATGGCTGTAATAATTTGCGGAAGCTTATTCGTGCCAATATGTGGATGTGCTTCATATAATATATTGGCATCGGCTCCGAACAAATGAAATATATTTAATATACGCTCTATACTTCCGCGTTTGCCCGAGCGTGTATATAGTTTTCCATCACTATAAGTACCTGCTCCGCCTTCTCCAAAACAATAATTTGATTCAGGATTTATCGTATTCTTTTTGGTAATATTTGCTAAATCACGGCGACGGTCACGCACATTTTTTCCGCGTTCTATAATAATAGGTTTAATCCCCAATTCCAATAAACGCAATGCTGCAAACAACCCCGCAGGGCCAGCACCAATAATCACCGCCTCTTTGTCTTGTTGCAAAGGTTGCGGATTTAACTTAAAAGGATTTGGATTTATATAAGGTTCGTTGATATATACATCAGCAACTATGCGAACGAGAATATCACGTTTGCGTGCATCAATCGATTTCTTTCTGATAATGTATTCAGTAATGTCCTCAACGCTTGAGTTAGTTGATTTTGCAAGGGCTTCACGTATGTACACTGCATCACCAGCTTGCTGCGGACTTATATATATTTCTGTTTCTTTATGCATGTTAGGGAGTTATCCTAAAGGTGCAAAGATAGTTAAGAAATAAAATTGAAGAAGCCGAAAATTAAAAATTTAGTTATACCTTTGAATTAACGAAAGGTGTTTACTTGCTGAGGTTACAAACACAAGTAGGGACAAAGACCTTGAAACTAATTGTGCAATAAAAAAATAATTACAAGAATGGCATTTAGGAAAGTTATCATATTATTTGTGTTTACATGTATTTCAGCTAGTGCTTTTTCTCAAAAGGAGGGAAATATATGGGTAATTGAGGATTCCAGTGGTTTAGATTTTAATTATTCCCCTCCTAAACCAATTGACAGTACTATGCTACTGATTTATCGTAAGTATGGTAATTGGCCTCACACATATACGCCATACCATTGTTTAAGTGACAGTAATGGAGCGATATTAACTTATGTTGGTTTTGATGTATCTTTTAATAGAAAGCATAAAGAAATGCCTAACAGTTGGGCGGGTTCATTAGCTTCTACCAATACTTCCGCTGCTGTCTGCAAATGGCCTTATAATGATACCCTTGTGTATATATTTAGAACACAAAACACATTTGCATACGATTTACAATATAGCCTTGTAAACCTTAAACTGGATAGTGGTCGGGGAGATGTGATGAAAGGTTATAAATATGCAGAACTAAGCTGGGACAAATTCAGACCAGGGTTTGCATTTTTTCAGCAACCCAACAAAAAAGATATGTGGATGGTTGTGAAGCGGGTGGATACAAAGCAATATTATAGTTTTAAAATAGGTAGTGGCGGAGTTGATTCAGCTAATCCAGTTATTTCAACAACCTCTTTAAATTCTGTTTCAAACCCAGGATCCCCATATTCTGCCCTTAGCGAAATGAAAGTGTCTCCCGATGGGAGAACCTTTCTACAACATTGTTATGATGTGAATCAGCCCAGCTTAATAGAATTAGTTCATTTTTCAGATACTACAGGTAAAGTTAGCGACCCCATTTTACTAACAGCAATAGGTAGTTTACCAGAATTTTCTAAGAGTGGAAGATTCCTGTATGTTTCAACTGGATATAGTATAATTCAGTATGATTTGTCTGTTTGGGACAGTACTTCAATTATTTCTAGTGCAAAGTTTGTTGCATATGAACCGTATGGGTTTAGTGGATTACAATTAGGTCCTGATTGCAGAATATATGTAAACTATGTAAAACCATCCGGAAATAAAATGTATATCGGTGTCATAGACTACCCTGAAGATACTGGAACTGCAAGTAACTATATAAATACCTACATTGATATGAAGAGTGCTGCTTCACGTAGCGGCCTCTCTAATATTTATCCATACCAATACCGTTTTGATCTACGACATAATACGCTCACTACACCAAAAAGTATCGTTTGCCAAAATGATTCAGCAATACTGAATTTGGATGTATGTTCGCAAGGTAGGTACATTTGGGATTGGAATGATGGAAGTATTGATACCACTTGGAACGATGTATTAAATGTAAAGCATCTATATACTAATTTTGGTACATACAATGCTACGGTATATATAAAAAATCCATGTGGTTTTGATACATTATATAAAACATTTACTATGCAGAAACGGGATAGTTTTGACATAGGTTCTGATACTGCTATATGCCAAGGCAAAAGCGTTGTATATGCCGCCAATCTTCCCAACCTAAACTACTTATGGGACAATGGCAAAATAACGCAGAGTGTTAGTCGAAATGCCACGGGAAAATTTTGGTGCAAAGCCAATGACGGTGTTTGTTATTATAGTGATTCTGCTATGCTAACCGTTTATCCTCTTCCCAAAGTAAATCTTGGCAATGATACAACATTGTGCGATGGAAAACCCTATGTATTGGATGCAGGAAATGCATCTGCTTACACATGGAACACAAGCGATGTGACAAGAACAATCGCCGCTTCAAAAAGTGGAAACTATACTGTTACTATAACTGACCAGAATGGCTGTAAAAACTTCGATCTCATTAACATCAATATATATAAAGCCACCAATTCTGATTTTGTTTTTAACATGTCTGGGAATAGCAAAACTGTGTATTTTTTTCCTTCTGATACAAGCCAGAGCAGTTACACTTGGGACTTTGGGGACTTGATAACTTCAAATGTTGTTAAGCCTGTTCATGCATATAATAATTTCGGCACTTATAATACAAGCCTTACTATATCCCAAGGAACTCCCTGTGAATTGAAAACAGCTAAAACCATTGATGTTACAACTGCGATAAATTTAGTCAATTCCAAAGAAAAATATAATGTATGGCCCAATCCATCTAATGGAGAATTTACAGTAAAGTCAAATTCCTTTGGTACTGTATGTATAGAAGTCTATGATATAACAGGGAAATTATTAACGAAAATAAACACAATAAGTATAGAAAGTGGTAAAGTGATTAATCTAAGTAACGAACCTCTGGGAATATATAACCTAATAGTTAGAAATAACATAGGTGAAATTATACATGAGGTTAAATTAGTGCATATAGATTAACTTTGTAATAATGAAACTGAAATACGTATCTTTATTTTTAATCCTATGTTGGGCATCGATACCCAATTTAAAAGCACAAATGGGCAACAATTGGTGTTTTGGAAAATACGCGGGTATCAATTTTTCAAGTACCCCTCCCAGTATATTTCATTCAGAAATAAAAGATACATTTGTTGGGCTCAATAGTGCCGATGCTTCAATAAACCCAGTTACTGTCTCAGACTGCGAAGGTAAACTGTGGTTTTATGGGGCAGGTATTTGTATTTGGAACCGAAACCATCAAATTATGAAGAACGGTCTATTGAACATTAATAGAAATCCAAATCCACTTTCACTCTCCATACCAAAACCATTAACAGATTCTGTTTTCTACCATATTATTGTGAATGACTATTATCAATTTTTTTATACAAATATTGATATGTCAAAAGACAACGGATTGGGAGAAGTTGATACAAGCACTATTCAATTGGGAACTGATTCATTTTTAGGTTCGCCCTATGGGGTATTTGTAAAGCATGCCAACGATACCGATTATTGGCTGATATTGCGAACTAGTGAATTTACCTGCACCAGTTTTTTGGTAACCAAAGATAGCATAAGCAGAAAGGGTATTGCCAGCTATGTTCCCTGTGAATGGAATGCTTATACAAGTATGCGAACCACAAGGGATGGCAATCAATTAATAAACCAATATATTCATAATAGTTCGGGCTCTAATATTATTATAAACTTATATGATATAGACCGAAGTACAGGCAAACTAAAAAAACAAAAAGAATTGTTTAATAGGTTGATAGGTGTAAATAATAAGTCAAGTGTAGGTCTTCCAGAGATTTCTGCGAATGACTCATTGATCTACTTGGCTATAATGGATGTGCCAAACTCAAAACCTTACCAATATTCTCAAAGGCAAATCTTATGTCAATTAGAACGGTTTAATTCTAAGCCAATGAATACTATTAAATATATAGATACATTTTATACGCAATGGCATACCTTTGACGAATACGACGGCATAAGTTCTATGAAGCTTGCTCCAAATAATAAGATATATTTTTATTATTATCTTCCCAATAAAACAAATGATAGCATAACACATATCCATTCAATTGCATTTCCTGATAAAAAAGGCCAATCCTGTAAAATAGAAAAAGATGTTTTAAGTTTTAAGATACCAACCTTTGTAGGACGCTTTCTCCCTTGCATGGATTTTCCCATCAAAAAAATGAACTTTTTTATTGGCATGCCCTCCAACACCTGTGGCAGGGATAGTGTGTATTTTAGCATCAATACAGATAGCACGGTAAAAAATGTAACATGGTACTTTGGAGATGGAGATAGCAGCAGCACATTAAATCCTGTTCATGTATATAATAAAGATGGCAAATACCATATACAATTAAAAGCAGAAACAGGAGCAAATGGTTGTGGCTATTACCAGTGGTTCAGTGATAGTTTGTATTTGAAAATTAAACCTTACTTAGGGCTAACAAAAGACACCAGTTATTATACCTGCGGCAGTCATCATATACAGGTAAAACTTAGATACAACCATAGTGATACAGTTCGTTTCCATTGGGGAGACAATACAGATTCGATTATATATAGTAACAATAAAAGTGTATTGGACTCTATAATGCTTTACCATAATTACTCATCAGGAAATTATATAGTTTCTGCCCACGTATGGAATAGTAACTGTGAAGATAGCCTATCATTTATGCATCAAGTAAATATAGACCCTCATATCACTGCTTATTTCAATACGGATTACACCAAAAGCTGCGGTAACAGCACCATTACCCTTACAGATAGCAGTGGCGGTATGGACAGCATTATCCAACAAAGAAAATGGACGATAGAGCATCCCAATAATATCACAAAACAATATGACACTGTTACTACCAATAAACTAAAACTCATAGTACAAGATACAGGATATTACAATGCCAAACTTATATATATAACCAAACAAGGCTGTATAGATTCATTATATAAAACAAATGTGTTCCGTATATTACCACAACCTGTTGTGTATATAGATAGCCCAAGTCATAGCCCTTTGTGTTTTAAAGATAGTTTTATACTTACTGCCAAACAAAAAGATACTGCGTATCCGCCCTTAGTAAAATACCAATGGAATACGGGACTTGTAAACACCCAAAGTATAAAAGTAGATACCGCCAACAGTTATTATGTGGCTGCATCAAATGCCTATGGCTGTGGGGCACAGAGCAATACGGTAAAAATAAGTTTCTTGCCGCAGTTATTTGCAAATATTAAAACTGCAAAAGATAGTTTATATATAATAGCAACGCGTCCAATTGTATCATATACTTGGTATAAAGATACTGTATTCTATAGTAATACTTCATCATTATATCATCCAGCCACAGGCAGGTATTATGTGCATGTGGTGGATGGAAATGGGTGTGTGGCCACTAGTGGCTCATTGCTACACACGGGGTTGAACCATATAGAGCACATAGATAATTTAATTAGGGTGTGGCCGAATCCTACTAATGATGTATTATATATTGAGGGTTTACCCAATAATAAAACAAATATTTCTTTATATGATTTATTAGGCAAGCAAGTATATAATACTTCTACCAATGGGGAAGTATTATATAATATATCAATTGGGCATTTGGCTAAAGGGTTGTATATACTTTCGGTTGGGGAAGAAAAAGTTAAATTAGCAGTTGAGTAATTCAGATTGCTTCCGCTCTACACACAGGTCAATCCAGTTGGAAACACTCGACAGCATCTTTCATAAAAAAAAACCGCCCATTTTCGTTGGGCGGTTATATATGACTATTCCCCTAATTCTGGGTCTGGCGGGGTGGGAGGTCCCCCTCCGCCCGGTCTTTGAGGCTTGTTTTGTTGCATCTTTTTGAGACGCTCTAGCAATACTTTTTTAAAGTCATCATTGGCTTGGTGCAGTTTCACAATTTTGCTGGCTGAGATGGCTTTTTTAAATTCAGTATTATACTTTTTCATTAAGTCAACTTTTGCTTGACGTACTTCTATTTGTTTGGCCAATGCTTTTTCAGCTTCTTCTTCACTTACTGTCCCATCTTTGTTAGCATCGGGATCAACTTTGTATTTTTCTTTGAGGGCCTTGCATTCGGCTTCGTATGCATTGAATATAGGCCAAAATTTTTGAGCTTCCTCACTAGTCAAATCTAAGCGTTCGGTGATGAAGGCAATTTTCCATGCTTTCACTTTGTCTTCTTTTTTTTCTTTGGATGGTTCTTGGGCAAATGCTGAGAAGCTGAGCATACATACCATCACTATTGTCATATTCTTCATAGTTCGTCTGAATTTAAATCGTCGTTATTGTCTAATATATATTGTTCTATTTGTTGTTGGGTTGGTGTTTTATCAGGGCTTGGTGTATAGTTCTTTTGTTTTTTGTTATTTGGACTATTCGTATTATTTATAATAGTTTTTTTATTTGTACTATTATTAGCAACAGGTGTTTGCATAGTGGCAATTTCTATCAAATCATCATTGTCCAAATCTTCGTCGAACAAGGCTGCTTGCAGTTCTTCGTAGGTGATGTCTTCTATTATAACTGGTTTGCTTAGTTGTCCGTTATTATTATATACTACGATATTTTGTTTGGTGTGGCTGAAATACCCCAATCCAAAAGCTATAGTAATTACTGCGGCATATCTCATCAAAGTTTTGAGATTTGGTTTGCGAATAATACTTCTATATCCAGTAGTTTTATTTTGCTCTGTGGTTTGAGCTAATATATGTTTTTTTGATTTTTCGAAATAATTTTCATCTACATTAAATGTATTTTCTTTTCCTTTGTCAGCTATATTTTTATGGTGAGAAGTTTCATCTATTATATGATATCTAGCTTGTCCAAAATATCCATCGGGCAAATCGAAACCTGTTTCGTTGGTGGGAATTAAGGGCGTTGGTTCAAAACTTTCTTCGTGTTGAATTCTGCTCTGGTCCCGAATCTTATTCGGGAGACTTTTCAGTTGTTCAAAATAATCTGTGGGATTTGAAAAGGGATATTCGTGTTTTTCAATACTTGTTATATCCAATTCCGAAATTTCTCCTAATTGTATTTTAATACTGATGGGCAATTCTTCAAAATATCCATCGGGAACAACAAAGCCCGATTCTGTTCCAGCTAAACTTTTAAGTTTCTGGTCTTCGTTATCGTTATATAAGGATATGTGGCTCATTTAATGTTCTGACAATCTCCTGACAAAAAAGTTTAACTAACCCCAAAATATTTTTCAATTTTTTTCACAGCATGAAAATAAGAAGCCTTCAAAGCCCCGACACTCGTGCCGAGTATCTCGCTCATGTCCTCATATTTCACTTCATCAAAATATTTCATATTGAATACGAGCCTTTGTTTTTCAGGTAAAGTGAGGATGGCTTGCTGCAATTTCATTTGTATATCATTGCCGTTGAAATAGGGATCATCAGCTAGGCTTTCACTCAAACTATATTCAACAGTTTCCCAGTCATTATATAAGTTTGCTTTCTTTTTGTTGAGGAAATTTATTGCTTCATTGGTCGCAATACGGTACATCCAGGTAAATAATTTCGAATCTTCTCTAAATCCATCTAAGCTGCTCCACACTTTAATAAATGTATTTTGTACCACATCATCGGCATCATCGTGGGCAATTACAATTTTGCGAACATGCCAGTAAATACGGCGTTGATACTTGTCGATCAACTGCTCAAAACAGCGATTCTTGGTTTTCTCATTTCTGAAACCTTCAAGAATTTCTTTATCATCGATGGCGCTCATGTTGTTAAATTGGTTTAGCTTGCTTGGTATGACAAATATGGTGCAAAAGGTTTAAATTGGGAAATGGGAATTAGGTCCCGAATCTTATTCGGGAGGGATTCGGGGGACGGTACAAAAATTGTCAAATTTTTCTAATACGTCATCCTATACTTGTTTCAGCATCTTATCACGGCTCATTAATCAGTATACAATTATCTGCACATTAAGAGATGCTGAAATAAATTCAGCATGACGACCCAGTAACTTTTTACGTATAAGCCAAGTCTCCATCAGATACATTTGCCTGTGGTTTGGTGTTTTCACCAACCACAATGACGGGCAGGTTTAGGTAAAAGCTAGGTCGCCATCTGACGCATCAATACGGGTATTCAGTAATTTGTCCAAAATTGCATCGCCACATAACAAATGTTTTTTACTATCGGCTTCAAATATATAATGATCAGAATATTTTTTCAATGAACGTATGGCATTTGTATCATATAATAATATTTGGGTGCAGGCGAAATTTTGAGCGTTATTTATGATAATCTTGATTACTTCATCATAGTTTAGGGGAGCAGAATATATTTGTTTTACTTTTAATTCTTCACCTCGCACCATTATAAATAGTAATGCTTTTATTGCGTTGGTATCATCTCTCAGTTCCAAACAAAACTGCTTGAAAGGCTTGCTGTGTGTGGAGAAATGGAAACGTGGTTCCGCTTCTATTTCGCTGAGCCAGGGAGCAGCCAGCCAATGATTCCATTCTGAAATTCCATAATTAAATATAGAATTTCGTTTATGGTCATCCATAAAATTTTCGTGTTCGGTTTCTAATTTAGATGTATAATTTTGTTTGTATGATAATAAAGTTTCTGCAATTTCAGTCGGTTTATCAGGGAGAAATTTTAGATAAGTTTTAAGAATATTCTTTTTTAGCGACAGTCCAAAACGTTTTTCCATCCAAACTGCATCGGGTTTTTTTAAGAATATTCTTTTGCCTACAATTGGTTTTAATTTGGTAAATTTTCCTTTGCTATTATATATATGAAAAGTATTGGGAACATAATCGGCTACTACTAAATTTCCATCAAATTGTTTATATAGTTCCACCACTAATTTTCCTGCAAGTCCTTGCCCACGCTTCGCTGGGTGTACCCACAAATCATTGGTCCATCCGATAGCGATTTTTTTATCACCTTGTATTGTATAATCATGATAAGCTCCTAGATAGGCAATTACCTCGCCTGCTTTAAAATTTACAAGCAGCATAGGTTTATCGGCAATCAATCTAGGATTGTTCATCTGTGATAAAGCTCTTATTTTGCTAACGGGAACATCTTTCAGCTTGGCAAACAAATCACTCTGGATCAAATTATCCAAATCGGTTTTATATAATATATTGAGTCCTTCTTCTAGCATTTATTTTCGTGTGATGTTGTTTTTGCCAAAAGGCATTTTAAGTAACCAGTATATATATTGAAAGTATGTCATTGTTTTCGCATCTTTTAAATTCTCGATAGGAATGCGTTGCAAATGTTTGGGATTGGATTCAGTTTTCAATCCTGCACCACCAAAATATAAATCAATTTGTTTTTCTGTTCTTGTATAAAATTCTTTTTCAATTCCATAATCTGTAAAAGGGAAAGAGAATATCTGGTGTTTGGGATTTAGGTTTTGTTTTACCCAATTCATACTACTCAATGTTTCCGAAACTTGCTCGACCAGCGGCAAGTGCCTAAGCTCGGGATGTGTATGCGTATGTCCGCCTATATGGAATCCATTGCTCTGGAGTTGTTTCAGTTGGTCGAGATCAAGATAAGGTTTATGCCTATCCAAATAGTTTTTGAAATCAATATTTAATTGTACAGCCAATTCGTTTAAGTGTTCTGCATGTTCGTATTTTATATCATAAACATATTTGGCCACATATTTCAGTTCTTTGTTTTTAGGTTTCTTCAGTTCATTGGCGATAAGGGCAGCTTTTAATCGGAACATCATATCTTGGTTTCCTATAAATGCTGGATTTACAAATAGCATTGCTTCCAAACCTTTGCGTTGCAGAATGGGCAATACATAATCGTGAATACCACGCAAGCCATCATCGAAACTTAGAAGAAAAGAAGGTTTATGAATAGGTACACCATTATATATATAATCTACTAATTTATCTAAAGTAATGGGATTGAAGTGTTTAAGATAAAAATCGACTTCCTTTTCAAATTGTTTGGGCGACCTCACAATATATAACCCTTCCAAATGGGGCGGTTTTTTTTCAGCAACCTCGTGGTAGAATGGCAGGAGCAGTTTTTGGCCGGTGATATTTTGTAAGAGGTTCAGCAATGGGTTTGCAAAGTAAGTGGGGAATGGGCAATGATTAATGATTAATGGTTCCCTTCGGCTTCGCTCAGGATTAAAAGGTGCAATAGGATTTGGGGGATTCGGGCTTCAGGGACAATAGTTTTCTCTAAAAATTAGGAGCATTTAAAAAGCAACCCAATAACATTTTTTAATTTTTAGGCACAAAACTCACATCTTGCAAATCGATTTGTAAGTAAGACCAGATGTATTTCAGTAATTGTTAAAATTAAGATAATCAGTTATAAATGCTGAATATATGATACTGGTCATATGGATTTTCGTATTTGTTTCCTGAAAACATCTGTAAGAAAAAAATGAAACTCAAACTTTCTCACCTATCAGCATCCTGCAATTTTGTCTCAATCAAAAGCGATTAAAAAAATGATACAAGTAACACTAAATACCAAAACAAAAAACATCACCTCGGAAGAGATTGCTGTTGCTTTCTTAAATAGTGTTACTATTAAAGAAATCGCCCATTGCCACATGAGCTTAATTGAAAAAACACATTTCAAAGCTTGTTACGCTCGTCAAACATTTGTTAAATAATAAATAAAGGAGAACCCCAAAAATGAAAAATACAATCACTAATTTACTCAAGAAGGTTAAGAATCTTCGCAAAGGAAACAAGAGCAACCGTTTCACTTTAGGTCAACCTAACATGCAATATACACCAGCATTAATTCCAGTAGGATATGCTAAAGGCGTGAATGCAGCAGCATACATGAACAGAACTTTTTTCTCTTTATTGTTGATTAAAGTTTTTTGTACCAACCCATTTATGTTTTTATAGTCAAAGGATTTTAGTTTAATTGGATTAGATATATGAGCCGTAGTTTTAAGTAACTGCGGCTTTTTTATTGTAATTACAATAGCCAATCAGCTATAATTGATATAAATTTGCAGTTACTTTTAGGTCATATATACTTTGCTCCTCACCATCCACCCCAAAACGCCCAACGAACGCGAATGTAAAAAAGCCATCGAGCTTTTGCAGAAGGATGGAATTATTATAATTCCTACGGATACAATATATGCCATTGCTTGCAAGGCTAGTAGCAAAAACGGAATTGAACGTATTTGTAAATTGATTGGCAAAAAACCGGAGAAGGCTAACCTCTCTTTATTATGCTCCGACCTTAGTCACCTTTCCGATTTTTGTCAGCAGATAAACAATCCGATTTTTAGGATGATGAAAACATGTTTGCCAGGGCCATTCACTTTTATATTGAATGCGAATAATAATGTTCCAAAAATTTTTAGAAACAGTTCAAAAAAAACTATCGGTATACGCGTACCCGATTGTATGATAACACGCACGCTGATACAAATGTTGGATGAACCTTTGGTGTCAGCATCGCTGCATAGTACTGATTTGGTAGAAGAATATTTAACCGATCCCGAATTGATACATGAAGAATACGAACAACAAGTAGATGCCGTGATAGATGGAGGCACGGGCGGGAATATTCCTTCAACAGTATTGGATTGCACGGGCGATGAACCCGAATTAATCAGACAAGGAAAGGGAGAATTGCCGTGAGGGATTTATATATATTGTTGGGCAGCAATATGGGCGATAGTTTAGAGCAGCTCAGTACTGCAATTGGTTTATTAGATACTAAATTTGGCAATCATAAATTATCATCATTATATAAAACAAAAGCCTGGGGCAATACGGAGCAGCCTGATTTTTATAACCAGGTTATTATATATAATACTTCACTTCGTCCACAACAAATTTTTGAAATTACCCAGCAAGTTGAAAAGAACATGGGCCGTGAACGCAAAGAAAAATGGGGACCACGATTTATAGATATTGATATCTTATTTTGCGGAAGTATGATATATTATAGTGATGTTTTAACTGTTCCGCATCCTCAATTGCATAGACGCAGGTTCACGTTAGAGCCCTTGTGCGAGTTGGCTCCGCAATTTTTGCATCCTGTTAAGAATTTTAGTTTGAAAGACTTGTTGAGGCTGTGTAAGGATGATTTGGCGGTGGAGCGGATTTAGACTCGCCATCGATCTTCATTCGGTGGGTTCGGTTTCTATTTTAATTTCATGTTCACTGTACTTAAAAGTCCAAAACATTTAAATATTTTTTTCTTATAACTACGTTTTAATTTATTTAGAAATGAGCTTTCCTGTTTGGCATAATCGCAGTGCCATTTTTGAGTGAAGTAATCGCTAGCCACTTGCTCATCGATGCTCATTCCGCTGCGTGTAGCGGATACATGGTGGAACCCGATGATGTTTCCGGTGGTGCCTGTGATAATACCTTTTTTAAGTGCATGATATATATAATCTATATCATCTAAAGTGAGCCAAAATTTAGTATCGAACGGTCCGATTAATTCAAATATTTCTTTTCTGCCCATAAATACCACACCTCCAAAAAGTCCTTTACAGATGCGACCTTTATTTTTCTTTAAATAATATTCCCAATTTTTTTCTCCCTCCCAGAAATCAATTTCATGATATTGATTTTTGAGCATGGGCGGTTCAATAATAAATGGCGTAAACAAATCTAATTCCCCATTTTTAATTTCATTGATGATAGCTGTATCCCATGCGGGCATTAGCACGCAGTCGTTGTTGAGGATCGCTATGTAATTTCCGTTGGTATTGTTAAGTCCAGTGTTCCAAGCAAGGGCGGTGCCTGTATTTTCTTTTTCTGTTATGATAACAAGTTTGTGTTTTTTTTCTTCTGCAAATTTTTTCAATTGCAGCAAACCTTCTTTCGTAACCTTATCAGAGTTATTGTCTATAATAATCCACTCAGCTGGATGCTCACAATGTATAATATTTTTCTGAAGACAAGAAAGTGTGATTTCAATTTTATTGTAGACGGGGATGATGATGGAGAGCATGGGGAGAGTATCAAGTATATAGTATAAGGTATCAAGTATAAAATAGCCTCATACTATAAGAGTTTGAATCTCTTTGATTATAGATGAAAGTGAATTATCGTTTTTAAATGGTTTCATAATTATAGTTATTCAACAAAAGTACAAGAAACATTTTTATAAAAAAAGCCTAGCGTTTAACTCGGCTTCTTCTATATCATATTCTATTATCACTCACTCCCCAAATCAACCAAACGTATAATAGTGGACTGTCCATTAACAAGCATACGTAATATATATACTGCTTGTGCGGTGCTGCTAGTGGTGATGAGCATGCTGTGCTTGCCTTCGGCCATTTGCGAGTTAGTGAGAGTTTTTATTTTTCGGTCATACATATCATATAGTTCTATATTTACTAGGCTATTTTTTGCCAAAGTAAAATTCAGATTAGCTTCGTGATTATAAGGATTGGGAAATACAGAAATATCAATGGCTAAAAGTTGTACTTGGCTAACACCTGTGTTTATATTGATTGTTTGTGTAGCAGAATCGGTGCAGCCATATTTGGCAATTACTACTAATTTTACGGTATATATTCCATCACTACTATATGCATGTATAGGAGATATATTGCTTGCTGAGTTACTATCGCCAAAGTTCCAAATATATTTAGTATATTGTGCAGAATCGGGAGTGAATTTAATATTGGAGGGTGAATTTTTAGTATAATTAAATGTAGCTTTTAGTTTGGGTAATATTTCTACATTTACTGTATCTATAGCAATACAGCCGTCGTTACTATATACTTTAGCCCAATAGGTTCCTGTTTTGTTTACTTTAATACTTTGAGAATTTGCCCCAGTGCTCCACAAATATCCCGACTGATTTCCGGCATCTAATATAAATGCATTGCCATCGCACGAACCTCTGTCGTAGCCAAGATTAACTGAGGGTAGGGGGTAGTTGAGCAAGTCGGCTGTATCTGAGTTTGTGCACCCTTTGCTATCGGTTACTTTTAACCAATAACTTGCAGGTGTTGATACCGATATCATACTTGATGCACTACCATTGCTCCAAAGATATTGCGGATAATTACCACCCGTATTCCAATATACCAAATCACCAGGACAAACTTCTTGGTCAGACCCGAGATTAACAACAGGAGCTGGATTTACTTTTAAATAACGAGATACGGAAACATCGCAAGTAGTATTGGCATCTAATATAGTAAATGTAATAATAAAAACAGAATCGGCATCAGCAATATCAGGTGTAAAACTTAGACTGCCATTAGCAGTAGATGTAGGTTTTGTTAAATTATATTTCCCTACAGATTTTGTTCCGTTAATGGATATTATATTTGGTGTAATAAACCAATTGGTACCATACTGAGCATTGGTATACCCAGTTGGCGGTGTAACCTCATAGGTCAAGGTATTTCCGGCACAAGCATCATCCGGATTTGCAATGGTGCCATTATTAAATTTGCCATCAAAAGGAGTACCTTTTATAATACTAGCACCTGATGGTTTATTTACTGTAGTTATTTTAATTGTATCCATCGAAAAACAACTGGCAGGTTGCGGTGCAGAAGCAGTTACTATATAAGTACCCGCGGTTGAAACGGAAATAGTAGAAGTGGTATCGCCAGTGCTCCAATTAAATTTGTAACCAGTAAAGGTACCAGGGTTTAATATAGTTGTATTTCCTATACATAAAATTCTGTCAGGGCCAAGATTTAAATTGGGCGTGTTATATATATCCACATGCACAGTATCGGTATTTGAAATGCCGTAAATAGAATCGGTAGCGGTACACCAATAATTACCTGAATATTTTGCAACAATGGTATCGGAAGTTGCTTTGTATTTGCTCCACTGCAGCTTCCATGGCTGGTTCTGCGGGTTTGCATATATTGTTACTTTATCGCATACTGCGGTGTCATTTCCCAAATTAATTTGTGGTTTATCAGCAACAGCAAAGTTGTCGAAATTAATATAATAAAAATTGGATGCAGCAGAAGTAGTGATGATTTTTACTATTAAATTATTGCCGCTATATTTGCCTAAATCATATTGCAAACTATAATAATTATTACCACTTGAATTGGCTGTTAATATTTTATATATCGTTTTATAAGTTACACCGCAGTCAATGGAAATATTAATAAATACGGTATCAGTTTTTGGCATTACCGCTGATGCTTTATAATATATTTTGAAAGTGGAGAATTTTGTCAATGGGCCAATGAGCTCAGAGGTTGCAGTGTTTTTTCTGTTGTACAACATCACACCGCTAAGAGAGTTTGAAGAATTTACACCAGTATTATTGCTCATGGCAAATCCACCAGCGGTAAATGACTTTGGTATGCTCATGTAATTTTCAAAATCGGCTAAATATCTAGGTTTTATTAGTATGTCGGGAGAATATGTTTTGTATACTTTATCATTATAGGGTATGCTGTCACCATTTACAGTGATGTTGGCATTTATATCATAATTGCCTGGATATTTACTCATATCCAAAGTGCCATTTAAATTAACTAACATGGAGGAGGCAGGAGCTAAATAACCCGATTTGAAAATAGAATCTAAACTGCCTGTATTAAGGTTGCTCATATCCACGTGTACATCCATATTGTTATTGGCAAACATAATTGTATCAGATCCGGCATTATATATTGCTAGTTTTACAGGTTCATTATTTGAATAACATGATTTCATCAAAGGGCTTTCAATATTATATAAATAGGCATCTATTTTTTTCTGATCATATATATACACATTATAATCTTCCGATTCTCCGTAATAGGCAGTATCGCATACACCGCCACTTGAGAAATACGATATCTTTACTCGCATTCCTGTTATACCTGTTTTTACGGTGTTTGGAATAGCTATATTTATATGAATAGTATTTTTGTATAATCCAGTGGATGTACTTCCATTATATATTTGTTCTGATGATTCAAAATCTCCATTTTGGTTATAATCTATCCAAGCTTCAATATCACACTGATAAAAATAACCCCCACAAATTTGGGTAACAGCAAAAGGGTAGGTATTTCCTCGTATTAGTGGTATAAAACCCACATTGGTAAAATCAGTATATCCATGTTTGCAGTCTGGGTTATAGTCTATGGGTAATGTATCACTACCATTGGAAAATTTTCCAAAAGTAACATTCCCAATATTTGCTAAAGTAGGGTAATAGGATTTGCCGTGGCAATAACAATTGGTGGCAGGTTTTTGTGTAATAAGCAAGCCCTGTGTTGAGTCAGTATAGCCGCTGCAGGTTACCAAACAGCGGTAATATGTTGAGTCGCTTTGTGAAGTTTTTAAGGTCATATTAAATGCACTTCCTATATTTGTCCACGTGCTATTGTCAGACGATTTTTGCCATTGATAGCTTTGGCCCGCACCTACTGATGCACCTTGCAATGAAAGGATAAATGTATTACTAGTACAAACATTATTTTTATCAGAAATAACACTACCCGCAGTGGGTGGGGAAGTACAGGGTACATATTTAATATTGATATTATAATCTTCACAATCGCCATAATATAAATTTTGACAGGCAGTGATTTTTGTATAATAGTATGAAAATACTACACGCATTTTTGTAAGGCCCGAATCGGCATTGCTGGGCACGTTAAAATATATACTATCTTGGGTAGATGCTGGTATATCATTTACTTCGCCAATTTTCTCTTTGGTTTCAAAAGTATCATTGCCATTAAAATCTAACCAAACAGCAATATTTCCATATCCTGTTGAGTTGGGACCAGAAGTAACTTTCACCCAATATCCATAGCCAGTTTTAACGGTGGTTGATTGTGTATTATAATAAGTATAGAAAGGAGAATTAGCGGGCATAGTGCTTGTATTGTTAATAGAATCAAGTGTTACATTGGATGTGTAAAAGCCCCAGGATTGCCCAGAGCCCAAGAAACTAGGTTTGCATACTTGCGACTTACCAACTGAAGTAAAAAATACAATCAGTATAATAGGGGCAAAAAAATTGAAATTTGGTTTGATGCTTTCCATAATATATAAGTGGGTAAAAGAAAATTAAAATGTTTATTTGATGAATTTTAAATTATATAGGCTAAGAATTTTAGTGAGTCCGATAGAGGTGATATGATATTGATCGCTGAATTCTTTGCCAGCGGCTTTCAAATTTAAAGGTTCTGGATTAAATCCACCAATAATTTTCACACCTAGCTCACTGCACTTTTTTCTAACGGCTAATTCAATACTGGCTTTCTCATATTTCATCAGTTCAATATATACATCTGGATGTATAGGTGATATATAAATCGTTAAATTTATTTTTTCTTTGTTAGTAAGCGTTTCAACCAGTTTGTAAAATAAGTCCATGTTTTCTCCCTGGGCAAAAGCATCACAAAAGAAATTACCTTTTGCATTATTGAGATAGCTGATAGATTTTCTTTTAACTGCTGCATCATCAAGTTCAGAAAGGTTTTTTAAAGCATAGCCACCATCATTATACATCATTGAGTAGCCCGTTAACTCTTCTTTGTTAGTTGCTTTTATAAATTCAGTACCCAAATAGTTTAAGCAATTTTGGAAATAAGAAGGTGAAATAAATTCGAAAAAATTACTTAGCCAAGCAACAGCTTCTGGTTTTTCAATTAGCGAATTAGACAGTTCTGGTTCAAGGCCCATCTGCTGGCGGGCATATATATAATTTTGTTTTACGGTACTTCCTACACCAATTTTATTTACCGTATCTGCAACAAAAATATTGCCCTTACCTAATTTTTTTCTAGTATGAAATGTCCAAGGATCTATTCCTAAAATAATATTTTTTGGAAGTTGATTGTGTTCTTTGCAATAGCCATATAATGCCATATAATCTTTAATATTTGCACCGGGCAAGCTTAAATTTATAAAGCTATAATTGGGGAAAAATTTGGCCCTGAATTCAGAGGTTCTGCTTGAGCCCCATACTGCAATATCAGGCGAAATTTTCGAAGCCTTATATAGTTCCAACATTTTAATTTTATATTCATGAAGTGACGAAGGGATTGCTTTTATAGCAATGTTTTTACCGCTAAGGCCAATCTCTACCATTTGTTGCGAGCGGTTGTGCATGATTTCTCCCGGGTCATATTTATAATTGATTATTATCACTATAATAAGTGGCACAAGTAAAATAAGGGATATTTTTAGTAGTATTTTTTTCAATTTTTCAGGGTATTAAAATTGAAAATAAATAAAACTAGAATCAGTTTTGAAACTGCCCAAAAAGTATATGGCAAATACAGCCCCAATATATACTGAGTATCGCAATGGTAGGGCTTGTTTTGAAATCCATTTGTTCATATTTATTTTAGAGTGTAGCTTATCAAAGGCTAACAAAAATATGATAACTCCTACGGCGGTAAATAATGGTGCTTTACCTAGTCCCAACGATAAATTATCATAGGGGATATTACCACTCAATACATTGCTAATTAAGCTACCCCAGCCTTCAAACATTTTGCTAAATATTAATTGTGCGGTTTCAAAATTAGGGGCTCTAAAAAATACCCAGGCGAGGGTAACCAGCAAAAATGTAAATATAACATTCAGAATATTTCTTACCCTGTTCTTATTTTTTTTTCTCATCCCAAATATTCGGTCTCGTATTAAAGCACTTAAAAGATATAGTCCGTGAAGTGCTCCCCATACTATAAAAGTCCACTGTGCCCCATGCCAAAAACCGCTGATTAGAAAAACCAGGAATATATTGAGGTATGCTCTCCCCAGTGTTTTTACCCTATTGCCTCCTAGTGGAATATATAAATAATCTCGAAACCAAGTTGACAGTGAAATGTGCCATCGTTTCCAAAATTCTGAAATAGACTGCGAGAAATAAGGTTGCCTGAAGTTTGTCATGAGTTCGATTCCCATCACCCTTGAAGCACCAATTGCGATATCAGAATACCCGGAAAAATCACAATATATTTGAAAAGAAAAAAAGATGGCCGCTATAATAAGACCTACATTTTCATACCCGTCTAAATTTGAGTATGCCCTATCAACAAAAATAGATAACCTATCTGCTATCACAATTTTTTTTATCAATCCCCAGGCCATTAACATTAAACCACTTTTAACTCTTTTATAATTAAAATTATGTTTTTCTTTAAACTGGTGTATAATATTCTGAGGGCGTTCAATAGGCCCAGCAACTAATTGGGGATAATACATTACATATAATGAATAAATTCCAAAATGCCTCTCGGCTTTTTGGTTTCCTCTATATACTTCAATGGTATAGCTCATTGCCTGAAAGGTGTGAAACGACAAGCCGACTGGTAGAATAATTCCTAATAAATGTATGGGATAATGCAGGTGAAGTGCTTCGCCTACTGCGTTAATATTTGTAACAAAAAAATCGAAATATTTAAATATGGCCAATACACCCACATTGGCAATGATGCTCCACGATAAGTATAGTTTTCGTTTTCGGCCAGATGCATTTTCAATTAGTATACCCGCAAAATAATCAATGATAATAGTAAAGAACAATATTAATATATATATGGGAATAAACACCATATAAAAATAACAACTTGCAAATAGTAATAATGCCCACCTTTTATTTTGCGGTAAATAAAAATATAACAGTGTTACTAATGGAAAGAATAATGCAAAATGTAGGGAGTTAAATAGCATAAAAAAACGTTAAATAATTTTATATATTAATAATACGTATTTAAATAAAAAGAAAACCTATATTTTTTTTAAAGTATATATAGGTTTTCTTTTATAAATTTATTATTAATCGTTAGCCATGTCAACCAAGCGTATCACTGTCGATTGCCCATCTATCATAATACGGAGTATATAAACTGCTTGTGCGGTATTGTTTGTAGCTATCGGCATTTGGTGTTTTCCTTCGGCCATTTGTGCATTGGCAAGGGTGTTTACTTTGCGTCCATACAAATCAAATAGCTCTATATTCACCTGTGCATTTTTAACCAAATTGAAATTCAGATTTGCTTCGTGGTTATAAGGATTGGGGAATACAGTTAGTTCATTTACCAAGCTTAGTGGCATATTGATGGCTGTATTTACATTGATAGTTTGTGAGCTTGAATCGGTGCAACCGTTGGTTCCAGTAACAATCAGTTTCACTACATAGGCACCCGTTATCATATAGGTATGTGCAGGCGATGCTTGCGCACTCTTCGCAGTTCCATCACCAAAATTCCAAGTATAACTAGTATGGGTGGTAGTAGTTGGATTGAACTGCACTGCCGATTTTCCATTGGTGATACTATAACTAAATGAAGCATCAGGTAATGGTAGTAAACTCACATCAACCGAATCATAACTAAAGCAACCATTGGCATCGGTAATTTTGAGAGTATAAGTACTTGCTGCTGAAACAGTAATTTTTGAAGTTGTAGCATTGGTGCTCCACAAATATGCACTTGCGGTTCCACCATCTAATACTACACTATTGTTAGGACATATACTTTGATCGGGACCTAAATTAGGAGGCGTAACTGTATAATTACTGATTGTAATACTATCGAAATTAACACATCCTTTGCTATCGGTTACTTTTAACCAATAGTCTCCAGGTGTAGTAACGCCCAAGATATTGCTGGTACTTCCATCACTCCATTTATAAGAAGCAAATGAACCACTGCTCGATAAATATATTTGTGCATTGGGGCAAACAGTTTGGTCATTTCCCAAGTTCACATTTGGAATTGAGTTTACCGCTAAGTATCTCATTACGGTGGTGTCGCAACCCGTTGCACTATCAATTACATTTACCATAATCATAAACAATGAATCTGCATCGGCCAAATCGGGTATGAAGTTAAGACTTCCATTGCTTGATGCAGTGGGAGGATTGATAGTTACTTTACCCACAGGAGCATTCCCATTAAAAGTAACAACACCTGATGCAGGGATGTTCCAATCAACACCAAACTTGGCGTTGGTATGGCCTGATGGCGGCGTTAATTCATAAGTAACACTATTGCCCACACAAACATTATCGGGAGCAGAAGTTGTACCTGAATTATATTGGCCATTAAAAGGCGAACCTTTTACAATATATACACCTTTGGGTTGGTTGCTGGCCAAAATTTTCACCGTATCTATATCAAAACAACCAGCGGGGTTTGATACCGTTACTATATAAGTTCCGCCTTTAGTTACTGCAATGGTTGAAGTCGTGTCACCTGTATTCCAAAGATAAGTATATGATGCTGGGAAGGTACCAGGATTTAGAACTGTATTTACTCCTGAACATGTTTTTTGGTCGGGACCAAGGTTGGCAACTGGTGTTGAATAAACAGTAATTTTTATAGTATCAATGGTCCAAACACCATAAATAGCATCCATGGCTCTGCACCAATAAACACCAGTTGTAGTAACCCTTAACGTATCTTGTATGTATTTGCTTTTGCTCCAGGTAAGATCCCAACTATAATAATTGGGGTTGGCAAATAAAGTTATATTATCGCAAACAGAGGTATCGCCACCAAAGTTTAAATCTGGGCGATCGGCTATTGCTATATTGTCAAAATAAATCATATAGGATGAGCCAGCATGGGCAGCCCTAACTAATCTTACAATAATATTATTCCCAGCAGCAGCTCCTAAATCAGCCTGAATACTATCCCATTTATTTGAGTGGGTATTGTTTGCAAGTATCCTATATACATTTTTAAAAGTCAATCCGCAATCGAATGATGCCTGAACAAGAATTGTATCTTTGGACGACATGGTTCCTGCACATTTATAAAATAATTTTAAAGCGGTAAGGTTGGTGCAAGTGCCAATAAGTTCGGTAGTAGCAGTAGCCTTATTAGTGCTTGACATACTTGTTTCCAATCCATCGGTACTATTTAAACCGGTGCTGTTGCTTAATGCAAACCCGTCATTGGTATAAGATGCAGGAACAGTATAGTTTAAATTAAAATCTTGTAAATAACCCAATGGTATTGCAACTGTTGGCGTAGTAGTAATTCTAATAGTATCATTATAAGGGATGCTATCGCCATCCAATGAAACGGAAACTACAAAATCATAATCACCTCCTGTATAGCTCATGTCAAGTTTTTGATTGAAGGTAACATTCATAGTAGCAGCAGGAGCTAATTTGCCGGATGTGATTACAGTATCCAAACTTCCCGAATTGAGATTGCTCATTTCAAGATGAACATCTATATTGTTTGTAGAAAAATCGATGGTATCTGTTCCTTGATTAAATACAGCTACTTTCCCAATTTCATTTCCTGAATAACAAGATTTAATTGCGGGGCTTACCATAGATTTTATCGCTGCATCAATTTTCTTTTTATCAAATATTACAACAGTATAATCTTCTGTTTCGCCATAAGTATAATTACCACAAGCACTACCTGAAGATGAGCCACCATATTCTGAACGTACTCGCAGATGAGTAATTCCATAAGTAGCACCAGATGGTATGGCAATATTTGCACGGATGGTATTTCCTTTGGATCCGCTAGTGGTATTTCCTCCATATATAAGTTCTGAATTTTCGAACACACCATTTTGATTATAGTCAATCCAAGCTTTTATATAACATGCACTAAATGTGCCTGCATCAACTTGTGTAACTGAAAATGGATAAGTAGCTCCACGTATCAGTCCTATTTTGCCAATACCTGTATAATCAGAATAGGTGGCTGAAACATTGGTATTGTTCGTAGCAGGCAAAGTGTCGACCCCATTGCTGAAGTTGCCAAAAGTAACATTTGCAATATTAGTCACTTTCCCAGCGTTGGATTCGGAACTACAATAACAATTATAAAAAGGATTTTGAACTACAGCAAATGCAGCAGTTGAATCTGTATTGCCGCTACAAGAAACCATGCAGCGATAGTATGTTGAAGCACTTTGATATTGATAGGTGGTATCATCTGTAGCACCGCTAATATCGCTCCAGTTCGCACTGTCCGAAGATTTTTGCCATTGATATGATTGCCCAGCACCATTACTGTTTCCCTGCAATGATAAAAGAAAAGGGACACCTGTGCAAGGAGCACTATTATTAGTAGTAATCGATCCTGGAGTTGGTGGCGAAGTACATCCTACATATTGTATATTGATTACATAATCTTCAGCGTCGCCATAACCGTAGCTCGCGTTACAAGGAGTAAGACCAGAAGTACTATATACAAAAATTACCCGCATACGGGTTTGTCCAGTATCAGCATTGTTAGGCACTTTAAAATATATACTGTCTTGTTGACTCTTCATATTGTTTTTTTCGCCCAATTTTTCGCTACTTTCAAAAGTATCATTGCGGTTAAAGTCAAGCCAAACAGCCATGTTTTGAGAATACTGTGAAGTGCCTGGAGTGATTTTTACCCAATACCCAAAACCAGTTTTTACAGTGGTGGACATGTTATTATAAAAGGTATAATAAGGCGATGATGAAGGAGCTGTTGTTGTATTGTCAATGGAATCTAATGTTACATTTGCACAATATAAACCATATTGTAATCCAGCACTTGTGAAAGCAGGTTTGCAGTAGGATTGTCCTTTGCTTGAAGTGTAAACTGTTAGCAGCAATAAAACTAGAAATAATGATTTAAAATGTAACTTGTAGATGTTTTTCATTGTATTGTTTTAGTGATAAAAAAAGTACTCAATATTCGGGTATTTTTTTCACAATACAATGTCACCAAGAAAAAAAATGTGGGACCTATCTGCGCAACTCAAAGTTCTGACCTAGATATACTTTACGTACCATCTCGTCGGCAGCTAGCTCTTCGGCAGTGCCTGCTTTCATAATAGCTCCTTCAAATAATAGGTAAGCTCGGTCAGTAATATTTAGGGTTTCATGTACGTTGTGGTCGGTAATAAGTACGCCAATATTTTTCTTGGCAAGTTTGGTAATAATCGTTTGGATATCTTCAACAGCAATGGGGTCAACACCGGCAAAAGGTTCATCGAGCAAAATAAATTGTGGGTTCACAGCTAGTGCGCGGGCTATCTCTGTGCGTCTACGTTCACCGCCTGATAATACATTGCCCATACTTTTACGTACCTTGTGCAAATTGAATTCATCAATCAATGTTTCCAATCTTTCTTTCAGCTCTGCTTTTGGAATATCGCTCATTTCCATCACGGCTTTAATATTATCTTCTACACTAAGTTTGCGAAAAACCGATGCTTCCTGCGGCAGGTAGCCGATTCCGCGTTTCGCTCTTTTGTACATGGGCAGGCGGGTAATGTCCATATCATCTAAAAATATTTTCCCGCTATCGGGTTTTATTAAACCAACTATCATATAAAAGCTCGTGGTTTTGCCTGCACCATTGGGCCCGAGAAGTCCCACTATCTCGCCCTGTGCTACTTGTATGCTGGCGTTGTTCACTACTAAGCGTTTCTTGTAGCGTTTGTTTAGGTTTTCTGAACGAAGAATCAAAATAATTTACGATTTACGATTTTATTGCAGTACAACTCTTGTCCTGAATTGCCTATGAGTAATATTAGTGTATGCTGACAAACATTTGTATTATAATACTTATCCTTTTCCAAATACTTTATGTTCAAGTTTGTCAATACGTTTTTCATGTTCTTGTGCCATCCCCATTTCATCAGCTAAACGCATTACTGAAAGTCGAAGTTCTCCCAATGCAAGGTTTGTTTTGGTTTGTTCTTGATTCAATTTTTTGACATTACTTTGAACTCCATTAATTGCTCCAACTATCTCGTCTTGCTTGATGAGCAGGTCTGTCAGAAGTTCGACTATTTTATTTTCATTTTTCATAAAGTATAAATCTTTTGCAAAGTTGCACATAAAAATCTGAATATTTAAATAAAACAGTTTTGAAATGATTTTGTCACCAGCCCCAAATCATTAAATCATGCAATCGTTAAATCATTAAGTGATACTATCTTTGCCCGCATTGAAAAAAATAATAGAATATCTAAAAAACTATTTCACCAAGGAAGTAAACAAAACTTACTTGTTGCTCATCATTGGGCTCAACGCCCTATTTATATATTTGAACTATGAATATCGTATCCCCAAAAATTGGATCAATGATTCGAATAATTTCTGGGAATCGTTTTACCGACATTTTGTATTTTATTTTGCCAGTATATTATATCCATTTATTGTATTATATATTTTCGATCGTGACCCAAAATTTTATACTAAAAAACTGTGGACTATTATAGCAATCGGTTGTGCCATTTTTGCTTTACGTTCGTCTTTTACCTATCATAATAAATTAATTTCAGAATGGCTGAAAGATAATCAAGAACTTAAATCCTTAGCATATAATTGTTTTGATAATTTGGTGATGTTTTTGCTCACTATTGTTCCAGTATTTATTATTTGGATGATATGGCACCGAAGGCAAATGCCTTTCTATGGTTTCTCTACCAAAAACTTTGAAGCAAAACCTTATTGGATGCTTTTATTGCTGATGGTTCCGTTGATTGTATGGGCATCATTCCAAACAGATTTTTTGCAACAATATCCAAAGGTATATGGCATATTTCATTATAATAATCTCACTGCCGAGAACTGGAAATCTGTTGCATTATTCGAGCTATGTTATGGTATAGATTTTATCTCCATCGAATCTTTTTTTCGTGGATTTATGATACTACTTTTGGGCAGAATTATTGGTTATAAATGTATTATACCCATTGCCTGTTTTTATGTCGGAATCCATTTCTGGAAACCCATGGCCGAAACTGCAAGTTCTTTCTTCGGCGGAATGTTGTTGGGTGTTCTGGCCTTGGAAACAAAATCAATATATGGCGGTATTATGGTGCATTTGGGAATTGCTTGGTTGATGGAAGTAGGAGCGATTATAGTATCAAGTATCAAGTAGCAAGTATGAAGGATATGTTGGCGTCTGGCTTCAGCCGGAGGAAGATAAAAGTATAATGATGTACTGATAATTTAAGAAATGCAAATATATTACGCTCCACTTCTTAACCCATCTTACCCATTTTTTTGACGTCAACAAAATGGGTAAGATTATATCTGTATTAATATACAAGAAAATTAGTATTCTCTTTTTAGTTCCTTTAATCCCTCCACCACCTCAAACAATCCCAAATTTCCCTCCGCCAAAAAACCATGCTCCACCATATGTTTCATCATCTCCAATAAGGGATTATAAAATCCATCCACATTCATTATATATATAGGTTTTTCATGTCGGCCCAATTGTTTCCAGGTGAGGATTTCGAAGAATTCATCTAATGTACCAATACCTCCTGGGAGTATAATAAATGCGTCGGATAAATCGAACATTTTGAGTTTGCGTTGGTGCATGTCATCAACCACAATTAGGTTATTCAATTCATGATGGCCCACCTCGCGTTCAATTAAAAATGTGGGGCATATACCTGTTACATGTCCGCCCGCAGTTATGCAGGCATCGGCGGTAATGCCCATAAGGCCTATGTTCCCGCCGCCATATATCATATTGATATTATTTTCTCCCAGCCACGTGCCTAGTTTTTTTGCTGTTTCTGCGTAGATGGGTTTGGTGCCAGGGGAGGAACCGCAGTAGATGCAAATTGATTTTATATTTTTCATTTTTTTAGTTTCAAGTAGCTAGTATCAGGTAGGCAGTTTACTCGCATTATGTATTTTGTTTTCAATAATAATATATTCTTACCAACTCACAATACTTTATACATCATCCAGCGGAAGCAGCGACAAAGTCTTGATACTTGATACTAGCTACTTGATAGTCTCGATAGGTGGCCTCACATAATATCCCGTTCCATTATACGGGCGTTTGCGGGGATGCTCCATACATTCGGTTGAACATGCTCCGTCTAGTTTTTCACCGCAATCTTCGCAGATGGGGAGGTGTTCGTTACACTCCACATTGGCGCAGTTCACCATGCGTAGGGTAGGGGCATTGCATATATGGCAGTTGGATATAATAGTCGGGTTTACTTCGTTGATGGGAACTGTAATACGTGCATCAAAAACATAGCATACACCGTCAAAATCTTTTCCGCCAGTTTCTTTGGCATATTTTATTATACCTCCGTGCAATTGATATACATCTTCAAAGCCATGCTCAAGTAAGAGAGCAGAAGCTTTTTCGCATTTAATGCCACCCGTGCAATAGGTTATTATAGTTTTATATTTTAGACTTTCTAGTTCTTTTATTTTATCAGGAAATTCACGAAAATTTTCCATATCGAGTGTGATAGAATTTTTGAATTTTCCTACACCATGCTCATAGTTTGAGCGGACATCCAAAACTACCACATCATTGCGTTCTTTCATTTCAAGGAAAGTATTTCCATCGATATGTACGCCCGTTTTTTTGCGTGGATTGATAATCTTAGGGTCACGCAAGCCGCTGTGCACTATCTCTGCTTTGTATCGCACATGCAGGCGATTGAATGCGTGTGAGTCGCTTTCGTCAATTTTAAATTCGATTCCTTCAAATCTTTTGTCAGATTTTATATGGTCCGTATACTGCTGGCATTGCTCGGGCGAGCCGCTGATAGAACCGTTCAAACCCTCGTCAGCAATGATGATGCGGCCACGTACACCAAGCGATTTGCAATACTTCAAATGCTCCTCAGCATACTTTTCAGCATCTTCGATGGGGGTATAAAAATAGTATAAAAGTATATTATAGGGTGCCATGTGTTATGTTTGCAAAATTAAAGGTTAAATTTGTGAAATAAAAATATGCCATTTTCAGAGTCCTTTATCCAACATATAAAAACTATTCCGGGTGTTGAACCCCACGAATTGTTTGAGGCTCTGCATAGCGTTCCGCCTACCAGCATTAGGCTTAACCCGAATAAATCTTCACAGAATTATACAGAAAAAAAACCAGTAAATTGGAGTCAGAATGGATATTACTTGAATGAACGCCCGCAGTTCACTCTCGACCCTTTGCACCATGCGGGGGCTTATTATGTGCAGGAGGCGGGCAGTATGTTCGTAGGAACCATCATTAAAGAATTACTTAAAACAACCGAAATAAAAACTGCTCTCGATTTGTGCGCGGCACCCGGTGGCAAGACTACCGATATGGCTTCGGTATTGGATAAAGATACATTTATTTTAGCGAATGAACCGATAAAAAATCGTACGAGTATATTATATGAAAATGTAGTGAAATGGGGGGATGATAATGTATATATATCACAAAATGATCCCAAGAATTTTAGCAGTATCAAAGGCTTTTTCGATTTAATAGTTGCTGATGTTCCTTGTAGTGGTTCAGGCATGTTTCGTAAGGATCCGCAGAGCATTGAGCATTGGTCGATGGATAGTGTGGCACATTGTAGTATGCGGCAGCAAAGAATAGTTGAAGATGTATGGCCTGCACTAAAAGCTGGTGGATATATGATATATTCTACTTGCAGTTATAGTAAGGAAGAAGATGAACAAATAGTGGAATATATATGTAATACTTTGGGAGCAGAAATTGTAAATATTCCTTTACCAGATTCTAATATATATAATAGTGGAAATGGTTATCGTTTTTATCCCAACAAATTAGAATCAGAAGGATTTTTTATTGCGGTATTACAAAAAACCGAAGAACTGGTGGGCGATAGCAAAGTGCCGTATTATAATGCCAAAGCAGGTTTGCCCATGATTACCAAAGGCGACAGGGAAGCATTAGACAGCTATATAGTTTTACCCAAAGAAAATCTGTTCAACATGAAACACGATTTGTATTATATAAAACATCCTGCCGAATTGCAATTCCTTAGTCCGTATTTAAGTATATATAAACGTGGTATAAAATTAGGAAAAATCATCAGAAAAGAATTGATTGCTGACCATGAATTTTGTATGTTGCATAGTCATAATATACAATTCAATAAAATAGAAATAGACAAGGAAACAGCCTTGGAGTTTCTCCGTAAAAATCCTGTTGTACTCGATAATGATATAGGCTGGGCAATTCTTTGCTATCAAGCTTTGCCGCTTGGTTTAATAAAAAATCTTGCTAGCAGAAGCAATAATTATTATCCTACTGAATGGCGAATTAGGAATCTTTAAATTAGGAATCTTCAGTACCAAGGTAACTTTATCAACCTTGCCTTCAATTTCTTCAGTATTATCGGTGAGGCGAATATTTTTCACTACTTCTCCACGCTTAATTCCATTTGTTGTTGTGTTGTGCAGTAATAATGCGTAAGCCCCCGAATTCCAATTAATAAATATTGTGATATTCTCGCAATATCTATTAGTACGTTTGCGTCTGCTCCTCATCCGCAGTGGCGGACTCATCCTATTAAGAGTTACCGCTGACAGAACGGTACCAACGCTCGAACAACTGGAGCTTGGGAATGTTTTTTACAGCAATTAAAATTGGAAACGGATCACTTTAAAAATCTATGCTTGAATTAATTATTGGCGTTAATTACTTTTTGTAATATCAATTCATTTAGAGGCTTTGAAAGAAAATCTTCAACAAAGATATTCGCATGCGCCTTTTCAATATCTGCGGGATTTATAGAAGAAGATAAAATATAAATTTTAAACTGATTTTTGATATCACTTTTCATTTTCTTCAATTCATCTAGGAAACCCCAGCCATCCATTTCAGGCATATTTATATCAAGAAATACTATAGTTGGGGGTGGGGTGTAGCCGGCATTATATTGGGAAATAACATGATCCAATCCATCGTGTGGTATTTCAAAACAGCATACTTCTGAGTCGCTAAATGACTTTTTGATGGTGTAGGCGCACAACATATTATTTATTGGATCATCATCAATAACTAAGATTTTTTGTATCATAAATATTGTATTTTGGTTATTCTAATTATCTAATTCAAATTCGATTATAAACTCGGTTCCTATATTTATTCCACTTTCAACTCTGATTTTTCCGTTTAAAGTCTCCACTTGTGTTTTTACCATATATAAACCCATCCCCTTGCCTTCAATTTTACTGTGAAATCTTTTGTATAAGCCAAAAACAAGATCTTTGTTTTTACTCAAATCAATTCCAGATCCATTGTCTTTCACTGATATAACTAGTTTGTTTTTGTCCAATGAACTTTGTATCTCAATTATCAGCGGAATGTTTTGCTGCTTATATTTTATACTATTACTTATTAGATTATAAAATATTGAGTGTAAATAACTTTTAATAGAATAAAATTCATTTATAGCTTCAAAGTTAGAAATGATTTTCACTTTTTCTTGCATTATAATATCTTGAATGCTAGATAAGATATTGTCGATGAGATTTGAAAAAACAACGATTTCCCTCTTTTCATTTATATCTCTTCTAATCTGCAGTACATTATTTAAATCAACAATTACTTCGTCTAATTTTTTAGTGGATAGATAAAGGGCGTTTTGGAATTGTGATCGTTGTAAATCTTCTAATATATCGTTATTAAGTATATTAGCAAAGCCCATAATATTGGCAACTGGCAGCCTCAGATTGTGCGAAACGATATATGAAAATTGCTCAAGATCTTTGTTTCGCTGAAGAATTTCTTTCGTAATTTTTTCATTTTCTTTTTCATTTTCTTTTAATAACGTAACATCCACCGCATAACCAACAATAAATTTTTGGTTATCATAACTATGGAAACGCCTTTCCTTATATTTTGTTTCTCCTGAGGAGTTTACTTGTTCGTCTAACCAAAATGCTCGGGAATCCGTTTTCATTACATAATTAAATTGATTTCTTCTAAGTTGGGCAGTGTCTGTTGCAATTCCTTTGAGCCTTGCATAGTCAAAATCATCTTTGCCAATTAACCAAGTTCTTATTTCATCATTTTTGATGGCTTCTTTGTTTATGAACAAATACCTATGTTGATTATCAAACACAGCGATATCTATCGGGATATTATTTAAAATGTTTTCATAAAACAATTTCAATTCGGAAACTTTTGCTTCTGCATTTTTTAATTCGGTGATGTCTATGGCGTATGCTATCATCAATTTTTCGCCTTTGTATTCGTGCA
>CANJUD010000002.1 GCA_947477885.1 Bacteroidota bacterium
AACGCTTGGATCCTCCGTATTACCGCGGCTGCTGGCACGGAGTTAGCCGATCCTTATTCTTACGGTACCGTCATCACTCTACACGTAGAGCTTATTCTTCCCGTACAAAAGCAGTTTACAACCCATAGGGCCGTCATCCTGCACGCGGCATGGCTGGTTCAGGCTTGCGCCCATTGACCAATATTCCCTACTGCTGCCTCCCGTAGGAGTCTGGTCCGTGTCTCAGTACCAGTGTGGGGGAGCATCCTCTCAGACCCCCTAGACATCGTAGGCTTGGTGAGCCATTACCTCACCAACTACCTAATGTCAAGCATGCCCATATCTATCCGCCGGAGCTTTGATAGCCAAGAGATGCCTCTCAGCCATATTATGCGGTATTAATCCCTCTTTCGAGGGGCTATCCCCCAGATAAATGCAGGTTGCATACCCGTTACGCACCCGTGCGCCACTCTCATAGCCTTGTATTGCTACTCAACTAATCCCGTTCAACTTGCATGTATTATGCCTGCCGCTAGCGTTCATCCTGAGCCAGGATCAAACTCTCCATAGTAAAAGATGTTTGAAAATTGGCTCACTTAATTTTTTAAAAATTCACAAACTCAAAAGAATTTGCGAGAGTCCACTATTTCTATCAATACTTCAAAGAACTTTAGATTTATATATTGTAAAATAAACCTGTTAATTTTAATAACCAAAAACGCTTCCTGTTTTTTGCAAAAATCTCTTTCGATTTTGGGACTGCAAAAGTAGGGGTTTTTTTTGAATTACAAAATATATTTTAAACTTTTTTTTCTTGCGAATAAACAAGGGTAAAATATGCTTCGTTTTTCTGTTTTTTCCTACGTTTTTGGGGCTGCAAAGGTAAGACTATTTTATATCCTTACAAATTATTATGTAATATTTTTCTTATTATTAAGTCAATCATTTGTTATTCAGGTAGAATAATTTTTAGACTTTGATTTTAGATGCCCTGTTTTGAGTACTTCTACTTAATTTTGCACTACTAATGATTAATTACTTCCAGACAAAAGATTCCAAGCTCACAGCTATTAGGCAGTACGAAAAAAACTGCTGGATCAGTGTTGTGGCTCCCACTGAAGATGAGCTAAAGCAGCTACTTGAAGACTTTCCATTGGCCGAGGACTACGTTAACTATCCATTAGATATGGATGAAAAAGCACGTATTGAAAAGGACGATGATGCCTTTTTTGTACTTATGAGGATGCCACACTTTGTAGGAATTAAAGAAGAAGTGCCTTTTACAACTATCCCTTTAGGTATTATTTTAACTAAAGACAATATCATATCTATATGCAAAGAAGATAATGTAATTGTTGAAGAATTAGAAAATGGTCGTATTAAAGGTGCGAATCCTGCTAAGAAATTTAGGTTCTTACTTCAGATTTTGTTTAAAGCTGCCAATAAATACCTTACCCACCTGCGTGAAATTAATAAAATAGTAGACGGTTTGGAAGATAGTCTTCAAATGTCGATGCGAAATAAGGAATTGCAGGAGCTACTAAAATACCAAAAGATTCTAGTGTATTACACCACTGCTCTTAAATCAAATGAACTAATGCTGGAAAGGTTACAGAGAAGTGGTAGCTTTAGTAATTATAGTGACGATGCTGAATTGCTTGAAGACGTTATCATCGAATTTCAACAGGCAATTGAGATGACTAATATATCTAACAATATCCTTACCCAAATGATGGGAGCCTATGCTTCTATTATTAATAACAATATGAATATCGTAATTAAGTTCCTAACTATTATTACAATTACCTTGGCTATTCCTACTTTAATAGCAAGCTTATACGGTATGAATGTTCCATTACCCGGGCATGATAATCCTGATATGTTTAAATATATACTCGGGCTTTGTGCTGGATTAATAACTATTGTTATGATTTTCTTTTACCGCCGAGGCTGGTTTTAGCTTAAACCTCTTTTATTATAGTACCGAAATGGATGAATGGTTAAGTCCCCAAACTGTGTTGCAGGGAATATATAAAGGAATATTTCCGATGGCTGATGCTGAAGAAAGTGGCAGGATAGATTGGTATGAGCCTGAATTGCGTGGCATCATTCCTTTGGACGGACTTAAGGTGAGCAGTTCATTACGCAATATATTGAATCGGAATAAATTTGAAATAAAAGTTGATACCTCTTTTGAAGAAGTAGTGAGAAAATGCGGGGAGACCAGAGAACAGACCTGGATTAGCGAACAAATTGTAGAAACTTATTGTGGATTGCATCACATGGGATTTGCCCACAGTGTAGAGGTATTTGAAAACAAGAAACTAGTTGGCGGTTTATATGGTGTTGCTGTAAAAAGACTTTTTAGCGGCGAGAGTATGTTTCATCTTGTACCCAATGCATCGAAAGTGGCTTTATATTATTTAGTAAAATTATTAAACAATAACGATTTTACTTTATTAGATACCCAATATATCAATCCTTTCTTGCAACAAATGGGTGGGATAGAAATAGAAAAGGAAGAATACCTTAAGCGTTTGGAAGAAGCAGTAGCTTAATCATTATATACTTTTGAATTAATATTTTACATTTTATGAAACATCTAATAATAGTATTTGTCATGATTTTAATATCATTTGCTAGTCAAGCTCAAAAGGCTGAGAAGCAAATTTTGTTAGTACTGGACAGCCAATCTGCATGCTGGAACCGAGGAGACATTGAAGGTTTTATGCAAGGCTATTGGCATAATGATAGCCTTAAATTTATTGGTAAAAATGGTTTACGCTGCGGATGGCAGCAAACTTTAGATGCTTATAAGAAAGGATATCCCGATAAAGCCGCAATGGGAAGGTTGAAATTCGGCATCATTAATATAGGTGCTGTTGCCAAAGGATTATATCAAGTAGTTGGCACTTGGCAGGTCAATTCAACCAAAGGTGATCTTAAGGGCGTTTTCTCTTTACTATTTAAAAAGATTGATGGGAAATGGGTTATTATCATGGATCACACTAGTTAGGAATCAGGGGTTGGGATTACGAAGCGAGAACCGAAGCGGTTTCAGGATTTGGGAGCCCTACGGCAGATATCATCAGCAACTTCTTCTATGGATGAAGTCTGCGGCAATGCACTTCCGACTTCATCATTTTGGAAACCCCGAATCCTCAGTAGCTTACGCGGAAATTTTCTTTGGCGATCAAATCTTTTCCCATTACCACAAGCAGATAACTTCCCGCAGGAAGCTTGCCTGTATCAAATACCAACTGATTGTAACCTTTTTGAGATGATAATTGTTTTTTTGAGAATATTTGCCTGTTGCTATAATCTATAATATAATAATCAAGAGTGAGTGGCTGCTGGAGTGTTATTTCGGTATTAACCAAACCTTGTAGGGTGTTGGCACTAGTTTTTAAATCTTCTACAAATTTATTATTCAAATAGTGGGCGTCAGTAGGATTAATGTAGCTTGCTGCACTTACATAATTAAGTTGTTGTTGGGCAATGCCCTTGAAGTTTTCTGAACTTAGATACAAACTTAACGTGTCAGGAATCGCAAGTCCTTCCATTTGCCCTAGTGTTAATGCACTGCCTAAACTTATATATCTTTTATTTCCTTTTGTAAACTGAAAATTTTCATAACCATACAAAAGCCACACACCAATATTCCCCAACTTATCATAACCACAAATTGCAGCCCATTTCCCATTAGGCGATACATCGGCAGCTGTAATGAGTAAGCCTGCATAAAAACTATCTACCAAATGGGCGGTGTACTCCCCTACTTTAGCAGGTAATGTATAATGTTTGGTCCATTTGTTTAACCAATTTTTAGTAAATAAGTGTAAAGTATCGTTCCAATAAAAAAATGCTTCGCAATCGTAATTGTGTTTGTGGTCACGTTTACTGAAGTCAATTTGGTCGGGATATTTAAAAGATATTTCTTCCACATCGGCAAGGGTATCAATCAATTTAGTTTTGTCCAATATATAAATCTTCAACTTTTTACGACTACCATTATTATTCCCAAAATCACCTATATATATATGTTTATCATCCTGTGCAATGTCTTCCCAATCTTTGTTTTTTGCATTGAGTTTTAACACATGCAACACTTTCCCCGTTTGTGGGTCTATTCTATATATGGATGCTGAATTGTTTCCATCATTATGCCCCCAAAGTTGGCCATTTATTGATACTATACCAGAAATTTCTTTTAAAGTAATTGGTAATTTTGCCACTTCATCAGGAACGGCATTGGTATATTTATATTCACACTTACCATCGCTTACGATAGCCTGCGGATTATAATTTAATGCCTGTGGATCATTACACCCGCATACCTGCGATTGCAAATTTGAATATGAAGAAACAAGAATTAGTATTAATATTGCACGAAACATAGAAAAAAACTGATGAGCAAAAGTAACTCCAAAATCAAAGCCAAACAACCATGGTGGGAAAACCTTGGTTTTCAGATTTTTGCCGTATGTATTTCTGCATTTATATTATATTATAATACTTTTACCAATGGGTTTGTATTGGACGATTTGAGTGCGGTACAACAAAACGAGCAAGTACAAAAAGGCATCAAAGCAATTCCTGAAATCATGACCACCCCCTACCATTATGGCTACGACCATAAAGATGGCGGGCTATACAGACCCATGAGTGTTGCGGTATTGGCCATAGAAAAATCAATGTTCGGCAATCAAGCCAAAGCATTTCATATATTTCAAACATTAATGTATATGCTCAGTTGCATGATTGTTCTTTTAGCTTGTAGAAGGTTGCTGAAAAATAAATTGGGAGCATTATTTGTAAGTTTGTTCTTTGTTTTCAACCCGGTACATACTGAGGTGGTCGCAAATATTAAAAGTTTGGATGAAATACTTGGCTTGCTTGGTTTCGTGATTTCTTTATTTTTCTTCTTAAAATATTTAGACGACAGTAAAACAAAAGACTTAGTTTTTTCTTTATTGGGCTTTCTCTTCGCATTGTTTAGCAAAGAAAGTACGATTGCCTTATTGCCTGTATTCCCCTTACTTGTATGGCTGCGTGACGGATTGAATATAAAAAAAATGTTCAAACAAACTTATTTATATATAGTCCCTACAATTCTATTTATTATATGCTTTATTACTTTTACAAATGGCAACGAGGCACAAGGAGATATTCAACTTGTAGAGAATGCAATATTGGGATGTGATGGGACTATACAATTAATTTTATTTAAGATTCAGCTACTGTATACTTATATAGTTCAGTCTATTATTAATGTTAATCCAACTCACGATTACGCATATAGACATTTTGAGTACTATAGTTTTGCTGACTGGCAAGCATGGGCATATTCTTTAATTGTCATTTTATATTTTGTATTTTGTATTTTGAACTTTAATAGAAATAAAATTGTATTCTTGGGATTTGCAATTTGGTTATTGCCGCTATTGGTTACCTCCAACTTATTATTCAATATCAGATGGACATTTGGGGAAAGGTTTATGTTCTTGCCCATATTGGGTATGGGTTTGGTATTATATGAATTATTAGACCAACTTTCGAAAAAATATATCAAAAGCAAAAACGGAATCCTAACCTTTCTGTTCTTATATATTATAGTATCAAGTTTTACGGTGATAAACCGCAACAAAGAATGGAAAACAAATATGAGTTTGTTTGAAGCCGATGCAAAAAAATCATCTAATAATGTTCGCATACATGCTTTGCTTGCCAAGGAATTCCACGATAAAGCTATTGAAACTAGAGACAAAGCATTGCTTCAAAAAAGCACAGATGAATATCACAAATCAATCGCTATTAAACCCATTGCTGAATTTGTAAATGGCCTTGGAATAAACTTTATGGATTTAGAACAATATGACTCTGCTTTGAAATATTTTGAACAATCGGTTGTCCTAAAACCCAATTTGGTTGACACATGGCATAATTTGGGCAACGCACATAATGGATTGAAACAAACTGAAGCAGCCAAAATTTCTTATCTGAAAGCTTTGGAATTTAATCCAAACTATTATAACTCCGTAGTAAATTTGGCAAATATGTATATGGAACAAGGCCAATATCCCAATGCTATTAAGTATGGCCTAAAAGCTTTGCAGTTAAGCCCTGGCGATAAAAATGTGATGCGAAATCTTTCTATATATTATTTAAAAAACAATCAGAAAGATTCGTCAGATTATTATATGCAGATAGCCAAATAGCTTTGTGGACGCAATGTTTACTATACACAACTTATAATACCCACTTTTGTAACCATGCACCAATTTCTTTGTATAGAAGGCAATATAGGCACTGGCAAAACTGAGCTTGCAAAAATGCTGGCCAAAGATTTTGGAAAGAAATTGGTATTGGAAGAATTTGACGACAATCCATTTTTGCCCAAGTTTTATAAGCAACCAAAAACTTATGCATTCCCCTTGGAGATGAGTTTTCTGGCTGCGAGATTTAATCAGTTCAAAAAAGAAATAACGCAGGCAGACCTTTTCCAGCAAGGTTGGGTGAGTGATTATATATTTTTCAAATGTCTTATTTTTTCTAAAATAAATTTGAATGATGATGAATATGAATTGTATACAAAAATGTTTGAAATAATTAATGTACAATTGCCCAAACCCGATTTACTTGTTTATCTACACAAACCGATCGACAAATTATTATATAATATAAAAAAGCGTAACCGTGACTATGAACAAAGTATTACAGATGAATACTTATTTAAGATTCAACAAGGCTATTTTGATTTTCTATACCAGCTACCCGACCAAAAAATATTGATGATAAATACCGAGGATATTGATTTCTTGAACAAAAGAGGAGACTACGAGTTGATGGTGGAACTGATTAATAAGGAATATAATAATGGGCTTACCATTATAAATAATATTCCATCTTAACTTTCATAAAAATATTATACCCCGTGCAACCATTTCTACCTTTTCAGGGTCATGTATTTTGTAAAAGAAAAAATAAAAAATAAATTTGGTATTGTAAAATTCCTTGCTACATTTGAAGCCTATTTATGCTACTTAAACCCCTAACTGCCAACCCATATATATATATATATATATATATATATACTGCCACAAGGGCTGTAGTAGGTTCATCCCCACATTTTATCACACAATTACAAGTCGGATTGCTCCAGTCCCACTTAGCCCTGCGGCAGTCCCCGCTTACCCCTTCCCCAATCCCATCTAGTATTCTTTTTATCCTGCATATCCCTGTGGGTTTGCGGCAACTAAAAAAGCCAATCCAATAATTAAACCTATAAAACAACTTAACAAGAAAGGAGAAAAAATATATGGAGAAACAAGTTTTCTAGCTCTATCTTCGTTTTAATAGAAGGAGCAAAAAATAATTTATCTCAAAACAATTTAAAAAAACAAAAATGAAAAATGAAATGATTCTTGGATTACCAGAAATATTCTTAGGAATAATTATGGTTCTGTCGTTCGTGTCAAGCTATTTTTGGAAGAGAAAATTTGGGAAAATTTTACAATTTTATAGCAATGGTACCTTGGTAGGAATGGCATTAACGCTTTGGATTACTCGTGATTTAAATATTTTCTGGGGTGTTTTAGCCCTTGCTAGTTTTATCTATAATATTTATACAATGAATATTTATATTAAAAAACACCCAGAAGCAAAACTAAATTAAGTTTTACTACATTATAAATTTACCCACGGGCCTTATTCGCCCAGTTAATAATCCATCACTTTCAAAAAATTACTGATGAGCTGATAGGCTTGGTTGTAGCGGTTTAGAGGCAATGCTTCGTTGGTATCATATATATCGTGATAATTGGTATAGTTGCCCATCAAGTATATAAAAAATGAAGGAACTCCCTTCTCAGAAAAAAAGTAATGGTCGCTGTTTGATGCTTTGCCACGGATATTTACTGCGGGCAAAAGTGACAACGTATTATTGAGATATACTAAAGTATCAAACTGCTTTCGGTATTCGGTACCATTTACTATGGTAGCCCCATTCTCGCCAGTGCCCATCAAATCCATATTAAATAGAAATCTGATTTGAGGCAATGGAAAAAAGGGATAGCTTGTATAATATAATGAACCTATGAGTCCAGCTTCTTCTCCCGCAAAACATATAAAAGCAACCGAGCAATTATTTTTTTGCTTGCTTACTTGTTTTGCCAAATCCAATAACATAGCTACACCTGATGCATTATCATTGGCTCCTGAAAAGTATGCATCGGGCCCCATTCTGCCTAAATGGTCGTAATGTGCGGTGAATACCAAAAAGCTGTCGGGGTATTTGGTTCCCTTTATATAGCCTACTACATTTTGCGTTTCGTGGCCTGCAGTAAATTGCGGTTGAATATTAAGATTGATATGATATCTGAAAGATTTGAAAATTTCTCTTTTCACGGATATAACTGGGAATTTAGCTTGCTTAGTAGAAACCGACCAAGTAAATTTATCTTCTATATATATAATACCACGTGCTTTCACTTCGTTGTGTACTATCATATTATAGTTTTCTTTCTGTATAATATTTGCAACAGTATGTTTATCTATTATTATAAAACAGTTACGTTTCCGATGTTTTAAAAATTTCTTCCAAAGGGCACTGTTATCGAGGGTTTGAGAATCGAGTCGGATAAAATCATATTCTCCTAAAACAGGCGGGCAATCGGGCGAAACTATAAAATCTTTGCCCGGAATTAATTCCAATCCATCTATATCTGCTTTTACATCATAAGGAAATTTATTGACGGGAAAAGAGAATGGCTGAAAGTAATTATTTTCTTCAAATGATTGCAGGCCGATTCTTTTAAACTCGTAAGCGATATATTTTGCAGCTTTCGAATCGCCTTCATTTACATAGCCACGTCCTTCAAAGTTGGGAGCAGTAAGTGTTTTTATAACCTGCCGGGCATAGGTTGAATCTTGAGCAATTGTATTATTAGTAGCCAAGAACAATAAAAATACACTATATATTTTTATGCGATTATTGACAGAAAGCAAATTCATGAATTTTTTATATTTGCTCTAATTGAATGAAACTATACTTCTTCCAATTGGAAATCATAGGTTTCCATGATCATATTTGCCAATAACTTTTTACAAGCTGTATCCACTTTTTCTTTAGCCGACTCAGCATTTTCTGCTTCTATTTCTAAGGTTATGTGTTTGCCTACTCTCACATTTTTAACTTCGGGCAATCCTATGTTTTTCATACTGCCTGTAACTGCTTTTCCTTGTGGGTCGAGCAAAGCCTTTTGAGGCATCACATTAATATTTGCTTTAAATTTCATATCTTATTTACGCTTCTTATTATATTTATTGTTTTTGTTACGGTTATTATTATTGTTATTTTTCTTATTATTATATTTATTTGTTGATGCTAATGGATTTGTACTTTTTGCTGAACGTGCCATATCCAACGAAAACTTGTAACCATCGTATTCTAAGTTCAACCTGCCACCGCTCAATTCGTTTATCTGGCCAATAATGGCTTGGTCGCTCACATTCTCGTCGTTCCAAGATTTGCAAGAGCTTTTCATAAATGAGCCTAGAAGTTTTATATATTCATTCTTCTCTTCACCATCGGCCATATCTGCAATTTTGTCGAGATATAGCTCTACTGATTTACCATAAAACCTATATTTAATTCTGTTAATATTATATTCAACAGGTTTTGGTTTTTCATATATTTTTTCAGGGACTGGTTTTTCATAAGGACCATCTATATCCAATTTGAATTCACCAATCACATGCAAATGGTCCCAAAGTTTGTGTCTGAAATCATCATTATCTTTTGGTCCGGGGTTAAGCAATCCCATCACTGCAACAATAGCTTTGGCAAGTCTGTTGCGTTTTTCACGATCGGGTTCATTGGGCAATTCCTCAATCATGTTCTGCACATTGCGGCCATATTCGCCAAATGCAATTTTGGGTTTGAGTGTATTATATTCCAGCTCGTCCAATACAAATGCTGGTTTCTGTAGTTTGTTCATTTTTATTTCTTAAAAAATTGATCTAATATATTATACCATTTCAAGCTGATATGTTTCCAATCGAAAGTCTCAGCTTTTTGGCGTGCGTTTTTTGCTATTATAGCGGCCTTGTTATTATTTTCTAAAAGGTCGATGATGGCGGCGGCTAGTTGCTCGGGTTTGTCTTTTTCTACTAAAATTCCATCTACTCCATTTTCTATCAAGTAAGGCATTCCACCTGCATTGGTGCTAACCACAGGCAAGCCTAGTGACATAGCTTCTATCAAGCTTACCGGATGGTTATCGAAATTGGTAGTACTCATAAATATATCATAGTCTTCAGATAGTTTTTGCCAATCGCGTTTGGGCAAAAATCCAGTAAATTTCATGTGGTCAATCACAGCTAGTTCAGTTGCTAGAGAAGTTACTTCAGCTAAGGAACCATCTTTATCGCCACCCACCATGCACATTTGGGCATCGGGATATTTGGTGAGGATGATTTTGAGAATTTTTGGTGCAAGCGTAGGGTTATATATGTAATGAAACGATCTTACCCACAGAATATTGGGCTTAAAAGTGTTTCGTTGTTTGAAAGGATAAGTTTCTATTTCTAATGAATTAGGAATATATTCTACTTTGAAATTATGTTCTTCAAAAGCTTCCTTTAAGTATATGGAAGGAGATATGTTGCAGGCAGCATTTCCAAAAACACGTTTGCACTTACGTGGAGAGGATTGCAGGCGATCAGGGAAATTGCCCCCGTGCAATATGGGGATATAAGGAATCTTATACATTTGGCAAAGGAGAGAAACAAAATAGGTATACCAAAAAGCTAAGCTACTGTATGAATCTATTAAAACTACTTCACAATTTTTTCTGTTTTTGTAAACGGTCCACATCATTTGAAAAAAGCGTGGAATGATTTGTTTCTTGCTGGATGTGCTTACTACAGTATATTTCTGTGAGAACCGATTGGATAATACTTCGATAACACCCACCGAAGAGCCATGAACCGAGAGCATATTTCCGACGTAAACTATCATTGTCTTAATCTGCAAATATCCACCTAAATGGCCATATAAAAAAACCTTCTATTACAAATTGCCCGAATAGTTTGGTATAATTGGTTGTACAACAATAGAGGTACGGCTTTTATCAACCATATTTTGAACCCTTGCTACCCTAAAGCCAATATTAAGTTTGAAAGCCCTGTTGAGATAGCATTCAGCATATACTTCAATACCTTGAGAATTGTTGAGCTGTGTATTATTATTATGTGTAGCCAACGCCGCATCTAAAAACACTGAGCCTCGCACTGCTTTTACATATAGCCATTTATGATAAGAATAATCCAACAAAGCTATGGGAAAAGCGCACTCTATATTAATATAATAGGCTTGGTTGAACCTCATCCTATAATTGCCCCTGTTGAGCATGAAATTGTAATAATATCCAAAATTACTTCTACCCTGTTGGTCTGATATAAATCCAATTTTTGAAATAATGTGTGCATTGAAACCAGTTTTTTGAATACCTTCAGCAAACACATGATAACGTTGAGTACCTGAACTGAAATTCTTTAAATCCTGAATATAAACCAATCCCATATTTAATGCCTTGTTACTATATATATTACCATGGCATACAGGTTTCATTATCTTATAGGAATAGCTCATATCTATATAAGGAATGGTATAGATATTTCTAATATTCAAGCCTGGTTTAATTTGGGCATACTGCACATGCTGATAACCTTTTGTGAACTTGTTTGAATGGACATTATACTCCAAATTGATGGTGTGCGTATTTAGAAAAGTTATACCATCGGGTTGAAGCCTTCTAGGAATAAAACCGTATTTAATACTAATCTCAGAATTATTAATTGCCTTTGAAAAACCAATAACAGGAGAGATTGATCTCTCTATACGATTGAAATCTAATGCCGCAACAAAAGACGTGCTTTTTAGTATTGAACCGCGATTGTATATAATACTTCCAATTGGTCTTTGCACAATAATTTTATAGGTATTATAATAGAGTTCTTTTGAGTTTGTACTTTTATATTTTTTAGTGGTATTACTAATTGAAGTTCTATATTGCTCAATCCAACCAATATAGTTAAGTCGCACCTCAGGTATATCTAGTATTTTTTCTACTTTTCTCCATTTGTCAAATTCTATTACATTAACTACCATCAAATTTTTGCCTACGTGGGTGTATTCTGTAAATAATAATTTGTCTTCGCTTTCGTTTGATGCAGGATGGTAGCAGCCACTTAGGCGATTGGTGACTGTAACTACTTTCTTTTGTAGCAAATCATAACAATATATATTATTGAGTCCGCTAAAGCTGGCATCGAAATATAAAAATTTACGACCTACATGTATAGAACTAATATGGTGGTAAGTAAAATCTACTACCATACTTTTTGTTCCGGTTTTCACGTTGAATTTAATCATGGCGTTTCTATCATTGGTATCAGTAGCAACCACATAAATGTCTTTACCATCCCAGGAATAGCTTGGGTACGCGTACTTATATGATGAATCAATCACCATTTCTTCTTGCCCTGATTTTGCATCTAGTTGACAGAGGTAATCATAGGTTTTGCCTTTTCTAACTGCTGCAATAGAATATCCCTCTTCACTTGGACTAGGAAAATGGTAGGGCAAATTAGATGTTAACTTGACTGATTTACGTCTCACCATATCATAACAATATATATTGCCAAACTCGTTACCATACTTATCAATTTGTTTTTCGCTCCAATATGTTTTCTTGTTTCTATAAGCAAAATACATATCCAAAAAACCTGTAGCATCTTTTATAGTATGCTCTTTAGCTTCCGCATCAATCCTAATTAATTTGGGATTATTGATATACGTATTTTTTATTGTGAGAACTTCATCGTTATTAATAAATTGCGGAAAATTAAAATCAGTATAATCTCTTGGGGAATTGGTACCCATGAAATGAAACTCAGCCGCATATTTAAAATTACCAATTGTTGAATAATGCTTTTCATAAAACAAATTAAAACTGTCCATAGCTATTGCCATTACACTGTCTTTATCCTTAATAGTCATAAATTTAGGATATTTCTGTGTGAGCATATTTTCCCAAATCTGATAATACTCATAATCGGGGATATGGCTTTTGTACGAACCAAATATAATTTTATTATTGGGATATTTCAACATGGCTAAATACTGACTGCGCAGTGGGTCGTATGTATCCATAATATTTAAACGCTTAACACCTATAGGTTTGGTTTGTACAATATTCAAATTGCTTAATTTATTCATAGGCTCATCGTGCATCGTTCCCAAAGAATACCGGCTATCAATATTATTGTTGAAATCCGGATTGCTTGTATAGAAATATTTATGGTAGCTATATTTATCAAAATTAATTAATCCAATATCAAAGGAGCGACTACCTAGATAAATACTTCTGCCGGCTGTATCAAGCCTAACCCATTGATTTTTTTGACCAAAAGAATGATAAGAAATTGCCAATACAAATAAGATTAATAGGAGTTTTTTCATTAAGGGCAAATGTATATGGTAGATGGGGAAGTGAGGTCACATTTTTTGCACAACCGAATACGGGAATCAGGATTCAAGGGAAGACGCATCATTTATCATTCATCATTAACCATTAACCATTTATAATTGACTATTTATAATTGACTAGAATATCAGATATTTGCAGCAGTGCTAAAGCAAACACAAATACTATTGAAACACTTGTTGCTGAATGAATGGCGACAATTATATGCAGTGATGGCTTTGCTATTGCAGGTAGTGAGCAGTATTTTTGTGCTATACCTTGCCGCCAAATTTTTGGACAAACCAACTTGGAATGCAGTGTATTGGGTGCTCCTACTTTTTCTTTCAGTTAATGCAGTAGGTAGAAGTTTTATACAAGAACCCAAAGGCAGATTGATGTATTATTATCAACTCTGTTCCCCATCCTCTATTATTATTTCCCGAATTATATATAATACTTTAATCACTTTATTTATAGCTTTATTGAGCTTGTTTTTATATAGTGTGTGGATGGGCAACCCTGTTGAGAAAATGGGACTTTATACAATGGTAATTTGTTTGGCTGCTATTGGTTATTCATCAGTTCTCACCTTAATGTCGGCAATCTCATCGCATTCAGGAAATAGCTACATTATCATGCCAGTATTGAGTTTCCCTGTTATTATACCTCTGCTTAATTTATCGGTACACGCTGCTAAGCAAGCGATGGATGGGATTGATAGTTCCCTGATTTACCAAAACATCATATACCTCGGTTGCCTTGATTTAATTATTTTCGGGATGGCTTATATACTTTTTCCGTATTTGTGGAAGGATTAAAATAGTAATCAGTAGTTAGTAATCAGTAGTTAGTAATCAGTAGACAGTAATCAGTAGACAGTAATCAGTAGACAGTAATCAGTAGACAGTAATCAGTAGACAGTAATCAGTAGACAGTAATCAGTAGACAGTAATCAGTAGTTAGTAAACAGTAGTTAGTAATCAGTAGTTAGTAAACAGTAGTTAGTAATCAGTAGACAGTAATCAGTAGACAGTAATCAGTAGTTAGTAATCAGTAGACAGTAATCAGTAGACAGTAATCAGTAGACAGTAATCAGTAGACAGTAATCAGTAGACAGTAATCAGTAGACAGTAATCAGTAGACAGTAATCAGTAGACAGTAATCAGTAGACAGTAATCAGTAGTTAGTAATCAGTAGTTAGTAAACAGTAGTTAGTAAACAGTAGTTAGTAAACAGTAGTTAGTAATCAGTAGTTAGTAATCAGTAGTTAGTAATCAGTAGTTAGTGCCATTCGGCAGAAAACAGATAACCTTATAGTGGTTGGTCACCAGACACAATGACAGGCAGACAATAGATAAGAAGTGCGGACGGCTGTGCGAACTTAATACTGACTACTGTTTACTAACTACTAGAAAGGGTATCCAATTCCAAAATTAATATTGGTTGCTTTATATACAGATTTCATATCGGCATAATTATGGTAAACCCATCTTTCGCCAGCTATTTTGCTAGGGTTTCGCATGGGCACGGCCCCATCTACCCGTATTATAAAGAAATTAAAATTGAAACGTAGGCCTATTCCTGCATCTAAGGCAAAACCTTCTCGGAAATTTTTCAACCCACTTTTCCCAATAATATTAGCACCAATAAAATTGGGATTATATTGTAGGAACCATATATTTCCAAAATCAGTAAAAATAGCAGACTCAAGAGAATTGCCAGCAAACTTAAAAACACGGAAACGGTATTCAAGATTTCCTTCCAGTTTCATATCGCCAGTCCTATTAATGGTATTACTAGTATCATCAAAAGTGCCAGGGCCAAGGGTTCTAATTTGCCAACCACGCAAACTAATTGCTCCACCACTAAAATATCTTTTTTCGTAAGGAAGTGAAGTTTCGCCAAAAGTTGGAATTCCAATTCCTCCATTCAAACGCATCACCAATAATCTGTTTTTGGAAATTTGTATATAATGTCTCACATCCAAATCAGTTTTTATATAGGAGAAATAGCGAGACCCCAATAATTTCAATACCCCATTTACAGGTGGATTCCCCATCACAGGCAAAACCAGTCTTCCCATATTGCCCGATGTTTCTACATTCCAACGTCTGTTGGTCCACGAACGTCCCATATGTATACTTTGATTTGAATAAGATCGAGAATACCGAACTGCGGTAATTAAGTTTTGACCAAAAAGATTTTTTACCAACTGACCTTGAGGAGTTTTTAGATAAGTATCAAGTTTGGTACTTAAATTACTCGTTAAAATATAACTTGCTTCAAAGGGTACAAAAGTATTATTTTTAAGAGGGTTCTTTTTGCTTCGCCAATTATAACTCCAGTTCAACACAAATAATCGTCTATCGAAATCGCGGTTGGTTTCCCAAATAACAGAAGCAGAATAACTAGTGCGGTTTAGCAAACTATTACTAGGTTTTAAAATCTTTGCAAATCCTTTTGATATGCGCAGTCCAGGAAAATCGAACGATGCATTTAAACTGTTTTCTATACTATAATAATTATTATTACCTTGCGATTTACTTAGTTGGTATTCGGAAGAGTTGCGAAAACGCAGTCGGAAGATATCTCCACGTTTTAACAAATTATTATTAGTATATTTTATTGAATTTACAATACCGTAATTCCTATAAGTTCCTATAACGTTTGTAGTACTCGATTGGTCGGCAATGGTAAGTTGGGGTTCATATATAATACTTTGCTTTACCAATGGCATAATTTTAATGGTGCAGTTCAGTATATTATAATTCGTATCGGGTATATCGAATTTGATATTGATAAATTTGAATAACTGCAACTGTACCAATTCCGAATAAGTATAACCCACACTATCTATTCTATATAAATCACCGGGTCTAAAATTAATTGTTCTGGCTAGCACATCCTTAAGCATTGCATATCCATTCCTTTTAAATAGAATACCATCGTATGTTTTTTCCAAATCCACCAAGCGTTTGGTACCAGCAGTATCGCACTCAAGCAATATTTTGCCAATTGTAAATATTTTGTGAATTCCACTTTCAGGCGATTTAAATAATATAGTCACTTTAAGTTTGTTGCTTGAATCATCTACTATATAATTTATATAATCGCTGCTAAAATTATAATACCCATTATTTTTATATAAATTGACAATACGTAGTCTTTCGTTTACAAACTTAAGATTTGAAAATGGTTCCCCTACTTTGATAAATGAGTTTTTGATACCTTCACAATATATAGGAGCAATTGCAGAATCTTCGAAAACATAGCGAAGCGTATCTATGATATGCTGTTGCCCCAAAAATACATGGTAAATAACGGAGGTGTACTTAAAAATTGTTTTGTGTGTATAGCTTACATTGGCATTGAAATATCCATTGTTAAATAAATATTGTTTGATAGAAGAAACCGAACTCTCAGCTGATGTAGAGTCATAAATTACCGGAGGCTCTCCCACGGTGCTGGTTAGCCACCTGCTAATTTTATTGTCGTGCTTAAAGCTTATACCAAGCCTGTACATGGACAAATGAAACTTAAAAGTGCCCAAAATTTTGCGATTAGGCTTTTGTTTAATATTCAATTTAATTCCCTCTTCCAAATTATTGTCTTTCACTTTCACATGATTAGCATCTAAAAGCGTTTGGTTTTCTTTCAGCATTCTGTGCAACCTGCAAGAAGAGGTGGAAATAAGAACAAAAACAGCGAATATTGCCCCAATAAAAAGCCTATAACGAAAATGCTTTCCCGCAACGAAATTTTGTTTATCAAAGAATTGCACCATAAAAAAGGTCGTTCGGAACAACTGCTGTTTGTAGTTGAGGGCAGTAAGTCGGTGTCCGAACTTTTGGGTTCAAAATTAGGGGTAAAAAAATTATTCTCACTGCCTAAGTGGCTGGCCGAAAATCAAAAATTGGTCCAAAGGGTGGAAGAAGTGCACACCATCTCGGAAAAAGACTTGGAAAGAATCTCTCAGCATAAGACACCACAGGAAGTTTTGGCCTTGGCTGAACTGCCCGATTATAAGTTGGAGCAGCTGTGGTTCGACTCCGCTCACCACGACTCCGCTCACCACGACTCCGCTCACCACGACTCCGCTCACCGCGGCATTACCCTCATGCTCGATGGAATACAAGACCCTGGAAATCTGGGCACCATTATTCGCACCGCCGATTGGTATGGTGTGCAGAATATTATATGCTCGCCCACCACAGCCGATTGTTTCCAACACAAAGTGGTGCAAGCATGCATGGGCTCACTATTTCGCACAGCAATATATTATACTGATTTAAAATCTTATCTCGCCAAACACAAACCTTATATAATAGGTGCGGTGCTCGATGGGCAAAATGCGAACGAAGCAAAATTCCCGAAAGATGGATGCTTATTAATTGGCAGCGAAGGAAAAGGAATCTCCGATGAGTTGCTTCCATATATCAATCTCAAAGTTTCTATACCGAGGATTGGGAAAGCGGAGAGTTTGAATGCGGGGATTGCTACTGCAATTTTATTAGATAGGCTTGCAGGAAGATAATATTATTCCTCCTTTTGTCTCAACTCTTCTATTCTTGCCAATTTATATAAATCATCTAAATCCCTTGGTCTTCCAGCAATAAGTTTATTAGCCTTTAAATGATTTATATGTAGAAATGATAAGGCTAAGCCATCTACTTCTGCCTCTTTTCGCATTGGCCAAGCTTCATTCCAATTTACTCCAACTATTTTGGTTAAAAAATCAATAATAAATGGTGGATTACTTCCAATATGAAAAACTGTTGGCTTAGAAAAATCAGATTTTTGTATCAAGCTTATATCATCTTCAAAAATCTTTATTTCTCTTAAAGCTGCAATTAACTTACTTTTATTTTCATTGTTGGGACTTAACCATATATCCAAATCTCCAGTTGGTCTGCTATATCCATAGAAATTTACTGCTGCCCCACCAATTAAAAGAAATTCTATTTGGTGCTTCTGTAATATTTTAAGATAGTCTATATGTTCTTCACAAAAAAGATTCATAACTTGTAAATATTATACGATTGGATTTAGGGCTATCATCATGTTTTTTACCAAATGCTATTTCATTAAGTTGCCTCATTACGCCCATTCGTTCAGCTGGACTTAAGCTTAACGAATGACGCAATTGTATATCCCATTGTGTTTCAACACTACTAAATGTGATGCGATTATATGCCGAAGCTGGTTCGTTTAATTCTGGGTTTTGTTCTTTCATTTTGGATAATTGCAAATTTAGGACATAATGGATAAATTATTTAATAGTATATACCAACGGATCTACCTTATCTGATATTTGCCCGCTCTCATCAATAGATTTGATATCCGTAAAGATTACTAAATCTCCAACATAACATTTTGTAATTTCTTTTTTCAAATCTGGTGAAATGGCTCCACCAATGATATGATATTGTTTACTCTTCTCCTGATGAGTAATATTACAAGTGTAACTACAAACTGAATATGTATGCGGGTATTTATAAGGACGCGGGTATAATGGGTCTGGCCATCTAACGTAAATAGAGTCAATTTGATTTAATTCCTTTCTATCTAACGTTCCCTTACCATTTGTAAATGTATGTGTATATAAAACACCAACTAAATGAGGTAATTCTAAAACTCTATAGATCCACCTTCCCATCATTTTACCTTTTATAGAGCCTGTTATATACACTTCTTTGAATCCTTTTGGAACCCGAACAATATATTTTCCATTTCTTTCTTTTTTTAGTTCACAACCAGAAGCAGTAATATCCATATCGCTACTATAAAATCCATCGATAGAACAATATATATAATTATCATAGTCTGTATAAAGCACATTAAAGTTTTCGTCAGCTGATACAAGAAATTGAGATTTCATTACCTGCAATTCTTCTGTTTTAGATACAGTTATATATATCCCTTCTTTATTTTTCATTTTTATGGTGCAAACGAGAGTAGAATCACCTTCACCAAGAACATAGTTCATACTATATGTCCATTTCCCATTATAATAATTCAACGTTTCACCGTTGATTGAAACAACAGGTGTGTCCTTCTCAAAGTGTTCAAGCATATATATAGTTAACACATAATCCTCACCTTCTACAATATACCTTTTGTTTGGAATAAGCAATGCAACTTTATTAAATTCCCAATCTTCCGCCGTTATTTTCTCTATTAAATACCGTTCAACTCCCTCACAATTTGACTTCATCGACCAAAGGTATTCAAATATTTCTTCCATTGTTTGCAGGGTATGATGATCCTTCCAATAATAGTTTCCATATTTGTTGATGAGTGTATCTTTTGTAAAGTCTTTAATATACCTCCTATAATATCCATCCGAAAATGTATCTGGATCTATATGTAAAAACGCTTTAATCAAATTTTGAGTCTTGCACTGAATTATTGCTCCTTTATCATACTGAAAACTATAATCTTGTATCACATACTTGCCATTTCTAGTAATAGGGGTAACGAATCCGCCTCCACTTTCCGGATCTCTGATTTTGGTGTCTTGTAAAAAAGTTACAATCGAATCAATAAACAACACATAATCATCCGTCAGTTTTTCAACTTCAGCAATGATTTCTTTTTTGGTTTTGGGAGTTGTAGTTTTATGTTGGGAGAATGCAGGAAATGAAAAGAGTAAACTTAGAAATGATATAATAATTTTCGCTTTCATAAAATATAAAATAACTAAGCTTTATCGTTTCTATATTCCAATAATTCCTTTGTATTATATACAGATTTATACTTCGCCTTTTTCAAACCTTTATATAGTTCTTTGTCTCCAGTCCATATATGGGCTTTCAAATATTTTCTTAGAGCAACGAAATCAGTATCATCGATATCAATGTTTGCTACTAATTTTTCTGATTGTTGCCATATTTTTGCTGGGATTAGCTCTTCATTTATGAAACTAATCTTTTCGTAAATTCTAAATTGAGATTCTAATATTTCATCTTCTTTTAATTTAGAAATAGACTTGAGTTTTTTCCAATGTTTGGTAATTTCATAACGCATATAATTGCAGCTATAAAATTCAAGAATAGAATCTGAGTTAAATAAGATATCTCCAATAACACCATTAGAGTTTAAGAGAGCACTGAAAATAATATTCGTGTCTACTACAATTTTCACTTCACAAAACGACTTTTGTTTTCAGCCCACCAACCTTTTTTCACTTCTTTCGCAAGCTTGTCTAAATCTGATTGCTTAGCTTTTGATTTGGCTGTGGCCTCTTTGTAGCTTAGATAATCTATCAATCTTTGCAATCCTTCGGTATCCACATAAGATGGCAACCTAATAATTACTTCATTCGATGTTCTTTCTATAAGCATGGTATCCAAATATTATATTTCAAAGATAAGAAAATATTTTTACATTATCACACCTCCACATAAGCCCCCATCTTCGAGAACTTATCGATGCGTTCGGTAATCAATCGGTCGGATGGGATTTTTGATAACTCATCCAAATATTTTTTGATTTCGGTTTTGAAGGTATTATACATTTGTGCAGGATCATTATGTGCTCCGCCAAGTGGTTCGGGAACAATGCCATCTATTAAACCATTGCCCAACATTTCGTTTGCAGATAGTTTTAATTCGGCGGCCGCTTTCTCTTTGAAATCCCAGCTACGCCATAAGATGGATGAGCATGATTCAGGCGAAATAACCGAGTACCAAGTGTTTTCTAACATCAATACTTTATCGCCCACGCCTATACCAAGTGCACCACCAGATGCACCCTCTCCTATAATAACACATATGACTGGAACTTTTAATACAGACATTTCTAACAAATTGCGTGCAATGGCTTCTCCTTGTCCGCGTTCTTCGGCTTCAATACCGGGCGATGCACCTGGAGTATCAATCAATGTTATAATAGGTTTGTTGAATTTCTCGGCAAGCTTCATCAGGCGCAATGCTTTTCTATATCCCTCGGGATTGGGCATTCCGAAATTGCGGAACTGACGCATCTTTGTATTGCGTCCTTTCTGTTGGCCAATCACCATTACCGTGCGTCCTTCAAAATGTGCAAAACCACCAACTATGGCTTTATCATCTTTCACATTACGGTCGCCATGCTGCTCTATGAAACCTGTCATGGTGTTTTCTATATAGTCCAAAGTATAAGGCCTGTCTGGATGACGGCTCACTTGTACTTTTTGCCAACCATTAAGGTTACTATATATATCGCGTTTGGCTTTATCTATTTTTTGTTCGAGCTCTTTAAAAGTAGCAGACATATCTATCTTGCTCTTTTCGCCGACTTGTTTGGCTTTTTCCAGTTGTTCTTGTAACTCAATTATAGGTTTTTCAAAATCAAAAGTGGTCATGGGATTATTTTATGTTTTGTAATTATTATTTAGTATTTTAGTAAACAGTAATCAGTAGTCAGTAATCAGTAGTCAGTAGTCAGTAATCAGTAGTCAGTAAACAGTAGTCAGTGCCATTCGGCGTCAGCACTGATTACTGACTACTGTTTACTGACTACTTAATCTAAATCAGCACGACTAAGTCTGTACCGATCTATTTTATTATATAAGTGACTACGTTGTATATCTATTTCTTGGGCGGTGCGGGCTACGTTCCAGCCGTTCTTTTTTAGTTTTTCTTCGATGAATTTTTTCTCTACAAAGTCTTTAAAATCTTGAAGTGTATCGAACATTTCATATACCGTTGGCTTTTTACTTTCATCAATTTTTGAATGGGCAGGGTTGGCATACATCTGCACATCGGTATCCGTAATTTTTGCACCACTTAGGATTACAAGTCTTTCAATTACATTTCTAAGTTCACGGATATTTCCAGTCCATTTTATTTTTTTCAGTTCTTGCAAAGCTGGCGGTGTAAAACTTTTTTTGCTCATGCCTATATCTTCACAAATCTCAATCAAAAATTTCTCAGATATTAAAGGTATATCATCAATACGTTCATTTAAAGTGGGAACATGAATTAATATAACACTGAGCCTATGATATAAGTCCATTCTAAAATTGCCCATGTCAATCTCTTTGATTAAATCTTTATTGGTTGCGGCAACTACTCTCACATCTACTGAGAAATCTTTATCGCCACCAACTCTGGTAATTTTATTTTCTTGCAAGGCTCTCAATACTTTTGCTTGAGCAGACAAACTCATATCGCCAATCTCATCCAAAAACAAAGTACCTCCAGTAGCTTGTTCAAATTTCCCAATCTTCTGTTTATAAGCTGATGTGAAGGAACCTTTCTCATGTCCGAACAATTCGCTTTCAATTAATTCTGATGGGATAGCTGCACAGTTTACTTCTATCATAGGTCCGTTGCTGCGGTTGCTTTGTTCGTGTATCCAGCGTGCAACGAGTTCTTTTCCTGTTCCATTTTCGCCGGTGATAAGTACACGTGCATCTGTGGGTGCAACTTTTGCGATTGTATCTTTTATTTTTTTAACACCCAGAGTATCTCCAATTATTTCGCGGGTTTTAGTAACTTTACGTTTTAAAACTTTGGTTTCAATTACCAGAATATTTTTATCGCAAGCATTACGAACAGTAACAACTAATTGATTAAGATCTGGTGGTTTTTGAAGGAAGGCATAGGCACCTTGCTTGGTAGCTTCCACAGCAGTTTCAATACTTCCGTGGCCGGATATCATAATGATAGGAACTTCCTCCTCGAGCATTTTCATTTTACTCAAAAATTCCATGCCATCCACCTTTGGCATTTTGATATCGCAGAGAATTGCATCATAACTATTCTCTTTTACCATATCCAAAGCTTTTTGTCCGTCTTCGGCCTCTTCCACTTTGTGGCCTTCGTATTCCAGTATCTCTTTAAGTGTGGAGCGGATTACTTTCTCGTCGTCAACTACAAGTATTCGTGACATAATGTGTTCAATAAATTAGACGTCAAAAGTATTGACTTTTTGGGTTAAAATGGAAATTATTTTTCTATACTTTTTCCATATCCCCGATTGTGCAAAAAAATGACACTTAGCCAACAAGTTAAGTCCTTATTTTTGTTCTTATAAAAATCTATTCCTAAACATTATGAAAAAAATAATCACATTGGCTCTTGCCATTTTATTTGTTTTTGCTTCAATGCAAATGCAAGCTCAAAAAACTCCAAGACCTCACCACCCAAAAGGAACACATCACAAAACTGTGAAAAAGAAAGTGGTGAAAAAACACGTTGAGAAAAAGCCACCTGTGGAGAAGAAGAAACTTTAGTACTCCATTGTGGTTGGTGAAAACACCAACCACAGGCATTAAACTTTAGTACTCCGGTTGTGGTTGGCGACAACGCCAAACCACAGGCATGGTACTATGTTGCAAACCACTCAAACAATTGGATGGTTTTTTTTGTGCTACGTTGTGGTTGGTGATGGTTCAACTCCGCTCACCACAACAACCACAGGCAGTGTGTATTACAACAAACTCATTTGCCCTCTACTCAATAAAGCTCCTTCAAGTTGGAGCAATGCTTTTTTGTTTAGCAATCCTCCCGAATAACCTACCAATTTACCATCTGTTCCAATTACGCGGTGGCAGGGAATTATAATACTGATTGGATTTTTGAAAACGGTACTTATAATTTTAAAAAAATGATGCTCCTTGTTGAGCAAATGATGAAATAGTAAATGAAACATTAATATAATAACCAGGGTTAGTTTTTCAGTCATAATGTTATTATATTTTTAAAAATTAAGAGATTAGAGATTAACTAACATACAATTATCAATTAAAAATTGCTGCATAGCTTTATTTGAATTAGCAATAACTTTGCATCGCAAATTTTTATATAGAATCATAACCAATGGAAAAATATCTGATTGCGGGTTTAGGTAATATCGGCAATGAATATACCGGCACCCGTCATAATATTGGTTTTGCTGTGGTTGAATACGCTGCCATTCAATGGGGTGGCAAATGGGAAGAAGGCCGCTATGCTCATGTTTGCGAAACCAAAGTGAAAGGCCGACCCGTTACTTTAATAAAGCCCACCACTTATATGAACCTAAGCGGTAAGGCTGTTCAGTATTGGAAACAACAAATGAAAATTGAGAACTCCAATATAATGGTAGTGACTGATGACTTGCAAATCCCGTTGGGCAAACTTCGCCTGCGTGGACAAGGAACACCAGGCGGACATAATGGACTTACAGATATTATAGAGAAACTAAATACGCTTGATTTTCCACGTTTGCGTTTTGGCATTGGCAACGATTATCCCAAGGGCATGCAGGTAGAATATGTGCTGGGCAGGTGGTTTAAAGAGGAAGAGCCTATTGTGAGCGAAGGAATTAAAACCGCTGTAGATGCCCTTCAATGCTATATTTTTGCAGGATTGTCGCAGGCCATGACCAGCTATAACAAAAAATAATTTTCGTCCATTTGTAAAAAAATAATATTTTGGATACAACCAATTAATAAATTCCCTTATGTTTGCACCGCCTTCGAAAGAGGGCAAAGGTTTAAGTTTGTTTTCATAGCGTATAGGGCTCGGCTTCGGTCGGGCCTTGTGCGTATAACACGTTTTGGTAAGCCTCGTTTAGCCCCTACCTTTGCCCAGCATGTTGTTCAACTCCTTGGTGTTTATGCTTTTCCTGCCTATAGTGTTCGGTATATACTGGGCACTGAGCAAGCAATTGCGTTGGCAGAACCTTTGGATTTTTGCTACCAGTTTATTTTTTTATGGCTGGTGGGATTGGCGTTTTCTTAGTCTGCTCATTTTTACCATGACCAACGATTTTGCACTGGGGTGGTGGATTGATAAAACTGAAAACGAAAAAAAACGAAAATGGCTTTTGATATTTAGTATCATCAGTAATATTGGAGTATTGTGTATATTTAAGTATTATAATTTCTTCCTCCAATCGTGGGCTGATTTATGGGCTTTATTTGATATTAAAATTAGTTTTACGTATTGGCAAATGATATTGCCCATCGGGATTTCGTTTTATACTTTTCATTCGCTTAGTTATACTATTGATATATATAGAAGAAAATTAAATCATACCAAAGATTATATCGCTTTTGGTGCGTTTATTACTTTCTTCCCGCAACTTGTGGCTGGGCCAATAGCTAGGGCTACACAGCTTTTACCACAGTTTATGAAACCCAAAATATTCGATTTGGCAAATGCCAAAGATGGTTTCAGACAAATGCTTTGGGGCTTGTTTAAAAAAGTTGTGGTGGCTGATACATTGGCCATGTTTGTTGATGAAATATTTTCGCACCAAAACCAAATGCCCGGTAGTATGATGTGGCTCGGATCTCTATATTTTGCCATACAAGTATATGCTGATTTTAGTGGGTACAGTGATATGGCGATTGGTATTGCAAAAATGTTCGGTATTGGCTTGATGAAGAATTTTAGTTTACCTTTCTTCTCCAATAATATGGCTGAGTTCTGGCATAAGTGGCATATCTCCTTATCAACGTGGTTTCGTGATTATATATATTTCCCATTGGGTGGTTCACAAAAAGGGAAATGGAAATATATTTTCAATCTCTCTATAGTATTTGCTCTGAGTGGCCTGTGGCACGGGCCTAAATGGAATTATATATGGTGGGGATTATTGAACGTATTATACATAGCACCAGTGACTTTACTTTTCAAAAATAGGAACAAAGAGAAAAGTTTGCAACCAAAAACATATAGAGATCTTCCAGCGATGTTATTTACTCTGATACTGTTTACTTTTTCTGTTGGAATATTCAGAACTGAGAGTACACATTTGGCTTTAAATTTACCTTCCAAATTATTGCACTTCGATACAAAATTCTTCAGTTATTTTTTCGATAGTATTGAAAGATTTGCAATGGAAGGATTTTTATTTGTGGTATTACTTTTATTTTTCGAGTGGACCAATCGCACAAAAGAACATCCACTTCAAGGCAAATATGCAGAATGGAAATCTATTGTCATTCTAGGGCTGATACTTATTTTTGGCATTTTCTCCGATTATAAAGCATTCATCTATTTTCAGTTTTAATGAGAGCATTTATTATATATATCGCAAAATGGATTCTGATACTTTTGGTATTGGCATTTTCGTTTGATTATATATATACCAAATCATATACTGAAAATAAATCACGCTCGGTTTATCAAATTATCAGAGGGATGAAACATGAGAAATTTGATTATATATTTCTTGGTTCGAGCAGGGTAAAAAGACATATTAACCATGAACTTATTAATAAACAAACTGGACTGAAAGGCTTGAACCTGGGCTTAAGTGCGGCAGGACCTAGTGAAGTACTATTATATTTAGAGACATTTATAGCAAACAATAATTCTGCAAAAACTATTTATATAGAAATTGGTGATAAATGGAACCAAGAATATCCAGATAGTTTGGCTTCTGTATATGAATTGCCTTTTGTGCATGATACTGAAGTATATAATTTGTTTAGTCCTTACGATAAATATATAAGTTATAAAAGAAATATTCCATATTATCGTTATGCCATCAATAGCACCAAGATTGGCTACCGTGCTGTGCTGGCGAATTTTGCTGATAACAATATTGAGAAGGCTCTAAAATTCAGACCTTATAAAGAAACTTTATTAAATACAAAACCGATTGATACACGGATAAAAATTAATCACAATATTTGTATTGATAGAATTATAGATTTTTGCAAGAAGCATGATATACATTTGGTGTTTTTTACTTCGCCCTATTTGAAAGTAAATGACGATGGATATAAGACATTCTTTAAAGTCAACTTGCCTGAATACCATGATTTCTCTGGCAGTATCAGCGATTCAACTTGCTATAGAGACGCATTGCACTTGAATGAGAAAGGGGCCGATAGGTTTACGCGGATGGTGGTGGATAGTTTGATGAAGTAGTGCCCTTCAACTCCGCTCAGGGTGGCAATGAGCGTCATTGCGAGGAGCAGTGTGCAAGCCCGAGTAAAGAGCGACGAAGCAATCTCAGGAGAAGCACGTTTATCCTGAGATTGCTTTGTTCCTCGCAATGACGATTCTGTTATATAACCGCAATCAACTTCTTTATGTTCTCCTGATTCGAGAACTGAGCACTTAATATAGTTTCTCTTAGTTTTGAATCTTCACTAGTCCATTTTTTATCCCAGAGTTCTGTAATTCGTTTTATCGTAGCTTGTTGGGTATTTTCTATATAACATAGCGGTTCAAGTCCTGTGTTTTTAACCATGGGAGTATTGACTATGCAGAATCTGCTATTATACAATGCATTTATCAATTTTAATTTTATTCCTGTTGCTTGAAATGTAGGAAGAACATTGATATGGGCTTGTTTGATGAGATCGATAATTTGTTCGGTATTATAATCTGTAATAAGTTTGATATTGTTACAAGACGCTGCCATATATAGCAATTGTTTTGAAGGATTATTTCCCGCTATTATAATAGGTTTGTCTATTTGGTTAAATACTTCTCGTACCAAATATTTTGCGGCTTCGTCATTTTCTCCTACACCCAAGTTGCCATGATACAATATAAAATCTCCGCGTTCAGAACAATTGTTTATATGTTCATTTTCGTGAAAAGGTGGGAGGTGAAATACATTTTTGAAACGTTTGGAGAGATAAGTTACATCAGACGGAGATATCGCAGCAATATGGGCAGCGTGTGACAAATTCTGTTGAAATTTTTTCAGCTTTTCAGCTTCGACTTTAAAGAAATACTTTTTGAAATAGTTAGTTTCTACTAATTCCAGACTCTTATAATAATCGTGCTCTATATTATGTGTGCGAACAATTTTTATTCGGTCTTTTAGTCTTGCATCCTTTAAATAATAGCAAGTGTGTAATCCTTCAAATAATATGGGATAATTGTTCTTTTGCAGATTATCAATCAGCTCTTTGGTATTGCGGGTATTGATGATATAAGGTAATTTCCCGTAGAAAGGATTCTTATATATATTGCGTTTATAATAATGTACTTCATCACAAATTTTGTTCAACTCATCTGCACACTCACGGCCATATTCGTAGCAATGCAAAATGACTTTGACTCCCGATTCTTTTAGTGCTTTCAGTTTATAATAAACATCTATCACCCCGCCATAGCTTGCTGGCCATGGGATATCGAACGATATAACATTTAAATGCTTACTTGATTTCATCAAACAATTGTATCAGTTTTTTTGATTCGTTTTCCCAATTTAATTCTTTACGAGCTTCCATACAATTAGAGACCATTTTATGATAAAGGGTTGCATCGCACAACAAAAGATTTATTTTTTTCGACAATTCAGCTGGGTCAATGTTAGAAGTAACTCCCACAGGGTATTGTTTCAATATATGGACATACTCGGGGAAGTTGCTTGATATGGAAGGCGTACCATATTGTATATAGTCGAAAAATTTATTGCTGAGGGAGTAGTAATAGCTCAGGCCATCATTTTCCAAAACATTATATCCTAATGTTGCTTCTTCGGTTAATTTTCCCATTTCATCGGGTTTATATAGTCCTTTAAAAATTATTTTATCTTGCAAATGCATATTATCAACCAAAGATTTTAATTCATTTTCCAAATCGCCAGTACCCACTATCCAGAGCGTTGCATCTATATGTTGCATGGCGTGTATCAATTGCTGCAGGCCACGTCCGCGGTTCAATGCACCTTGGTATATAATAATTTTTCTATCATACTTTTGGGTTATATACTTATCGTCGATAACAATATTTTTCTGCAGAGGCACACTTCTAATTACTTCAAATTTTTTATTCAAATTTGCCGACAATACCTTGGCCAATTCAGGTGCAACAGTATAACACAATACTGCTTTTTTTACAGCAAATTTTTCTATCGATTTCCATATATTTTTTACAAATTTTCTGTTTGTAACTTCGGGTACTTCCGTAAAATATTCATGGGCATCATATACTAGTTTCTTGCCTTTAATCATTGATACCAATGCTTGCGGCAAGATTGTATCAGCATCAACGGCATAATATATATCAAACTTATTGAACAGTAAAAAAAATAAAAGTCTGATATTATACTCGGCATAAAAAAGCATGCCTTTATTAAATATACATTTGATACGTTTTTGCTGATAGGATTTGGTATCAAGAGACTTGCTTACATTAAGCAATCGCCCAACCAATAATATATGATAACCATGCAATGAAAGTGTTCCGCATATCCTGTGCATACGTTGGTCGTAGCTGAGGTCATTGATGACGGTAAAAACTATTTTTTTACCTGAGTTCAAATATATATACTATTATAATGATTAGATGACCATTGTTTGCAGATTGTCTGCAATTACCAAACGTCCTAGAGTTTTGGCTTTCACTTCTTCCACTGTTACATCGGGTGCAATTTCAACCAATTTAAAACCTTCGGGCGTAATTTCGAACATGCCCAATTCAGTCACTACTTTTTTCACACAAGCAACTCCGGTTATTGGCAAATCGCATTTGGGTAATAGTTTACTTTCGCCCGCTTTATTTACATGCTGCATCGCAACTATAATATTCTCTGCCGATGCAACTAAATCCATCGCACCGCCCATACCTTTCACCATTTTGCCTGGAATTTTCCAATTAGCAATATCGCCTTTATCACTCACTTCCATAGCACCCAATACGGTGAGGTGCACATGTCCGCCGCGTATCATGGCAAAGCTGGTAACTGAATCGAAAAACGAAGAACCTGGGATTGTTGTAATAGTTTGTTTACCTGCATTAATCAAGTCTGGATCTTCATCTCCTTCAAAAGGGAATGGGCCCATACCAAGCATTCCGTTTTCACTTTGCAGCACTACGTTAATGCCTTGAGGAATATAGTTGGCCACCAATGTTGGGATGCCAATGCCCAAATTTACATAATACCCATCTTTGAATTCTCGGGCTATGCGTTTGGCTATCTGATTTTTATCGAGCATGTATTTTTAATGGTTAATGGTTAATGGGCTTACGCCTGATTTGTAGTCCTTGGTCGTTAGTGGCTTACGCGTGATTTTGGGAGTATATTAGATGGCAAATATAGGGCATTAAAGTTTTTCATAAAAGCCATATAATAATGGATTTCCTTTTCGTACTCGCAATCTGATTTGTTTGATGCGAAGATTCTGGAGACCTTTATTCCAGAGGAAGAATTTTAGTTTGAGGTTGTCTCCGAGTTGTTTACAGTCGGCCATATTCAAACTATGGCACGCTGTGAAATGATTTTGACCTAATTGAAAAACGCTGATGTTTTGTTCTCGCCATTGTTTTACTGTTGTATCATTCATTAGTAGGGAAACGATGGAAGCCTTTGATATTGGGGAGTCTGCTTCCAATTCATGTATGATGTCTATAATATTATTGGGGTGCATTAAGATTTTATTCAGATTAAATTCGTAAGCTGCTGTCCATTCATTATATGAATCTATATTAATTGGCTCTGGCGATATAACAGAATCCAGAATTAGCTCCTCAATTGTATTGTTAGATTTGTTTTTTGAAAGTATATAGTAGTTCCCGATAAAATAATCTTTCTTTACTTCAATATAAGGGAAGTATTGTTGTAAGTATGGCAACCACATTGGGTTTTCGCTACTTAAAGTGCCATAAACCAATTTGTCTCCTTTGAATGCTGTCAGTGTATCGTGCATAAATTTCATGAATGAATCTCCATGTTCATTCAAATCAATATAGTTGAAATTATACTTATACTTTTCGCTAAAATATTGATTGAACTTAGAATTTGTGAATAATAAAACCATCGGCTTTTTTGTTTCACTATTATAATAAGTATTTGCCTCTGTTAATATTTCCTGATGCGGTGATTTGTAGAAATAACTATAATACTGTCGTTCTTTAATCAAAGAAAATACATTGATACAAAGAATGCAGAACACCAGTGTTAACAATTGTCTTGGTTTGATAGCAGGGATGTTCCCAAATAAAAAGAACAATACAAATGGGAAGGCAAAAATCAATACACTGTACTGTAGAACAGGATTAATTACAACCGAATATATATAACCCGTTAGAAATACCAGTGCAAACACAATAAAGGAAAATAAGACGAGTGTATTGTCAAAAAAACTTTTCAATCCGCATAAAAATAGTATAATAACCGACGATTTAATCCACCATGAAAAATTGAAAGAATAATCAAAATAATTAATAATAAAGGTAGCTGATGGTTCTGACAGCCAACCGCCCACACCGCCTGTGTTGAGCTGCTGTAGGAAGATATTGATATTGGGCAAATACAAGGCTATTAAAACCAAATTCCATATAATATATTTTATTCTCGACTCTTTGTTTACCCAATATAAACCCATCAAACCCAATATAGCAATAGTAAGCAAACTAAAATAATGGGTAGTGGCTGTTAAAATTCCAAACAATATATATAATACAATTGTTTTCCATTGATATTTATTTTCTTTTACAATCTGAGTCCAGTATATTATAAATATTAAAGTGAAAAACAAACCGCAGATATAGGGTCTGGCTAATTGAGAATAGAAAATAGTATATTGCAAACTGGCTATATAAACAGTACATACAATTGCTGAGGTGCTATTGAACCATTTTTTGCACGCCATATATGTTAGTGGGATGCAAGCAATACCCATCAATAAAAACGGTAATTTAATCCACACCGTATTTTCTCCACCTATCTGAATCCAATAATACAAAAATAATTGCACCAAGGCTGGGTGCCCATCGGGTTTGATCCCTTTGTCTAATAGTTCGCCCAGGCTGCTATAATGTGTACGGAAGATGGCACTGAGTTCGTCGTTCATTAAAGGAATATTGGCGACATCCCATAATCGTAGAACCGCTCCCACCAAGGTGATGAAAGCCACTAACAAGTATTCTGGTCTTATTTTTTTTAACATTTGAACTAGGTACAAAACTAAATGACGAAACCATTGTTTGTATCATGATGCAAAAAATAAACATCCATTGGTTCAGAAGAGATTTAAGATTGCAAGACAATGCAGCACTTTACCATGCATTAAAAAGTAGCAAGCCTGTATTATGTGTATTTATTTTCGACAAAACCATATTAGACAAATTAGAAAACAAATATGATAAACGTGTAGATTTCATTCATCAAACTATTATACAATTAAAAAAAGAATTAGAAGAGAAAGGTTCATCATTGCTAATTAAATATAATACTGCTGAAGGAGCATGGAAAGAAATTACGGATGAATATGATATAGCTAAAGTATTTACCAACCACGATTATGAACCTGCTGCTATTGAGCGTGAAAAAAGTATTGAAACATTGCTGAAAACGAAAAACATTGCTTTCCATACCTATAAAGACCAAGTAATATTTGAGAAAGACGAGGTAGTAAAAGACGATGGAACACCTTATACCGTTTTTACACCTTACAGCAAAAAATGGAAAGCATGCTTCGACTTCGCTCAGCATTCCAATTTTTATACAATATCTTATCCGAATGAAAAATATGATACCAACTATTATCATATAACGCCACTAAAAAATATAATTTTATCAGAAATCGGATTTGAGAAAACTGATATGATAGTTCCACCCAAAAGTGTTACCTCTGGATTAATAAAAAACTATGCTGATACCCGTGACATCCCAAGCATTTTAGGCACTTCCCGATTGGGAATTCATTTGCGTTTTGGTACTATTTCTATCCGCGAAAAAGTGGCGAAGGCTTTAACACTTTCAGAAACATTTCTAAATGAATTGATATGGCGTGAATTTTATATGCAAATACTATATCATTTTCCGCATGTGGTGAAAAATAGTTTTAGAGAAAAGTATAACAATATAAAATGGATTAATAATGAAGAACAATTCGCTCGCTGGTGCAAGGGGCAAACGGGCTACCCGATTGTAGATGCAGGTATGCGAGAACTCAATGCAATAGGCTATATGCATAACAGAGTACGTATGATAACTGCATCCTTTCTCACCAAACATTTATTAATAGACTGGCGATGGGGTGAATGGTACTTTGCTCAGAAATTATTGGATTATGAACTTGCCTCAAACAATGGAGGCTGGCAATGGGCCGCGGGTTGCGGTACTGATGCTGCTCCATATTTCAGAATATTTAATCCCTATTTGCAAACAGAAAAATTCGATAAAGATAATATATATATTAAAAAGTGGGTGCCTGAATATTTATCTGATGAATATCCGAAGCCTATTGTAGAGCATGATTTTGCGAGGAAGCGATGTTTGGAAGTATATAAAAAGGGAATCGGGAATTGATTTACGATTTACGATTTACGATTTTTGCTGACGCCTGAGGTTGCTATGCTGAGCGAAGTCGAAGCATGCTAACGCCTGATTTTTTCAACCATTAAGAAGTTAAGGATATTAAGGTTTTTTCTTAATGTATCTTAATTCCTTAATGGTTCAAATGCTGCACATCTATTAATAATATTATAATCTCCTAAAAATCACCTATCTTTGCAGCAATAAATTATTATAGAACAATTAGAAAGAATACATGTCATTTGAAAATTTGAACCTGATAGAGCCTATTTTGAGAGCTCTTAAGACAGAAGGTTACACCACACCAACACCCATTCAGCAACAATCCATTCCTATTATACTTGACCGCAAAGACCTTCTTGGTTGTGCACAAACAGGTACTGGAAAAACTGCTGCATTTGCTATCCCCATGCTACAAATATTACATGGCGAACACACCAAAGGAAACAGAACAGGGCACATTAGTGCATTAATACTTACTCCTACCCGCGAACTTGCTATACAAATTGACGAAAGTTTTGAAGCCTATGGAAAACATACTGGCTTGAAACATTTGGTTATATTTGGCGGCGTTCCACAGAATCCACAAACCACTGGATTACGCAATAAACCCGATGTATTGATTGCCACACCTGGCCGATTACTTGACCTAATGAATCAAGGATTTGTACATTTACAACATCTTAAAATATTTGTATTAGACGAAGCAGACCGCATGCTGGACATGGGTTTTATACATGATGTAAAAAAAGTAATTGCAAAACTTCCAGTTAAAAGACAATCGTTATTTTTCTCTGCCACTATGCCACCGGAGATTGTAATATTGGCAAAAACTATATTACATGAACCCGTAAAAGTAGAAGTAACTCCCGAATCGACAACAGCAGATACCATACAACAATATATATATATGGTTAACAAAGCTGACAAGAGAAAGCTATTAATACATCTATTAAAAACCGAACCTATTAAAACAGTTTTAGTTTTTACCAGAACCAAACATGGAGCTGATAGAGTAGCGAAAGACCTAGTAAAAGCTGGCATTAAGGCCGAAGCTATACATGGAGATAAATCGCAAAATGCAAGACAACGTGCATTGACTAATTTTAAGAATCAGACTACACGTGTGCTTGTTGCAACCGATATAGCAGCACGTGGAATTGATATAGACGATCTATCGCATGTAATTAATTTTGAGTTGCCAAATGTGCCCGAAAGTTATGTGCATCGTATTGGTCGCACAGGCAGAGCAAAGGCAAGTGGAATTGCATTTTCATTTTGTGATGAAACCGAACTTGATTATTTAAAAGATATACAAAAACTAATCGGAAAACAAATTCCATTAGTTACTGAACATCCGTTCCCATTAACCGATGAAGCAATTGCAGAACATAAAGCTGCGACTGCTAAGCCTGCAAAAGGACAAGGAAATAAGCCCGCTCCGAGTAGGAGATTTGGGAATAAGAGAAGGTAAGGCAGAATCAAGTATTTGTAGCTGCTTCCGCTAACTAGTATAAACACAAAAGTATAAAGTATCAAGTATTTTTTGCTGCTTGCGGTCTATATTATTGACGACTATATTATAATAAGGCAGGCGGCAGCCCATTAACAAATACAATTAATCATTCATAATTAATTCCCCAGTCCAAGTCTCCTCGCATCCCTCCTGCGTTTGAAGAAAGCTATAAAGAATCCTATTACCATTATTACAGTTCCTGCCCACAATAAATTTACATAAGGGAAACGAAGTGCTTTTAATACAATATAATCGCTCATGGTATTCTTGAATGACGAAATTAAGGTTACTTTTAAGTTCTTTTTATTACCATCAGTAATTGGTTTAATATCCAGTAAATCCAATCGTGTAAGTGAGTCTTTATCTATTGCAGCATTTACCCATTTATCTCCCGCTAAGTTGAACTGCATAGTTAGTGCTTCTTCATGTTTTAGACTCTTAAGTGTAAAGTGCAGCTCATAATCAAATTTTAATTTCTGAAGAGGCTTAATTTCTAAAAGTGTTAGCTGATTATTATTTGCCAACATAATTTGTTGCCCCACTGTTATATTAACAGTATCTGCATTTACCCATTCCTCCTCGTTTTCTTGTGGGTCAAGCCCGCTAAATGAAGTAACATGGGTATATATATCATTTGTTATATAATGCCTTGTATCAGGATTGGCAACCATACCCATTTTAGGATTTACTTGCACATTGGGATGCAAAGTAAATTGCTCAACAACTTTATTAGTTGCGGTATCTATTTTTTCATATTCCACAGCCAAATAATGATTCACTCCTATATTACTATCGCCACGATAAGTTGCAGAATATTCTCCTATTTGCACAGGTATATCCTTTCTCAATAGCATATTCTCTGCCTGTGTAGAGTCGATTTTTCCATCAGGCATCGGGAAATTATTTGATGTTAGCACTTTTTTACCTGTGGTGGAAACTAGTATCCCTACCAACATCAAACCAAAACCTATATGCCCAACACTGGCGCCAGATATTGAAAACTTCCCTTTGAGCACTTGCGTGATATATCCTATATTGCCTACTATCGCAAATATGGATGTGAATAGCATAGTTACATATTCAGGATTGTATGTTTTAAATATATATATTCCAGCAACAGTTAATATAATACTAATTGTTATATATAATAAAAGGGAACGAAGAATCTTTTTTATATCTGTATTTTTATATTTAAAGAATTGCGTGACTGCTGTGAGTATACCAACCAAAATCGCAATGGGCAATTGTATTCTATTATATACATCTATTTTGGGTGGTGCCACATTGGAATTAAACACATTTTCAAGACCTGTCATAGTTACTATTTTATTCCACACTGGTAGTGAGGTAGTGAATATAATTTGCATAGCAGACAATACCAAAACTAAGGAACCTATAAACATCCAAAACTCACGACTCCAAAGCTGCTGCTCGGTTTTGAGTGAAGGTATTTCTTTCCAACTTCTCACCAATAAAACTATATTGATGATAACAAACAACATCATAAATACAAACAACTGATTCGATAAACCATCATCGGTAAATGCATGTACTGATGTGTTTTGTAATATACCGCTGCGAGTTAAAAATGTAGAATATAATATCAGAAGAAATGTGATAGTAATTAATATAAAAGCTTCTTTCAAACTATGCCCTGTACTCTTGGCAATGAGCATTACATGCAACCCTGCAACTAGTGTGAGCCAAGGAACGAGTGATGCATTCTCTACCGGATCCCAAGCCCAAAAACCTCCAAAACTTAATGATTCATAAGCCCACATAGCACCCATTACCACACCAGTTCCCAATATAGCTGCCGAGAATAATGTCCAAGGCAGTGCGGGTACAATCCATTCTTTATAATTGCGTTTCCACAGTGCACTCATTGCAAATGCAAAGGGAACAATTGTACTTGCAAATCCTAAAAATAATGTGGGCGGATGTATTACCATCCAATAATTTTGTAATAGCGGATTGAGCCCGTTTCCATCTTTTATCAGCGATAAGTAATCGCTAGTTTGTAGGCCACGCATTGCATATACTGGCAGGTTTGGATCTATCCATGAAGTATCATGATCACGCAAAAGCTCGAAAGGGCTGCTACCGAAATGGAACCAATCAAAATTGACTCCGAGCAACATGGATGATAATACTATCTGCGATAAAGCGATAAAAACCATCACAGGGCTCGTCCATTTATTCACTTTAAAAAGTACAAAAACACCAAGAACCATTTGCCAGAAAAGCCATAATAAAAAGCTTCCCTCCTGCCCTTCCCAGAAACAAGATATCATATACTCGCCAGGCAAATCGAGGCTGCTATGTCGCCAAGCGTAGTGGTATTCGAAATAGTGACTTTTAATGATAAAGAAGAGGCAAGCTACAATTCCTGCAACTGCAATTCCGTGTATCCAAAATGCCCAACGTCCTATTTTAAACCACTTGATTTTTTGGTCACCATCTTTCGATGCAAAAATGAAACTAATGAGTGCAAGTAGTGATACTCCAAAAGTGATTGCCACGGCCAAATGACCGAGGTTACCAATGAGCAGATGTTCGTTCTTAAAGTAGTTTTCTTCCATGAGCCTCACCCCTGCCCCACTCCGGTGGAGTGGGGTGCTTTCGCACTAGGGATTTCTTAGTTTTATTATATATTTATTTAATATCTGCACTAATTTTTAGTTAGTGGAAAGGTTTATTTCTCAGTTTTTTTTTCTTTGTCAGTATTATACTTCGATGGGCATTTAAGTAAAATTTTATCTGCATGAAAATGGTCTCCATCCATTTTACCTGATACTACAATCTTATCGCTGCGGTCAAAATCCGGAGGCTTGGGATTATCATATATTACTTGTTTTGTTTCTTGCAAAGTATCTGTTAAGTAAAATGAAAAATGGTTTGGTTTTGCGGGGTCATACTCCATGGGTTTTGTTTTATCCAATACGCCCACTATATGAACCTCATTGCCTGATGCCGCCGCTTCATTGAAGCTTACATATTCAGAATTTTTGTTGAATAAAAAAAGTATGATGCCTAAAGCGGCAGCCATAAACACCAATAATACAATTCGACTGGTTTTCATGCTTAACTTTTCTTTTGATTTTCTAATTCTTTTTCCAATTTGCTGATACGCCTTTCTTGTCTGAACAAAAAGAAGGCAATTCCTGCGAAGATCATAGATAACACAGCTACTACTACATTTATTTTGCCTGAGCTGCGGAAGGTATCATCCATAAAATTATTTTGTGCCATAACATTTGTTGTTTGAATAATATATATAATAATAATCAGAAAGAGTTTGTTCATTTCAATTGCGATTTAATTTTAGACATTCTGTATTTCATCTGGGTCATCCACAGTGCGATGCCCATCCAACCAATCACTGCGGGGTAAAACACCAAACGCATCGTATTCGTTTGTCCATACTGACTAAATGCAGGATTTCCTTTATTGCCAGGGTGCAGTGAATCTATTTGGTCAGGGATTAATTTGATTAAAACGAGAAAAAGCGGGAAAGCAAATATATTATATACAGCAGATATACGGGCTTTTTTCATGGGGTCTTCAATGCCATTACGTAATATAATATAGGCGGCATATAATAACATGCCCACGGCAACGCCTTTCAGTTTGCTATCTTGTTCGGGCCAAAAATCGCCCCAAGTATATTGTGCCCATAGCATACCTGTGAGCATACCCAACACGCCCAATAGAAGAGCCACATTGATTGCCTCGAAAGCTTTGCGGTCACTTTCTATATTTTCTTTTCTTAGGTATTGAATGCTATGCCACACTGAAAATCCTTGCAGAAACATCATGGCAAACCACATGGGCACGTGGAAAAACAGGTTACGCATGGTTTCGTCAAGCACACTGGTTTTGGCTTCCTCCGACAGTGGAACGTAAAATCCATAAATGACACTGTACATCACCAATGCCACAGCAATCCACTTCCAACCTTGTTTGATAAAAATATTTTTCATCGCTTATTTCGGCAAATTTCGGGTGTAAATACCAATATTAGGCAGATTTTTTTTTGCCGATTGTTTGACCCCCGATGGGGTCGCAGGTTTATAATCCAAACAATACTATAAACCTGCGACTTAGAACGAGTCGGACATCGTTGTGAAGCGCTATACCTAAGAATGGCAATCAAGATGTTGAGATAAACCAGAATATATGCAAGAAAATTACATTTTTTATGTCAGAAAAAAATGTTGACAATTTTTATATAGCATTATCAAGTATTATTGTGGTGAAAATAATAAAAAAATGTTTGAACATAAATCACAACCACTTGCTTCAAAAAAGAAGTTTTATAACCGAATATTTAAAGCCGTCACCTTTTCCTTCGCGCTTATTTTCGTATGCTTGATGATTGGAATATTAGGCTATCACTTCACTGATAATATATCTTGGATTGATTCCCTTCACAATGCTTCCATGATTTTAGCTGGCATGGGCCCTGTGGTAAATATAACTTCAGATATAGGAAAATATTTTTCTTCTTTCTACGCTTTGTTCAGCGGGATTGTATTTATATCAAATGTGGGATTAATATTAGCACCTCTTGCACACAGATTATTTCACAGGTTGAATTTGGAAGATTAATTATATGTCATCACTATGATATATAATCAATCTTGAGATAAAAAAAACGTTCCTTTATTAAATAATTTTCCCCTTTATATTGCAAAATATGAGAACAAAAAAAGAACTCTTACTATTAGTAATTTGTATAATACTATGTAAAATTTCATCTGCACAGTTTAACAAAGATGATTTCAATTTTCATTATCAAACTACCTTCGTTCCACAATATAATTTCAAAGCTAAGAAACCTTTGAGTTACGCTACTGCCAATACTTTCGGCACAACTACTGACCAGGCAACTACTATTACAGCAACCGGATATTTGGGATGGCGATGGGGGAAGAATACTGGTATATATTTCAATCCAGAAGTTGCGGGAGGCAAGGGATTAAACAAAGCTTTAGGCATTGCAGGTTTCTGCAACGGAGAATCTTTCAGAGTAGGAAATCCTGAGCCGGCTTTTTATATAGCTCGTGCATATATTAGTCATTACTTTCCGTTGAAAAAAGAGAGAGAAGATTTGGATGATGCACAAAACCAAGTGAAAGGTAGTAAACCTTTAAAGTATATAAGACTTGTTGCAGGCAAATTTTCGATGGCCGATTTTTTTGATTTTAATAGTTATAGTCACGATGCACGCACACACTTTCTCAACTGGGCACTAATGAGCAATGGTGCATGGGACTATCCTGCCAACACCCGCGGATATACAATTGGTGCAATGATTGAATATAAGAACACACCCAAAAATGTATCATATAGATTAGCTTGGTCACTGCCACCAAATACTGCCAATGGCCCTAACTATGACTATCATATAAAAAATGCAATGTGTTATACAGGTGAGGTGGAACGCAAATTCAAACTGTTCAAAAAAGATATAACTATTCGGGGACTTGCATTTATAAATCGTTCATTGGCGGGTATATATAATGAATCGGCAGGCATATTATACAAGCCAGGGCAACCCACAGGTCCGCTGAGGAAATTAACGAACGATGCTTATCATATAAAATATGGTTATGCAATTAATATGGAAATAGATTTTAATAATTGGAATGGAATGTTTATGCGGGCAGGATATAATAATGGCAAAACAGAAACGTGGGCATTCACGGAGATTGATGCTTCAGTAAGCTTGGGCTATGTTGCACTGGGCAAAAAATGGAACCGAAAAAATGATCATTGTGGAATAGCTATACTAGCAAACGGCATCTCACCCGACCACAGAAATTATCTAAAAAATGGAGGCTATGGTTTTATGCTCGGCGATGGCAATTTGAATTACGCCCCTGAGATGATTTCAGAATTATATTATTGTATATCTTTATTCAATAACCAACTTTCTATATCACCCGATTACCAGATTATTATAAACCCGGGATATAATAAAGATAATCACGGACCTATACAGGTAATTGGGGCAAGGGTGCATGTGGAGTTTTGATGCCTAATTCTTCACAAACCTATCACTCCTAAACCCTTCCTCGGTCTGGCTTAGAAAGTAATACACTCCTCTGGCCAAATTAGATATATCGATGGTTGTTTGTATATCTGTTAGTTTTCCTATTATAATAGTTTGGCCGAGTATATTGATGATTTTATACTCCTTGTTTTGGAACTGGAATTGATTGTTGGTAATGCTCAATTCTTCACTGGCGGGATTGGGAAATATTTTAATCTTTTCATTCTTCACCAATAAATATATACCAGCATTTATTGTTACTTTTACTAAATACGTTTTTGTATTAATATTGTTCTGAGCTTTAATGGTTAGATGAAGTGTGTCTGTATAATCATTTGGTGTGATGGATGATTGTTGTAATGTTGTATTTACAAAAGCTTTTGCACTATCACTTATGGTGAATTGCGATATCAATTTTGTAACATTAGTACCGAATGGAACCGCAATGTTTACTAACCCTCCCGCTGTATTGGCAGTTATCATTCCAGTTGCATTTGGGCTTATAATATTATAAGTAATTAAATCGCAAGCAGAATTTGAATCTGATAAAACTGTCACAATATAGGTTTTGGAATAATTGGTGTCCTGTGCCACAATTTTGTATGATAAGGGCGAAGTGAAATTATTGACCGTAACACCTGTCTGTTGCTTTACAGAATTTATATATACTGTGCCACTATCGCTTACAGTAAACAATGCTATCAAACTATTCAAATATGTACCGAAAGGAACTCGTACACTTACCGTCCCGCCTGTGTTGCCAGTGGGTGTGATAGTTCCAGTTATTGAAGGTGCTATAGCATAAGTTAATAAATTGCAAGCCTTGTTTTTGTCGAATTTGATATTGATATAATATGTTTTATGATAATTGGTATCTTTGGCAACAATTTTATATGCTACCAACGAAGTGAAATTATTGGAAGTAACATTACTGATTTGATTTACCGAACTTATATAAGCGTTGGCACTGTCGCTTAGGGTAAAATAGGGAACTATATTTGAGAGCGGAGTTCCGTAAGGCACCGTCAAATCAACTGTTCCTCCCGTTGATATCTGGGTAATGCTTCCACTTACAGATGGATTTACAAAACCATAAGTGAGTAAATTGCATTCTGTATTTTTATTTGTGATTACTGTAATATTATATGTTTTGGTTATCGAACTATCAATGGAAGTTATAATATATGTTAAAGTAGAATTAAAATTATTCTTATTAGTGGTTGACACTTGCTTTACTGTACCAATATATGCATTTGAAGAATCAGATAAAGTAAATGTAGCAATTAATGAATCTACAATAGTTGCATATGGCAAATAGCTTGTAATACTTCCACCTGTAGTATTTTGCGTAATCGTATCTTTCACACTCAGCCCTGCAAATGTATAAGTTTTTATTCCCAAAAAGAAAGTGGTAGAATCTAAAATTAGACTATTATAATTCCCTGCCAAGTCAGTAAAACCATTGGCATTGATACTTACTTTTACTTGTGCATTATTGATAGGAATAATTTTAGCCGAATAAGTATATCCATCTATTTGTGTAAAGTTTGCAATAGTTGCATTGCTCACAACTACATCATTCACATCAAATCCATATACAATTTCTGAGGTCTTGAATGCCGCTACGAAGCCATTGCTCACTGTGGGTTTGGGAATAGTAATAGCAACAGTAGGTTTAGCTTTATCAATATATATAGCATAGTCCTCGCTTTGTCCATAACTAAGTGTGCCGCACGATGAGATTACATTATTATAATCGCTCACCACACGCATTCGAACAAATTTATCATATACAGTTGGATTCGACAATAAAGTAATACTACACGAACGCCTACCCTGCCCTGTTGAGATAGTTCCTACCAATTCAAATGAATCTGTAAACACGCCGTTATTATTATAGTCGATATAAATTTTTGCATTCTCATTGTAGGAGTTACCGTTTGTAACCCAAGCATTGTAAGTACCTCCCGCTTTTACAATTGTATTATTACTACAAGAAAAATCTTCATAACTTGTATTCCCTGTGCTCGATGATTTATCAATAGTATTAAATTCAAATCTATATATTCCAATTGTGAAGCCCCCCAAATTAGTAGTAGTAGTTGAACATTGAGCAGATACAGAAATATTAGAATAATTATAGTTAACAGTTTTGGTATTTGAGCCAGATGCATTGCTTACAGTTAAAGATATATAATACATTCCAGAAGAAGTGAATTGAATCTCTGCTCGCGATGAAGAAGAATCTGTTCCATTAATATAACTCCACCCAGATGCAGGCGTGATCAGCCACTGACGTGATGTGGGCGAATACAAAGAATTATCAACCAATATAATAGTGCTGGCGCAAGGTTGCGAGGAAGAAGGCTCAATAGTATAATCGGCAAATGGTGCTAAATTGGTATTATTATATAAATCTGTTTGCCAAATCCCCCTACCATACATGGCAATATGCAAGCGACTTTTTGAAGTTCCATCACTCATAATCTCCATATCAGAAATTTGAGCAACAGTGGGCAAACCTTTTGAAAAATTAATCCAATTCTTCAAATTTCTATTCCTGTAATACACGCCAAAAGCCGTGGATACATACATGCTCGAATCTTTTGCTTTTTGATTCAGTAAAAATTTAATGATATTGGAGTTGGGTAAATTCTTACTGATATTTTCCCAAGTTGCCCCTTTGTCTTTAGATTTGAATAAGCGAGCTTGGTTAGTGGCCATATATATTATATTGGAATCATAATCGCAGGTTTCAAGTCCCCTAACTTGTTCGTTGCTATTAAATGTGAAGCTTGTAATTTTTGTGAAGGTAGGCGAGGCAGCATTTATATTATCACTTCTATATATTGTTTGTGGATTAAAAGCCACGTAAAAAGTCCCATAAGAAGATTTTGAATATGACATTGCTCTGGGAGAAGTTAATCCAGAAAAACTGCTAAGCTTACTCCAGGCGACGTTTGTAGAAGGGCTTGTTCTTAAATTTTTTGTTATATATAAATCTGTTGTGGCCTCAAACATCACATTGCTATCTTTAGGATGCGCGCAATATATACCTCCTTGGCCATTGATACTTCCTGTTGCATTGCTAACTATATTTCTTTTGATTCCACCATTTTCATATAATATGCTGCTGTCGAATACATCGAAAGCAAAGTCTCCAGTCCAATCACCGCCGCGAACTGTAGAGAATTTCTTATCAATAGATATATCCATTCCATTGTCCTGCAATCCACCAATTATATAATCATTATATAATACACTATTACCCATTTTATAAAATTCAGATGCACTCAATCCATCTTCCAAGGTTGTCCATGTGTTGCCACCATCAAGGCTCCTATCGAGTCCACCATCGTGGTTTATATATAATTTATTTTTATTAAAAGGCGAAAAAGTAATACCGTGCTTATCTGCATGTACTCCATAAGCCCAATGCGATTTCATCGTAAACGACACACCTTGGTCAGTCGATTTCCACACATTAATTCCAACAACATATACAGTATTTGCATTTGACGGATCGGCTATAATACCCAAGTTATATGAGCCTTGACCATCTTGACTGGTGCCATTTGACGAGTATCCCAAAAGATTTGGCGTATCAACTTGTAATGTAAATGATGTACCATTATTTGTAGATTTATATACGCCCCCAAACGGACTTGCACCGCCTTTCCACACCACACAATATAGTTTTGAAGTATCGCTAGGGCAAATGGCAATCTTGATTCCCGCACAAGTTATATTACTATTCAGATCCGATTGTATCCACGTATCTCCACCATCATACGAGCGATAAAAATAGGTATTGGTTGCAGCATATACTATTTTAAAACTATTGGCTCTAAACATCAAATCACGATAGCTTGCAGTTACCGAAGTTTTCTTTGCCCAGCTACTTCCGCTGTTTGTACTTTTATATATTCCATCTGAGCAGGCTGCAAGCAAAGTACTCGTATCATTGGGTATGAAACGAATATATGATACCAATTTATTTCCCATTCCTGAGTTTGATTGCACCCAATTATTTCCACCGTCTACAGTTTTCCATAGGCCCAATCCGCCTCCATTGTAGTTTGCATCGCCAGTACCTAAGTACATTACATTCGGATTTAATGGATTAATTGCCAACGAAGCACAAGCAGTTTGTGGTATATAATCGCTAATCGGCTTCCAAGTATTTCCTTCATTCGACGATTTAAAAACGCCACCCGATGCTGTTACCGCAAATATTATATTACTGTCTTTGGGATGATATACAAGTTGCGAAACCCGCCCCATACCAGTAGTTTGCACACTTGGATTGTTTGGAAATTTAACGGGACCCACTTGTGTAAAGTTTGCTAAATTCTGAGAAATCCCCATTAATGGAAGTATTATATATAATACAAATAAGTATATTTTTTTCATCGTGTAAGTGTGTCGCTTCGTAATTTTTTCCATTGTTCTAAAACTTCTTCGGGAGTCATGACCGTGCCGTCTTGTTTCACCAAATTTTTATTGCGTTGTTGCCAGTTCAAAAATTGTTTGTATTCATAGACATATTGTATGGGGCGTTTTTCCTCTTTTTCTTTCTCCTCTTTTGTTTTCTCTTTTCCAAATAAATCTTTTCCTTCCCCATCATCTTCAGTAGGTTTTTCTCTGTGCTCCCAATATTTCTCAAATGCTTCCACCGCTTTATAATAGTTCACCCCTGAACTGTCCATCATGGCTATCCATGCAGGAGGACTCAGTGTATCATCTTGCCTTGCTAAAGAAATCGAATTGTGGGCATGGGTTTTACAACTGCAATGCGTAATGCATATATATGAAGTCGCAATAATTAAAATTAGTAAATGTTTTGTTACCTGCATCAACCACAAAAATAATTACATTTACCCATGTGTGCTAATTGATTTTTTGAGATATTTTTTGTACACCGCAATCGCTAAAAATAGCTGACGGCATGGTATCTTGTTTATTCTTACAGGAAATCTTTTTCAAAACATAGCAATACAATTCACCATATTTGCACTCCCATGCAAGAGGATGAAAAAATAAGAGGCCGCGGAGCACAACTCCATACCAATAACAAATACCAGCAATACCATTATGTAACCGAACATATAGAAGGGTTAGACGAGCCACTAATTGATGGCAGCAGGGAAACAAAAATATATACAGAGAATCCGAAAAAAATTGTAACTCATGTCGAGAGTCCCGATGTGTATGGGATGTATTCTATCAATCCCTACCAAGGTTGCGAACATGGATGTATATATTGCTATGCACGTCCTACACACGAGTACTGGGGTTATAACGCGGGTTTAGATTTTGAACGAAATATTATAGTAAAACACAATGCCCCTGATTTGCTCCGGAGTTTTTTCGACAAAAAATCGTGGAAGCCAAGTGTAATAAATGTATCTGGAAATACAGATTGTTATCAGCCTATCGAACGGAAATTAAAAATCACACGCCAACTTTTAGAAGTATTTTTAGAATATAAAAACCCAGTAGGTATGATTACAAAAAACAGTTTAATACTTCGCGATTTAGATATACTAAAACAATTGGCTGAATTGAATTTGGTGCATGTAATGGTGAGTATTACAAGTCTGGATGAAAGTTTACGAAGGTTAATGGAACCCCGCACTGCCAGTAGTTTAAACCGATTAAAAGTTTTAGAAGTACTGAGCAAAAACAATATATCCTGTGGGGTAATGACGGCTCCAATTATTCCAGGATTAAATAGTAGTGAAGTACCCGAAATATTAAAAGCTGCTGCCAATCATGGAGCAAGAAATGCAGAATATACTATAGTAAGATTGAACGGGCCAAATGAAGCAATTTTTCATGATTGGATACATAAACATTTCCCTAACAAAGCCAACAAAGTATGGAATCTTATTAAAGAATGTCATGGCGGCAAAGTGAGTGATAGTCGCTACCGCTTAAGGATGCGTGGCGAAGGTGCAACGGCTGATAGTATTGCCCAGCTATTTAATCTAGCAGTAAGAAAACATTTTAAAGGACCGAAAGCAACGGCAATGGATTGTAGTATTTTTGAGAGACCGAGTAAATATGGGCAGATTAAACTATTATAATACTTCGTCATTGCGAGGAACGACGAGTTGGCTAGTGAGGTTGGGTGACGAAGCAAACTCAGTAGAAGCAAGTTTCTCCCGAGTTTGCTTCGTCGGAAGCCTCATCGCAATGACGGACTTTCTTTCTACCGCTTCCCAGCCCTATTCAACCGCCAAGGAGAAAACGACTTATTGGTATTATGCTGGCTGAGCGGTCCCGAATCTAATTCGGGAGAAGCCACATTCCAAAAAGCATCAGCAGCTATTGCTGCAACAAGCTCTTCATCTTCTTCCAATGCTTCATTAAGCATTTCAGGTTTGAAATAGTTGTCAATAAACTTCGTATCAAAATTACCACTTCTAAAAGCTTCGTGACGCATCACAAATTTTCCAAATGAAAGTGTAGTTTCAATTCCACTTATATGATAATCATCCACTGCTTGTATCATCTTTTCCATCGCTTCCTCACGGGTGGCTGCATATACAATTAGTTTGGCAATCATGGGGTCATATTGTATAGGAATTTCCATCCCTTGCTGGTAGGCATCATCAACGCGGACACCATATCCTTGAGGGATTTTGTAAGTTATTAGTTTACCAATATCAGGTAAAAAATTATTGGCAGGATCTTCCGCACAAATTCTTAGTTCTATACTATGTCCTGTAATATTTAAATCTTCTTGGGTGAAAGAAAGTTTATGTCCGCGAGCTACATTTATTTGTTCTTTTACCAAGTCAATTCCTGTGATCATTTCTGTTACAGGATGCTCCACTTGTAATCTTGTATTCATTTCTAAAAAGTAGAAATTCAATTTCTCATCAAGCAAAAATTCGATAGTTCCTGCTCCACTATAATTACAAGCTTTGGCAGCATTAACAGCAGCCTTGCCCATCTCATCACGCATCTGCGGCGTAAGTACAGAGCTCGGTGCTTCTTCCACTAATTTCTGATGGCGGCGTTGTATACTACATTCACGTTCGAACAAATGAACCACATTGCCATGATTATCTGCCATAATTTGGAATTCTATATGTCTGGGTGCAGCTACATATTTTTCAATAAAAACCGCATCATCACCAAAAGAAGATTTGGCTTCGTTCTGTGCCATTTTTATTTGTTCTTCAAATTCATTCTCTGCATTCACTACCCGCATTCCCTTGCCACCGCCACCTGCAGAGGCTTTTATTAAAACAGGATATCCTATAATATTTGCAATTTTCTTAGCTTCGTTCACATCTGTTATTGCTTCATCAATTCCAGGAACCAAGGGCACACCGAAATTTCTCACCGCTTGTTTTGCTCCAATTTTACTTCCCATCGTCTCCATACTTTCAGCACTCGGACCGATAAATATTAAACCTGCTTGTTTCACCATGCGGCTGAACTCTGCATTCTCACTGAGGAAACCATAGCCTGGATGAATCCCTTCAGCACCGGTAAGTTTGGCAACTTCAATAATTTTATGTCCTAGTAAATAACTTTGATTGGAAGGCGGCGGACCGATACAAACTGCTTCATCAGCATAACGGGTATGTAGGGCATTCGCATCGGCTTCGCTATAAACGGCTACAGTTTTTATGCCCATCTCTTTGCATGCACGCATCACACGCAGGGCTATTTCGCCACGATTGGCTATGAGGATTTTTTTCATAATTGAGGTGCGAAATTAAGGGAAAATGGTATCAATTAGCGAGCATCAGGGATCAAGTATTTCAGGCGTCAGCCATTAACCATTTGTTATGCTAAGCGTAGTCGAAGCAAACCATTCATCACTCACTCTACCCTTATCGCCCATCTCAACTTCGCCGATTTCGCCCTGGGATTATCATTGCATTCTTGTGCCGACGGACGAATAGGCTCCGATGCAATCTCTTTAAAAATCCCAACATTATATAAACTCTGGAAACTTTTTTTAACACGACGGTCTTCGCCGCTGTGGAAGGTGAGGATGGCTACACGACCGCCCGGGGCAAGGACCTTGGGGAGTTTGTCTAAGAATTTATTCAATACACCAAACTCATTATTTACTTCAATACGCAAAGCTTGGAAACAACGTTGACATGATTTTTTTATTATATCATTTCTTGTTTGGGCTGGTAAAAATACAAGAGCTTCTGTTATAATATTTTTTAATTGTGTGGTGGTTTTAATTTCTATGCCGCGTGATATATATAATATAATAGTTCTTGAAATTTCTTCGGCATAAGGCTCGTCTGAATTTTCAAATAATATATCTTTTAACTCTTGTTGTTTTACAGTTTTTAAAAATGCCGCTGCCGATTTCCCACTTTTGGGATTGAGCCTCAAATCAAGCGGGCCTTCGGTTTTAAAGGAGAAGCCGCGTTCGGGATTATCAATCTGCATAGATGATACACCCAAATCTGCAAGCACAAAATCCAGCGGACCACTTTCATATATAATTTGATCCATCTCCGAAAAATTCATTTTCTTGATAATCAAAACTTCAGGACCATAACCCAAATTTTCCAAACGTTCTTTGGTACGAGGTAATTCTATCGGGTCCACATCAATGGCAAACAAACGCCCATTGGGAGCCAATCTTTTCAGCATCTCCAAACTATGTCCACCATAACCCAGTGTAGCATCCAGCCCAGTTTGTCCGGGTTTTATATTCAGAAATTCCATAATCTCATCCACACAAATACTACGATGCATTCCCGCCGGCGTGCGACCTTGCTTTAATATATTTTCTATATCATTTGTATATTGCTCAGGCTGCAACTCCTTATACTTTTCTTTAAAAGCTTTTGGGTGCGTGCCTTTGTAGCGTATGCGGCGTGAGGGTTTGGGTGTTTGGTCATCCATGTTGCAAAAATAGTATATAGATTAAAGACAATAGACAAAAGTATAAAGATTGTATCACCCTTCGACTCCGCTCAGGGTGTCATTATAGAGGTTTGTCATCCTGAGTCTATCGAAGGGCGACAAACCTAAGCATGAGTAATTCTCCGGACGTCTTCGATAAACTCAGACTGACAAACACTTCAAGCCGACAAACAAACCAAGCATCACAAAAAATTATCCCGTACTTTTGCACCTCCTAAAAAACACACATGCTCAACATCGTATTATTTGGTCCCCCGGGGGCAGGCAAAGGCACACAATCGGCCAAGTTGATTGAAAAATATGGATTGGTTCACCTGAGCACGGGTGATATTTTCAGAGCCAATATTAAAGGCAACACTGAACTGGGAGCGAAAGCCAAAAGTTATATGGACCAAGGCAAACTGGTACCCGATGAAGTAACTATAAGCATGTTGGAAGCTGAAGTAGCCGAAACACCAGAAGCCAAAGGTTATATATTTGATGGTTTCCCCAGAAACAAATTTCAGGCAGAATCGCTGGATGAGTTTTTGGAAATACTAGGTTGCTCCATCACGCTGATGCTCGCATTAGAAGTGGAAGAGGATGAACTAAGAACCCGTCTCCTCCTCCGTGGAAAAGACAGTGCCCGTGCGGATGATGTGGATCCAGCCATTATTCAAAAACGCATTGATGTATATAATAACGAAACCGCACCGGTGAAGGATTATTATAGTGCTCAAGGGAAATATAGAGGCATTAATGGCGTGGGGAGTATTGATGGGGTTTTTGGGCAGTTGTGTGAGGAAATAAAAGGAATAAGCAGTAAGGAGTAAGGAGTACACACCCCCGCTGAACACACGGGCTTGCACCCCCCTCTCCAGAGGGGAGGCGTCGCTGCTAGGTGAAGTAGGAATATAAAAGGAAGTATGCTCGGGTCTCCCCTCAGGGGATTCGCCGCGGCGAATAGAGGGGCTAAACGACAATAAAAGAGAAAAAATTTTGGCAGATAACAACTTTGTAGATTACGTAAAAATATGTTGCCGCACGGGTAAGGGCGGGGCGGGAAGCTCACACTTGCACCGCGACAAGATTACTGCCATGGGCGGTCCTGATGGTGGCGATGGTGGCCGTGGCGGACATATTATACTCCGTGGCAATAGCAATTTCTGGACTTTGCTGCATCTGAAATATAGAAAACATATAATAGCACCCGATGGCGGACCTGGCCAAAGCGGCAACAAAACTGGGAAAGAAGGGGAGGATGAATTTCTGGATGTTCCCTTGGGAACCGTTGCCCGTGATGCAGAAACTGGAGAATTTATTCTAGAAATCACCGATCACGGACAAGAAAAAATATTACTAAAAGGTGGTCGTGGCGGACAGGGCAATACCCATTTTAAAAGTCCGACGAGGCAGACGCCACGCTTTGCACAGCCTGGAGAAGATGGTCAGGAAGTGTGGAATATATTAGAACTAAAAGTGCTTGCCGATGTGGGCTTGGTAGGTTTCCCCAATGCGGGTAAATCAACTTTACTATCGGTGGTAAGTGCCGCCAAACCTGAGATTGCGGATTATCCGTTTACCACGCTAACCCCACAACTGGGCATTGTGCAGTACAGAGATTATCGCTCGTTTATCATGGCCGATATCCCCGGTATTATAGAAGGTGCCCACGAAGGCAAAGGTTTGGGCCACCGATTTTTGAGACATATAGAACGTAATTCGTTATTACTATTTATGGTGCCTTGCGATACGAATGATATCATAAAAGAATACGAAATTCTAGAAAACGAGCTTGTGCAGTTTAATCCTGAGTTGCTTGATAAACCAAGGCTGCTCGCCATCACCAAATGTGACATGATAGATGATGAAATGCAGGAACAAATGAAAGCTCATTTGCCTGAGGGGGTTGATTGTATATTTATTTCTTCAGTAACTGGGAAAGGGATTGAGGGGTTGAAGGATAAGATTTGGGGAGTGCTTAATTAGTATCAAGTAGCTAGTATCAAGTATTTGTCGCGGTTATTATAATAGACCATCATTGTAGCTACGCATCATTCTGAACCCAATGCGTATGCCCGTGTGTGAGCTGGGTGAAGAATCCCATGGAGTGTGCGCTCCGTATGATGGGAGTTACGCTGAGAGTTAAAATACCGAGCATACACCCAATGGGATTCTTCGCAGGAAGCCTGCTCAGAATGACGGCAGCTTTAAGAGCCTCCTCGCAATGACGGCGTAAACTCAAAATAGTAGATTCACAAACGCATTCTTAGGCTCAATTTTAACAGGGTAAGCCAAGTTCACACCTCTTATTTCTTTGAACGTGTTTGTATAATGTATCGGATCTTTTATCTGGTAATTTCCTTTGATCATCCAGAAATAGTCTATCGGTTTTAGGTGCGGAACCAAAGCTTGCTTGCTCTTATTTCCAATCAAATAAAAATCAACTTCCAAATCTAAATCTTGGAAATGATATACTGGATATGCATCGATTTCTTTTTGCTTGGGATGTTTTACTTCTAAGTCTTCGATGCGTTGTAGTTCAATATCGAGATGCCTGTTAATAGCCGCTGCAAACATATAGCCTTTGGCAGAGACCGAGATGCCGAACAGGTCGAAATTATAGTCGTAGGCGATATCAAGGGTTATTTTTTTCAAGGGAGCAAATATATAGTATCTAGTAGCTAGTATCAAGTAGGATGTACCTATTGCCGTCTGGCTTTAGCCGACGGAAGCAAGAAGCAAAAAAAATAGCCTAAATATTCTCCAATTATCATACTTTTGAAACATCATCATGGACATAGAAAAGAAACTATATAGAATTGCAGAAGTAACTAAGATAATGGAATTGCCAGCATCTACAATCAGGCATTGGGTGAAGGAATTTCCGCAACTGAAGCCTGAGAAAAATGCAAAAGGAACTGTATATTATAGACATGAAGATCTGCAAACAATGATACAAATAAAACATCTGCTAAAAGAACAAGGCATGACTATAGAAGGAACCAAGCAATATTTAAAAGCCTCGAAAAATGGGTCGGATAATTTCGAGGTGATTGAGAGGTTGAAAGTGGTGAGGACGTTTTTGGAAGAGTTGAGAGATAGTATTTAATTGTGGGTTCTGAGAAAACTACAAATTTTGCAAGCGATATTGGATTAATATGAGCAAAAATAGTCCGCCGCGGCGGATAGTACACCTTAAATTATTTCCCCAATTTCAGCGTCAAAGTATTGGCAACTCCCTTTTCGTCATAGCCATTTACAATAAGTGTAAGTGAATTTGTAGTTTCGCTTTGGGGTACTTCAAAATACAATGCTGTGCTCATAGTTTGCCCCATCACCAAAACCTGTGTATCTGTTTTTTGATCGGGTACATTTATGGTGTTTAAGTGTATGGAAGTATGCACTGTTATACCATTAGCAATCTATAAATGGAATTGAGCAAAGTTATAGGTATAAGGTTCTTCACAGTTTGATAGTAAATCCATTTCTATACGCACAAATTGTTTTTTTATCTTGTTGGGATTGTCTATGTTTTCTGCATTAGTGGGCCAGAAGTCGAGTGTTGCGTTTGCTAAAGTAATGTTGGCACATGCGGTAAAATTAGTGGTTGTTCCAGTAACGCCTATTTCAGTTTTTATTTGTTTGTGCTCAGGTTTGATTTTAATAGGAGGTTTGGTCCCGGTATTTAACTTGGGTTTGTATGGAGTTTGTTTGCCACTAGTTGCAGCAGCAGCAGCTTTGGCGGACTTATCGGCTGTAGGTTTTCCCTGCTGGGCAATTGCATAACTGATAGAAGAAAAAAATATAGCAAAGGATAGTGTGAAGATTAGTTTCATCGATTTAGTTATATATATTAGCTATTACAAAAGTACAGTACTATTTCTATATAAATATATTTAAATCTACAGGAACACATTAACTCAATGAGATTGCTTCGTCGCTCTTTACTCAGGCATTCACACTGCTCCTCGCAATGACGTGAAGGGTAATTATACCAAATCTACAAACCCAAAAGCATCCACATCAAACAATCCCAAATCTGTGATTTTAAGAGACGGAATTACCGGCAAAGCCATAAATGAAAATGTCATATAAGGAGATTTTAAATTGGTACCCGTTATACGTTTGGCATGTTTGTCTATTTCTTGATAATCGTGGGCAATTTTTTCTGCGGGTAGATTGCTCATCAAACCTGCTACTGGCAAGGCCATTGAGTGTGTTTCTGTGGCAGATGCTACAGAAATTCCACCTCGCATTTGTATAATACTATTGATGGCTTTTAACAAATCTTCATCATTACTTCCCACCGCCACTATATTATGACTATCATGTGCCACACTTGATGCAATGGCTCCATTTTGTATATTAAAATTTTTGATAAATCCCATACTAATTTTTGCTTCATTATACCTATTTACCACACAAATTTTATTATATAGTTTATCTTTGGGATATAATACTTTGTCACCTACAATTTCTATTTCAGTTTTTGATTTGCCCGTAACCAGTTGTCCTTCTATCGCATCAATTGCTATCGCCTCATGCTTTCCATCGGGCTTATCAGAATTTAATTGTAAATCATTTATATTGATTTCTGATATATTAAAATTATTAATCGGCTCCTCAGTTTCTGTTTCGAACAAACATTTTTCATCAAATACTTTTTGTCCTTTTATATATGTTTCTACGGTTTTGAAATTTGTTAAATCTTCCACCAAAATAAAATCTGCGGCATCACCCACTTGCAATTTCCCCACAGGTAATTTATAATGATTGATGGGATTGATGCAAGCAGAAATTATTATATCATATATATCCAAACCCGCCGCTACAGCCCTTGCCGCCAACTGATTAATATGCCCCAATATAAGTTCATCGGGATGTTTATCATCACTGCAAAACATTATTTTTTCGGGATAATCTTTGATTAGCGGAATCAGTGCCTCAAAGTTTTTTGCCGCACTTCCTTCACGAATCAAAATTTTCATTCCTTTTTGTAGTTTCTCCAATCCCTCTTCATAAGTAAAACATTCATGATCGCTGGTAATTCCTGCTTGTATATATTTGTCCAATAATATTCCCCTAAGTGCGGGTGCGTGACCGTCCACAGGTTTATGATATTGATGGGCAAGTTTAATTTTCTCCATCACTTCAGGCACTTCATGAATCACGCCCGGAAAGTTCATCATCTCGCTTAAATATAGTATTTCGGGCATTTGCAAAAGGGCATCAATATCATTTGCATCCAAAGCAGCACCAGCAGTTTCAAAAGTGGTAGCCGGCACGCACGATGGTGCTCCAAAGAAAAAGTGAAAGGGAACTTTTGCACCGTTGGCAATCATATATTTCACACCTTCCATACCGCACACATTGGCAATCTCGTGCGGGTCACTCACAGTGGCAACGGTGCCATGGGTAACTGCCAGTCGGGCAAATTCAGTGGGCAGCATCATCGAACTTTCAATATGTATATGTGCATCAATAAAACCAGGCATAGCGAAATGCTCACATATAGCAGCATCGCAGGGTTCAATGGAAAATATAAGTCCATTATCTACACTGATAGTGGCTGGAAGTATTTCTCTTTTAGCCCAATTAACCCAAAAAGTATTGACTGTAAACATTTTGTTTGTAATTTTGATGAATGAATATAAGGTTTGCAAATCAACTATAATTAAATTTGCAAATTGCTATCTAAATGAAAAAAGTTTTATTTTTATTTTTAATCGGATTTTCGTTTGTTATAAAGGCGCAGCATCCTAACTATGCTTTGGCCGAAAAAAAATTTGAAGAAGGATATGCAAATGAGAGAAAGTACTATGTCAATTTCAACCAAGAATATTTTGTGAATAGCTATAGTGCTTATCATGATGCTGCGAATTTATATTTAGACGCGTTGAAGAAAGGTGTAGCCGGCGAAAAAATATATGCCAGTTACCATGCCATGAAATGTTTGTATGCCGAGGCAGAAGTTTTTAATGCGATGGAAAGTCCGAAAAAAATATATGATTTATATGTTTTAAATTTCGACAAATTAATTGCAGATAGTTTATATAAAAGCTGTAAGCAGTCTCCCCCATTTAATATAAAAAAAGAATTTTATGATTCACTTTGGACATCCACATTAGATATATTATATAAGTCGAGTGTGAAAGCAAAAAAAGAATTATATGTTATTAAATGCGGAAGTATGCTATTGAAGCATCTGCCCCAGACATCGCATGATTATTTTGAAATTCTTTATGAAGTTGCTGCTACTACTGCAAAAATAGGTGATGCAGACAATTTGTTACGCTCCTTAAAACTATGGGTAAACAAAAGCCAGAAGCCTTACCATGAAACAGAACGCCGAATGCTGGAGGTGATAGAAATAGGAGTTAAGGACCATCCAGATAGTTTTAGCGAAGAACAGTTGAAGGAATTGGAAGAATATAAAAAGGAAATATTATCTTGGACAACTATTGTTGACCATAAATAGTCTATAAAACATATATGAACAAAAAAACAATTATCACTATTGTATTTGCTATAAGTATTATAACAAAACTACAAGCTCAATGGGAAGTATCGTCAGTAGGCTTTCAGGTTGGACCTGGCCTTGGAATTAAATTTCAGAAATCAACTACTGCAGATTTGGTTCCCGGATTTAATTTTTCCTATCAAAAAATGAATGACTCCACCAACAAAACTGATTATTTCCGTGTGGGTTATGATGTAGGTTTTAATGCCATGTTCAATAATGGAGGTACCTTTTTTTTACAAGCAGGAATACAATATCGTGCCGTAGGTTTTCGTCGCCTTATAGAAGGCCTTAAGACCCATGATTCTATTCAATATTTTGGATATATAGATGGCAATAGTCAGACAGGTTCTAAAGATGTTCGTTATCAATATCAGTATCATATGATAGAGTTGCCGCTTAATTATTTAATTGGTATGCAAAATATAGAAAAAATGTTCAATCCCTTCACCTGGTTTATCATAGTTGGAGTAACGCCTTCCTTCTTGTTTACAAACACGATGTGGGCTCATACCTATGGTTTCGATATACAAGGTGTAAATATAATCAGGGGACAAAAAGATGTGAATTTTAACTATAAAAAAATTATGATACATGGGAATATAGGTGCCAAATTTATGTTCCGCAACCCTGAGAATGACAATATAAAATTCAGTATACAACCAACTATATATATCCCCACAGGCTCAATGACAGCAGCAGGTTCAGGACTTAATATGTGGATTCCCTCCATTAATTTGCATGCGGGGATTAACTATACATTTTAGGATTTGGCAATTAGGATTCAGTGAAACTATGTTGAAATATCTGGCGAAAGCACCCCAAATCCCGATTCCCGAATCCTGAATCCTATTTCCTATATTTGCATCCCAATAATCACTACATGAAAAAAAGAGAAGAATTGATTGAACTACGTCAGCAAGCCTTACTGGGCGGCGGAGTTGATAGAATTGCATCGCAGCATAAAAAAGGAAAACTAACTGCTAGAGAGCGTATACATTTCTTAATGGACGAAGGTTCTTTTGAAGAAATAGGCTCGATGGTGATGCACCGCAGCAAAGATTTCGGAATGGAAACACAGCAGTTTTTGGGCGATGGAGTCATCACGGGATACGGCACAATCAATGGCCGATTGGTATATGTTTTCTCACAAGATTTTACTGTGTTCGGAGGTTCACTAAGTGAGACCCACGCAGAAAAAATTTGCAAGATTATGGACATGGCCATGAAGAATGGAGCACCCGTAATCGGACTGAATGATAGCGGTGGAGCACGAATACAAGAAGGTGTGGTTTCACTCGGTGGTTATGCAGATATATTTTATCGCAATACTATGGCAAGTGGCGTTATTCCACAGATTTCAGCCATCATGGGCCCATGTGCAGGTGGTGCTGTATATAGTCCTGCCATCACAGATTTTATAATGATGGTGGAGCATACCAGTTATATGTTTGTTACCGGACCCAATGTAGTAAAAACCGTTACGCATGAAGAAGTAACGAGCGAAGAATTGGGCGGTGCATCGGTGCATGGAACAAAATCAGGCGTGGCACATTTTACTGCTGCTAATGAAATTGAATGTATAAACCAACTGAAAAGATTGTTGAGTTATATGCCACAGAATTGTGAAGAACAAGCACCCGCATTGCAATATGAAATTACAAATTGGGAAAATGAAACCAGAGAAAATCTCACCAAAATTATTCCCGAAAATGCCAACCAACCTTATGATATGCGTGAGGTAATAAATGGAATTATAGATGAAAATACTTTTCATGAAGTACATAAAGATTTTGCAGAAAACATAGTCGTAGGTTTTGGTCGACTAGCTGGCAGAAGTATTGGTATTGTTGGCAATCAGCCGTCACAATTAGCGGGATGTTTGGATATACATGCCTCACAAAAAGCTGCACGTTTCGTGCGTTTCTGCGATTGCTTTAATATACCTTTATTGGTGTTTGAAGATGTGCCCGGTTTCCTTCCTGGAACCGATCAAGAATGGAATGCTATTATAACAAATGGTGCCAAACTATTATATGCTTTTTGCGAATCAACGGTTCCAAGAATCACAGTAATTACACGCAAAGCTTATGGTGGTGCGTATGATGTTATGAACAGCAAACATATAGGAAGCGATTTGAATTTCGCGTGGCCCAGTGCCGAGATTGCCGTGATGGGAGCCAAAGGAGCCGCAGAAATTATATTCAAACGCGAAATAGATGCAGCTGAAAATAAAGAAACCAAAATGCAAGAAAAAACCGACGAGTATGCCGAGATTTTTGCCAATCCATATCGTGCTGCTGAGCGTGGTTTTATAGATGAAGTTATATTACCCGAAGAAACCAGAATTAAATTAATAAAAGGTTTTCAAATGCTGGAAAATAAAGTAGCAACACTGCCAAGGAAAAAGCATGGGAATATTCCTTTATAATGTACGAAATGTGATTTAAAAAATACGCTGTGGATATATATAAGAAACAATAATTTTAAAGAATAGACTTTATATATAATTGTTTAAATAGAAATCGCAAACATGCTAATTAGTCTTCAAGTCCCTTAGGGACGAAATATTGGTAAAATGAATAATACCACACACACCAAACATCAATCAGGCGTAAGCTTGGTCGTCCGTTGTGGTTGGTCAAAAGACACAACCACAGGCAGTGCTGCAATCAGGCGTAAGCAAAATCGTAAATCGTAAATCGTATGACCGCAACAGAATTCATAAACACCATCGAAGAGCCTCGCCGTTCTATCATAAAAGCTCTCAGAAAATCGATTATAGATAATGATAAAAGCGTAACAGAAATTGTAGGGAAAATGATGGGAAAGGAGATGCTGATATATAATGAAAAAGGAATATTTAAGTATGCCCTCAGCAGTGTGAAAACCCACATGAGTTTGCATAATATGATGATCTATGGCTCACCAGGAATGTTCAACAAATTTGTAGAAGCCCTGCCCACTGCGAAGTTCCAAAAGGGATGCATCAATTTCACCACATCCGAGCAAATGCCGCCGGATATTATAGCAAATCTAATTGCCGATTGTGCCGCAGTTGATTATGCAAAATTTTTTAGAGATGCATATAAGAGTAAGAAGAAATGATATCCATGAAACGCTCCTTCCTAAATCCTTATTCCTTGCTCCTTCGACCTTACTCCTCCTTACTCATTATCCCTTTCTCATTATTCCTTTTGATTGCTTGTAAGCAAAACAACAACAAAATAAACTCCGCCTTCTACTATTGGAAAACCACATATGAATTGGATTCAACTGATATAAAAAATCTTCAAAAAAACCATTTCAATATATTATACCTCCGCATGTTCGATGTGGATTGGGATGCTGTAAAAAATATGCCGATCCCAAGGGCTACGATACAGTTTCCTCTGCCTCCAGATACCAGTTTACAGATTGTTCCTGTTGTATATATTACACAAACATGCTTGAAAAAAATATCATTGGATTCAGCTAGAATTTTGGGAGGATTGTTATCAAATAAAGTGAATGAAATTTGCGAATTCTTTCATATCAAATATTCACAAATACAGATTGATGCGGATTGGACTGAGAGTACCAAAAATAAATATTTCACATTGCTCACTGCAGTTAGAAGTGCACAGCAAAATAAACGCACCCTAAGTTGTACCATCCGCCTGCACCAAATCAAGTTCCCCGAAAAGACTGGTGTACCGCCCGTCGACCGTGGGATGCTCATGTTTTATAATATGGGAGAATTGAGTGAGATAAACGAAAAAAATTCTATATATAATGAGCAAAGTGCAAGTCAGTACACACAATATATCGACCATTATAAATTGCCCTTGGATATGGCATTGCCGCATTTTAGTTGGGGCATATTATATAGAAATAATAAAGCGGCTGCACTATTAAATGGAATGGAAAAAGAAAATCTGAACAATCCTTTTTTTGTGAAACAAAAAAATAATTGGTATAGCGTGAAATCCAATACCCAATGGGGCGGCAACGATTTGCATGCGGGCGACAGGGTAAGATTGGAAACCGCTGATGAAAATACTTGCAAAGATGCTTGGGCTTTACTTAAATTGCACCAAAAATCGGACTCATTCACGCTCACTTTTTTCGATTTGAAACCCCAAACCAATGAAAAAATATATCAAGATTTATATCATATTGCTCACAGCGGCGATTAGTTTAGGAACTTATACTTATATAAAATCGTGCAGCGGTGGATTTTATGATCTAGATGCAGAGACGCATAATCTCATCACACAAGAACTGATAGGCGAAACACCTTATCATCCTTATCTCTTTGCTGCCAATTCGTATTTGTATGGAGACAATGAACCCAATACCGATGGAACTTTAAATGCAGAAGAATGGTCTGCTTATCTAATGACTAAAATTACCCCAAGTGATCTTTCATTTTTCACTGACCGTAGATATAATATATTTAATGCTGTCACCTATTTTGAGACGGGAAAATTTGCAAAGAGAAAGCCTGATGATAGCTATTATAACTATGACAGTGATTCAAGTATTTTGTCGAACCCTATATATAAAATAATTTTAGCAAATAAAGATAAAAAAACATTGTATTATATCAATACAATTAGTGCAATTGAGTCAGTCTTAAGTCCTGATTACTGGGGCTACGCACCGCCCGATACACATAAGTTGGATTCGATATATAATAGTATTAAATCAATTTCATTAAAACAAAAATTGCCTCAATTTTTAAAAACTAGATATACTTTTTTATTATGCAAACTAAGTTTTTATACAGATAAATTTGACCGTTTTTATCCTGCTTTACAATCGTTGAAAATGCTAACTGCGAAATCTATTTTGCTTACTTGGTGCCGCGGATATAATGCCAGTTTTATATTACGCAGAGGGCAGGCAGATAGTGCATCGTACGAGTATTCACGAATCTTTGTCGAGTGTCCCGAAATCATGCATACGGCCTTCAGAAGTTTTTTCTGGTGCCAAGAGAAACATCATAGTTATAATGCATACGGACTAAGTAATAGTTGGCAAGGCGAATCTAATACTTCCCAGCTTAATTTTCAGCAATATGCAGATTTTGGTACTGTACAAAAACTATTCAAAACACCCAAAGAACGTGCTGATTATTTTGGATTATATATCAACCGTTCTTATATACCCGTTTGCACCGATTTTATGGAAATGATTATAAGAGACGACCCAGCAAACGAATGGGTAGATGTGAATTTGATGCGTGGAATTGCACAATTGGAATTTTATAATTCGCTTTCCTATAAAGATACAAATATGAGCAATGACTTAACCGAATTTCAAAATTTTATTGTAAGACATGCTTATGATAAAGAGCTGAAACGCCCGTGGCTGTGGCTTTTGGGGGCTGGTTATCTGTCGTATGTAAATGGAGAATATGCCCAAGCAGTCATGTATTATAAAGAAGCTGAGAAATTAAATACCAATGATTCAGCATTCCAAAACCAAGTAAAATTATTGCTGCCTTTAGCATATATGAAATCACAGACTGTCATAACAATAAAAGAGGAAAGAGAAGCATTAAACTATCTTGAAAAACTAGAATCGGTCACCAATGTGCAACATAAAGATGATATAAAGGATGAATTACTAAATATGTTCATAGATAAATATACCAAACAGCATGATGCTGCAAAAGGAATGGGGATTAAAAATATATATTACAATATTGATAATTTGATTAATCATCCCCGCGATTTGAATCTTGATTCTATGATTAAATTCATGGAAACACCTTCTGTTAAACCCTATGATAATATATGCAAATTGTTAAGTAAATATAGTACATCCCAATTAAGAATAACTAGAGCAAGTGTGTTAATTGGGAAGCATCAATGGCGAGCAGCTCATGCGGAGATAGAACTTACAGGTGATTTATACACTGCCGATGGCGATGCATTTGTTAATATAGACATAGAAAGAACTAACAATGCGGGAATCAAAACCCAAAGAAGTGATTATTGCAAAAAGATGCTTGAACTTCAGGAAAAAATAAATAACAATAAAGCGACTGCAGATGAAATTTTAAAATACGCAAACGGATTATATAATATCACCTATTGGGGAAATGTTACTTCACTTTCTGAATATAAATATACCACTTGTTTTAATTATTACAGCGACTTTGCTAAGTTATATGAATACCCCATGTTTGCATGCGAATCAGCCGAGAAATATTATTTGATGGCAGCTTCTATTGCTAAAGATATAGAGTTTCAAGCTAAATGTTATTTTAGTGCTGCTATCTGCGAACAGAATAGTTATTATACAAGCACAGACTATAGCAATGACAATGAAGCAGGTTTAAAAATAAAATACCGTACCTACTATAAAATCCTGAAACAGCAATATCGTAATACTAAGTACTATACAGATGCTTTGAAAACTTGCAGTTATTTGGATGCATTTGACAAAATGAATTGATATGGAAATCAATATCAGGAAAGCTATAAAAGCTGATTTAGAGTCAATCGCAGCATGCCATTTGATGTGTTTCCCGAAATCCTTGGGATCAAAACTGGGTAAGAAATTTATGATGGATGCGTTGCGACCTTACTTGGTTGATGAAAATAAATGTATATTCATCGCTCACGAAAATAATATTTGCATTGGTTATATAAGCTGCAAATTGCGAGATGGAAGTTTGGGCTCAGCAAGTGTGATGATACAAAGTGGATTTAAGCAGGGAATCAGATCATTTATTTCAAAACCTTGGTTATTGTTCCATCCCGAGATGATGAATAAATTGTCATTGGTTTTGAAAAATATATCCAGAAAAATACTGAATACTGAAACTGAAAAAACTATCATCTATGATAATGTTCCAACAGTTGGCTTGCCAGGTGTTTGTGTATCGCCGGCTTATCAGGGTAAGGGATTGGCCAAACAGTTGATTCATGCAGCTGAGGTAGAAGCAATACTTATGGGTTATGAAAAACTGCGGCTTACTGTTTCTAAACAAAATTTACCAGCCATAAGAGCTTATGAATATGCTCATTTTGTAATAGTTGCAGAAAATAAGGATAGTTATAAGATGGAGAAATATATTTAAAATAACTGCTCTATCAAAATAGGTATAGTTGTTTGATAATAAGTGAAATGTGATTTTTTTTGCAAAAAATGCAAAAAAAACATTCCGTTTTTGCATTTTTTGCAAAAATGGTAACTTACTTCGCCGACATCTTTGCCCGCACAAATAAAAAATAAAAAATATGCAAAAATTATCTTTACTCATTCTGCTTTCTGCATTTAGCACTTACATCTTTGGCCAGCAGAACCTCCGAGGCACCATAGCCGATCGTGAGAGCAAACGCCCACTAGCAGGTGCTACTATCAAAATGATGTCTGATAGTTTAACTGGCTATGAAAGCACTACCGATGCTTCCGGAAATTTCATCATTAACAATATTCCAGTGGGGCGTTACAATTTCGGTATCATTCTTAAAGATTACCGTTCTGAATATTTGCAGAACATCATCATCAACCAAGGCAAGGAAACTATTTTAAATATAGAACTTGACCAACAAGCAGAAGAAATGAAGCAAGTAAGTGTGGGTGGCAAAAAGGGAAAAGGCCAAGTATCAAACGAAATGAGTTTGGTGAGTTCACGGCAATTCACCGTAGATGAAACAGACCGATTTGCTGGTAGTAGGGGTGATCCTGCTCGTATGGCTAGCAATTTTGCGGGGGTACAAGGTGCAGATGATTCACGCAATGATATAGTGATACGCGGTAACTCGCCACAAGGAGTTTTGTGGAGGGTGGAAGGTGTAGATATTCCCAATCCCAATCACTTTGCAATACCCGGTACTACAGGTGGCCCCGTATCCATGATCAATAATAAAATTTTAGCCAATAGCGATTTTTATACTGGGGCATTCCCTGCCGAATATGGAAATAGCACTGCAGGTGTTTTCGATTTGAAATTACGCAATGGCAATAATAAACGCCACGAACGCAGCACACAGTTTGGATTTTTAGGTTGGGATTTGATGATGGAAGGTCCGCTCAGCAAAAACTCGAAAGCCTCTTATTTGGTTACTTATCGTTATTCAACTTTGGCATTGTTTAGTAAAATGAATATAAAACTAGGTACCGAAAGTACGCCTGTATATCAAGATGCTTCATTCAAATTAAATTTCCCTTTGAAAAATGGTAAAGGTACATTTGGAATATTTGGAATAGGCGGAACCAGCAGCATTGATATTAATATTAGTAAAAAGCCATACAAGAGCGACGACGACCTTTATGGGCAGGATGACCGTGACCAGCAATTTGCCAGTAAGGCAATGATGACAGGAGCTAATTTTCTATATTCCATTGATAAGAAAAGTTATATCAAAGTTACTTCTATATTTTCATCACAAGCACAAGTTACAAGCCACGAATTGGTATATAGACATATTGATTCAACAGATGTAAAAAACTTGCAATATAAACTTGATTCTATTAGACCAAATTTGAATTATACATTTAACCAAAAAACAATCAATACACATATATTATATAATGCACGACTTAGTGGTAAAACTACTTTCAGAGCAGGTATGATATTAAATACTTATATTGCTAATTATACCGACAGTGCTACAAATTTTGATACGTCATCTGCTAACTTTGGGAAGTGGTCTACCCGCTGGAATAGCAAAAGTGATATGTCACATTTGATACAAGTATATGCACAAGCAAAACATAATTTCAATTCAAAATTCTCCGCAACATTTGGCTTACATGCCCAATATTATACATTGGGAAAAGCATCCAGTTTATTTGAACCTCGCTTGGGACTCAAATATTTATTGAATAATAGGAGTTCACTAAGCTTGGGATTGGGCGTCCACAGCCAAACACAACCTCTATATACTTATTATTATATACTACCAGATAGTGCGACTCCCCATAATCTGGATATGAAATTTACCATGAGCAATCATTATGTATTATCCTACGATTTAAAATTAAGCAGGTCGACACGTTTCAAATGTGAAACTTACTATCAACAATTATATAATATACCTGTAGAAGTAAAAAGTAGCTCATTCTCTTTAGTGAATACAGGTGCGGCCTTCTCTCGCTTCTTCCCAGGCAAATTGCAAAATACAGGAACTGGCTATAATTATGGTGTTGAATTCACCTTAGAAAAATCGTTCACCAAAGGTTATTATTATATGACCACTTTGTCGCTGTTTGATGCAAAATATAAAGGCAGCGATGGCATACTTCGCAACAGTGACTTTAATACCAATATCGCATATAATGCATTGCTTGCCAAAGAATGGGTATTTAACAGTAAAGGAAAGAACAAAAAATCCTTGAACTTGGGAGGTAAATTTACCTATGCGGGGGCACGCAGATTCTCACCCATTGATACTGCGAAATCATTCAAAGAACGTGAATATGTGGAGTCAGACGCCCTTAAAAATACTGAACGTTTCGACCAATCCTATATTCGTTTCGATTTGAGAATATCATATAAGATTAATTCAAAACGTTTAACTCATGAATTTGCCATTGATATTATAAACCTTTTCGATCGTAAAAATGTATTAAAGTATACTTTTGCCCCCACAGCCACCAATTATAGTAAGGTGGATTATCAGTTGGGACGCTTACCTTTGTTCTACTATAAACTCGATTTTTAATTTGGAACAACAACATAAAATACAGGCCAACCGTTTGTTACACTTAAAACAACTGGTTGGCCTTTTTGATTTAAGCAAACCTCTGGAAGTATTTATTAAAGAATATTTCCAACAGCACAAAAATTTTGGTTCACGCGATAGAAAATTCTATCGCAATATTGTATATAATTACTTCCGATTATCCAATCTGAAACTTGCTGAAAATATTCAATACCACTTAGCTGCTGCCATCAGCGGCGACGAAGTGTTCGGAGCATATATGGCTTCCCTTACTTCTTTGGATTTGCCACCAAATTTGCCCATAGAAGATTATATAAAAGAGGTTAAAAAAAATACATCAGATATATATCCATTGTGTAATTATATTAGTGAGCAAATTGATGTAAAAAACTGGGTCAACAATTTCTTTAATAAAACTAGAGTTTGGACCCGAGTTGAGAAAGGAAATATCAATAATTTGGTAGAATATTTTAATGCCAATGCAATCCCTTTTACCAATGAAAAAGCCAATACATTTAGTTTCGATACCAATATTGATATTAAAGATCTTTCAGCAAAAACAAGTTCAACTATTATTGTTCAAGACCTAAGCTCGCAGCTTGCCACAGGCGATATCCAGATAAAAGAAGACAGTAAAGTTTGGGATTGTTGTGCGGGCTCTGGCGGAAAAAGTTTGTCATTACATAGCAGGTACCCATCAGCCAATTTTTATGTGAGCGATATTCGCGACAATATTTTGGATAATTTAAAACGTCGTTTCAAATCGTCAGGTATCAAAGATTATGCTTGGGGAGTGATAGATTTATTATCATTAAATCAAGAAAAAATATTTTTTAATTCCATTGATTCTGACCATAAACCTGCCGTTGCTATTAAAAGTTTAGATACTATAATAGTTGATGCCCCATGCAGTGGTAGCGGGACATGGAAGCGAACTCCCGAGCAGTTGAAACAATTTACTGAGCAGAATTTGAATGATTATGCAGCTAGACAAATTCAAATTGTAAACAATATAATTCCCTACCTAAAACGTGGCGGCAAAGTTATATATATGACTTGTTCAATATATAAAAACGAAAATGAAGATATAGTTAACTATTTGGTAAAAGAAAAAAAATTGGATTTAATCAATTCTCAATATTATAATTGCACCGATAAAGGTGGTGACAGTATCTTTAAAGCGGAGCTGCAGAGTAATATGTGACCATAGAGCCTCGTTGTGGTTGTTGGGGACACCAACCCACAGGCATTATAGAGAGTGGTGTGGTTGGAAACAACACCAACCCACAGGCATTATATATAAAATATCAATTAAAAAATATAAAATAGTTATGAGTATTCCTTCAGTCGATCTAGCCGATTTCATGCATGGAGATGCGGCAAGCAAACAAAATTTTGTAAAGCAATTAGGCGAAGCTTATGAGAATATAGGCTTTGTAGCAGTTCGTAACCATTTATTCAAAGATGGACTTGAAGAAAAATTATATAGCGAGGTAAAGAAATTTTTCTCCTTACCACACGAAACAAAACTAAAATATGAAGACCCGCATATTGCTGGGCAACGTGGCTACACATCTTTTGGTAAAGAGCACGCCAAGGGCAGCACGGTGGGGGATTTGAAAGAGTTCTGGCATTTTGGCCAGGAGGTTACGGATGGTGACGGAATTAAAAATGAATATCCCGAAAATATATGGTGCGATGAACTTCCAGAGTTTAATAAAGTAGGAATTGAAGCTTATAAAGCCATGGAAGAAACAGGTAAATATATGTTGCGTGCCATTGCCTTATTTTTAGGATTAGACGAGTTCTATTTTGATGCAAAAATACATAATGGAAACAGTATACTTCGCCCCATACATTATGGCCCTTTAGTGGGCGAACCTGCAAGTGCAGTGCGTGCAGGGCAGCATGAGGATATCAATCTGATTACACTTTTGATGGGAGCATCGGCTGATGGATTGGAAGTTTTGAACAAAAAAAATGAGTGGGTTACTGTCACCGCATTGCCCGAGCAAATTGTAGTGAATGTTGGTGATATGTTGCAACGTTTAACTAATAATCGTTTAAGCAGTACCACACACAGAGTAGTAAATCCACCCCGTGAAATGTGGGGCAGTTCGCGTTATTCTATTCCCTTCTTTTTGCATCCACGTTCCGAGATGCGATTGGATTGTTTACCCCAATGTATCACTGCAGAAAATCCTATAAATTATGAACCTATTAGTGGAGGAGAGTATTTGGATGAAAGGTTGAGGGAGATAGGTTTGAAGAAATAGTTGGGAGCGTATAAAGTAGCAGGTGTAATACCCCCGAAAAACAGTACAATTTAAAAGTATAAAAAATCTTATTAAATTGCACAAAAAATGAAACAAAGTAAATTTACCCCCGAACAAATTGCCAGTGTTTTAAAAGAATTTGAAAACGGCAAAAATGTACAAGAGATCACCCGCAAACATGGCGTGAGTAGTTTTCCCAATTCCCTTTTCAGCTACTACGCAGGTTATTTCTCCAGCCTTTAATTCGAGTGTGAGAGGTTCGAATCTAAAGTTCTACCTTTGCCTTCATATACTTTTCCCAAACCTTGGGTAGTTAACATCACTTTATTTATAGTGGCTGGATGAGCAGGGACTTTGCTTCTCTCTTTCACTTCTCTGCAAACGATTTCCATTTCAGCTCGCAAACCGTTCATAAGCTCTTTGTGGTCCATACTTTCGTCTGACAGGGCATTATACTTTTTTCTGATATCCAGAATTTTTAATTCCAAGTTTCTGTTCAAGTATAAGTCAGCTCCCTAGGCCAGCACGATGCGTCTAGCCCTTGATCGCCTAGAGTCTTGGGTAAGTTGCCAAAGCTCATCAAGCCGTTTGTGTAAAAATTGCGCTTCCATTGCTACAAATTAATCTGTTCTTTTGTGAGTTATCTAATTTTATTTTTACAAACGATATTCAAATCAAAAAGCAACATTCCAAATTATAAATGAAGTCAACTATTATATATAAATACCTAACTGCCATCTCAGCAGGATTTATTTCTGCTTGGCTGGCGTTGTTTGTTGAAAAACTTTTCCATTTCAATGAAGGTGGTGAAACAAATTATTATACTGCGTTCATTGATAATTTTTTTCTGGTTTCCCTCGTTGAAGAATTTGCTAAATTTTTTTTTGTTATGATATTTACTTTAATAGTAAAAGACCGCAAGAAATTATTATACTGGGGAATTTGTATCGGATTGGGATTTTCAATTTTTGAGGAAGGAAAATATATAATGGAAGGCTATATTTATGATTCAAAATTGATCATCCCCTTTTTCTTTCATATATTTTTATGTATGATACAAATGCATATCTTAACCCAAATTCGGTTTGACAGAATCAACAAATATTTCTATCTAAACCTTTCTTGGATAGCTACTTGGCTCATCCACGGATTCTATGATATGTCCCTCACTTTAGGCTTTGATTTGGCTTGGATTTTAATATATACTGCGATTGCTTTGTATAGTTTATATATTTTGTTTAAGAAAGAAAAAACTGATGTGGTGGTAGATGCAAATATAATAGACGAAACAGAAAAAGATGAAAATGATTTTGGATTTTTTAGATAGTTTAGTTACCAGTATAAAAGCATGAAACAAAAAAACCTCAAACAATTTCTCGACGAACAGGTATTGAAAATCAATACACCTGGATTTATAGCAGCCGATCCTATTTCCATCCCCAAACTTTTCACCCAAAAACAAGATATAGAAATTATGGGTTTTTTTGCAAGTATATTGGCCTGGGGGCAAAGAGTAACCATATTAAACAATTGCAAAAAACTGATAGAACTATTCGAGAACCAACCCTACGAATTTATAATAAACACTGCACCTAAGGACTGGCAAAGGTTTGATGGATTTGTTCACCGCACATTTAACAGCAGCGACTTATTATATTTTATCGATTTTTTTCATCACTATTATAATACCCATGAATCATTAGAACAATTATTTTTGCAGGGATTGAAACATCCCGAATCTTATTCGGGAGATGAAAATATGGAGCATAGTCTGAATCATTTTAAAATGAAATTTTTCGAACGCAACGTACATTTAAGGCGTACAGAAAAACATATATCTTCGCCGGCACAAAACTCGGCATGCAAAAGATTGAACATGTATTTAAGATGGATGGTAAGACAAGACGATGCAGGCGTAGATTTTGGAATATGGAACAATATAAATCCTTCCCAACTCCTGTGCCCACTGGACGTGCATGTAGGCCGAACCGCACGCCAGCTGGGCATCCTCACCCGCCCACAAGACGACTGGAAAGCTGTAATTGAATTAACATCAAACTTAAAAAAATTAGATAAATTTGACCCTGTGAAATATGACTTCGCTTTATATGGAATGGGGATTAGTAAACAGTAGTCAGTAAACAGTGGTCAGTGCCTCCCGATAGTTATCGGGACGGCTGATGCTCCGCTGTCTACTGACTACTGTTTACTGACTACTGTTTACTGACTACTGATTACTGATTACTGATTACTGTTTACTATTTACTGATTACTGTTTACTATTATGACCTTCGATAAAAAAAGAACAAAAAAACAACACATCGATTTACAAATCCCAAAATTCTCTGGCCTTGGCAATGGAGATACGGGCGTGTTGCCACCTGCTCGTATGTATACGTATGATAGCGAATTGTACGACGAAACTTCTATTGATTCATTAGAAAAAATTGAGGATGCTGTAAAGAATAAATCGGCCACAAAAGTGCTGTGGATTGATATTGAAGGGAAATTGAGCAAGGATATTGCAGATGAGCTTGGAAAAATTTTCAATCTGCATGAACTTGAATTGGAAGATATTATAAACCTTTACCAAAGGCCCAAAGTAGAGGAGTATAACAACCATTTGTTTATGGTATCACGGATGTTATATTATAATAAGCATTCAAAAAACCTGACAAATGAGCAGGTGAGTTTTTTTGTATATGAAAATGTATTGCTCACTATACAAGAAGAAGATGAGGATGCATTTGAACCCGTGCGTGAAAAACTGAGGAAAAGCAAAACAAATTTAAGAAGCGGCAATGCCATGCAGTTGGCGTATTTCTTAATGGATGCAATTGTAGATAATTATTATCCGATGCTGGAGGAAATAGGTGACCGTTTGGACGACCTAGAATCGCAACTGCTAAAATCGCCAGACAAATCATTATTGCCGCAGATACAGAATACGAAGCGGGAAGTGTTTTTCCTCCGCAAAGCAATCTGGGCTGAGCGTGACAAGGTGAACGAGCTTATCCGTTTCGAGCACCACTATATTGATGATAAATTAAGAATCTATCTGCGAGATACTTACGACCATTGTGTGCAGATCATTGATATCATTGAAAGCCACAAGGAAATCTCTTATTCATTGGCCGATGTTTATCTAAGTTCACAGAATAATAAAATGAGTGAGGTAATGAAAGTACTTACCGTAATTTCCAGTATCTTTATACCACTTACATTTATAGCAGGAGTTTACGGTATGAACTTTTCGCATATAGATGAAAGCGGGAAAGTAGCTCCCTATAATATGCCTGAATTATACCAAGATAATGGGTACATATTCGTGATGGCGGGCATGCTCATCCTTGCACTTGCCGAGGTGATTTATTTCAGGTATAAAAGGTGGATTTGATTTTTTTTTATATTTAGAAGCATTAGTCTTATCTTTGCAAACGATTAAAAAAAAATCTAATATAAAACATGAAAAAAATTACTTACATTCTAGCTGTTGCTGCCCTAGTTGGTACAACACTTTTTACCAGTTGTAAAAAAACTGACACTGCTGAACCAACTATTGCGTTTATACCAGATGCAACTACTGCAACCAAAGGACCAGGCGAAATTATTACTTTCACTGTGGTTCTTAATTCAGACGCAAATACAAAATTAGACAAATTAGATATTACCCGTCAGTACGGCTCTACAGCAGCTGCCTCTTTTAAGTCAGAAACTTTAACTGGCACTACTCAAAATTATGCTTTCCTTGATACCATTCCTTTTGGTATTAATACTGTTAAATATTCTTTCACAGTTACTGACAAAAATAGCAAAACAGCTACTAAGGATTTTACTATAACTGTTACTCAACCTAGTACTTGGGGTACCATCACTCCTGTAGTGGGTTTCGTAATGGATAATCAGATTACTCCTAGTGGTAGTCAATTCTGGGGCTTAAGTTTAACAACTGCAGCTCTTGATATTGCTACAGCAAAAACCAATGCAGCTAAAATTGATTTTGTATTTGGCCATCGCGGAGCGTTGAATGGTGGTGCTTTCTTAGGAGCTCCTAATTCTGCAGATGCTAAAGTAATATACGACAACACGCCTCCAAATAAACTTTCTACATGGAGTGTATTGAACAAAACCTTGTTTAAAACAACCACCTTAACTCCAGCACAATTTGCTCTTTGCAATAGCGACTCTATGATTCTTGCTCAAACCGCAATAGGAGTTAACAACGATTCATATAAAACTGTTAAAGCCAACGAAGTTGTTGCTTTCATTACTGCATCGGGTAAAAAAGGCCTGTTTAAAGTTAACAGTGTTAGCGGTTCTTTTGATAGCAATGCAGCAGGTCAAATAAACTTCGACGTTAAATCTGCTGACAAATAAACAAAAAATCTAATATAAAACATGAAAAAAATTACTTACATTCTAGCTGTTGCTGCCCTAGTTGGTACAACACTTTTTACCAGTTGTAAATCACAAGGTGTAGATGATAATCCACCAACTATTCGGTTTGATCCTGATTCAACTACAGCAACCAAAGGACCAGGCGAAATTATTAATTTCAGGGTGATTCTTAAATCTAATGGTGATAAAAAATTAGACAAATTAGATATCACCCGTCAGTACGGCTCTACAGCTGCCTCTTTTAAGTCAGAAAATTTAACTGGCACAATTCTATATTATGATGTCATCGATACCATTCCTTTTGGTATTAATACTGTTAAATATAGTTTCACACTTAGTAAAGCAAATGGCAAAACAGCTACTAAGGAATTCACTATAAATGTTAAACAACCTATTACTTGGGGTGCCATCAAGCATCATGCAGAGAGTTTCGAAATGGATAATCAGATTACTCCTAGTGGTAGTCAATTCTGGGGCTTAAGTTTAACAAATACAGCTCTTGATATTGCTGCAGCAAAAACCAATGCAGATAAAATTGATTTTGTATTTGGCCATCGCGCAGCGTTGGATGGTGGTGCTTTCTTTGGAGCTCCTAATTCTGCAGATGCTGCAGTTATTTATGACAACACGGGCACAAATAAATTATCTACTTGGAGCATCAGAAATAAAACCTTATTTAAAACAACCACCTTAACTCCAGCACAATTTGCTTCTTGCACTAGCGACTCTATGATTCTTGCTCAAACCGCAATGGGAGTTAACAACGATTCATATAAAACTGTTAAAGCCGACGAAGTTGTTGCTTTCATTACTGCATCGGGTAAAAAAGGCCTGTTTAAAGTTAACGGGGTTAGCGGTTCTTTTGATAGCAATGCAGCAGGTAAGATAAACTTCGACCTTATATCTGCTGCCAAATAAATAAAAAATTAGAATATAAATTCCAACAGGCTGCCCCACAAAGGCGGCCTGTTTTATTTTAAACAAATATGCAAAACATAGCAGTATTCACTTCAGGCGGAGATGCACCCGGAATGAACGCAGCCATACGTGCAGTAGTGCGTACAGCCTTACATTATAATATAGGCGTTAAAGGGATTGTGAATGGTTATGATGGTTTGATTAATGGAGATATTATCGATATGGATTCGCGTTCAGTAGCTAATATTATACAACGTGGCGGCACCATTTTAAAAACTAGTCGCAGTGAAGAATTTAGAACCGCTGAAGGACGAGCCAAGGCTGGCCGCATGGTGAAGGAACACAATATAGAAGGATTGGTGGCTATAGGTGGAGATGGCACCTTTACTGGTGCAGAAATATTTTGCCGAGAAACAGGCATTACGGTAATGGGAGTTCCAGGCACTATAGATAATGATTTATACGGGACCGACTATACGATTGGTTTCGATACCGCAATCAATACAGCCATTGATGCCATTGACAAAATACGTGACACTGCAGATTCGCATAACCGAGTTTTCTTGGTAGAAGTAATGGGCCGTCATGCTGGATTTATAGCGTTAGAAGTAGGAATTGGCGGCGGTGCTGAAGCTATATTAATTCCTGAGGAAGAAACAAAAATTGAAGACCTTATTAATTTTTTCTCGAAAGAAAAACGCAAGCAGAAATCATTTTCTATCATAGTAGTTGCCGAAGGTGATGATGCGGGTGGAGCATTTGATATTGCTAAAAAAATGAAGGCAGCAATACCAGGTTTTGATCCACGGGTGTCTGTTCTAGGGCATATACAACGTGGTGGCAAACCTAGTGCTTACGATCGCTTACTTGGCTCGCGACTTGGCAGTGGTGCCGTGGTTGAATTATTGGAGGGTGAAACAAATAAAATGGTAGGAATTGTTAGTAATGAACTTGTGCTCACGTCATTCGCCGAAGCTATAGGAAAAAGCAAACAGGTTGATAGAAGTTTATTGAAGCTCGCAAGCATCTTGGCATAATATTATATAAGTTTATACGTTATATATAAATATATACTACTATGAAAAACAAGATTAAAATTGTTGTTATTTTTACAGCAATGCTGGCCATGAGTTTTAAAACACTCAACCCTCAAGAAGAAGTTACCTTTTACAAAGGAACCTGGAAAGATTTATTTGCGAAAGCCGAATCGGAGAACAAACCTGTAATGGTATTCATGACAGCCACTTGGTGCGGCTTATGCGAGTTTACAGAAGACTCTGTTTTCACTATCGATACCGCATATACTTTCCTCAACGAAAACTTTATATGTTACAAGTTGGATGAAAAAGCCAAAGAAGCGAAAAAGTTAAGGGCTGAATATCCTATTGAAGGTTATCCATGCTATTTCTATATGACTCCAACTGGTAAATTATTACGACAAACCAATACTTTCATGTTTTCAGCACAGTTAAAAAAGGATGCTGAGAAAGCGTTGAAGAAGTTTAAGAGAGGATTCTAGTATCAAGGAGTACGGGGCAAGGAGCTGACGCCGCATGGCACTTACTCCTTACTCCGTGTCCCCTTATTCCTTTTATTACGCATCAATCTTCGCATACTTAGCGTTGTGCTCAATAAACGCACGACGTGGAGGTACTTCATCGCCCATCAACATACTAAATATATGATCGGCTTCTGCGGCACTATCAAGAGTTACTTGTTTGAGGGTACGGAATTCAGGATCCATAGTGGTTGACCATAATTGTTCAGCATTCATCTCTCCCAAACCTTTATAACGTTGCACACTTACACTATCAGGATTGCCACCTTTACTTAGGCGTATGATAGCATCTTCGCGTTCTTGTTCAGTCCAGCAATATTGGTCTTCGCGGCCTTTCTTAACTTGATATAAAGGAGGTGTTGCAATATATATATATCCAAATTCGATAAGAGCTTTCATATAGCGGAAGAACAAAGTCAATATTAAAGTACGAATATGGCTACCATCCACATCCGCATCCGTCATGATGATGATTTTATGATAACGAAGTTTTGCTAGATTCAAAGCCTTATCGTCATCTTCAGTACCAATAGAAACGCCCAGTGCGGTGAATATATTTTTTATTTCTTCGTTCTCATATATGCGATGTTCCATCGCTTTTTCTACATTTAATATTTTACCACGCAATGGCAAAATAGCTTGGAACTTTCTGTTACGACCTTGCTTAGCAGTACCACCAGCCGAATCTCCTTCGACTAAGTATATTTCGCATAATGATGGATCGGTTTCGCTACAGTCACTTAATTTTCCAGGTAGTCCACTGCCGCTCATGGCTCCTTTGCGTTGCACCATTTCACGGGCTTTGCGTGCGGCATGACGTGCAGTAGCAGCTAATATAACTTTGTTTACAATGGTTCTGGCTTCACGCGGATTTTCTTCCAAATAATTGCCCAACATTTCACCCACTGCTATATCAACAGCACCCATCACTTCGTTGTTTCCAAGTTTGGTTTTTGTTTGACCTTCAAATTGTGGCTCTTGTACTTTTACAGAAATTACACCTGTTAATCCTTCACGAAAGTCATCGCCGCTGATATCGAATTTCAAATTTTTGAGCATGCCTTCCTTTTCAGCATAGCTTTTTAAGATTCTTGTAAGTCCACGTCTGAAACCTGCTACGTGGGTTCCACCTTCAAGTGTATTGATATTATTTACATAAGAAAATAAATTCTCTGAGTAACCTGTATTATATTGGATGGCAATCTCGACAGGTACACCTTGTTTTTCGCCTTCTATATATATAGCTTCAGGGATTAATCTTTCACGTGTTCCGTCTATATATTCAACAAATTCTTTTAATCCACCAAGCGAATGGTAATGCTCTGAAATAAATTTCCCTTCATCATCTGTTTCTCTTCTGTCTTCCAAATTCAAATGAATTCCTTTATTCAAGAAAGACAACTCACGCAAACGAGATTGTAATGTTTCAAACTTATAAACTGAAGTAGTGAAAATAGTATCATCGGGCAAGAAATGAACTTCAGTACCTGTTTCGGTAGTGGTTCCTACTTCCTTTACATCATATAATGGTTTGCCTATTTCATATTCTTGTTGGTATAATTTACCATCACGATGTACCGTAACTTTTAGTTGCTTTGAAAGAGCATTCACGCAGGATACACCCACACCATGCAATCCACCCGATACTTTATAGTTATCTTTATTGAATTTACCACCAGCATGCAGCACCGTCATTACCACTTCCAAAGCTGAGCGACCTTCCTTGGCGTGCATGTCAACAGGAATTCCACGACCATCGTCTCTTACAGTTATTGAATTATCTTCATTGATAACTACTGATATATTTTTGCAATAACCAGCTAAGGCTTCGTCAATAGAATTGTCTACTACTTCGTAAACTAAATGGTGTAAACCTCTCATACCCGTATCTCCAATATACATGGATGGGCGTTTCCTAACTGCTTCTAATCCTTCTAATACTTGGATGTTATCCGCAGTGTAATGTGAATTGTCTGTTTCTGTGTTTGTTACTGTTGTCATTATAATAGTTTTTTGTTGTCGTAAATTGAGGGGTAAAATTACGCCAAAAGCCGCAATTAGCAATGGTTTGGACTGAAAAAAGTACGGGCTACTTTTCCACAAAAAAATATTGAAAATGTTGATGCTTTCTTGGTGCTAATTTTTATTGAATTTGGCTCAAAAAGTATTATATTCAAAACGGGGGATTGGGAGTGTTTTTAATATAAATATTAAAAATAGGCTATTGTGCCATTTTATATTCAAATTCTAAAGACCCTGCTTGCTGCGTTGCAAAGTCTCCACCTACTAATTTTACCCAAAGCAATCCTCTTTTACCACTTGAAGTAATAAATGCGATTACATTATCGACTTTAAAGGAATTATCGATCGAATAGTAAGGCATATTTGATGATGTTTGATATAAAATCGCAGAATCGTTGTTGTACTGAGCAAACTGAGTTGGCGTTATATCAGTAAGATTAAACACTGTTTTATTTCTAGAAGTCAGAGTTGACAACCTTGCCTGGCCCTGCGACATTATATACTGCCATAAAATTGCTGGAAAAGTAAAATTGTATAACGAAACAGTGAGATTTAATTAAGTAGCATATACCCTATCTTTGATACAGCTGATACAGCTTTTTTGTATTCAATTCATTGTCGAAATAAGCTAACTGCTTCCCTGTATTTGATTCCAATTCTTTCAGCCTTTGTGCATCATTGCACAGGATATATAGTTTTTCGGCAATATCATTGGATTGTTTGGGGTTTGCATATAATGCAGTATTACCTGCAATCTCCTCAAAGCAGGACCCCCTACTACTCAAGCTAGCCTTGCCCCTTGCCATGGCTTCTACCAAGGGTATCCCAAATCCCTCAAACAAACTCGGATACACACTGAATGCACAACCATCATATAACAGAGGTAAATCTTCGTGCTGCACATAATCCAAATGCACCACAGGCAGTTTATGCTCGTGTATATACTTCAGCACCTCTCGGTGGTTATCGCCCGCTCCACCGCATAATACCAATGGTATCATATCACCTTTAGAGGTCCAATGCTGGCACTGCTGCTTATATGCTTCTAAAAAATTGAGATGGTTTTTTCGCTTATCGGTTTTACTCACAAACAATATATATTTTTCGGGTAAATGATATACTTTTTTTGCTTGTTCAATTTCTTCAACCGTATTTTTATTATAATATATGTTGCTGCAATTTTGATATACCACTTCAATTTTGTCTGAGCTAATATTAAAAAATTCTATAATATCTTTTTTGGTCTGATTACTCGTGGCTACTACATGCTTGGCGGTTTGGCAAGCCCGTTCAAATTTGCGTTTATATATTCCTCGGTCTGTACTACTAAAAAAATTAGGATGCCTCAAGAATATAAGATCATGTATGGTAACTATTGTTTTAATATTTGTATTTTCAATTCCAATCGGCAGCTCATTGCTCAATCCATGATATACATCTAGCTTCTTTGTTTGGGCCAGCTTGGTGCTGCCATAACTTCGCCAAAGCGTGTGAAATGCTTCGTAAAATATATTATGCGGCGTAAGTGTGTGCACCTGTTTATTCCTCAGCACAGGCTGCCAAAACTTCTCTATATCTTTATCCAATTTGGGCGTGAACAAATAATAATCATCCTCCGGAAAATAGTGCAACAGATTCTCCACCACCCTGCGGCTGTAATTTCCCAGCCCGGTAGCATTGTTAAAAGCCCGCTTCGCATCGAATCCTATTTGCATATGTTTCGCAAAAATAAGGGAAAAAGTTTAAGGAGGAGGGGCTGGAAGTTGGAAGACCGAAGTTAGAAGTCAGAAGTTCTTAACTCTGTGGTTAGAAAAAAATCTTCTGTAAAGGAGATACACCGCACCAGCAAAACACATCAAAAATGTAAACACCGTTTGCCCACCATGTATTATCATCGCCAAGGCTTTGCCGTACGATGAGGGAACATTATATAATACCAAGGCTGCTCCCACCAGGTAATGATATGCCCCCATCCCACCGCCACTAATGGGTATCGAACGACCAATGGTTCCGATGGTGCATATCGTAAGTCCAGCTAATAGGGTAAGCGATGCAGTTTCAGGAAATATATAAAACCAACAATAGGTAAGCATATAATAACATACCCATATAATAATTGTATATAATATAAATCTCACTTTTTGTTTCAGTGCTATAATACTTTTTAGTCCGCTTACAAAGTTGGCGAAGAATTTATATTTGATGAGTTTAATATAACTATAGTAAATCACAAATAGCAATACAATGCCAGCAACAGCAACCCAATACCAGTTATTATACAATGTGTCGAATGTGTTTTCAAAGCCCGCTTTCCATATATTATGATAAAAAAAACTATATACTTTATCGTATTGCAATATAATAGTAAACACTATAAGCAGTAGCAACATCAATATATCTACAAGCCTTTCTAGCAAAAGAGTCCCTAGCGACACAGTAAGCGGTATCTGTTGATTCGCTTTCTGCCAAGTGCAACGATAAACCTCTCCTAACCTCGGCACGAAAAAACTAATGCCATAAGCAAATGCCGTGGCAATAAATGTATTCGCAAATGTGGTTTTCTGCCCCGCCGCATTCAGCAATAAATTCCATCGCAAAGTTCTTATTACATATACCAAAACTGAAACCGCCAATGCAGCCCAAGCCACTGTAAAATCAGCCGTGCTGATGTTTCGCTTCACCTCTTCCCAATCGCTGCTGCCAATAAATGTATATAATAAATAAATCCCTAAAAATACGAACAATAAAAATACCAGTGCGTTGAATATTTTTATATAATTCATCAGGGAATTTTAAAGACGAAAACTATTTAATATTATGATATACTTTTTGTACATCATCATCCTGCTCCATTTTCTCAATCATCTCCATCACTTCTGTTTCTTGTTCTTCGGTTAATTCCACAAAAGTATTACCCACGCGTTCCAACTCAGAGCTTACGATAGGAAGATTTTTTTCTTCTAATGCTTTTTGCATTAGGCTATAATCTTGGAAGGCGGTATATATAATAATTTGATTTTCTTCGGCATCAATAAACAATTCTTCCAAACCACTATCAATCAAATCGAGTTCTACTTCTTCTGGGTCAAGGCCCGCAGCATTAAGTTTAAACATTCCTTTTCGGGTAAAAATGAAATCGAGCGAGCCTGTTTTATTTAAAACACCTTCAGCTCGGGTAAAGTATGAACGAACATTTGCCACGGTGCGATTGGTATTATTGGTAGCTGTTTCAAGCAAAACTGCAACACCATAAGGTCCATAACCTTCATATACATGCTCTTCAAAAATCTCATCACTTTTTTCACTTGCTCTTTTAATTGCCGCTTCTATGCGGTCTTTGGGCATATTCAATCCCTTCGCAGTTTGCATGGCAGCGCGCAATCGTGGATTGCCACCAGGGTCTGGACCCGAGTTTTTTACTGCCATCGAAATTTCTCTGCCAATGCGAGTAAACGCTTTGGCCATCTTATCATAACGGGCAAACATCACATGTTTGCGTTTTTCAAATGCACGTCCCATATGGGTGCAAAAATAAGGAGAAAACTATAAAAAAATACGAATAGTGATTTGTGATTTTTTTATCAATTTTTGTTTCTAAAATCAAATACGAATAGAAGTGAGGACATTGCTTAACAAATTATATATTTTTCTCTCAAAAAAAACCCCATCCTCCAAAGAGAACGGGGTATACTAATTAAAATAATACAATAGCCTTATATTATTTTATTTATTAAGCCGCAGGTTTCAAGTGGGCTGCGGGTTTCAGTGGCATGATATGATAATCTTGTTGGGCCATTTCTTCTATGTGATTGAAAGCCATCAACATTTTTTCGAAGATATCGTTCTTGCTGAAGTTGTTCATCAAACTATAATAGTAACGGTCTGAATCTGGAGCATTGAGTGGGTGCCAATGTTGTCCTTTTATTTCGGTTACCAAACTGCTGGGTTGTAATATTTCTTGATTTTCGAAATCGACACAGATGCAGGTGGTATTGCTTTGCGATGAATAGCTTTCGTATTTTTCTACAAACAATACTTTCCCTTTTGAAGCATATACAGGAATCATACTTTCTTTCAAAGAATTGAACTGTAAACTGTCGGCAAAATCGAGATACTCTTGCAAATAATTAAGGTCGAATTTCTCCAAGCGATTCAACATCATTTGGCGGGCATCGCCACTGCTGTATCCGGCAAGTGCTACATTCTTCAATATATATGAATCTTTGCTGCAAGTGCGAAGTTCGTTTAATACATTTTGTGCTGAATCTGCATTTTTCAAAAACACTTGATTATATACAAACTCATTATAACTGTGGCGACCAATTCCCAAATCTGCAAGCACATCATTAGCTTCGTAACCATATAATAATGCTTCGTCTAAATAGCTAACATCGCTACGCAAGAATTCGTTCAAATAACTTTTATATTCTTTATCAAGGCGAGCCATGAGTTGGTGCACTTCATCTTCGCCCATTAAGTATACTTCTTCCCAAGGTAGCAAATCCAAATTGGGTCCGCTGGTGGGCAGGTGATAGCGGCGTATAATACGCTCACTCAAAATAATAGATTCTTCGAAAAGTTCGATACTGTGCAGGTCGGTCATACGGTCGAACTGGATTCCTTCGCGGGCAAATAATTCTTTCAATACATTGCAATAGCGGGTGATTAAATCAAATGTGGTTGTCATATTAGTATTTTTTAATTGGTTGGTTAATGATGCAAAGGTGCTGTGCATTTTTGACAACTTGTGTCGTAGATTTGCAGCATGCCTCCACAACAAAAAATTCTTCGTGTATTCAAGTTAATCAGCCACTTAAAATCGGATAGCCGCAAAACAGTGGGCGAACTTGCCAAACTCATGGAAACCACAGAACGCAGTATCTACAGGTACTTCGGGCTGTTGGACGAAATTGGTTTCGCTATCGACAAAGATTTTGAAAACCGTTTCTTCATCCAAATGTGGGACGACCAAGATAATCCCGTTCAAGAATTTTCGCTCGACGAATCTAAGCTTCTGAGTGATATGCTTAAGTCGACCAAGCACCCTTTAAAAAGTTCTTTGCTTGAAAAAATACATACACGAGGTGAGTTGCCAGGTATGGCAAAAAACATCGTGAAAGCCAAATCAGCAAAGACTATATCTACTCTTACCAAAGCAATGGAACTGCACAAACAGGTTATATTAAAGAAGTACCACTCAGCCCGCTCCAATACATTAACTGACCGCACCGTAGAGCCTGTTTGCTTCACCGATAACTATATGAGTATTGTAGCTTTTGAGCCCGCCAACAAAGACAATCGCCACTTTAAAATAGACCGCATCGCTGAAGTAGAACTCACCGACAAGACTTGGAAACATGAAGCCAAACACGAAAAACCGCAAGTAGATTTGTTCGGCATGGGTGGCAATAAAGAAACCGAAGTATATATAACAATGGGACACAAAGCCTATCTATTATTTATAGAAGAAATCCCCAATGGCAAAAACTATATAACAAAAAAAGGAACTAAATATATATTACAATGCAAAATATATGACCCTAAAGGAATCGTTCGTTTCTTGGCGGGTGTGGTGGATGATATTATAGATGTGGAACCAGTCGTAGTAAAAAAAGCGTTGTATAAACATTTAGAGAATGGAACAAAGAAAATGGAATGAGAAAAGTTGCGAGTTGTGGGTTGTAAGCCCATTGGTGATGCATGCTCACAGATTATACAAATATCATTGTAAATAATTATACAAATCGAATTGTGTAAATTTGGAACCCCAAAATTACGTTGTAAATATTATAATACTTCTAGAATAGTATAAACCCTATCATTAAATTTAATTTTATCGCCTGTATGTTTCCCCATCATTATCTGAGCAAGCGGTGCGGTAAGTGAAACGGCAAAGTATATAGTTCCCTCAATATCGAATTTGCCTGCTCCGATAGCTATATAATAGTTGCCAATATCTGTAATAACCAAACTTCCGGTTGCTACTTTTTTACCTGTAATTTCAGGATTTATTTTTAATAGTATTTGTTGCAGTTTATTGGCTTCTTTCATTTGCGTACCCAATTTTTCTTGCTCGAAATGCATCATGGCTCTAGTAGTTTCATACTTATCGCCCATCGAGCTTTTTGTATCTTCAGTAGATGCTTCGCGTGCATTGTTCACAGCCAATTGTATAGTGGCAATACGCTGCTCAATATAGATTTTGCAGCAATTATATATTTGTATTTTACGGTTTAATTGGGAGTCCATTTTCTTCTTCGCCTTTCATTGCCTTTTCTGTGTCAGGCATACGCAGGTATTTATATCTATCAAACGGAAAATGTTGTTTCCCTTGTATTCTTTTCCATGCTTCAAAGGTCATAGAATCCCAGTGTAGCAATGAAGATCGGTATTGGTAAATCTGGAAACTATTATGAGAAATAAATACAAACACAAATACAAACATCAGCCATGATTTCTTTTTTAATTTAGCGATACAGGTATCAAAAAAAGCTGCCAATGGGAATATCCAAAATGCAAAAGATTCGACATACGCACGCAAACTATAGCTACCGCCATACCACCAGCACCACCAACTGCTCACCATATATATAGCTACAACAGTATATATTATAATAGCCAAAAAACCAGTTTGCACCTTTTTTTTCAAAAAGAAAAAGCCTATAAATGCAAACAGCATAATGGGCGTATATATAAACAAACCTTTACGGAAACTGATAAATGTGCTTAGTATATGTGGATTGTTAAAAAAGAATTTCTCATCGCCATAGGAATAAAAAAACCAATCTCCTGTTACATATTTCCAATATGCCAATTGAGGAATATAGACTGCGAATGCGAGTATGCCCATCAGGATTAGTTTCGGTATATTTTTCCACCAAAACAAAAATCTTTGTCTCAAACTTTGCCAAGTGGTAACCCCCCATAGTGCTGGGATAATTACTATAATAATATTTGAGGGTCGCACCAATACACACAAGCCTGCCAAAAGCCCCATTATTGTGATGGTACGCCAACTGGGTTTTTGATAGAACCTGATTGTTAATTCGAGCATCAAAGTGAACAAGAACAAACTATAGGCATGGCCCAACATTCCTTCCATAGTAGTATAATAGTACAAGTTGGTAGAAAGCCCAATTGCCAGGATGGCCAACGCCACTGCCCCACTGCTGAAAAACCGAGTGAGCAATCGTGATGATAACCACAAGCCCAATAGACAATAAAATATACTGCTAAGTCCTAACCAAAACTGATAGGGCACGCTCCATCCATCGGTAACATCGCCTGTAATGATAGCATGCACATGCCCGATAAAAAAGAAGGGACTATATAATACCGCCATCCCCATGCTTGTTTTTTGTACACGGGCACCATTTTCAGATTTTACCCAAAAATAGTTATGCTCTTTATACATATTGGAATCAACAAACTGGAAGGTTAGATCGTGGTGAATAAAATAGGCGGGCAGATAGCTATAATAAGCTTTCATATCCCAAATAATCAAATTTTTCTTTTTGTATTCACCAATATTGAGGTAAGTCCAAAGCCATACAATTGCTACTACAGCAAGAGCTAGGCGAATATATAAGGGTTTTGATTGCATGGGGTTAGGTGTGCAAATATATGATTGTCTTTCCTTAAATTAATAAAAACAAAACAGCCCAATCAGTTTTGATTGGGCGTTCTACCTAAAAAAATGACCATAATAATTTTTGAAACTGATTGTGGTTTTATAAAATTCACAATCAACTCAAAATCAACACCTAATCCGATATGAAAATATCCAACTGTGCGCTAAAGCACATTAAAAAAATGGATATTTAAATGTGTATTGTATATTATTTTTTAGATAAATTTATAATATCTTTCACTTCCAAAATAGACTTGTCATAGCCTTTTGCTGCGGCATTTATCATAGCCAAACCCAGCTCACTCAATGTGGACACAAAACTGGGGAAAAAAGTACGCCACATAGGATACATCCAAGAAACATATTTATAATATTTTAAAGTATTTTTCATTCCCTTAGTTGGCTGCATATATCCGGGACGAAACATATAAGTTTTTTTGAATGGTAGTTTCATCAAATCATTTTCTGTTTTTCCTTTTACTCTTGCCCACATACTTCTGCCCTTTTCGCTACTATCAGTATGGGCTCCCGATATATAACAGAAAGTCATATCGGTATTTAAACGCGAAAGTGTTTGAGCCACATGCATAGTTAAAGTATATGATAACTTTGTATAAGTTTCTTCGTTCATTCCAATGGAACTCACACCCAAGCAGAAGAAACAGGCATTATAATTTTGCAATTGATTTTCTATGGAAGAAAAATCAAAAAAATCAGCGTGAATAATTTCTTTTAGTTTGGGATGGCTACTGCCGCAATTCTTTCTGTTTATTACTAATACTTGCTCCACATCCTCATGCAAAAGGCAATAGTACAATACACCCTCGCCTACCATGCCTGTAGTTCCAGTAATTATTACTCTTATTTTCATATAATATATCCTTTGGCTTTTGCACACTGCAAAGATATTTGCACCTAATCATTTCTGCGGTCTACAAAAAAATTTGTGCAAGGGTATTTTCCAAGCAATATAAATGCCTGATATTTAACATGTTAATAAATAATAAAAGGGTATTCCATTTGTTTATGTAGGTTAATTGGGCATTATCCCCTAATTTTGTAGCTTAAACTCAATAAATTAAATTTTTAAATGAAACAAGGTAAAGTTAAATTTTTCAACTCCGATAAAGGATTTGGATTCATCTGTGACAACGAAACAGGACAAGACATTTTTGTCCACACTTCAGGCTTAATTGACACTATCCGCGAAGGCGATAATGTTAGTTTTGAAGTTGAAGAAGGTAAGAGAGGACTAAACGCAGTTAAGGTTAGCATTGCTTCCTAAATAGTTTTTTTACTTAAAAGAAAAATCCGTTCATTAATTTGAACGGATTTTTTTTTCGTTTTTTTAAGAGGGATAAGGACCATGCGGCGTCAGCCTCCTTACTCCTTGCTCCTTACTATTCCTTTACAATTTTTCCAGTCCCTATTTTCAAATCGCCTTTATAAAAATTAATAAAATATAACCCACTATTTAATTTATATAAGTCGAGGTCGAAGGAATAGGAATGTATATATTTGCTGATGAGCACTTGACCTAATAAACCTAGAACTTCCACTTTGTTTGGTTTAATATTATTTAGATTAATAGATATAATACCTTCTGTTGGGTTTGGAGTTATCGATATTTCTAAAGGAGTATTATATTCATTTTGTATAATACCTACTGTTGCTTTCCAAGTATTATATTTAGTTTGTAATTTATCTATAGGATCATTACCTGCAGTAGTGGCAGCGATATTCAAATCTACATATATATTATTGATTGAATCAGCGGGTTTGGCAACTCGCAAAAATGCTGACAAGGAACTGGTACCATTGGGTTTACAGCGTGTATCGGCTCCTACTACTTTTGCACCTTGTAATGCGGCCATCAATTTATCGGCAAGAGATCCTTTGGTTTTGTTAAACCCATTTTCCATTGAGTCTAATATTTGTTGCCCCAGCAGAATATTTCCTTGAATAGAATAATTGGGACCAATATTATGATTCTTATAATCATTGCACTGCGAGCCTGTAAAAGCCGCACTTCGTGGGTGACCATTATTATAATCAACTACACCATATTGACGAATGCTAGAATCAAATTCTGCATCGTTAGCCATGAGCCAATTTAATATAGCTTGTGGACTGTAACCAGCCAACATTTTAGCATGTGCATTTGCCTGATTGGTGAGATTATGAAACGCCTGTGTATGCATAGCACCCTTGCCGGGAATAAGATCACTAATAATCTTTGCACCAGGAGTTCCTGGCCATATAATACTATCGCCACAAGTAGCACCCGCACTGCCTATTTCGCCTGTAATGGAATCGACTGCGACGATAGAAAATGTGTGTTGGGATTTGCCCATAAAGGGAAAAATGAATAACCAGAATAGTATATATATTTTCATAGCGGATAATTTTATTTACTGGGCAAATATAGTAGTTTGAATCAATGATTTTTACATTCTGATATTTAATTGTTTCTTTTATATTTGTCAATTATTTCTCACAGAACACACAGATTTTCAGAGAACATAAATAATAAATTAAAAACGAAAAATAAAATCATGGAACTTGATGCCATCACTTATGAAATCAGAAAAGCAATTTTTGAGGTTCACAAAACACTAGGCCTGGGCTAGTTTGAAAGTGTTTATGAGCAAGCATTACTTTATGAATTAAATCTCCTCGGATTAAAGGCTCAAACGCAAGTTGGGCTTCCAGTAATTTATAAAGGGCGTTAACTAGAAATGGGATTTCGTATTGATATCTTGCTAGAAGATAATGTAATAATTGAAATAAAATCTACTGAAACATTGTTGAACGTTCACAAAAAACAATTAAATACCTACTTAAAACTATCAGGTAAAAAACTAGGTGTACTTGTAAATTTCAATGTGAATGTATTCGTAAACAAAGAAAATTTAATTCGAATAATTAACTAATTTGATCAAAACATAATCTCTCACAGATAGCAAAGATAAATTCAGAAAAATATCTATGCATTCACCGCGGCGAATGTGTGTTCTGTGAGAAAAAAATATGATTTATTACACTCCCCTAGTGGGGCCGTTCTTTCTATAATCAGTTAACTGATGGGGTGATTTGGAAACTGCTTTGGAAACTTGCACCAACTGCTTTCTGCCAAGTTCCAAATTCACCTTACTCTGCACGCTGGCATACTCATTCATGCTCTTCACCGTTTCGCTAAACTTGGATGAAATATTATATAAGAATCCAAGTATCTCCGCTTTTTCTTTTTCAGTGCTTGCCTCGATAAATGAATTCAAAGCTTTACGCAGGTGTGCCGATTTCGATTTCAATGTATACGAAATTAAATATGTATAATTGGCAAGTCGGTTGTTTTGGTCTGTTATAATTTCGTTGTTGCGGATTAACTCCTGCTCCTTTATTTTAGTTTGTGTTATATCGGTAACATGTACAAAAAATCCTTTAACAACTCCATTTACTTTATCGGCAGTATAGGTTGTAATAGAATGATGCGTGGCTCCCGATTTACATAAAGTTTCTTGTTCGAAAACTTGTGTTTTGCCTTTTAATACCTCTTTTAAATGAGGCAGATTATTATCATATAATGAGCCGAGAAATTCTTTCATCAGCATTTTGTCTATCAAATCTTTATGGGCTCTTCCGTGCCATTTCACATAAGCAATATTCGCAAATCGACAGATTTCATCTCTGTCCCAATAAGCTACCATAGCACTTACTTGATTTACCACTTGCAAACCAAATTCATTTTGTTTCCCATCTTGGGAATTGTCTTCTAAAAAATCACCTTTCTTCTTGAGACTTTGTTCCATATTTTTCATTTATATATATTTTTTTTATAGGTATAAACAAACTTTACTATGATATATGATAATACCTCCTATTTTGGCATCCATTCTTTATCAATGTAAAACTTGCTATATACTTTATGTGTAAATAACAATGCAAAAGTAGCCTAGTACATTACTATGGAATAATGATACACGTCACGTAAAAGAGATAAGAGTAATCAGTAATCAGTGGTTAGTAGTCAGTGGTTAGTGCCATTCGGCAGATAACCGATAACAGGCTACATATAACAAGTGGGTAAGCATGAGCGTTACTGACCACTGATTACTAACGCAGTTTCTTCCCTATCTCACTGCTGCTGATCAGTATTTTCATACGCTTGGCTTGCGTAATTTCTTACTTGGCATCCATTATTCCAGTGCGTGAGTAATTTTTGATATCTAGGAGCTTGTATAGTAAAAAATGACCATGCTTTTTTATTGGTCTTGAATTGCTTTTCAAATGCAGGAGAAAATTGGAAGCTTCTTTTTCGTAACTATATATTTTTGATTTATGCGTTTTGCGTTTTGCAAAAGCTGCAAGTCCTTCTGGTTTCATTAATCCTTGTGCAGTTAGCTCTTCTGCTTTTTTAATATTGATTGCACTCCATATACTTGTTGCTCTTCGTGGCGTAATCCTAACAGTATAACTTTCCTCATTATATGACCTACATACCCCATCTATCCAGCCAAAACAAAGTGCTTCATCAAACGATTGTGGCCAAGTGATGCTGGGCTTATTAGAACCAACCTCTTAAAAACCTACTATAAGTTCTTTTTCTTTCAAATTATTTTTTTCGCACCACTTTCTGAAATCTGATTGTCTAGGGAAGAAATGAGGGGACATAGAATCACTTGCAAATGGACAATATATCCAAGTAAAATCCACAATTTAAAATTGATTTGATAATATATCCTAATATTGCACAACCCAAAAACAACCCCCATGCTCAAAAAAATCTCCCTACTTATCCCTATCATATTCATCCAAAAACTCCACGCCCAAATACATATTGGACCTGGGCAAACGTATGTTAACATTCAAGCCGCATCTGCTGTTATCACTCCGGGCGACACGGTATTTGTGCATGCAGGTTCGTATACAAAATACCAAGGTATTATAGGATTGAAAGGCACCGCTGCGAAACCGATTGTTATAATGCGTTATCAAAACGATGTGCATGACATCAGCGGGTGCTGGCAGTTTCAGGCTTGCGAACATATAACTTTTCGTTACCTCAATTTCCAAGCAAATGCCAATGCAAATGGACGCGTTATTAATATGGACAATAATGGAAGTTGCACCACGCAAGCTAAATATATTATATTCGATAGCTGCTATTTTACAAACGTAACTGATGCTGCATCCATCACTGCGGTTAAGTTTGGCGGGTGTGATTATTTCCAAGTAACTAACTGTGTATTCAAAAATATTCCTAATTGCGATGCGTTGGATTTTAATGTTTGTCACCATGGTGTGATTAGTGGAAACCGTTTTGAAAATTGCTTGCAAGCTGGTCATATAAAAGGCGGTTCTTCCGATATCACGATGCAGCGTAATATATTTATCAATGCATCAACACTCGGCACAATGACTTGGGAATTGGGCGGCGATACTGGACCACAATTCTATTGCCCCAATGATACTTTTGAAGTGCGGGATTTGCGATTCTATTCCAACCTCATCATCGGTGGTGGACGTGGACTTGCCTTGTCCTCAGCCCGAAATTGCGAAGTGATAAATAATACATTCTACAACTGCAATGGCCCCACTATCCGACTTTTAAATACGAGTTCATTATATCCCAAACTATATGACAACAAAATAGAAAATAATATATTTGCTTTCGGTATTACGGCATATATGAATGCAAGTCAACAACAAGCGGGTTCAACTTATTTCAAAAATAATATATATTATAGTTTGGTCAGTCCTACTTTTAAAGGCCCTTACTGGGATTCGCCAGAGATGGACTCGGTGAAAGAAGCAAATCCTTTAATATATACTAGTGATACCATGATGTTTGTGGATACTGCAAAACACGATTTTCATTTGGCCGTTGGAAGTCCGGCTAATGGCACTGGCAAAACTGAAACACAACCCACATCAGATTATTTTGCATATATATTCAAATCGCCGAGGTCGATTGGTGCTGTGGAGTATAATTCTGTGACTGGCATTGGAGTGGTCGGTGAAAACACCGACCACAGGCAGGAACATAGGCAGATTTATATAATATATCCGAATCCGGCAAATGGAAATATCAATATAATAAGTAATGATGCGAAACAAAATCAGTATCATAAAACGATACAGATATTTTCTGTTTCTGGTGAATTGGTTTATTCTTCACAAACTGTTCAAGTGCCTGCAAATATTAGTACCAAAGAGTTTTCTACAGGGATATATATAGTTCGTATTGCGGGGAATGATTTTGTGGAGGTGGAGAGGTTGGTTGTGGAGTAAGTCCCTAATCCACCAAAACCCGCACCATCTGCCCATCCATATCAATCACATACATTCCCTTCGCAAATCCCGAAATCGGAATTGTATATAATACTTCTCCATTTGTTTGGGTCGTATATATTTTTCTTCCTTGCAAATCATATAATATAATATTCGTTTTTTGCGATGGCAATCCCGATATACCAATTTGCTCTTTTGCGGGAACTGGGAATATATTTAACTTCGATATATTATAATCTATCACCCCAAGTGCTACAACCGTATTATATACTACATTTACAACTACAGAGTCTGACGGATTATTTACATCATAAAACTCATAAGTTATATGATTTATACCACGAATATGCACTTTATTGTCGAATAAATAATGTGCTGTGAAACCACTGTCGCTGGTGCCTGTGGGCATGGTTAAGTGAAAAGGTGATTCATAGGTGCCGGTATCGTAACACTGACCTGCAAAACAAATAGTATGCTGCACATCTTTTTGCAACTTTTCAAGCTCTATTTTTCGGGCACCAACTTCTATTGTAGTCATGCCGATATTCTCCACAATAATTCGAATACCCAACGACTCCGCCCCCACCCAACCGCCATTATCGGTCGATTGTATATAAACAGTGTCGTTAATTACTTGATGATTTGCAAAGTTTTTTACACGCAGACTTTGTGCATCCAATCCGTGAACTGCCGCAAGCAAAAAAACGAGTATATATAATTTTCTGCCTTGCATTTATATTATCTGTTCAATATAATTTTTTGAGTCGAAACTCCATTGGCTGAATTCACTTTCACTATATATATTCCATTAGAATTATTAGACAAATCTATTGCTGATTGTTGTCCGAAAAGTTTAGAACTATTATATATATATTTGCCTTGCATGTCAGTTATTTCAACAGTATAATTAATCAAATCGTAATTATTGATATATAACATTCCATTGGAAGGATTGGGATAAATACTAAAATTATTACTTGCTACTTCGCTTACGGCTGTAAGGGCATCGCCATAAAAATTACTACGTGTGGCATTACTAATATTGCCCGTAAACGATTGCACACCTTTAAAATTCTTTTGGTCGGCTATATACATGGTGAGTTTGCAATGCACGGGATTGCATGCGATATTTCTGTATTTGGCAGGCATGGTATATTTATAAGTCCGGCTAATCATCGTGCCTTTTTTGGTATTGAAAACAGTATCGCCTGCAAAGCCATTGATATTATCTCTAAATATATTTGTATGATTAAAACTGGGATTAAAACCATTGTTTGCAGTATAAAATTGCGGATCATATTGTGTTGATATGATTGAATCTTCGGTAATCGCAATTTGTATATAGTTGGTATCGGTTGCCGCATCAGCAGTATAGTAAGCTTGGGCATTTATGGTAATTTCCCTAGTGGTAGGATTATAACTCGGTGCCATATATAAATTAACGGGCGAAACTTCTTGCACCAATTTATCAGCCTCGGGTTGAACCTGATTGTTATTAGGGCCAAATATAAAAGTTGAACCATAAGGAACTCCACGGTCGAGGCGGTTTACCATCATGTTCAAATAAAACGGCCAGTTTAATCCTTGGGGTTTGGAATTAAATATCGTATCACCATACCAAGTACGAAAATCTTGAGCCAGTGCACCTGCTTGTGGCGTAGCATCGGGACCAAAATGATACTCAATCAACATGCCTCTGCCAGGGTGCGATTCGATAACAGTATCGCACTTTTTGGCAATGCCGTGGCAACTTCCACATACTTGGCCTGTGCCTTTTTCAATGAGGAAGTTTTTGTTTTGTACTTTTGTTGAAACGCCTGATTGTGCATGCAATTGGGTTGCTGAGAATAGGCCAATCAAAGTAATGAGGTAAATATATTTCATGAATTAATATTGTTTAGGTTTCAAAAATAAGAAAAGAAAATGGAATAAAAACTACAAATAAAACTTTGTTGATAGTAAAAAATACTGCGAAATTAATTATTCATTATAATAGATAATTTACTAATTAGTATCATATATATTTTCAATCGACAAATCAGGAATCGCATTGAAATCATTTATGTTCCGAGTAACTAATGTAAAATCATGGGCAATGCCTGTAGCTGCTATCATGGCATCAGGGAGTTTGATTCGGTGATTTTTCCTAATATCAATTGTTGTGGTAATTATTTTTTTATCCAATGTTATCAAATCAGCCAAACCAATAAAATCTTCCATTGAGGAGGTGGCATGTTTGTATCCGAGGAACTCAATATAGGAAATAACTGAAATCGTAAAACTTTCATTTATTATTTCCGCTAGTCTTTTAGCAGATTCTTCAGACAGTCTTCCGCTCTGACCATCGATTAGCACATTCGTGTCTATTAAACATCTCTTTCCCATTCTTTGCGGCTTTGGGTAAGATAATCCTGCATTTTTTGTCCTTCTTCTGTGCTGAGTGAGCCGAAGAAATCAGATGGTTTTTTTAAACTAGTGGTTTTATCTTTCATTCCTTCACCCTTAGTAAAAGCAATAATCTCAACCTCCTTCCCGACATATTCGTTAGGAATTTCAAATTGTACTTGTCGAGAACTAGGAACTATAATAGTGTGTACCATATAATCTGTTTATTAAATGCAAATTTAAGCTTTACCTGCCAAAAAATCAAACATTTATTCGTGTACGGCTTTTTATTCTCATTGTTAAAAACCAATTGGTAACTTTTGTAAAAACTTAGCGAACAATGTCACAACTTTGCGGTTCTATATACAATGGCCAAAACACACAACAATCCTATTATAATTAAGAATGCCCGAGTACACAACCTCAAGAACCTGAGTGTGGAGTTCAAACGCAATAAACTCACTGTGGTTACTGGTGTTTCAGGCTCGGGCAAGTCAACTTTGGTATTCGATACTTTGTATGCCGAAGGACAGCGTAGGTATGTGGAAAGTCTGTCGTCGTATGCACGACAATTTATGGGCAGGATGAACAAACCCGATGTGGATTATATCAAAGGGATTAGTCCGGCGGTGGCGATTGAGCAAAAAGTGAATACGAGAAACCCGCGTTCTACAGTTGCAACTAGTACTGAGATTTATGATTATCTGAAATTATTGTTTGCCCGTGTGGGTCATACTTTTTCACCCACCACCAAAAAAGAAGTGAAAATGCATACCATCGATGATGTGATGTTGCAGATCAGTGAAATGGAAGATGGGAGCAAATTATATTTATTGGTCGAAATAAAAGCTACCGAACGTGGTTTGCTAAAAGAACTGGAAGTGCTACTACAAAAAGGTTTCACCAGAGTGATATTAAACGAAGAAATATATAATATTGAAGAAACGATTGCTGATCATAAAGCTTTCGATAAACAAGCAGCCAAACAAAAACTATATCTTCTGATTGATAGATTCGTTACCGACAAAAATGACGAAGAATTACAAACCCGAATGGCCGATAGTATACAAACTGCTTTCGCTGAAGGTCACGGTGAATGCACGTTGATGCTGACCGGTGAGAGCAAAGTATTATATAGTTTCTCCAATAAATTTGAAGCCGACGGACAATTATTTGAAACCCCTACCCCACACTTTTTTGCATTTAATAATCCGTATGGTGCCTGCAAAAGATGTGAAGGATTTGGCAGTGTTTTAGGTATCGATCCTGATTTAGTTGTTCCCAATAAAATACTATCAGTTTTCGAAGATTGTATTGCCCCTTGGCGTGGCGAAAAAATGAGTGAATGGAAAAACCATTTCATTGCACTCTCTCGCAAAAATGATTTCCCGATTCACCGTTCCTATAGTGAATTGAATCAGGAAGAAATTGATTTCTTATGGCATGGTGGAAAAAACTGGGAAGGTATTGATGGATTTTTTGCTGATATCGAAAAACAAACATATAAAATACAATACCGCGTAATGCTCAGTCGCTATCGTGGCCGCCAAGTATGCCCCGACTGTAAAGGAACACGCCTGCGTAAAGACACTGCGTATGTGCGATTGGTGGATACAAAAAACTATAATAAGATAAACACAAAAAGCTTTGATCCATTCACGCAATTATTGTCATTGCACGAAGTATTGTTAATGTCGGTTGACAAAGCAAAAGATTTTTTCGCAAACTTTATATTAAACGAATACGAAGAAAAAGTTGCCAATCGTATATTAAAAGAAATACGAAACCGACTATTATATTTAAGTGATGTAGGCTTAGGATATTTAAGTTTAAATCGTTTAAGTAATACACTTTCTGGTGGTGAATCGCAACGCATAAATCTTGCTACATCGCTTGGTAGTAGCCTTGTGGGAGCCATGTATATATTAGATGAACCGAGTATTGGTTTGCATAGCAGAGACACACAAAGACTTATTATAGTTCTCAAACATTTGCGTGATTTGGGAAATACTGTTATAGTAGTAGAACATGATGAAGAAGTAATGGAAGCATCAGATGAGTTGGTGGATATTGGTCCGCTAGCAGGTAGAAATGGCGGTGAATTGATATTCCAGGGAACGCTGAAAGAAGCTCTCACCCATAAAGAAAGTTTGACCGGACAATACTTATCAGGCCGCGAAAAAATAGAGGTACCAAAAAGGAGACGCAAGTGGACACATTATATAGAAGTGCAAGGTGCGAGAGAAAATAATTTGAAAAACTTAAATGTAAAATTTCCGCTCAATACATTAACTATGGTAACTGGTGTTTCTGGTTCGGGAAAAACTACTTTGGTAAAAGGAGTTCTATACCCTGCTTTGCAAAAAGAAATCGGTGGATATTTTGGTGAGCAAACAGGAAAATTAGATAAGCTAGAAGGCAATATAAAAAATATAAAAGCGGTAGAAATGATTGACCAAAATCCTATTGGAAAATCGAGTCGTTCAAATCCTGTTACTTATATAAAAGCGTATGATGCGATTAGAGAATTATATGCCAACCAAACGCTCTCCAAAGCCAGTGCTTTCAAGCCATCGCACTTTAGTTTTAATGTAGAAGGTGGCCGTTGTGATACCTGTCAGGGAGAAGGAGAAACGACTATTGAAATGCAATTTATGGCTGACATAAAACTTCCCTGTGATGATTGCAAAGGCATGCGTTTCAAAAATGAAGTTTTAGAAGTATTATATAACAATAAAAGTATTGGCGAAATATTAAATATCACAGTAGATGAAGCAATGCAATTATTTGCATCAGAAAAAAGTATTATAGATAAATTAAAACCTTTGCAAGATGTAGGTTTGGGATATGTAAAACTCGGACAGAGTGCAAGCACTTTAAGTGGGGGAGAAGCACAACGTGTAAAGCTTGCATCATTCCTAGGCAAAGGTGGACAAAGTGATAATCATATATTATTTATATTTGACGAACCTACCACAGGTTTGCATTTTCATGATATCAAAAAACTATTAAACAGTTTCAACGCACTTCTCGATAAAGGACATAGTATTATAGTAATAGAACACAACCTCGAAATGATCAAATCAGCCGACTGGGTTATCGACCTTGGCCCTGAGGCTGGTGATGTTGGTGGAAATTTGGTATTCGAAGGTACGCCTGAGGATTTGGTGAAAGTTAAGAGTTCTTATACTGGGAAGTATTTGAAGGATAAGTTGTAGTACTTCTTAAAAAACCTCTGTGGTAATAATACCCTAAAAGTTGTGAAGACCATTGTCAGCCCTCTTCAATATTCCGTCCCTACGGGACTTATGCCTCTTAACTATTTCTGTTTCTACCGATATATCGTCCCGCTGGGACTAAAAAAGTCCTGTAGGGCCTATATATCGGTAGAAGAATAATGCCCCACCCTATCAAAGTCCTGTAGGGACGACATATTAAATCTTCCAAATAATAGCGATGAGAATATCACACGATAAATATATAGAAAATTACTCCACCTTCTCCACTGTAACCCAAGCAACGCCCATCCTTCTGATCCCAATACTATCGGCAGCGGAACCGCTTAAATCTATAATACGTTTATGACCGAAAGGGCCACGGTCAGTAACTTTTACAGTAACACTTTTTTTTGTTTTGTGGCAATATACTTTTAGCATGGTACCAAAAGGATATGTTCTGTGAGCACACATCAAACTATCTTTATGATACCTAACTCCACTCGCTGTTTTTCTACCCGTGAAATTATCTGCATAATAAGTTGCAAAACCTTCGTGAGAATCGCTTGCACCAATAAATGCCGTAATAAAAAAACTACAAATAAATAGGGTGATGATAGTTTTTTGCATGGTGCAAGTATATGGGAGAAAATTAATGTTACAAAATCTAATATCCCTGTGTCATAGCTTACGTCCCCACCCAGCCCGTCATGCTGAACTTGTTTCAGCATCTAATTTGAGGTTCGATGGCAAGCATACAATTATTAGTAAAGTGTAACAGATGCTGAAATAAGTATAGGATGACGCTTGTTTTCCTATACATGATTCTTAAAAATTACTCTTCCCCGCAGGCTTCTTAAACTGCCTAAAGTTATAAGTAAACGTCAACATAAAATAACGCTGTAATAAACTGGTATGAACATCCTGTGTATAGGTTTCTGTAATAGTTCTGCTAATGCTGGTATTTTGTTTTAATATATCAAAAACTCTGAGTCTAAATTCGCCCATATTATCTTTTAGGAATTTATATCCGATGGCTGCATTCCACAATAAGAAACTTTGATCGTAGCCATTGCTCAAACCTTTATAATACTGGTGGGTCATATCGGTATTAAATACCCAGTGTTTCTTAAATATGATATTAAATTTAAAAGTACTTGTTTGATTATAATAAGAATTATTGGACGCTTTGTTTAAGGTATTTACTACACTGGTATAACTGCTATTGCTGCCAATACTAAAATCAAGGTCTTTGCTAATATTACTCGATATCACCAAGCCCCCGCCGTAGCTAGGTGAATTGGCATAGTTTGTTTGATTATTGAGCAAACCGGGTGTGCGGGTATAACTAATATTTGCATTCAAGTTTATATTAGATTTAATAAATTTCATTGGCCTTCCATAAGTGAGAAATGAACCTACATTATAATAACCATTTACATTAACGGGCATGGTAAGTTGCGAACCACGGTGCAAACTCACACCATTTAATACGGTATCAGCAGATGCAATTTGTGTACTATTTGCAATATAGTTTTGAGTAGTGTTTCCCCTAAGCAATGCAAAGAAACTGGATGATTTTGCAGGATTGGTATAAGAATATCTAATAAACATATTTTGCTCAAAGGTTTGCTTAAGCGAAGGATTCCCTATACTCAATTGCAAAGTATTACTATTATTCAATACATTTTGCAATTGTGATACATCTGGTTGGTTGGTATTGGTTCTGTAATTCACCCTCAAATTCTTTTTTGAACTGATATTATAACGCCATTGTACAGAAGGTAATAAATTATTGAAATTGCGAGAGAAGATAGTGTCATGAGGAAAGGTCTGCACACTTGCCAAATAAGACGTTTGCATATTTGCACTTACAATAATTTGCGACTTGGTTGTAGCATATCTAAATCCTATTCCTACTGTATGTGTATGATAATTATTTTTAAATTGATTAGATAAAGCAGGAACCACATCATTATAGGTATTTGAAGTTTTAGAAAAATTATCGGTATTCTTATTATTATTTGTTTGATTGAACGAATTGGCATAAGTAAGTTGTATCATACTTTTTTTGCCAATAGGTTCGGTATAGTTTAATGTATTATTAATACTCCAACCCTTCTTGTTTGTAGCACCTTGCTGGTTTATGACAGAATCGGTGTAGGCAAAAGTATTATAATATTTATTGTCGCTATTCAATCCTGTATTTCCATTGGAGTTATTATGTCCCGGATTTGATTCAAGTGAAATTGTACGACCATATTTCTTAAATTTATGCCTATATAATATCCCTGTAGAAAAATTTAAACCATTCGATTCGGATGTGGTATTGTTTACTGTGCTATTCAGTGTTTTTGAATCATTATTTGTCGAACCTATTAAACCATTGGTTCCATTATTATCTTGTATAGAGAGTTTGGGTGTAAACAATATAGAATTATTGGAATCGATAAACCAATTGAGCCTCACATTGATTTTATGATTTAAGTTCCTTGATATATTGGTATCGTTTTCTGTATATTGCTGTGCACGACCAATTACATAATGTTTAATCAAATTTTGATCGGTAGTTGTATTGGTATGATTTATAAAATAACTGGCTGTTACATCTATTTTTTTGCCCCATTTATCAGTATAGTTTAATCCCAATGCGTTGGTGGTTGTAATTCCATTTTTGCTTTGAACCGAAAAGTTATTGTTGCCTCCTCCTCCACCGCCTGGCTGGCCGCCACGCATACCTCCAGGACCACCTGGGCCACCTCTTCCACCACCACTTTGCCCCATTACACCCAGCATGTCATCAGCCGCAAAATTTTGCTCATTGATATTATTCGACTGTGCCAAAACAGAAATCCGTCTGTCGCCTTTTAGTATATTATAATTCACTCCGACTTTATAAGTATTTTGGTCGCCATAGCCTGCATATGCTTTTCCGAATTTCCCATTTCGCATATTGGATTTGGTCACAATATTTAAAGTTTTGGAAGTATTGCCATCGTTAAATCCACTAAATATACTTTGATCACTTTGCTGATCGAAAACTTGTATTTTATCAACCGATTCTGCAGGTAAATTTTTGAGAGCCGCACTGGGATCATCACCAAAAAATGGTTTCCCATCCACCAATACTTTTTTCACATCTTCTCCTTGTGCCTGTATTTTCCCATCTACTGATGTAATACCGGGCATTTTAGTCACTAAATCTTCAGCAGTTGCATCGGGGTTCACTTTAAAGCTTGCTGCATTAAACTCGACCGTATCTCCTTTTTGGGTAACTGCTATTTGTTTACTTATAACCGTAACCGATTGCATCATCGCCACATCCGACTTCAATTGTATATTTCCCAGATAGGTGACTGAAGATATCACATTTACACGTTTATAATAATCATAATAACCAGTAACCGATATTTTCAGATAGTAACTGCCGTTTGCTATTTCTTCTAACGCAAATTTACCCTCAGAATCAATCTGGGTTTGCTTGTATAATAAAGAATCGGGAACAGAATATATATATATATTACCTTTGTTAACTGACAACCCTTCTTTGGTGCCATATATAATCCCGCTAATAGAATAAACCTGAGCGAAGGAACTTACACTACACAATATAAAAATAAATGTAGCCGTGAAAAATTTTACCATATAAATAAGTTGAGGCTAATACCTTAGTGCAATATTAACCGATTTTTTTTATTTAGACGTAAATAATGGAAAAGGTTTAATTTAGTAAACAGTAATCAGTGGTCAGTGGTCAGTTTCGCACAGGGCAGACACACTTGTTATTAGTTATCTGTTTCCAGTTATCTGTTATCTGCCGAATGGCACTAATTACTAATTACTGTTTACTAAAAAAGCCCATCCCAAAAAAGAGACAGACTTTTATATGTTTTTGAAGATTTGTAGCTGTAATCGGTTATCCGTTATCTGCCGAATGGCACTATTTATTGATTACTGTTTACTAAAAAAGCCCATCCCAAAAAAGAGACAGACTTTTATATGTTTTTGAAGATTTGTAGCTGTAATCGGTTATCTGTTATCTGCCGAATGGCACTATTTATTGATTACTGTTTACTAAAAAAGCCCATCCCAAAAAAGAGACAGGCTTTTATATGTTTTTGAAGATTTGTAGTTGTAATCTGTTATCAGCCGCATGGCAGTAAATACTGTCTACTGACTACTGACTACTGTCTACTGACTACTGTCTACTGTCTACTGACTACTGTTTACTGACTACTAAAAGCTAAACTGATTCCTCCTCCTATCGAAAAACTCGAGTGATATTTTGACTCCTTTGCCAAAAATGGTATTCTGCAAAACCGGGATACTGGGATTCTGCTTGTGCCAATTGCCGGTCTGCCGGTCTTTGGTATATCCCAGTGCATAATATATACCTAGCCTAAATCGATAACGCTCGATTTTGAATACGCGTTCCAATCCAAATATCATTTCGAAATAATATACTTTAGCTTCAGGAGCAAGTAAAAAACCTGTACCTGCAACTTCATTAATATTCAACTTTTTGAAATACGGAATTTTGTTGCTGAAGAATCCACTGAAACGATGTAGATAATGAAACTCAGTAAACCAATTAAAAGTATATATCGTTGTATCCAACATCTGGAAAGTACTGATGGGATTGGTAAAAAATAATGGATCGCCACGACGTTGATATTTATAATCAATAGTTTTTACCAGATTTTGATTTAAGAATTGTCCTCCGCGTAATCGGTATTCACTGATGCCGAGCACACCCAAATTTATACGCTGCCTCATTGAAAGTTCTATATAATCATAGTTAACAGTGCTGCCAAAAAGATTGGGAATACCTTTACGCCAAATAGCATAAAATGTGGGCCAACGTGAGCCTAGTATAACTTTTTCATAGGGTTCACGCATGTATTTTTGAAAAGGCACAAATGTAAATTTCACTTGCCCAGTTAATGCATTATATGAAGGGAATGGAACAGGTGCATTACTGCTATCTCCAAATATTGTACTACTCACTGTTCCATATTTATAATCAGCAACACTTCTGCGGGTAGAATATTCAACATACATATCTAGATATAAACCATTGGTCAATTCAATTTCATGATCCAAATTTATATAGTTATTTAAATAAAAATTATTTCGTCTCAATCTGCTCACCCAAGCCGCATTGCCATATATCAAATCAAAACCTCGGCCCATGGACAACCCAAAGGTGCCTCGTTTATAGGGATTATATAAAGTATTAAATGTGAAGTCGCCCTGCCAGTCATGGTTTCGAACACCCCAAGTAGCATTGGGGGCAATACCAATTGTTTGCTTTTTCTTGAACTTCTTATAATAACTAATCCATGCATTTATCCTAGGCCCAGCAATTTGTATCGGAGTATATAATGATACCACAGAAGGGAAATTCCAATATTGTTGTTTTACTCTGTTTATATGGCCTTGTCCGTACCATAATATATTGAGAAAAGTAACTTTATTATAGGATGAATCCAAGCTATCTAAATATTCTTTTTTACTATGTGCTTCTTTCAAACTATCTGAAGTATGCATTAGGCGAATTTCCTTTGCGGTTAAGGGTTCACTGCGGGCAGAATCCCAATAAGCGGTGTCTTTATCATAGGCATCATCTTTGGTATAACTTAGTTCATTGCCAAAAAACCTTTTGGGGAATTCTACATTCAATTTATAGTTATTATAATAACAAACGGTACGACCATTTATTGCTCCACGTTTTATTTTTACTTTATATATAAACTCTTGCCTTTTCATGATATAAAATGTATCCTGCTCTGCACCAAATTCCTGATTAATGGTAAACTCATCATACTCTTTTAATTTATTTGGCGTAAGTGAAAGACTCAATTTGCGTATGTTCCACAAACTTTCGTTCACATGTATTTCGCCACTCATCAATGCATTTCCTAGCGATCGCGGAGTAATTTTTATGATATATACTTTTGTATCGCCCACACTATATATACCTTTCATATCAAACTTATAACTTACAAAAGCAAAATCGTTCAAAGGGCTGATAAATGTATTATCACTTAAACCTTTTACAAATAATGAACCTTGATAGAAATCGAAATTTCCTTCGGTACTGCTCAAATAAAACAAGCCATCCAAATCGCCAATTTTATGCTGGGCCTCCTTTACTTCCTTTATATAATTGGGTTGGTGAAAACTGCGATTGATAATAAGCTCCGTAAAATTCATTCCTTCTTTATCCGGCTGCTCTTTTCCTTTATTATTCTTTTTCTTTTTTGCTGCTGCTGAAGTATCAGCTTTAATAGCATTACTATCTACTAAATATTTTAATAAACTATCAGGTATATCTTGGGGTTTACTTTTCTTGTTTTTCTTCAACATATTTGTTTCATCGACCGCACGTATATATAATTGGCAAGTACTTGATTTTAATTGGGTTAGCCAACGTTCCTTACTGTCAATTACATGATGCATTACCTCATTGGCACGGTCGCGTTTACTGCCTCTTATCACAACTCCCTGCATCTGCTCCACCTTAGGAATCAATACCATATTGCGAATGATATTTTTGTCTAAAGTTATTTCTGCATATAAACCTTCGTATCCAACTGCTGCAAAATATATCTTATAATAACCTTGCTCCAGTTTTATAGTATACTGACCACGTGCATTTGTGAAAGTACTGATATCAGCACCTTGCACCGTAACATTAACACCTTGTATAGGTTTCGATGAGCTATCAAGTATGGTGCCGCTGACCGCAAACATAGCTTGCGCATTTGCAGCAAACGAACAAATGCATATGATACTAAATAACAATAAATGTTTGTATAATTTCATCAATAATATACCGAACGGCTTTTGCAAAAATAGGTTACAATAGATTGGAAAGTTGCAGAGCTTTCTCTACTGCTGCCTTAAGTCCGGAGGTATTGGTACCACCAGCAGTAGCATAGAAAGGCTGACCACCACCTCCACCATGTATGGCCGTGGCTGCTTCTTTTACAATATTTCCTGCGTGCAGATTTTTAGATTTCACCAATTCTTCATTAATGATTACGCTGAGCAAAGGTTTATCATTGATTATTGCACCAAACACACAATATAAATTGTCGACTTCTTTATTTAGTTGAAATGACAAATTCTTCAATTGTTCTGAGGATGATATCTCTATAATTCCTGATAATATATGATAACCATTTTGTGATCTTATTTTCGATTTCAAACTGTTTTTTATGATAGCAGTTTTTTCATTTTCAAATTGCTCTAATTTTTTCTGTAATATATTTCTTTCATCGAGCAAACTTTGTACACTCTTTATTATATCTTTTGCTTTTAATAATTCTTTCAATCCATCAAAAGTAATTTGATATTCATTTACTAGCTCCTCCAACTTATCGGCAGTAATCGCCTCAATACGACGAACACCTGCAGCTACGGCACTTTCGCTAGTTATTTTAAAATAACCTATTTGCCCCGTAGCTTGCACATGGCAACCACCGCAAAGTTCTCTACTATAGTGTTCATCAAAGGTTATTACGCGAACACTATCTCCATATTTCTCGCCGAACAAGGCCATAGCACCTAGTTTTTTAGCTTCTTCAATAGGCACATTTCTACGTTCATCTAAATGTATATTTTCTCTAATTTTTGTGTTTACGATATGTTCTACTTCTGCAATTTCTTCATCCGTCATAGCTTTGAAATGCGAGAAATCGAAACGCAAATAATCAGCATTTACCAACGAACCTTTTTGCTCGACATGAGTGCCCAATACCTTACGCAAAGCCGCGTGCAGCAAGTGCGTAGCACTGTGATTGTTTTCTGTAAGTTTGCGTTTATTAAAATCAACCTTAGCCACAAAATTCGCATTCGGATTTTCGGGTAAACGTTCTGCTAAATGTATAATTAGATTGTTTTCTTTTTGCGTATCGACAATTTTTATTTTCTCATTGATACTTTCTATAATACCTGTATCTCCAACTTGTCCGCCACTCTCGGCATAAAAAGGTGTGTTATTAAATACCAATTGAAATTGCTCTTTTCCTTTTGCTTTTACTTTACGATAACGGGTAATTTGTATATCTTTTTCTAGTTCATCGTAGCCTACAAATTTCAAATCATCATTCTCTTGCAATACAACCCAGTCGTCTGTTTCCATGGCTGTGGCTTTGCGGGAGCGGTCTTTTTGTTGTAATAATAATTCTTCGAATCCTTTTTCATCAACCGTGTACCCTTTCTCCGCTGCAATCAGCTTTGTCAGGTCTATAGGAAATCCAAATGTATCATATAATTCAAAAACAAATTCACTGTTAAGATTAGATTCATTTTCTAATTTCTGTAAACCTAATGCTAACGTCCTCAAAAACGCTTTCTCCTCCTCTAATATCACATTCTCCACAAAGTCTTTCTTGGCCTTCACTTCGGGGAAAATATCTTTAAAAGATTCGCCCATTATAGGAAGCAATTTATATAAGAAAGGTTCTTTCACATTTAATATAGAATAGTAATAACGCACCGCTCTGCGAAGTATTCTTCTTATTACATATCCAGCTCCAGTATTGCTTGGTAACTGTCCATCTATAATTGCAAATGTGATAGTACGTATATGATCTGAAAGTACACGCATCGCGATGCTTCGACTGCGCTCAGCATGACTTTCACTCAACTCTGATTCTCTATAATTATATCCTGTTTCCTTTTCTATAAATTGTATATAAGGCATAAACACATCCGTATCATAATTAGATGATTTACTTTCTATCGCCCTCACCAATCTTTCAAAGCCCATTCCCGTATCCACATGCTGTGCGGGGAGTTTTTCCAAGCTGTTATCAGCTTTGCGGTTGAACTCCATAAATACATTGTTCCAAATTTCTATTACTTGGGGATGGTCGTTGTTTACCAGCGTTGCACCGCTAATACTTTTTCTGTCCGCATCAGTTCTTAAATCTATATGTATTTCGCTGCAGGGGCCGCAGGGTCCTGTGTCGCCCATTTCCCAGAAATTATCTTTTTTATTCCCTGGCAAAATGCGATCCTCAGCAATCCATTTTTTCCATTCATCATAAGCTTCTTGATCGACCGCTAGTCTTTCTTTTTCATCACCTTCAAAATAGGTAACATATAATCGGTCCTTATCAAGTTTATATACATCGGTCAACAATTCCCAAGCCCATTCGATGGCTTCCTTTTTAAAATAATCGCCAAAGCTCCAATTGCCCAGCATCTCGAACATGGTATGATGATAAGTATCCACGCCAACTTCTTCCAAATCATTATGTTTGCCGCTCACACGCAGGCATTTTTGTGTATCAACCGCACGTTTGTATTTGGGAGTTTCGTTGCCAAGGAACCAATCTTTAAACTGGTTCATGCCTGCATTAGTGAACATAAGCGTAGGGTCATTCTTCACCACAATGGGTGCAGAGGGAACAATAGTATGGCCTTTGCTCTCGAAGAACTTGAGGAAGGTATTTCTTATTTCGTTTGAAGTCACAAGAGGGGATTTTATATTTTTTATTTACTATTTTTTATTTTTTAACTAACCGCAACTATCTCTTTTTCAAGTTATAATAATTATTTTGCGTATCTTAGGTAATCTAAGAGCCGCAAAAATCGGTGTAAAAAGGTAGAATAGGAAATATCAATGAAAACAATAGACCTCTTTCAAAATTCCTGAAAAATTTGTGAGGAAATAAACGTCATACTGAATTTATTTCAGCATCTCTTAGTGTGCAGATAATTATATACATAGCAATGAGCCTTGAATCAGATGCTGAAACAAGTTCAGCATGATGGCCGGGCGGGATGTGAATTATGAAAGAGGTCTAATATATAATACAAAAAATCTCATTCCAATTAATGCAGCGAAAGGGTTAATTTTGCGGACTTATCAATTGATTTGATTTAGTTTGAAGAAGCTACACCTATTTGTATTCAGGGAGTTCATAGGCCCCTTTGTGCTCACCTTCTTTATCTCCATGTTTGTACTGGTGATGCAGTTTCTATGGCTGTGGATTGATGAATTTGTAGGCAAAGGATTGGAGTGGTACGTAATTGCCCAAATATTTATTTACCAAAGCGAAACATTGGTACCATTGGCTTTGCCGCTTGCTGTGCTGCTTTCCACCATCATGACCTTTGGTAACCTAGGCCAAAATTACGAGCTGGTTGCTATGACATCGGCAGGTATTTCATTAAGGAGAATCTCAATGCCCATTTTTATTTTTTGTGGACTGATGATGATACTAGCTTTTTATTTTGCCAATGTTCAAATTCCAGATGCCCAGTTAAAAATTAGAACATTATTGTATGATATACAGCAGCAAAAACCTGCATTCAATATCAAAGAAGGAATATTTTATAATCAAATAGATGGTTACAGCATCAAGGTTAGTAAAAAAGATGCCGACCAAACTATGCACGATATTATGATATATGACCACACTTCTACCAAAGGAAATGTAAGTTTAATTTTGGCCGACAATGGCAAAATGGCCATGAACGAAGATAAAGATAAATTGATGGTGACTTTATATAATGGCACTCGCTACGAGGAAATGGAAGACCGAGATAACAATAAACGTACTTATCCTTTTAGCGTCACCAATTTCAGTAAGCAGGAAATGGTGTTAGATTTAAGTGCCTTTAAACTGAACCGCAGCGATGAAGATTTTTTTAAAGAGAATTATCAAATGCTCAATATTTTAGAATTAGATGAAGCTATAGATTCTTTGAATATAGGAGAGGTAAGCAAACGCCTCGGGTTTCTCAATAATATGTGTACCTATTTTCATCTTCACGATAGTGACGGGCAAAAACGAATTGTAAAAAATCCATACATAGTAAAAGGGAATGACCTCACTGCCAATTTATCAAAAACCGAAAAACAACGTGCGTATACCGCAGCATTAAACAGCGCCCGAACCCTGAAAGGTATCGCCGATTTTTCGATGGTTACTTTGCAAAATGGATATGAATTTGCCAATCGATTTCGATTGGAATGGCACCGAAAATTTACGTTAAGTTTTGCATGTATTATTTTCTTTTTTATCGGTGCACCCTTCGGAGCTATTGTACGCAAAGGTGGATTGGGCATGCCTATGGTATCAGCTATTGTAATATTTATTACATATTATATGATAACCGTGGCGGGCGAAAAAGCTTCGAACGAAAGTGTGTTTAGTCCTTTTGTAGGAATGTGGTTGAGTAGTTTTGTCATGATTCCTTTGGGCGTGTTTCTATCATACAAAGCTAGCATCGATAGTAATTTATTCAACAAAGAGTGGTATTATAATGTCGCCCGAAAAGTGCAGGCATGGGTACAATTTAAAAAGGAAAAAGAACTAACTGCAAATCCTGAATGAAAGTCTTGTTCCTAAGCAACCGCGTTCCTTTTCCACCCAATGATGGTGGCACTGTGGGTGTGTACCAAGCACTCATGGGCCTTGTGGATTTAGGGATTGACGTTACTTTTTTTTCTTTAAATCCTTCCCGAAATCATACCAACATTGAAGATACCAAAGAACTAGAAAGGATCCCCCACAAATACATATATAATATCAATACCGATATAACAGCTTGGGGAGCATTGTCTAATTTATTACAAAACAAGTCCTATCATATATCGCGTTTTTACAATCAATCCATTGCAAATAATCTTGCCGAGTTATTACAACAAAATAGATATGATATCGTCCATTTCGATGGATTACAAATTACCGTATATTTGGACATCGTTCGCCAGCACAGCCAAGCCAAATGCGTGATGCGGGCGGCCAATGTGGAACACAAAATATGGGAAGGACTTGCCGCCAATGAAACCAATATATTAAAAAAATGGTATTTAAAAACTGCTGCCAAGCAACTCAAAACTTATGAATTAACAACTATTAAAAAACTTGATGGTATTATAAGCGTAAGTATAGAAGATAAAGATTTTTTCAAGCAGTCGGGATATAATAAACCTATACATATTGGATACACCGGCTTTGATGTTACTAAACTCCCTGCAATTACCAACGTCGAAAATTGTATATATCATATTGGAGCGATGGACTGGATGCCCAATATAGAAGGATTGCGTTGGTTTATGAAAGAAGTATGGCCACTCGTTCATAGTCAAAAACCAGATTATATATTACATTTGGCGGGGAAAAATATGGGGGAAGAGTTTTATCAATATCAAAACCTCAATGTGAAAAATCACGGACAAGTTTTCAATGCAATGGAATTTGTTGCTGATAAGTCGACACTGATAGTTCCGCTATTTTCTGGCAGTGGCATGCGGGTAAAAACGGTAGAAGCCATGGCCATGGGTAAATGTATCATAGGGACCGAAATGGCTGCCCAGGGCTTACCTTCAGACGTAAAAAAATATCTGATTATAGTAAACTCAGCCCAAGAATTTGCAGAAAAAATTATATATTATGCCCATAATCCAGACGAAGCAAACGCACTGGGCCAGCAAGCAAAACTATATGCCATGAAACATTTTGAAGTAAAACAAATTGCGGAAAGCGTTGTTCAATATTATAATACAGTAGCAAAAATAAAGTAGCAAGTATAAAGACTCGATACTGGCAATTTAATTTAATAACCCATAAAGCAGGCGTAAGCCACTAACGACTAATTACTAACGACTAACCACTCATAAAATGTTCGATAAAATAGAAGACGCAATAGCTGATATAAAGGCCGGCAAATGTATTATAGTAGTAGACGACGAAGAGCGTGAGAACGAAGGCGATTTCCTTTGTGCGGCACGCCATGCTACGCCTGAGATGATAAACTTTATGAGCAAGGAAGGTCGTGGACTTATCTGTGCTCCTATTACCGAAAAACGTTGTAAGGAATTGCAATTAGATTTGATGGTGGGCGTTAATACTACAAGTCATGAAACACCGTTTACTGTTTCGGTCGATTTACTTGGTAAAGGTTGCACTACCGGAATCTCTGCACAGGATCGTTCCAAAACTGTATTGGCATTAATTGATCCTGCCACTCGTCCCGATGAATTGGGAAGACCAGGTCATATATTCCCACTTAAAGCCAAAGACGAAGGCGTTCTCCGCAGAGCTGGGCACACCGAAGCCACCGTTGATTTAGCCCGCATGGCCGGACTAGAACCCGCAGGTGTGATATGCGAAATCATGAAAGAAGATGGCACGATGGCACGCTTAGATGATTTGAAAATTGTAGCAGAAAAATTCAATTTGAAATTAATTACTATAAAAGATTTAATAGAATACCGACTCAAAAATGAATCATTAATCAAACGCGAAATCTCGGTAGAAATGCCAACAAAATATGGCGATTTTGATTTGGTAGCATATAGACAAATTGTATCGGGCGAAGAACATTTAGCACTGGTAAAAGGACACTGGGAACCCAATGAAGCCGTAATAGTGCGCGTACACAGCAGTTGTGTAACAGGTGATATATTCCACTCACTTCGCTGCGATTGTGGTGACCAATTGCACCAAGCTATGCAAATGATTAATGATCATGGACACGGCGTAGTAGTATATATAAACCAAGAAGGAAGAGGTATAGGATTATTGAATAAACTAAAAGCATATAAACTCCAAGAGCAAGGTCTCGATACCGTAGAAGCCAATGAAAAACTCGGTTTTAAAATGGACGAACGCGATTATGGTGTAGGTGCCCAAATCCTACGTGACCTAGGCGTAACAAAGATGCGACTCATCTCCAACAATCCCACAAAACGTGTAGGACTTATAGGATATGGTTTGGAAATAGTAGAAAATATTCCGTTAAAAATTGCTTCGAATCATCATAATGAAAATTATTTGAATACAAAGAAGAATAAGATGGGGCATGATTTGTAGGGTTATTATATAATAGTTATGTTTGAAACTAAATAAGTATATAATAATCGTAGCTATTATAATTATTGTATTTATCTATAACAGATTAAATACTTATTTTAATTATACTTCACAATCTATTGAAGTGTATATTAAGGAGGAAGAAAAAGCAATAATCCCAATCATTGAATATTTAAATAAAGTTCAAACCATTTTCCCAAAATATATGATTGAGAATAGTCTTGGGTCTGGCATTCATTATGATAACCGTGATTATAATTTTTCTTCTTGGTCTCTTGACAGCATGAAAAAATTCAAATGGGAAAATAGAAAAAGATTAGATGGTTCTGACACAATTGCTTATATAGGTTATTTTTTGGATTTTAAATTACCTGATTTATATATAAAAGAATTAGAAAGGCTGGATATTGACAATATAAGATGTGACAGTTTGAAATGTGTATATCGCATTGAATTTCATCACTACAGAAAGTTCAGTAATAGTTCAGACAATTGCTATATAATAAAACCAGAACTGAAAAATTTACCTCAATTTCAAAATAATTTTAAGCATCAATTTCAATTAGGTTCTTATATGGTTTATTATAATTAGAAAAGATAGAATATCATTTCAACCCCTTCAAACTTCCTCTCCGCACCAAAGACTTCATCTGCGAAATTGCTAGCTGATTGAGCTGCTTTAGGCGTTCACTTTGTTTTAAATTTTGATGTATTAATACTGAATTTATACTTTCTAAATTTGATAATACTACTAGTTGTTCAATGTTTGCTGCATCTCTAATATTTCCTTCTTCTTTTGGATTTGTTTCTCTCCATGCTTTTGCAGTCATACCAAACAATGCCATGTTTAATATATCAGCTTCGTTTGCATATATATAATTAATCTGGGTTTTATCGAGTTCCTTAGGAATTAGTTTTTCTTTGATAGCATCGGTATGAATATGATAGTTCACTTTTGCGAGGGTGCGTTGAAGGTTCCATTCTAGTTTGAGACGGGAATTTTCATCTTCTTTGAGGCGTTGGAATTCTACTATCAGATAAAGTTTGAATTCAGAAGAAACCCATGTAGCAAATTCAAAAGCAATATCTTTGTGGGCGAATGTGCCTCCATATCTGCCAGATTTAGAAATTATTCCTATTGCCTTTGTTGATTCAATCCACCTTTGTGGTGAAAGTACAAAGTAATTACTTCCAGCTTCATTTTTAAACCTCTCGAATTCGAGAGGTTTAAAATCAGGATTACAAAGTTTCTCCCACAAGCCTACAAACTCAATAGTACTCCTACTTCGCAACCAATTATTAATTATTGCATATGGTTCAGAGCTATTTCTAGATTTAGCAATATCTGTTAAGGATATATAGTCATTTGCTGAATTGGAAATGACCGTGACCTCAATCCCTTTTACATTAATTGTTTTATTTTTTGTCATGATATATATATTGATACCACAAATATCAAACATTCAAATACGAACTCATGAACAGATTTTGAACTAGAAATGAACAATGAGTTTGTCATGCTGTCCCGAATTAGTCGGGATAATCGAAGCATGCACTAACATTACACAACTTTATATCATGAAACATTCCCCTCCGAATGTCGTCTTCGATAAACTCAGACTGACAGTATTATATCTCCCCCAACTCACTCAGCAACCCTGGCCCACCATATATAAACCCCGTGTAAAGCTGCACCAGTGACGCTCCTGCATCTAATTTCTCTTGAGCATCTTCCACAGAATGTATGCCGCCAACGCCAATCAATGGAATTTTCCCGAGTGATTTTTTATGTATATAATGTATAACTTCTGTTGAACGTTTTGTAACTGGTTTGCCACTTAAACCACCTGCTTCATTAGCATTAGATGATTCTAAATTATTGCGTTCAATTGTTGTATTGGTTGCAACAATTCCTTCAATTCCTGTGTGAAAATATATAGTAATAATTTCATCCAATTGTTCGTTAGTCAAATCGGGTGCAATCTTTAATAAAATAGGTTTGTGTGATCGTCCCTCATTAATATATAATTGACGTGTAGAAACCAAACTACTTAATAAATGCATCAAAGGTTCTTTGTCCTGCAACTCACGAAGACCGGGTGTGTTGGGACTACTCACGTTCACTGTAAAATAATCTACAAAGTTATATAGTTTCTTAAAACATATTTGATAATCTAAAAAAGCCAGATCATTCGGTGTCGTTTTATTTTTTCCAATATTGCCCCCTACTATCAAACCCTTTGGACGATTCTTCAAATACTCCACCATACTATCAACCCCCAAATTGTTAAACCCCATTCGATTGATAAGAGCTTCATCTTTTAGCAAACGAAACAATCTAGGTTTGGGATTTCCGGGCTGTGCCAGTGGCGTAACAGTGCCCACTTCTATATGTCCGAAACCGAGCATTTGCAGTTCGGGTAACCAGCGTGCATCTTTATCAAAACCGGCAGCTAATCCAATTTTATTGGGAAAATGCAGACCCAGAAAATCAACGCCAACTTGTTTATGTGTTTTGAAAAACAATTTGCCCAAGCCCAATACACGAAATACTCGCAGCATATACATGGTGAAGTAATGTGCCCGTTCAGGACGCATTAAAAACAATATATTTTTGGCTAGGGTGTACAAAACGGAGGCAAAGATAATACGATAATGGTTAATGGTTAATGATAAATGGTTAATTTGTTTTCGCCTGATTTATGACAAAGATTGATATCGCTTCCCTATCAATGGTTAATAGCCGATGCGGATATTATGTTATTACTCAATTGCATGAACCTTTAACAATCTATCACTAACAATTCAAAATAGCTATTGCCGAATGGCATTAACCATTAACCATTTATAATTAACCATTATTTAAAAAGGAATCCATTAGGTATAATACCCGTTTTGAAAGAATTGATAGCAGTTTTTAATTGCGGATCTATAATATATATCAACCCATTCGTGACATATTCTTTGGCATCAGCCGCATATACAAGCGATGACACAGGGTCAACACCCAAGCCATAAAAATTATTGCCGTTGCTTGTAAAAATTGGGCTTGTGGGCAGTACAAGTGAGTTAGTAGGCAATGCATATATATGTTTATTTATATAATATAATATATCACCCGTTTTATTAATTCGCAAATCACTTATATATTCTTTGGCATTTGTTAATGGAATACTTTTCAAAATATTTTTTCCATTCGCTGCAATACAAGTAATACCGCCTTTGAAGCCTTTTAATGAATCGCCCAAACTGGCTACCCATATATTCCCATCTTTGTCTTTGGCCAAACTATTACTGCCATAAAACACTTTGGTACTATCAGAAAGTGTATGGGTTTTTGTGTCGATTTTATATACATAATCAGTGTGAATATTCGATACATAAACAGCATCATCATATAATAACATTTCTTCGGTCCACCCATAAATTGGGATATGGCTTATGATACTGTTATTAGTTAAATCAACCACTGAAATTTGATTATCATACAGGTCTGTCACATAGGCTCTGCCTGCACTTACAGGCATAAAGAAGCGTGGACTTTTAAAACCTGTGATGGTAGCCAAATGTTTGAAATCTGTTTTATTTACTACTTCTATTTTACCAGAGTTATTCACTACAATATAATATTTTCCATTATATTCATAAATGCTTTGGGCAATATCGCCCAATTTGTAATTATTGTTTCTGAAAAAGATATTGTCTTCGATAGTTTTTGTATCAGGGTCATATAAACTAATTTCTCCATTGCCCCAACCGAAATTTCCTTCATTCACAATGAACACTGATGAGGGCTTAATAACAACAGGTATAGGCTTTGGCATGCTTTTTCGGCAACTAATTTCCACTACAAAAATGAGGAATATATATAATATTATTTTATGCATACTATAACTTAATCAATTTCGAGAAATAAGATTTTAAACCGTCAGTTATTTTTATACAATACACTCCGCTTTGCAATATGGATAAATCAATATTGTCACTTATCTTATTTAAGATAATAGTTTTTCCTGCAATATCAATTATTTCGAATGATGAATTGCTGGCGATATTTTCAATTACTATATATTCATTTGCAGGATTTGGATAAATATTTATAGGTTTATTTGTTGTCAAATCTGCAATTCCTGTATGGTTCAAATCGTGAATCACACCCACTGCATCCAAATCGAAACCGCTTGAAGGGAAAGGCGTGGGCCAAGGGTCATTTATCTTATATCCACGACTATCTCTGGTGCAAAATGAATCATTAATTGAACCAATTACGTCAATCAGCTTTAGAAATCTTATATCATTCACATTCAATCCGGGCATATTTTTCAACTCCTCTAAATCGAATGGATTGCCATATCTTCCTTTATATTTACTTGCCAAATTGTTTAATTTAGTGGCATCCATGTTAGCTGCATTATCATACTGAACTGTTGTATCATTATTTGAAACTGAAGAAAACCTATAATAATTCTGTCCATCAGAACTAACTTCTACAAAAGCCAATTCTAAAAACCCTTCATTAAATCCGTTTTCAAATATGGCAAAATCAGGCCCTGTTCCATTAAAAATAGGGGAACTAAAAGTAAGTATTACAGTTCCCCCATCGCCTAAACTTATTACATTATTATCTGCTATACCTAATATACTATTACTATCTCCCACGGTAGTTTTTCCCAATGATTTATCAGCAATATTTTGCCAACCTCGATTGATGATACAACCAGTTGCCCATGATACAAAAATATTTGAATCTTTGTATATGGACTTGCTTCCTGCTTGCCCAGCAGGTGGGTCGTATTGTGCCAAAGAGATATTTGGCAAACCTAGTAATAAAACAATATAGCAGAGAAATTTCATTATTGCTTCACAAATTTAGTTTGTAATACTTCTGTTCCGTCCAAAATTTGCAATAAATACATACCTTGAGCCAAAGAAGTGATATCAATATTGTTATTAGAAGCACTTAAGTTATTATATACTTTATGGCCCTGCATATCATATATACTTACACGTTTTCCATTCAAACTTTCGCTGGTATATAATACTTCATTTGCAGGACAAGGATATACAAATATTTCTTTGCTTGATGATATATTTTGTAACCCAGTATAATGATCTGATGTAGTGAAATTATCCATACAGAAATAGCCGGGCGTATTCATTCCGTATTGACCTGTATCGGTTGAAGAGAACATAAATGTGAGGCTATCCACATTGCCAAGACTTGTCAAATCAACCCATGTCCAGCCCTTAATGATATAGTCTTTACTATTGTCTTTGTTTTGATAATCGGCCAAATAAAAATCTTTCATTTTGCCTGCACTGCTATTATTCAAATAACCACTAATTGTAATCTTAAACCAATCAGTATCATTTCCTGAAACGCCACCAAATTTTTTGGCAAAAGTACTGTCTCCATTTTTCATACTCAAATATGCATAAGTATTATTGGTTACCCAAAATCCTTTGGCTTCCTTACCTGCTGCTTGGTTTTTTAGTACCACAACTGAATAAGAATATCCAACTGCGTAGTTAGCTGAATTATAACCTTTCCCCGCAATTGCACTGTACTGATTAAAATATCCTGCAGTAATTGTATCAACTTTATTACTCACCGCAAAGCCATACCACGAGCCACCCCAAGCAGTATCATAGTTGTTACGCAATATAATATTACCTGATTCAAGCTTTTTACTTGCATCACTCCCATTGAGGTAACCAGAAGTTGGAATAGTAATGTTCTCAAAATCGGAAACTGTTTGGGCGTTTGCCGTAAAAACCGCTAGCATAATCAATGCTACAAATGTGTAGATGTGTTTTGTCATGTTGTTAATTGTTATTGTTTTTTTTGTTTTATGTTTAATATAATTGATAGTTCAAAATATCGGCCCGGTAAGGCGTAGTTTTGTAATGTTTGATAATATATATTCGCTAAATTTATTAATTTCACTGAGCCGACAAATTCAGCTTGTTTTACTTTGAAAATATTTTGTAAATAGATATTCTGAATCAGATAAGGCTGCAACCATGCTGTATTATCAAGGTTTGTATAGCGTACACCCGTTTGTTGCAGCAAATAAATAAGGGATGTTTTCCTATATTTAAACTCCACAAACCAATTCAATTTAAAAGGTGGAATGTATATCATTTGTTTATAGTCGACACGAGAAGCAAACACAGGATTTGAAATCACATTTAACGATTGTGTATATCCTATATTTACTTGACTTTTAATATCTATTTTTTTATACTTTGTTGCTATAGTGTAAATAAACTCCAAACCATTTATTTTAGTTTCTTTAAGATTGGTAGGCTCTACATAAACTGGACTATTCAAATTTATCCATACCACTCGGTTAGAAATGTGGTTATAATAATAGGTAAATTCCAAATCATGTTTAATTTTTTTACCCATATACTTATATACCAATCCTACTTCAAACTGCTTCGTATTTTCAGGTTTTATATTGATATTCCCCCCAGGTTGGTAATAGCGTTCGTTAAAAGTAGGCAATCTGAATCCTTTGGTGGCATTAGATTTAACAAGCAATGTATTTCTATTTTTCTGCACCATAATATATTGCAAACCCACAAAAGGAGAAAAGAATGGTTTTGAAAATGTATAATATTGCTCACGTACATTCGCTGATATTTCTATTTTTTTTGTCGGATTAACTCTATACCGAAGCATCACCGCGGTGCGGTTTTCAAAATGCGTAATATTATAATTAGTTTGTTCGCCTTTTACATACTGGTGCTCAATTGCCACAGATAATTTATGTATCTTATATAATGGATTAAAAAAATGTTCAAATGAATTTTGCCACTGTAATATAATCGTTCGTGAATAGGTATTATTAATTGACCTAGCATCATAAATTTCATCTTGATTAAGCAGCCCTGTTTTGATTTGGGTAATACCCAATTTGTTTTTAAAATCAAGATGAAAACCATTCACCATATTATATCCTGAACGTTTGCCCTGCGCTATATCAATGCCAATAGGCGGCTGAATATTTATGGTATATATATTCACCAAACTTAAAAATTTAATAGATATACTTTTATTGATTTTATACAATGCCGAGCCATTGAAAGTCTTTTTATTCAATGAGCACTCAGGCATTTGTTCCCCGGGCATTCCTGGTTTGAAAGGATTGATAAAGGTAAAACTGTTTGCATTGTCTCTATATACAATTCCTAAATTTACAATCAGTTTTTTAATCCCAAAATTAGTATTAAAAGCGGTTGTACATCCACCAATACTATTATAATTGCCGATAAAATTTACCAAGTCTTTTCGTTCGAAATTTTGGTCTATCACCACCGTTCCTCCTATGGCTCCACTCCCTGCAAATGTCGCATTGCCGCCTGCAAGTAGCGTGATTTTCTCCCCAGAATTGCTTGTTAGATTTGACAAATCTGTTAATCCCAAAGCAGGATTATTCAACTGAAAACCATTCCACAATACATTGGTGTGCTCTGCTCCTGTCCCTCTAAAAGAAACAGTTGATAAGGCTCCATTGCCATAGTTTTTAAGGTAAGCTGTACTACTTAAGTTTATAATATCAGCTAGGTCCTTATAATTGTTTATATACTTTAATGCCGAGTCGGGATTAAAAGTTTTAATACCTATTTCAGAAATTTTATAGTTTTTAGAAATGATATCAGCCGCTGGTAATTGCTGGGCTTTGGTGGTGTCTATAATAGTTTGTGCACTTGTATTATCCAACAAAAAATATAATACCACACAAACAAATATTCGCTTGTATAAAGTAAGTGTATTATATATATTTTTGTCCATTGCTTTGTTTTAAAAAAAGCTAGAGGAAAAATGAATGACAAATGATGGGGTTTCCAAAATTCACCAAACGCTTTTTACCCGAAAGCTTTGATACTATCTAGTTCAGGCAGGTCTTCTGACTTCCCCCTTTTTTGTGGCCTTCCCATTCAGTAAAACTGAGCAGTGGCAATGGTTACAAAAAAATTCCTCCGTAGGAAGGGGGTTTACAGCATCGGGAAATGTTCATGATTTGCACATGATTCCCTTTTAATCCGCCTGTTTTGTTTAAACATGGAGGAACCCAAACCGATGCAAAGGTGCAACTAGTTTTGAATAGTACAATATTTTTTTGTCAACATGCCTAATATTGCACCGTGATTTTAGAGAATGAATATGAGGTAATAATTGCAGGGGCTGGTCCGGCTGGAGCTAGTTCTTCCATTTTTTTATCGCAGGCAGGTATCAAACATTTATTAATTGACAAAGCAGAATTTCCGCGTGATAAAGTTTGTGGCGATGCTCTCAGCGGGAAAGTTTTGAGTCACCTGAAACATGCTATTCCTGATGTGGCTGCTAAGTTTGCTCAAAATCAAAAAGATTATTTGCCTAGCTACGGAGTTCGTTTTGTAGCACCCAATGGCAAGCAGGCTGATATTCCTTTTCTGCCCAATATTACCAAAGATTCTCCGCCTCCTGGATTTATTTCTAAACGAATTGATTTTGATAATTTCTTATATAATAATACTTCTTCCGATTTTGCAATTCGCATATCAAATGCAGAATTGACGGGAATAAAAAAAGAGAATGATATCATACAACTCCAGATTAAAAATGGAGAAACTATATATCATACCAAAACAAAAATACTTATAGGTGCTGATGGCGAACGTGGCATCTCGCACAAATACGTGTCAGGAGGCAGTAAGCGTGACTTGGAGGCATTCTCAGCGGGTATTCGTGCATATTATACTGGCATTGCGGGATATCATGAAATGAACTATATAGAACTTCATTTTTTACCTGAAATTTTGCCCGGATATTTTTGGATTTTTCCGATGGCCAATGGTGTGTCAAATGTGGGTTTGGGAATATTATCTTCTGAAGTTTCGAAGCACCATTTGAATCTTAAAAAAATATTTAATGATATATTAAACCTACCCCAATTTAAAGGACGATTTGCAAATGCAAAACCTGAATCGCAAATACAAGGCTGGGGTTTGCCGCTTGGCAATAAATATGTAAAACGCTCAACAGATAACGTAATCTTAACAGGTGATGCTGCTAATTTAATCGATCCATTCACAGGCGAAGGAATTGGGAATGCTATATTATCTGGACGTTATGCTGCTTATGCAGCTATTAAAGCTTTAGAAAATAAGATTTATACTGAAGCATTTTTTAAAGAACACTATGATACGCTAATCAAACAAAAAGTGGGGCATGAATTGAAAGTTGGTTCTACACTTTTAAAACTGTGTCGTTATAAATTCCTATTCAATTTTGTAGTAAACAAAGCCTCCCGTAACAAGGAGTTCAGAGATACCATCTCTTGCATGTTTGCCAATATCGATTTACGTTCCAAGTTTGGCAATCCGATGTTTTATCTGAGGATGCTATTTGGGTAGTTTGTCACCCTGAGTTAATCGAAGGGCGACAAACTAGAATGCACTTTAATTAAGACAATTGAAACGATATACTCCGAAAGTGGTCCTCGATAAACTCAGACTGACAATTCTTTTTAATTCTTAAGCGGAGCTCACAAGGGATTCCGATATGCATTGGAAGTGACGACGTTGATATTATATTTGCATTAAGAAAAATCCGATATGCTTAACAAAATTCTTTCATTAACTATTATATACTTCTTCCTAGCAAAAGCCGCCAAGGCAGAGAAGCCTGTCGATGTATTTGACAGCACCAAGAACTTCCTAGGAGAATATGGTTATCTATACCAGGGCCAAAAACTATATGTAAAACCCCTAAACGATGACCTCAAACAATTTGGCTATTCTGGCTTTATTCTTGATTATAAAATAGACAAAGATATTCCCGAAAATATATATTATCCCGATGGGAATAATCATACCAAATACGACAGATTATTCGGTAAATATTTTCAGATAATTGATATAATAAAACCCATGACTGATAGTGCCAACTATGGCATGGGACAAGACTTTGTATTCAAGCTCATCAATCTTTCCAATAATGATACTTTGTATTTTATATATCAAGGAGAATTCGAACATACATTTCCTTTTATAGTTGATGGTTATTATCAGAAACAAAAGAAATTGGCGATAGGTAAAAAATTTGTATTTAAAGATGAACTTATTGCAACTGCAGTTGACTTAGATAAAGGTATATTAGTAGACACAAAAACAGGTGAAGTTTGGACTTGTACCGATATAAAGATTGATGATGCATATTCATCGCTCTCCGTGATTTTTCAAAACACAAAGGGCAAGAAAATTGCCTTGCCTATTGAGCCAACTGTTGGTGTACAAAAGCAATGGAAAACATATACCAAAGCAGAAGCTGATAAATATATTAAGGAATTTGGCAGAGTAGCATATTATAATATTTTGCAAGGTATTGTTACAGTTGGTATCAACAGAAAAATGTGTAGCATGGCTCTGGGACTGCCTAAAGATAAAAAAGAAACAATGGTTGGAAAAATAAAAAAAGAGGTTTGCACATATAATAATGGACAAATTTTGACTTTTGAAAATGGGATATTAAAAACAATAAAGTAGTATGAAAGTTTGAGCGGAGTCGAAGAAGACGATTCGACTCCGCCAAGGGCAGCACTTCGATTACCAAACATTTCTTTCTTCCACCCGTTATCATATATACAAAAAAATAAAAATATGTCACAATACATTTTACATCCTTCAAATACCCGTGGCCATGCAAACCACGGCTGGCTTGATGCCCATCACAGTTTTAGTTTTGCCAGTTATTACGATCCTTCGCGGATGCATTTTGGTGTATTGCGTGTGCTAAATGACGATAACATTGCAGGCGGTATGGGCTTCGGCCAGCACCCGCATGACAATATGGAAATTATTACTATTCCATTAGAAGGCGATTTGGAGCACCAAGACAATATTGGCAACAAAGAAGTGATTCGCCAAAATGATATACAAGTGATGAGTGCCGGAACTGGCGTGGTTCACAGTGAATATAATGCCAATAAAGACAAGCCCGTAAAACTGTTCCAGATATGGTTATTCCCCAATAAAAAAGATGTAACACCTCGGTACCAACAAATCACTCTGAACGAATCAGACCGAATCAACCATCTGCAACAAATACTCTCCCCCAATGAAGCCGATGAAGGCGTTTGGATACACCAAGATGCATGGTTCCACATGGGTAAACTAAGCTCAGGTTTTACCACCGACTATCATATTAAAAAAGAAGGAAACGGTGTATATATATTTGTGATAAATGGCACCGTAACAATTGATGGTCACACGTTGCAAACCCGCGATGCAATAGGTGTGTGGGACACGACTCAATTTAATTTAAAAGCAGATAGTGACTGTGAGATGCTGTTGATGGATGTGCCGATGGGGGTGTGAAAAATTGCTCCAATTTTAGCGTTATTATAGTCTATTTTTGCACCGCTTTGAATAACCACATCCTACTTTTAGAAACCACAGGAGATACCTGCTCTGCTGCCATTTGCAGAGATGGGGAGATTGTTTCATATAACTTTGAGGATGGGAAAAAGCATTCATCGGTAATCACTTTGCTTATCGCCCAAGTTTGCAAAGAAGCCAATTTGCTCTTGAAAGAAACACATGCAGCCGCACTCAATATAGGCCCAGGTTCTTATACTGGCTTGCGTGTGGGCTTGTCGGCAGCCAAGGGTATCTGTTATGCCAATGAGATTCCTTTGATTTCGGTGAATGGTTTCGAAATATTATATCATTTGCTAAGCAAAGAAAACCCCGCAAACGAAGCAAATTTCATTATCCCAGTCATTCATGCCCGTAAGGATGAGTTCTTTTTCTCGGTTTTGAACAAGGATGGCGAAGTGATAGAAGCCTCTAGTTACTTGCTGGCAAATGATTTGACTATGCACGCCCAAGCAAATTACCCGGGTTTTATTTTTTGTGGTGAAGACAGAGATTTATTCACGAAATTTGCAAACCAAAATATCGAATATATACAAACAGAAAAAATTAATGCTACACACTTGGCAACTATCGCAAATCAGAAATATATAAATAGCATGTTTGCAGATTTAGCATATAGCGAACCATTATATATAAAAGAATTCCAATCCTATTAAAAAACTATTATAATACAATGCAATTACTCGACGGCAAATTGGTATCGGAAACCATCAAAGAAAAACTGAAAACCGAAATTGAAAGTTATATATCGCAAGGAAAACGCAAACCCAAATTAGTTGCTATTATAGTTGGCGACAATGGTGCAAGTCAAACCTACGTGGCCAGCAAAGAACGCAATAGCAAAGCAGTAGGCATGGAATCAGAAGCGATACGGTTGGATGTTGCTACCACAGAAAATGAACTTTTGGATTTGATTGCCAAACTAAATAATGACGATACAGTTGATGGTATGTTGGTGCAATTACCACTACCAAAACATATAGATGCAAACAAAGTAACCGATGCTATTTTGCCTCACAAAGATGTGGATGGTTTCCATCCCTATAATACCGGACAAATGGTGAAAGGGGTTGACACTTTGCTGCCCGCAACTCCCTTTGGAATTTTATTAATGCTAGAACATTATAATATACCAACAGTTGGCAAACATTGCGTAGTAATTGGCCGCAGTGACATTGTGGGCAAACCGATGTCGATATTGATGAGCCGCAATGCATACCCTGGCAATTGTACAGTAACTATGTGTCATAGCAAAACCCAAGATTTGAATTCATATACTTTGCGTGCTGATATATTAATTGTAGCATCTGGAATACCCGAAATGGTAACAGGCGATATGGTAAAACCCGGAGCAGTTGTTATAGATGTAGGCATTACCCGCATGGATGCAGACAATGAAAAAGGATACGTAATAAAAGGCGATGTCCATTTTGAAAGTGCAAAAGAAGTTGCTTCGTATATCACTCCCGTTCCCGGCGGCGTAGGATTAATGACTATTGCAGGGTTGTTGATGAATACTTTGAATGCGTATAAGAAACATATGGGAATAGAAGAAGTAATTGTTAATGGTTAATGGTTAATGGTTAATGGTTAATACCATTCGGCAAAAACTCATTATATAATATCCGCATTGCGACATTAACAATTAACAATTTACAATTAACCATTAATAAAGGTTCGCATCGCGACATCAACCATTAACCATTAACCATTAAAGAATGCCAAATATAGTTTCAGTAGAGAAAATGAGCAAAAGATACGGTGATCGTATCCTGTTCGAAGATATAGTTTTTGGGATTGAGAAAGGTGAAAAAGTTGCTTTGATTGCTCAGAATGGCACAGGAAAAACTTCGTTGCTTAACATATTGGCAGGTATTGAAAGTCCTGATACAGGTGGGGTTGCGTTCAATAAAGATTATAGAACGGGCTACCTTCCCCAAGACCCAGATGTAGCTAAATTTCATTTGGTAAGTGATTATATATTCAATGATCAAAATCCCCAGCAACATGTGATAAAAGAATATGAACTTGCGATAGAACATGGTGATATAAATGCAATAGAGAAAGCAACCAATGCAGTGGATGCTTTAAATGCTTGGGACTATGAAGTTCGTATCAAACAAATTATTACAAGTTTTCAAGTTCCGGGTTTTGAAACAGAAATTAAAACACTGAGTGGTGGTCAGAAGAAACGCTTGGCTCTAGCAGCTCTGCTCATCGACCAACCTGACTTTATTATATTAGATGAGCCTACCAACCATCTGGATTTGGAGATGATAGAATGGTTGGAAAATTATTTAACGCAGCAAAATATAACTGTATTATTAGTAACACACGATAGATATTTTTTGGACCGTGTATGCAATCGCATATTGGAAATGGACCAAACAAAACTATATCAATATGACGGTGATTATGAGTATTTTTTGGAGAAGAAAAATGAGCGGATGTTTAATGAATCTCGTGAAACTGATAAAGCCAAAAACTCCTATAGAACTGAACTGGAATGGATACGCAAGATGCCCAAGGCACGAGGGACTAAGTCGAAAAGCAGGATACAAGCATTTGATGCAATAAAAGAAAAAGCATTACGCAAAACAGGTTATCAGGAACTAAAATTTGATGTGAAGATGAACCGCATCGGTGGCAAAATTTTAGAACTGAAAAATATACAAAAAAAATACGGAGATAAGAATATTATAAAAGGCTTTGATTATACATTTAAACGTGGAGATAAGATAGGAATTGTAGGAAAAAATGGCGTTGGAAAATCTACTTTTTTAAATATAATAACCGGCGATGAGCCTATTGATTCTGGGAAGCTGAACAAGGGCGAAACTATTATCATGGGTTACTTCAAACAGGATAATATTAAACTTCCAAATGATACAAGAGTAATTGACGCGATTAAGAATATTGCTGATATCATACCCACAGCCAATGGTGGACATATCACCGCATCGCAAATGCTTACTGCTTTCCATTTTCCGCCCGACAGGCAGTATACATTTGTAAGCAAGCTAAGTGGTGGTGAAAAACGCAGATTATATTTATTAACTTTATTGATGCACAATCCAAATTTTTTAATTCTGGATGAGCCCACCAACGACCTCGATTTACTTACCCTAAATGCACTGGAAGAATTTCTCCAGTACTTTGCCGGATGCCTAATAATCGTAAGCCACGACAGATATTTCCTCGACAAGCTAGTTGACCAATTATTTGTATTTGAAGGCGATGGTTTAATATCAATATATAATGGCACTTACTCAGAATATAGAGAATATACTAAACTAAAAGAGAAGGAAGCTTTAGCTGCGAAAAAAAACAATAACAATACTATAAATGTTGAAACTAAAGCACCAGAAAAATCAAACAAGAATAAATTAACTTATAAAGAAAAATTCGAATTTGAAACGCTCGAAAAAGAATTACCCCAGTTTGAAAAAGAAAAACAAGAACTCGAAGAAAAACTAAACCTAGGCAGCGCAAATCACGAAGAACTATTACAATGGGGACAAAGACTCGAATTCCTTATCGGAGATATAGACAATAAATCTTTGAGGTGGTTGGAACTTTCGGAGAAATAGTGGTCAGTAAACAGTAGTCAGTGGTCAGTGCCATTCGGCTGCTATTTGATAATAAAAAAGGAAATGCAACAATAAATAACCTATCAGGCGACAGCATCACTGACTACTGTTTACTGACAACTGATTAATATACAAATGCAGCCCGGCGATAAAGTAAAATTCCTAAACGAAAACCTTGAAGGTATTATAACTCGAATCATCGATGATAAGACCTTTGGGGTAGAGATATCCGATGGTTTTGAGATACCTGTTTTAAAAAATGAGATTGTAGTTACTGGCCAGAATAAATTGGTGGAAGATGTGCAGCACAAAGTTGAGGATAAATCCAATGTGAAGTTTCAGGACCCCGGATTATTTGTATTATTGGAGCAGCATGTGGGAACTTATTATCAGATAAAAATACTGAATCATTTTGAGCACGAAATTATTTTTGCAATATATAAAGAGAAAGACAAAGTATATAAACTTCTTACCAAAGGACAACTACTGTCAGGCAAAGCACTAAGTTTGGAGCAGCTTGATTTCACCATGCCTGAGAAGTGGGCAACATTCCATTTTTATATTATACCTTTAATGGGACAAAGCAGTCTATTGCCATTGGTTGCTCAATATAAATTTAGTTACCGAGCAAAAGATTTATTACATTATACTGAAGAGAATGGAAGACGCAGATATTCCATAAAACTATTACAGAAGCAAGTTGAACCAGATTTAGACATTACAGATTTGGTAAAAGATTTTGATGCGGGACTCAAACAAAAAGAGGCAACCATTGCACTGGAGCGACCACAGGTAGAAGTGGATTTGCATTTACATAAAATTGTAGAAAACACAAATGATATAAGTCCGGAATCTGCAATAGATATACAGTTTCGTGAATTTGAAAACAATTTCGACAAAGCCATAAGTTTGGGTTATGATAAGATTACTTTTATACATGGTGTTGGGAACGGCACATTAAAGTATATGATACGCAAACACCTCAGTCAAAACAAAAGCATCAAAAGTTTCCGTGATGCCCAGAAGGAAAAATTTGGTTATGGAGCGACGGAGGTTTTTCTTAAGTAAAAAGTGGTCAGTAAACAGTAGTCAGTACCATTCGGCGTCAGCCACTGACCACTGACTACTGTTTACTGACTATGACATTTTTCTGACTTTACTTCGCCTAATTGGCCTTAATATTGTAAAGTAAATGAACGTGGCATCAAAATATATTAACTACATTCTATTGGTTTGCTTTTTTGCAACTTTGGTTTCGCAATCCTTTGCCAAATCGAGTACTGAATCATTTTCAAGCCGCAATGAGAAAAGCTACCATTCAATTCCTGACCCTATTTTATTGATAGGTGGTGAAATTCTTGCAGAAGACCCTGAATGGGAAGATGAGCAAGATGAACTTTGCAACCATTTCATCATTTGCAACCTATTTTATTCTTCACTAAATAAGTCTCATATCTTATCATTAAATCCAATAGGTATTGAGCTATTCAACCCTAATTTGATTGACCCTTCTCCTGCATATATTATGCATGGTGTTTTTCGTATTTGATTTTATTGTTTGTTCGCCGCGGCGAATATAATGGCATTTTATACATGCTATTATTGAGCTGCTTGTTGCAGTAATGTTTCATTCGCTAATGCGAATTAAATAAATTAAAATTCTCAAAATTAAATATATGATACAAGCAATATTATTAATTTTAAAACACCTTAAAAAAGATATTGCGGCAACGCACCAATCGTTGGCAGAACGCGACTTTACCTCCGGTGTGTGCCCATCTAATATGGATACCACCGGGCAGGTATGGTTGTCAAAATGCTTTGGGATTATCCCAAATTATTCTCTCTCAAAGGAAACCGTATTTATATTTGTGAGATGATATCAGAATGTTCAATTATTTAAAAATACAAGAGTTAAAGTTCGTAGTTTCTGCCACAAACCATATATATAATATCTTATAATTTTGTTCGCCGCGACGAACAAAAAAACAAATTAGAATACATAAATATAAACCTGAAAAAAAGAATATAAGATACGTATGAAAAAAGAATCGATGTTAGACCAATTAAAAAACAACTGGCAAAAGGATATGCTGTCAGGGTTTATTGTGTCGCTTATTGCATTGCCCTTAAGTTTGGGCATTGCTGGAGCATGTGGATTTCCGCCAATTATGGGGGTGCTTACCGCTATTGTAGGTGGTATTATCGTTTCATTTTTTATGGGCTGCGAGCTCACTATCAAAGGCCCTGCAGCTGGACTTATTGTAATTGTATATGGAGCTGCTGATGAGTTTTCAAAATCATCGGGTGGCGATAGTGTAATGGGCTGGAAACTTGCCCTGGGAGTAATAGTAGTAGCGGGTGCGATACAAATTATATTAGGCCTGCTAAAAGTTGCTGCGGTGGTCGAATTTTTTCCGCTATCGGCAGTACACGGTATGTTAGCAGCTATCGGAATCATTATCATATCGAAACAAATACATTTTGCTGACGGTTATGACCCTAGTTTAATTAAAGGCAAAGAACCACTCGAACTTCTTAAAATGCTTCCTGAAAGTCTGGGGCATTTTACACCTCAAATTGCATTAATTGGCGGAGTAAGTTTATTAATACTATTTGGGATGCCGCTTATTAAAAATAGAATTATTAAAATGATACCACCTGCTTTGGTAGTTTTGGTGGTGAGTGTTATATTAGGTCAGTTTGAAAACTTGGGTGGAAAAGAATTTGCCAGCTTAAAACCCTTAGTAAACCCTGGTGATTTATTTAATGATTTTGGAGTAAAAGTTGACTTCTCGGGAATATCTGGAGCTACCACAATTATCTTTATTAAATACCTCATACTGTTTGTGATGATTGGTAGTTTAGAAAGCTTGTTGAGCAGCAAAGCCATTGACCTTTTAGATCCACAACACCGTAAATCAAATTTAAATAAAGACCTCACTGCGGTTGGAATTGGAAATATGGTTTCTGGAATATTTGGTGGACTACCCATGATTAGCGAAATAGCACGTAGTAGTGCCAATATTAACAATGGTGGTAGAACCCGCTGGGCAAATTTTTTCCATGGTGCTTTCTTATTAATATTTGTTGCCGTTTTAGTCCCATTCATAAAACTAGTTCCTGTAGCATCACTTGCTGCTATGTTAATTTTTGTGGGATACAGACTGGCAGCACCAAAAGAATTTATTAAAACATACAAGGTAGGTCCTGAGCAATTAATCGTATTTGTAGGCACTGTAATAGTAACTATTTCTACCGATTTATTAATTGGTATCTTTAGTGGTATTGTAATAGAATGGTTGATACATTTTTTATATGGTGTTCCATTTAAAGATTATTTCCGCCCCGATTTGACCGTAGAAAAGAAAGATAACGAATTATATAAAGTTACTTTAAAAGGCTCTGGGCTTTTTAGCAATTTTATATTTGTACATAAACGCTTGGTGAAAATTGAAAAACAGAAAAATATAGAATTTGATGTAACAGATGTGAGGTTGCTCGACCATACTTTTCTTGAAAAACTTCACCATTTTGCCAGCGATTACGAACAAGATGGAGGTAAATTCACATTTACCGGAATGGACCACTTAAGCACCTTGTCTACTCACCCACTAGGTGCAAGATTAAGTGCCAAAAGTGTGAAAGAATTATTATAAACGCAAATTTAATTTAAAAAATTTTATGAAAAAATTATTATATATAATTGCTATAATGGCAATGCAACATACCTATGGCCAAAACCAACCAATCAAAGATTTAAAATTTAACTTAAATGATGAAGGCACGCAATGGATGCAATTTACTTTAATGAACCAAACATGGCTCAGATACAACCAAAGCAATAGAGGAACTACTGTGGAAGGCGAGGCAAATTCTCAAACTTTTGATATAGGTTTGCGTCGCACACGTTTCCAAATGTTCGGACAAATAAGTGATAAAGTTTTTCTATACTTTCAAGTTGGACAAAACAATTTCAACTCACAATATAATATAGGAGCTAATAGAAAAAATGCCATGTTCATTCACGATGCACTATGTGAATATGCGGTACTTCCAAAAAACAGATTAAAACTTGGAGGTGGACTAACTATTGCAAACGGACTCTCTCGTTTTTCGCAACCAGGCGTAAGTAATATAATGACACTAGATGTACCTGTATTTGCCCAAGCAACAGCTGACCAAACCGATCAGTTTTCCAGAAAATTAAGTATATTTTTGTTGCCCAAATAAGTAAATTAGATTATAGACTTGTATTGTCAGATCCATTCCCAATAACCTCAAATGGTATTGCTGCTCCGGCACTAGGCAAGAATGCGAGCTTTGCCACAGTAGGTCGTCACAAACAATTTCAAGGATATTTTATATGGCAGTTGAAAGACCATGAATCAACCAATACACCTTATATGACAGGTACTTATTTGGGCAACAAAAATATATTTAATATTGCTGCGGGTGCTATATATCAATCCAAAGCATTGTGGCACTCGCCTGATAGTATAGCAGTATATGATAATATGATGTTATGGTGCGTAGAGAGTTTTTTAGACAAGCCCTTGAACAAAACAAAACATACAGCAATTACTGCCTATGTAGGATACTTTAATACCAATTATGGCACTAATTATTTACGCTACAATGGTATTATGAATCCTGCAAATGGAAGCAGTTTGAGCAGCAGTGTGGGAATGGCAACAAATGCATATGGCAATGCTTTCCCTATGTTCGGCACAGGACAGCAAGTATATGCACAAGCTGGTTATTTATTCTCAATCAGCGAAAGCAATCCTTCCAAAGGACAATTGATGCCTTATATATCAAGTACTGTTCAACAATTCCAAAGATTGAACAACAAAACTACTGCAATATATGAAGCGGGTATCAATTGGTTCATTAATGGTCATAAGTCCAAAATGACGTTGAATTACCAGAACCGTCCCACATTTGTGCTCGACAGCAGCGGCCAACCTGCTTCGGACCAAAGAAGGAGCTGTGTGGTTTTCCAATATCAGATTATGATATAGTTTATTTTTTTAGTTATTTGTGTAGGGCAAAGTTTTTAGTTGCTTTGGCCTTTTTTATCAATAGGGACCGAAGCTAGAAGTCCGAACCTAGAAGCTTCTTATTTTACCTTAATTTGACGAGATGCCTACATACTTTTGTGGCCAATTTATCTCTATGTACTTAAAATCTAATATTACAATTTCTTTAGCATTTGTTTGTATCATCACATCGTTCAAATCAGCAGATGAACCTGCTGAGAAGCATTTAAAAAACATCACACAACTTACTTTTAGTGGCGATTGTGCCGAAGCCTACTTTAGCTTTAACAACAAATACGTTACTTATCAGCGAACCGATCCCAAAGACAGTATTCCGTGCGATCAGATTTGGATGATGGACATTACATCCAAAAATCCAAAACATTTACCTACACGCATCAGTAATGCCGAAGGTCGCACTACCTGCTCTTACTTTTTGAAAAACAATACCGAAATACTCTATGCTTCTACACATCTTGCTGGCAAAGAATGTCCACCGATGCCACCTCCAAGAGCCGATCATAAATACCTATGGCCTATATATAATACTTTCGACATATTTGTGAGCGACCTTAAAGGCAATGTAAAAAGACAATTGACCAATATACCCGGCTACGACGCGGAAGCAACAGTATCTCCCAAGGGCGATAAAATAGTTTTCACAAGCACCCGCAATGGCGATTTGGATTTATATATTATGGATATCGATGGTGAAAACGTAAAGCAAATTACCGACTCACTAGGTTATGATGGTGGTGCATTCTTCTCGCCCGATGGCAAGCAATTGGTGTTTCGTGCCAGCCGCCCGCGCACCGAAGCTGAAATAAAAGAATATAAAGAATTACTCGCAATAGGAATGGTTGCCCCTACCAATATGGAAATATATACAATTAACGTAGATGGCACCAATATGAAAAAAATTACTAGCCTAGGCAAAGCCAACTGGGCACCGTTTTTCCACCCTTCGGGCAAAAAAATTATATTCTCGAGCAACCACAAATCAACACCCGAAAGCCGCGGTTATAATTTCCAATTGTATATGATTAATACCGATGGAACAGGCTTGGAAGCCATTACGGCAGAAAGCAAATTCAACGCCTTCCCTATGTTTTCGCCCGATGGCAAAAAAATAGTATTCTCATCCAATAGAAACAATAACGGAACCAGAGATACCTATTTATATATTGCGGATTGGGTGGAATAAATTTCCCGCATTCTTATGTATCATGTTTTAAAGCTGAGATTTCTGAAAATATCTATCTTTAGGTTACCATTCAGAAAAAATTCATGCTCACAAGACATTATGTTTATAACTAATCTTCAAGTTAGTTGTTAGTTTTATGTTTGATCAAATATATTTGTCCGAATTACTCAATCTAAAAAACTAAAAAAACTAAAAAAAACTAACATGAAAATGATTAAAAAAATGATTGTCGCATCAATGCTTTTGGTGCTTGTTTCTTCAAAAACAACTTATGCCCAAACGGCATTTGAAATGGGAAAATCTGTTGTATCAATAGGTTATGGCTACCAAGTGTTAAGTATTAAATCTGTCTTTAAAGTTTATGATGCTGTTGGTTTTAATGGGTTTGCTGTTTCAGGAATGGGCCCCATTCGTGTAAACTACGAATATGCACTTTCTGAAAAAGTTGGGGTTGGTGTAAATATGGGCTATACTGCCGCTTCAGTTAAATTTAGTGCTGATGATATAGATGGTAATGGCAATGCTATTACCTATAATTATAAATATAAATACTCGAAATTTACTTTTGTTCCGAGACTTAATTTCCATTTGGGTTCAAACGAAAAAATAGACCCATATGTTGGATTTGGAGCAGGATACAAAAAAGTTTCTTATACATTAGAAACCAATGATCCGGTTTTCACAGGACTATCAACTACTGGAATTCCATTAGCATTTGAAGCAACATTTGGATGCAGATTCTTATTTTCTCCCAATGTTGGAGCCTACGTAGAGATGGGTGCCGGCCACGGATTTTTGCAATTTGGTGTGGTAGCGAAATTCTAATTTAACAATATTATATAATGAAAAGCCATCCGTACTGGGTGGCTTTTTTTTATAGGCATGCCGCCTGAAGCAGGCGTCGGGCTATACGCCTTACTGCGTGCCGGCTTCTATCCCTCATGCGGCCGCACAGGCATGCGCATATTATATGCTACCGATATTTCGTCCCGCTGGGACTTGTATAATCAGGATGCTATCATCCTATCGAAATTAAATCATATTGGATGTCATTCGCAACTTTCAAATCCCATCGGGATGAAATATCGGTAGAAACGAGAAGTGAGAACCCGACGCAAGTCCCGTAGGGACGTAATATTATTTTGTGCCGTCAATAGACGCAATTAAACATGGATGGCCCCCGTACAGATTTGACAACTTGCCCACATCGCTGATGGCAAAGTTGTCAAATCTATCTCGCTGATTATTTTTTAGATGCGAAATATTTTTCTAGCTCTATGCTAAAAGTATTCTTTATGTTCTTATCCAACAATGCATAATACATATCTGAATAAAACTCATACTCTAAATTTGTTGGATTTTTTACAATCAAAAAAACAATTTGATATGTCCTTTTCTTATCATAGGCATGGCCTTTAATATTGACTCCTATTTCTTCATTTACGCATTTTGTAACACATAAATGCCGGTTACTATCAATCCTATATGTCCTTTTGATTGTATATTTATCTAATTTTTTATTATTATCCAAAAGGGATAAATCATTGAATAAATATGGGCAATCCTTAACTTTAAAACTACCATATTTAAAATCTAAATCATCGATAAATGTGAAAAGATAGTCAATGTTTCTATCTAGTCTATATATCAATAAAAGGCGTGATATTGCAAAATATATTTTCTTGCTATATATATAAAGTAATAAAATTGAAACGAATATTAACGATATAGCAACAAAAGTCATCATAGATAACTATATCCCCAACTCAACCTTCGCAGCATCCAAAATCTTAAAGCTGGCTTCACTGTTTTCGGCTTGGCAGTATATACGCAACACAGGCTCGGTGCCGCTTGCACGCATCATTACCCAGTTGCCATCAGTGAGGTGGAACTTATATCCGTCGGTATCTTCGGTGCTGGAAACTATATAAGAACCAAAGTTTTTATATACTCCGTTTTTACAGTTTTCTATTATTTGATTTTTTAATGTATTTTCTACATGTTCATCATAACGTTCTACTGCAAAACTTCCTACCAATGTATATATTTCTTCAATTAATTCTTCTAAACTCTTTCCACTCTTGGCCATCATTTCCCATATAGTTAAACCAATCCAAATTCCATCGCGTTCGGGTATATGTCCTTTGATGGCTATGCCGCCGCTCTCCTCTGCTCCTACCAGTGCATCGCCAGTGAGCATGAGTTCGCATATATATTTAAAACCTATTTTTGTGGTGGTAGATTTAATATTATATAATTCGCAAAGTTTATCTACTTTACTGCATACACTAAAACTTTTTATTACTTCACCGGTGAAGCCTTTTGTTTTGGTTAAATATTCAATCAACAATAATATAATATGATGCGAATCGACAAAGCGTCCTTTGGCATCATAGAGTCCTATGCGGTCGGCATCGCCGTCTGTTGCTAGTCCGCATGCGATGTCTTCGGCTATACGTATTACTTCTGAGAATTCTTGCAGGTTTTTGTGTATGGGTTCGGGAGCTTGTCCATCGAAACCTGGATTATAATCGCAGTGCAATAATGTAGCTTCGGGGAATAAACGACGCATTACATTTTGTCCTGCCCCATACATGGCATCGTAGGCAAAATTAAGTCCGCTATCTTTTATTGCTTTTATATCGAAATTGGCTTCCACATGTTTGATATACATATCCTCCAAATCGACATAAGTTATCATACTGTTTTTGGTGAAATGCTCCATCTCTGGCAAATCATTTACGGGGCTATCAGGAATCAACGCCTCCACTTCTGCAACAAAATCGGGCGTAGATGGACCACCATAACTGCCTTTCAATTTATAACCATTATAGGCAGGTGGATTATGACTTGCTGTTATCACAATACCTTGGTCGGCATTTAGTTTCACTATTCCCAATGATACCATGGGCGTAGATGCAATGCCTTTGTGCAATAACACTTTGATGCCATTGGCTGCAAATACACGGGCGACATTTTCGGCAAACAGTTCGCCCCCAAAACGGCAATCGTGACCAATGACCACAGTGGAGTTTGCTTTGTCCTTATTCAAGCGGAGAGCGGTGCCCAGGGCTACACGTCTCACATTCTCTACAGTAAATTCCTCAGCAATAATTGCACGCCATCCGTCGGTACCAAATTTTATTTGTAACATAATTATAGTCTTTTTTTTATAAATCGCCGCAAAAATAAGTGATAGCCTTTAGAATAAAGACTCATTCCTTTAATCTATTGCCCTGCTGCTCAAGGCAGAGAACTTGATAAATAACAAAGATTGGCTATAGCCTACGATTTTTATGTGGCTAAAGCCGAACACTGCTTCCCCTTGGTTCCGTTGGCTGAAGCCAACGGCAATAGATAATCATTCAACTGAACTACATTTGGCTGAAGCCAACGGCAATAGATAATCATTCAACTGAACTACATTTGGCTGAAGCCAACGGCAATAGATAATTCATCTTATTGTTATATAAAAATCATGTCCACAAAAAAGCATAATGACGAATTGGATTTGCAATTCTGAAATAATACATTATAATTGCCCTATAAAATATTATCATCCTAAGATTACCGAAGGGCGGCAATATCTAAAATCACTCAATCGCACTTTTGCCGATAGCTATCTGTAGGCACAATCATTATATATATATGAAATCTTTTATTCAAGAAATTATCATTAACAATGCAACACCTGAGCAGGCATACAAAGCGTTGGTAAACCCTATAGAACACTCCAATTTTACAGGAGCGATGGCTGAAAATACTGATTCGATGGATGATGATTTTTCCGCTTACGATGGTTATATTATAGGAAGGAATATAGAACTAATACCAAAAAAACGTATCATTCAAACCTGGCAAGCCGCAGAAGACTATTGGCCGCAAGATCATTACAGCGAAGTTAAATACGAATTTACACCACATCCGAAGGGCACACTTTTAAAATTCTCGCACGATAATGTACCCGATGAACATGCCGATTCTATATATAAAGGCTGGCACGAGCATTATTGGGATAAGTTGAATGCGTATTTTTTGAGGGAGTAGAGGAAGACGAAAGAGAAAAGACAAAGGATGAAGGACAAAAAAGGTATCAAGTATCAAGTCGCTAGTATCAAGTATTTGCTGCCTAGTGTTATCGCCGTTTTTCAAAAACGGTGATGTATTAATAAATGTAAGGTCTGTGACCTGGTGGGCTGAGACAAATTTTGAATATTGGAGAAAGCCTCAGGATACTAAATTAAAAAGTATTACTTCAATTACCGGATCACAGATCCTACATTCTATATAATAGTTCCCGTTCGCAGAACGGAAACAACAATAGGGCTCAAAACTCGATTATATAATATTTCGTCCCTATGGGACTTAAAGAAATACTATACTTTTTTTGCTACCGATATTTCGTCCCGATGGAACCTTGGAAAAACACAACTATTACAATCTAGCATCAACCACTAACTGCTGAATACTAACCATTGTCTGCTATTTTCGCGTCAGCCCCTTACTCCTTTTTTAAACTAACATCAACATCGGTGCCTCCAAATAATTCTTCAACGTCTGCAAAAACGCAGAACCAGTTGCACCATCAACACTGCGGTGGTCGCAGCTCAGGGTTACTTTCATCACATTGCCAATTCTTATAGCTCCATCTTTTACAACAGGTAGTTGTTTTACACCGCCAACGGCAAGTATACAAGAATCGGGAGGATTTATGATAGCAGTAAATTCTTCAATACCAAACATGCCGAGGTTACTTATGGTAAATGTATTGCCAGTAAATTCTTCGGGTTGTAACTTTTTTGTTTTGGCTTTTTCTGAGAAAATTTTTACTTCACTATTTATTTGTGCGAACGATTTTTGATCGGCAAATTTTACTACGGGCACAACCAATCCCTCATCAACAGCCATGGCCACGCCTACATGTATGTGGTGGTTAATGCGAATCTTATCGCCCAACCAACTGCTATTTACTTTGGGATGTTTGCGAAGAGCGACTGCGACAGCTTTTACTATCATATCATTGATAGAAATTTTTGGTCCGCCCATATCGTTCAGTCTCTTGCGTGAATCGACTGCGGAGTCCATATCAATTTCCATGGTGAGGTAAAAATGCGGAGCAGTGAACATACTCTCACCCAAACGGCGGGCAATGGTTTTACGCATTTGGCTCAATGGAACATCTTCATAACTTTCTGTAGTAACAGGAACGAATGGAGAAACTTGATTTGAAGTAACAGATACATTTTCTAAATCACGTTTTACGATTCTTCCATTCTCACCACTTCCGTGAACTGCTGATAATGATATACCTTTTTCTTCTGCAATTTTTTTTGCGAGCGGAGAAATTTTCAATCTTGAATCACCTGCAACAACTAGTGGTTCGACTTCGCTCACCGTAGCTGCTGGTATTGGTGCTTCGACTCCGCTCAACACTGCAATAGGCTCAGCGGTTTTTTCAGCAACAGGTTTTGGTGCTGCGTCTGCTTTTAATAATTCAGAAATATCTTCACCTTCTTTTCCCACAATGGCTATAACTGCATCCACAGGAACCGCTTGTCCTTTTTCAATTCCGATATGGAGCAATACGCCCTTCACAAAATTCTCAAGCTCCATTGTAGCTTTATCGGTTTCTACTTCGGCAAGTATATCACCGGGTTTCACCACATCACCTACTTTTTTATTCCAGCCCACTATCACACCTTCGGTCATGGTGTCGCTCATTTTGGGCATTCTAATTACTTCAGCCATAGAACTATTTTATATTTTTTATTGATAATTTATATTTTTTTGTCACCCTGAGTTTATCGAAGGGCGACAAAAACTACTCCACTGTTCCCCTTCGATAAACTCAGGATGAGATATTGGGCAAAAATAGGCTGAAAACTTTTCATTTCCTTTCTTTGTAGTTTTGTTTCTGCTTACGTACTTCGCAGGGTCAAGTTAGAAAATTGATTTTCATGCAAAAATACTTTAAGTGGCTACCCCACGCACTCACACTTTCCAACCTATTGATGGGTTGTATAGCTATTCGTTATGCTCTTCAGGACAATCTTGCCGATGCCAGTCTTTTTATTTTAGCCGCCATGCCTTTCGATTTTTTTGATGGACTCGCTGCAAGGGCTTTAAAAGTTAGTGGACAACTCGGCAAGCAATTAGATACTTTGGCCGATATGGTTACCTTCGGAGTGGCACCCGCTATGATATTATATATGATGTCATCCGATAGTCAGGCACACACACATTATGATAATTGGCTTTGGGGAAATCCAGAATATGTACAATATTTAGCATATAGTATTGCTATAGCTTCTGCTTGGCGATTGGCAGTTTTTAATATTGATGAGGAACAAACTTATGGTTTTAAAGGATTACCAACTCCCGCCAATGCCATGATAATAGCGGCTTTACCATGGATAGCACAAGACTATGATTTTCCTTGGTTGCCACAACAATTGCAAAATCCATATATATTAGTTATTATAATGGCACTATGCACTTGGCTTCCCGTAAGCGGAATAAAACTCATTGCACTCAAATTTAAAAACTTCAGCATCGCAGATAATTTAGATAAATATATTATAATACTTGTAGGTGGAATTAGTTTAGCACTCTTCGGTTTCGGAGGAATGTTGCCAACGGTTCTTATATATATATTAGTCTCAGTTTTTTGGCCGAAGAAATCTGTTTCCGTTAGCTGAAGCAGACGGCAATAGATTTCATGTATATATAAAATTCATTCAATCACAAATCATTAAATCATTAAATAATCGTGGGTAGTTTTAAAATAGAAGGTGGCAACAGACTTAGCGGTACTGTTATTCCACAGGGTGCGAAAAATGAAGCACTACAAATTATATCGGCCGTATTACTTACTCCCGAAAAAATAACGATACATAATATTCCTGAAATTAGGGATGTAATGAAGTTGATAGAACTACTACAAGACTTTGGGGTAACTGTTGAGAAACTAAAAAAAGGTTCTTATACATTTATGGCCAAAGATGTAAATCTAGAATATCTTATTTCGCAAGATTTCAAAACCAAAGGTGCTGGATTGCGTGGCTCAGTAATGGTTGTGGGGCCGCTATTGGGAAGGTTTGGCAAAGGTTATATACCAACACCCGGTGGAGATAAAATTGGTCGAAGAAGATTGGATACACACTTTATCGGTTTCCAAAGATTGGGTGCAAAATTTGTATATGATGAGCAAGATAAATTTTATCGTGTAGATGCATCAGAACTGAAAGGAACTTATATGCTTTTGGATGAACCTTCAGTTACTGGAACTGCAAATATTGTGATGGCGGCTGTGCTTGCAAAAGGAATCACAACAATATATAATGCTGCATGCGAACCCTACCTTCAACAGCTCTGCAAAATGCTAAATAGCATGGGTGCAAAAATAACTGGCGCTGGCACCAACAAGCTATATATAGAAGGGGTTTCAGCACTTAGTGGAACAACACATACCATGTTACCCGATATGATAGAAGTAGGTTCATTTATTGGGCTCGCTGCTATGACACAGAGCGAACTTACTATACAAAATCCGATGGTAAATGAGCTGGGACAAATACCCGATATTTTCCGCAGAATGGGTATAGAAATGGAAGTAAAAAGCAATGGCGATTTATATATTCCCCAACAAGATAGTTATACCATAGATACATTTATTGATGGCTCTATTCTCACTGTATATGATGCACCCTGGCCCGGTTTCACACCCGATTTATTAAGTATTATATTAGTTACCGCAACGCAGGCAATTGGAAGTATGCTCATACACCAAAAAATGTTTGAAAGCAGATTATTCTTTGTAGATAATCTGATAGACATGGGAGCAAAAATTATATTATGCGACCCACACCGTGCAGTTGTAATTGGACTCGAAAGGAAATCGCAACTACGTGGTATTTCCATGACCTCTCCCGACATCAGAGCTGGGATGAGTTTGATTATCGCAGCCCTTAGTGCACAAGGCACCAGCACCATCCATAATATAGAACAAATTGATAGAGGGTACGAAGAAATTGATGTGCGATTGAATGCTTTGGGAGCGAAGATTGTTAGAATTTAATGATTGAATGATTTGTTAAGGTATATTGTTATCGCCGTTTTTGCAAACGCTGATGTATTAATAAAAAGAAAAGTCTGTGATCTGGCTTGCTTAGACAAATGTTAAAATTTATACTAAAATAAAAAGTACTACTGCATCCGCTGCGGCAGACTACATTTATATAATAGTTCCCGTTCGCAGAAGGGAAACAACAAGTAGTCTTCAGCCACTGACCCCTCGATGTTATCGCCGTTTTGCAAACGGTGATGTATTAATAAATAGAAAGGTCTGCGACCTGGTATACTTAGACAAATGTTAAAATTGACTACTAAAAATTGAACTAAAATTGAAAAAACTACTCCATATGCCGGATTGCAAATCCTGAAAATTATAAATAGTTCCCTTTCGCAGAACGGAAACAACAAGTAGTCTTCAGCCACTGACCACTGTTTACTAAAACTATACAATAGAAAATTAATTTTTACGTTACCATTATAACTAACCACTAAATTTTATGATATCAAAAAAAGCTACCTCTATCCTACTGCTTATTTTCTTTAGCAAATTTGTTTCTGGGCAATCTACTCAAGATTATTATGATGTGTTTTACGAAAACAATATTTTAAAAGATAAAGATATTCAGTTTCAAAATTATTGGGCTTGGAATTATTTTATAACCGACAGTGTTGCAAAAGCTCAAAAACTGAAGAACGTAAAAGTAACAAGCTTTAATCCCAAATGGGAGTACACACATACATTGGAAAATGTATATGATAAAGCTGGTAGAAATACTTATTATTGCAATTTTATTGATTACAAAAAAAACAGTGATGATTACACCGAACTATATTTTGTAATATATAAACAGGATACGGGGCATGGGGATTTTAGTAGCTTTCAAACCAAAAATGGGAAAATAGAATATATATATAAATGGGAAAAACTTGCTGATACTTTACAATTACAAATTACTATGAATGGTAAAATGCAGCCTAAGGATAAGTGGCTCAGTCATATTGATGATAAAAAGCTGGTTTACTTAACTGAACATTTTGAAGGTACAAAAGAAAAATTAAAAACACGCACTGAGTACAGTTACTATTCGAACAAAAATATCCAATCGAAATATGAATACGATAGAAAAGGCAAACTAGTTCACAGTTGGCTTTATATGGATTGCGGAACTACTTCTGCAAACAAGAAAAACGACAAAATAGATACGATTAATATATGCAAAACAAGTTCGGTAGATAAAGATGGCAACATACATACCTATATCACTTATACTACTTTAAAAGGTATTGTATACAAATACGAAAAAGTATTCAATAAAGCAGGGATTCTCATCAAACATTTTTCAATCAATCAAAAAACTGGACATTACTATAACCTAGGTGAAAGCCGCATCATTGGTGACACTTTACAGTATAATTATATTTTATATAATGATAAAAATGGGAAGAAAAAAGAACAAAACACTTATTCATATATCAATGATAAAATTGTATCCCGTGAAATAATAAGATATAAAAAAGGCAAGGAAAGAACACACGAAAAACATGTATTTCATTATGATAAAAATGGCATATTATTGAAGAAAACATATACTAATTATAATGATAAATATTCTTCTGAGAGTTTTTATAGTTATCAGTATTATTGAGCACAATTTTTATTGACGATATGCGGCAGTGCAGAATACTGTATTATCCTGTTTGAGGGCCGCAATTGAAGCCCAATAGGCACTAAAATTTTCAATGGCAATTTACACACGATAATTGTATGCTTAAGGGCATTATCTATGGCTGAGAAATCTATACAGATATCACCAATAAAACCATTTGGCATCGTAGATACAAATTCCCTGCACAAATTCCAATAATATATGCTATGCAAATAACTATAATTCTTATCCCAATCCTGCAAAACAATATATATATATTATCTAACAATCTGAATTAAAATTATTCAAACGTCAGATCCTCTAACATCTTCGCATACCTCCCTCCCATCTCCACCAAACTCCTATGATTCCCTCTTTCAATCACACTTCCATTTTCCAAAACCAAAATTTCATCACAATGCATAATACCAGAGGGGCGGTGTGAAACTATCAAAGCAATTTTACCTTTCACTGCACTTTTTAGTCCGTCAATAATTTGTTTTTCGGTTTGCGTATCAACGGCACTTAAGCAATCATCAAATACTAATAATTTAGGATCCATCGCTAAGGCACGTGCGATGCTGAGGCGTTGTTTCTGCCCGCCGCTGAGGGTGATTCCGCGTTCGCCTATGAGCGTTTCAAATCCTTCGGGCATGGCTTCTATTGTATCATATAATGCGGCTTCTTTTGCTGCTTGTATAATAACTAAGTCATCCAATTTTTCTTTACCAAAAGCTATATTGTTTCGCAATGTATCACTAAACAAAAATACATCTTGGGGAACATAGCCCACTGTTTGTCTATATGAATCTAAATTAATTTTGTTGAGAGGTTTTCCATCTATATATATATGTCCATGGGTGGGGTCCGTCAATCGTAATAATAATTGACATATGGTAGTTTTTCCACTTCCAGTATGTCCCAATATTCCCAATGATTTTCCTTGAGTGAGTTTAAAGCTTATATCTGATAAAGCATTATATGTTTTATCGGGATAAGCAAATGATACATTCTTAAATTCTACGTCCGTTTCAAAAGCAAAGTTTGCATCTGGTTCTGGATTTTGTATAATAGGTATAGTATGTAAAAACTCATTGATACGCACCTGTGATGCCGCTGCTCTTTGCGTAGTTGAGGTTAGCCATCCCAGCATCGCCACCGGGAAAGTGAGCATGGTTATATATATAATAAACTCTGCAATAGTCCCAGGGCCAATGGTTCCTTCCATTACTTTCAGTCCACCAATATATACTGTGAAGATGGAACTTAGGCCAACCAATAATAACATTAATGGGAACCACAGTGCATCCACCATTGCCAAACTCAATGATCTATTTCTATAATCATGTGCTTCTTTTTCAAAACTATTTGCCATAGCACCTTGCTTGGCAAATGCTTTTACTACACGCAACCCACTAAATGTTTCTTGTACAAAAGTGCTGAGGTCGCTGAGTTTACTTTGTAACCTATCACTCCTTTTATTAATTGTATTATTTATAAAATATACAGAAATGGAAAGTATAGGAAGTGGTGCCAAAACATATAATGCCAATTCAGCATTTACAGTGAACATAGAACTAATAACCACCACAAACATGGTAAGCATATTTACCAAATACATAATAGCTGGGCCCACATACATCCGCACACGTCCCACATCTTCGCTGATGCGGTTCATCAAATCTCCCGTATAATGTGTTTTGTAAAATGCAAAATCTAGTTTTTGATATTGGGCATATATCTCATTCTTCAAATCGTATTCAATATTCCGCGACATCACAATTAATGATTGCCGCATCATATACATAAATACACCACGTATAATAGCAGTACCAAAAATAATCCCTGTGAACAACCAAATATTCGCTGCAGCACTTCCGTCGGCCAATGAATTAAAAGCCTCACGAACATACACAGCTTGATATACTGCAAAAATATTTGCCAAGCCAACAAACACTACACCCAATATAAATGGTCTGCGATACTGCCAGAAATATTTGTTGAGATGTTTAAAGGGTCTGTTCATATTTGGTTTGCAAAAGTAAATATAGGAGTGCCACCTTTGCTGCTATAATTTTTAAACAACAAAATGCGAAGGCCAATGTTTTACCTAACACTATTTACACTGATATTTAATTTGGCGTGCAAAAACACAAGGACTACTTCTGAGCAATCGAAATCAAACGCTGACTCAATTGTTCAATTAAGTGAATCCAAACCAAAAGTTCACTCCCTATATAAGGAGCATAAAACCCAAACCATAGAATTATATGGTGTAAAAGTAGATCTCAAATTCCCCAACACGGTGAAAGGCTATATTATGGTTTTGCCTGGATGGAGTTTTCCAAGATATGATTGGTGCAATCAAACCACACTTTGCCAGAATGCATTAGAACAAGGGTTTGCCTTGGTGATGCCTGACATGGGTGAAAGTATTTATGCCTCTCAGTTCTATCCGCAAAGTTGGGACAAGATGCGAAAGACCCTAACTCGTCGCTGGCTTACTGATACCTTAATAAAATATTTGCAAGACAGTTTCGATATCGTAAAACCGAAGCAGAACAATTTCATCATGGGCTTATCTACTGGAGCTCATGGCAGCGGGTTAATTGTGGAAGACAATCCAACATTATTTAAAGCTTGTGCTCTGCTATCTGGCGATTATGACCAAACCACATTGCCAATGGACTTGGTTTTTATTGCTACCTATGGAAGGTATGAGCAGTTTCCGCAAAGGTGGCAAACTGATAATGTGATTGCTGAAATAAGCAACTTAAACATTCCTGTTTTTATTGGCCATGGTTTGCAGGACCCTCTAATACCTATTTCTCAAAGTAAAATGCTAGAAATGAAATTGAAGAAGGAACATCCCACGCAGCTTATTCAAACAAATTACTTGAATGGAAAGCATGATTACAAGTTTTGGGAGCTAGAATCGCAGCCTATCCTTACATTCTTCAACAATCAAATTGGCAATTAATATTTTTGCATTGGGGTACTTTTTTGTGCTTTTATTTGATTCATGACACCAATCATTCTCGAAGTATGACAAAGATCATACTCCAAAACACCCTTACACCATCTTACAATATGTAATATTTGGAAATTGGGAGGATGAATTTTCAAATAAAAATACCGATTTTTAGCAGATTTTATTAACCTGTAGCTTTATTTTGTTACCCAAAAGCATTGTAAGAAAATCCCAATCATTTTAATATTTGAAATTTGCGTTCACGGCAATTTTGTACTTGAAACCAAATCACAGATTACCATGAAAAACTCATTACAAATTGCTATTGCTTTATTTTTAATTTCATTATTAGCCCCTTCGGTTAGTTCTGCAGCGGCAACAAGAAACCCACTAGGTTTTATGATGCCGTGCAATTTAGTCATGGCCAAAAGCTCTGCAAAACTTGAACGCAAACCACTATTGTTATATATACATTCGAGCAAATGCTATTCGAGCAGAACTTTTACCCGCCAAATTACAAGCAAGCCAGCATTTGCTACTTGGGCAAAAAGCAACTTTATATGCATGGAAGCGAATGTACTAGATGGCAAAGGGAAATCGGTAGCAAAAAAATATGGTGTATTGAAATTACCCTCGATTGTGATGCTTAGCTTTGATACAGATTTGGAATATGATGTAGAAATGAAAATGGATTCCGTATCCTTATATAATCAATTTCGCTCATTCCTTTCAGCCAATAGTTTGAAAAGCCAAATAGAGTTGATGCGTTCAACCAACGGTTTAACTTATCAAGCTGCTTCAAAAGCAATAGCAGAATCTTATGCCAAACATGATTTCAAGAAAAACCCAACAGGGTCGCCAGAAATGATGGCTGCTGAAAGAACATTACAAATTAGAAAGTTAAAAGATTTACATTTAGCTTATGCAGAAGAGTACAAAAAATTAGTAGCTGTTAATAAAACCAACGAACAGAAGAAATCAGTAGCTCAGAACTAGGCTCTTTTTTATTATTTTCAATATAATTAGTGATTAAAGAAAGCTCTCAAAATTGAGGGCTTTTTTGTTTTGTGCCATAGTGGTAAAGCCCGTAATTTTGCATGATAAAATATTAAAACAAAAAATGGCAACTACTTCAGATTTATCAAGAGGATCTTTTATCAAGTACAATGGCGAATTATGCCAAGTAACCGAGTATCAGCATCGCACACCGGGCAACCTTAGGGCTTTCTACCAAGTGAATATGCGTGTGATTCGCACAGGCAAACAAATTGAAAACCGCTTTAGAGCAGGTGAAGAAATTGAATTTGTTCGTGTTGAGATGAAACAACTCCAATATTTATATAAAGATGGGGAAAGTTTAGTATGCATGGACCAGGAAACATTTGACCAATTGTATATTCCTCAAATCTTATTTGGAAGTTCTTTTGCTTTCATGAAAGAAGGGGTAATTGTGGATGTTGCAATGGAAGGTGGTGAAAATCCTGTATCTGCAACAGCCCCGAGCAAGATGGAATTAGAAATAACTTATACCGAACCCGCTGTGCCGGGCAATACTGCGACCAATACTTTAAAACCTGCTACTTTGGAAACAGGAGCAAGTGTAATGGTACCTTTATTTGTGAATACAGGAGAGATAATAAGAGTAGATACAGCAGCCGGAACTTATGTGGAACGCGTAAAATAAATATTCATAAAATTACTTTTTGCAAGCAATCCATTTGGGTTGCTTGCTTTTTTAAAACTATAAAATAAACATGTTTGAAAGTTTAAGCACCAAACTCGACAGGGCCTTTAAATTATTAAAAGGTCAGGGACGCATTACCGAAATAAATGTTGCGGAAACTATAAAAGAAATTCGCAAGGCTTTATTAGATGCGGACGTAAATTATAAAATCGCCAAAGACTTTACTGATAAAGTTAAAGAAGAAGCATTGGGTCAAAATGTGTTGACGAGTATATCGCCCGGGCAATTGCTTACCAAAATAGTAAACGACCAGCTTACTGTTTTATTAGGAGGTGAAACAGCTGATATTAACTTAGATGGAAACCCAAGTGTTATATTAATTGCTGGTTTGCAAGGCTCAGGTAAAACTACCTTTAGTGCCAAGCTGGCCAATATGCTCAAAAACAAACGCAACCGCACGGTAATGCTTGCTGCGTGCGACGTTTACCGCCCTGCGGCTATTGATCAATTGAAGGTTTTGGGTGAGCAAATTCAAGTTCCTGTATACACTGATTATGATAGTAAAGACCCTGTTGCAATAGCCCTAGCTGCTGTTGCAAAAGCCAAAGAACAAGGTTTCAAAACTATTATAATAGATACCGCTGGTCGCCTCGCTATCGACGAGCAAATGATGGATGAAATATTCCGAGTAAAGCAAGCAATCAAACCCAGCGAAGTATTATTTGTAGTGGATAGTATGACGGGGCAAGATGCCGTGAACACAGCAAAAGCATTTAATGATATACTAAATTTTGATGGTGTAGTGCTAACCAAACTGGATGGCGATACACGAGGAGGAGCAGCATTGAGTATTAAATCAATGGTGAACAAGCCCATCAAATTTGTGGGTACTGGCGAGAAAATGGAAGCCCTCGATGTATTCCACCCTGATAGGATGGCCCAGCGTATTTTGGGAATGGGTGATATTGTGAGCTTGGTTGAGAAAGCACAATCAGTATACGACGAAGAGGAAACTGCCCGCATGAACAAAAAGATTGCGGCCAACAAATTCGACTTCGAAGATTTCTTGAATCAGATACAACAAATAAAAAAGATGGGAAATCTAAAAGACTTGATGGCGATGATACCAGGTGTGGGAAAAGCTATTAAAGATTTAGATATTAGTGACGATGCATTTAAAGAAATAGAAGCCATCATCCGCAGTATGACGCCCAAAGAACGTTCGAATCCAGATATATTAAATGGCCAACGCCGCAGTAGAATTGCTAAAGGAAGTGGAACACAAGTACAAAAAGTAAATGACCTTTTAAAGCAGTTTGAAGAGATGCGAAAAATGATGAAGACCATGAACAAAATGCAAGGAGCTGGCAGGGCAATGAAAATGCCTTTTGGGAAATAAATCGGTACCTTTAACATATATATGTTTTTGCGTATTTATATAAATGATGAAGAAAAGTATCTATATAGTAATCGTATTTTTAATATATCTTGCAAATATATTTGCCCATCCTCATTCAAATTCAAAGTATAGAATATTGTATAGTGATAGTTTAAAGTTTAGTAAAGCTATTTTAGCGTTATCCAATATAAAACCTGTTAACATTGACAAATTAGAACTTCCAAAATTTTCTGCTTATGATGATATCATATATCATACTGCATATACTTTATCATATAACGAATTGCACGAACAAGCAAATTGGGTTGCTTACGAATTAACAAGTGCTGAAACACAAAAGGCATTTGAGCGAACCAATAAATTCAAACCCGACCCATTAGTAAAAACCTTTTCAGCAAATAATAGTGACTATGCCAAATCTGGTTACGACCGCGGCCACCTGGCCCCAGCATCCGATATGGGCTGGTCAGCCACAGCAATGGCTGAGTCGTTTTATTATAGTAATATGAGTCCGCAGGTGCCGGGTTTTAATAGGGGAATTTGGAAGAAAATGGAAGAACTGGTTCGTACTTGGGCTGTTGATAATAATAATATATATATAACTACTGGCCCCATTTTAACTCCCGGACTAAGCACTATTGGACCAGATAAAGTTTCTGTTCCAAATTATTATTATAAAGTTATTCTCGATTACACGCTGCCATCAATAAAAGGTATTGGTTTTATTATAGCGAATGCGGCTTCACATGAACCACTGCAATCATTTGCAGTAACTATAGACAGTGTAGAAAAATTAACAGGCATCGACTTCTTTAGCCAACTGCCCGATGCACAAGAAACTATTATAGAACAGACCGTATGTGTTGATTGTTGGACTTGGAGCGTGGCAAATACCAAATCTGTAAAAAAAACGGACAAAAACGGGAACGCCTCATCAGGAGGAATGCAGTGCAATGGCCTCAATAAAACAGGTGCAAGGTGCCGAAACACCACTACCAATTCTTCTGGATATTGCTATCTGCATCAACCCCAATCCTCAGAACCTATTCAAAAAGAAAAATTTTCAGTGCAGTGCTCAGGCACCACAAAGAAAGGTACGCGATGCAAACACATGACCTATAGTCCTAATGGACTTTGTTTTCAACATGGGGGAAATTAATATATATAATAAAAGGTAAATAATAGATGAAAGCTTGCTCACCTCCGAGAACACGAATACCCAAAAAAAACAAATAGCATTATAATGAAAGATAATATAAAAATGGTTGCTAAAACCTTATCGGGTTTAGAAGATGTATTGGTTACCGAACTTGAAAATCTGGGTGCAACAGAAATTGTAAAGGCTAACAGGGCCGTAGCTTTTGAGGGAAGTATGAAAACTTTATATGAAGTGAATTATTTATGCAGAGTTGTGCTTCGTGTTTTAATTCCCATCACCACTTTTAAAGTGAACGACCAACAAGAACTATATGATGAAATTGGTAAAATAGATTGGAGTAGTTATATAGCAGAAAATGATACAATAGCTGTTGATAGTGTTGCCAATGCTTCTGCATTTACCAATAGCATGTTTGTGAGCATGAAAGTAAAAGATGCGATTGTAGATCAGTTCAGAAACAAAACAGGAGTTCGACCATCAGTATATACTGAAGACCCTGATTTGAGAATTAATATACATATATATAAAGATGATTGCACCGTGAGTCTAGATAGTTCGGGCAGTTCGTTACATAAACGTGGATATAGATTAGAAAGCAATAAAGCTCCACTAAATGAAGTGCTGGGTGCTGGCTTGGTATTACTAAGTGGCTGGGACAAGGAAAGCAATTTCATCGACCCGATGTGTGGTTCTGGAACTTTACTCACTGAAGCATGCATGTATGCTAAGAATATTCCTCCCGGATATTTTCGCAAAACATATAGTTTTATGTATTGGAAAGGTGAATATGAATATGATGAAAATTTATGGAATGAAATTGTAGCCGAAGCAGAAAAAAATATTATACCACTTAAAGCAAATATATATGGTAGTGATAATGCAAAAGCAAGTGTGGCTATTGCAAAAAGTAATTTAAAATCGGCAGGGATAAGAGAAGAAGTTACTATACAAAATTTATTGTTCCAAGACACTACAGCACCTGAAGGCACGGGCGTTGTGATTATGAATCCACCCTACGGAGAACGCATGGACAAGGATGATGTGGAAGTATTATATAAAAATATAGGCGATACACTTAAAACAAAATATCAAGGATATGATGCTTGGCTAATATCGAGCAATAGTGAAGCAATAAAAAAAATTGGATTGAAAGCTTCCAAAAAAATTGTGATATATAATGGTCCGCTAGAATGCAGATTTTTGAAATATGAAATGTATAGAGGAACTAAACGCGTTTTTGTAGATGGTGAGGAAGTTAAATAGGTCCGACGCGGTGGAAGGACTAAGGGATAAGGATTAAGGACTAAGGGGCTGACGCGGAGGTGGGACTTGCCCTTACTCGTTAAAACTAGTATATTTGTAGTTGACTTATCAATACAATTTTTATGAAAAAGGCATCATACTTCTTATTTTTACTCCTCCCCTTTTGTTCTTTTGCCCAGCAAGCCAATGAGATTTATCTATTCGATATGGTCGTAAAAAAAGACAAAATCACCTTATCAAATCCACAGAATATTACCAACCACAAAGGTTACGACAACCAACCTTTTTTTCATCCCACCAAACCTATCATATATTATACTTCGGAGGTTGACAGTAATAATACCGAAATCAAATATTATAACTATAAAACCAAAGAAACTCGCTATCATACACATACACCGCAATTACGCGAGTACTCCCCTACTGTAACACCCGACGGAAACTATATCTCGTGCATCATCCAACGACCCAATGGGCAGCAGGATTTATGCATGTATCATATACAACATGCAGGCCATACGGCTATTACTGAGATTGATAATTTGAAGGTGGGGTACCATTGTTGGATTGATAAATCAAATTTACTTTTATTCATACTAGGTGATTCATCTAACGATTTGCACTATTATAATATAAATACAAAAAAAGATACCATACTGGCTAAGAAAATTGGGCGGGCTTTGCATAAAATACCAAATAAAAATGCGATGAGTTTTGTAGATAAAAGTGATGATAGTGCTTGGTGGATTACAAAATTGAATTTAGAAGATAATTCCCAACGTCGTATCTCTGAAACTCTCACACAAAATGAAGATCTAGCATGGTTAAATGATGGACGAATATTGGCTGGAGATGGTAATAATATATACTACTGGGGAGGAGCCAAGGAAGACCCAATAAGGGAAGTTAGTATTATAGGCGACACCTCAATGTTAAAAAAAATAACACGCATAGCGTTAAATAATAAGAATAATAAAGTAGCAATTGTAGTAGGTGAATGAGTTGTGAGTTATGAGACCTTCCGACGCTTCGGAACGGAGAAAGCATCCGCCGCGGCGGACTCACAACTCATAACTTTTACACTACATTTGTTCCATAAACTTATATCCCTATGCAAAAAACTATACTCTTTCTTCTCTCATTTATTATAATAAGTGCATCCGTATTTTCCCAAGTGAACTCCCCTGCCCTGCCCAATACAAACGCGGTGGTTACTTGTTTTCCAGATACTGCGGGATATAAAACTATTACAGTCGGACCAACGGGAAGAGATTATACTGATTTGCAACAGGCAATCAATGCTGCCAATTTGGGAACTATGATAGTACTTGATGCTGGTGGTACATTTAAAGGCGGATTTACTTTGCCAAATAAAACAATAGGTAGTGGATGGATTATTATCATGTCGTCAAGAATGGAATTGTTACCGGCTAAGGAAATAAGAGTAAGCCCAACAGCAATTACAGGAAATTCAACATATACCACACAAGCTGCTGCGATGGCAAAAATTATCACTGTAAATACTTCTGGCATTCCTTGTTTTGCTACACAAACCAATGCACACCATTATAGATTTGTGGGATTGGAAATTACTGCCGACAATGCTGTACTCAATAGTTATGGTCTTATACAATTAGGCGATGCTTCATCTGCACAAAATTCAATAAGCCAAGTACCCGATTATTTTGTGGTTGACCGCTGTTATATACATGGGCATACAGATGCAACTATTATGAAGTTCGGTGTTCGCGTCGATTGTGCCAATGCCGCTATTATAGATTCTTATATATCCGATTTTCATAGCGTGGGTTACGATGCACAAGCAATTGCTGGTGTGAACGGGCCAGGGCCATTTAAAATTATTAATAATTATTTGGAAGCATCGGGCGAAAATATATTATTTGGTGGAGCTGCAGCATCTATCACAGGACTTGTGCCAAGTGATATAGAAATCAGGCAAAACTATTTTTACAAACCTTGGTCGTGGAAAGTGGGGCATACAAGTTATGCAGGCAAACATTGGACGATTAAAAACTTGTTCGAATTAAAAACCGGCGTTCGTGTTTTATTTGATGGAAATATATTAGAAAACTCGTGGGCCGATTTCCCCATTGGACAAAGTGGTTACGCCATTTTACTTACCATACGTACCGAAGGTGGAGGCTCGCCCCAAGCGGAAGTGAGCGATATCACAATTAGCAATAATATTATAAGACATGCGGGTGCAGGAATCACTTTTGCAGGTACCGATGGCGGACAAGGCAACCAATCGAAAAGAGTGAAAATATATAATAATCTCTTTGAAGATATCAATGGACCAGCTTTGGGAGATGGCAATATATATGGGCCAAACGACGGGACCTTTATAAAATTTGGACAAGCACATGACGTTATCATAGAGCACAATACTATTTTTCAAACAGGTGAAATTACTTGGGCCATAGATACCAGCAGTGGATTTATATATACCAATAATATATCGAACAGTTTTGTATCGGCCGGCAGTTACCAAGGCATATACGGACCTGGTGTGCAGCAAGGTAATGCTACTTTTGCAAAGTACTTTACCGATATAACAGATGCGAATAAACGATTTCATAAAAATGTGATGATTGGTGGCGATGCAAATAAATACACAAATTTTAATAGCTCAAGCATTAATTATTATCCAACATCTGCATCAAATGTTGGTTTTGTAAATTATGGGAATGGCAGTACAAACTATCATAATTACACCTTAAAAAATACGAGTGCTTATCATAATAGTGCCACAGATAATAAAGATATCGGAGCAGATTTTGTGAAACTCGATTCGGCCCAGAAAGCTGACAGGGGCTGCGGTGGAAGCACGGGTATTATAGAAAAATCTGAACCGTATAAATCTCAAATTTCTATTTATCCAAATCCAGCAAATGGAATTATATATATAAACGCTCAAACTTTTGTTTCAGCCAATTATTATATTACTGATTTCAAGGGGAAAACTATTATAAAAGGAAAAACCACCTCTGATATATTTGAAATAGATACAGAAACTTTAGTTTCTGGAATATACATTTTTAGTATTGAAATTAAAGATTGTAGTATCAAACAAAAGATTATAATCATAAAATAGTTTTAAATAAAATACCCAACAAAAGGTATATAAGATTATTATTTGAACTCTTAATTTGTAACATAAATACTACAATTATGATATATATATATTGGGCAATTTTATTATATTATAGTTTCTCGGCTTCGGCTCAGCAATCTACCCTGCATCGCTGCGCACTAACTTATGATTCTGTAGGTCACTGCAAAGTTGAAATTACTGCAACAGGCTATATCTGCAAGGAAGGTTCACATTTCAGTGGTTCGGCAGCAGCAGTAAATAACTGCCAAAGCAAATCAGCATTGCACCAAGATAAAAAATATTTACCTTTTAATAAACAACAAGTTGGGCGACTTACCAATTTCAGCCCAAGTTTTTTTTTATTACCTCGTTTTAAAAAATTATGAAATATGTACAATTCATTTCTTTTAATGATACAACATAGTTTATATTGCAGCCTAATTTACAATATCTAAATTTTTTAATTACTAAAAAAAAAGTATCATCACAATGAAAAAAAGCAGACTCGCTATCGTACTAACCTTAGTTGCGTTTTTGATTATCTTCACTAACACAATTATTATTTCAAACCCAAGCGGTTCTCCCAGTGGGCGAACCAATTCACCAGCTGATGGTGCAACATGCAACTCTGGCGGCTGCCATGGTGGAACGCCAAGTACCAGTACCACCATACTTAGCAGCAATATTCCAGCTACAGGATATACTGCGAATACAAGTTACACTTTTACTGTTACAGTTCCAGGAAGTAACAATAAAGGTTTTGAGGTTTCACCACAAAAAAATGATGGCACATTGGTAGGCACCTTAACAGCTGGCACAGGAAACCACCTTGTTGCAACAAAATATGTTACCCAATCTTCAACAAAATCGAGTAACCCAGGTGTTTGGACTTTTAAATGGAAATCGCCAGCACAAGGTAGCGGCGATGTTAATTTTTATGGCTGTTTTGTAAATGGAAGATTTAGCGAACTCATTACTCAAGTGCTTACTGTAAAAGAAAATGTTTCTGCTTCGATTACTGATATTGCAGAACAATCAATCCAAGTATTCCCCAATCCCACCAATGTGGATTTTAATATCTATTTGAATAATATTTCAAGCGATAAATTAACTGTAGAAATTTATGACCTTAGTGGTAAAAAGGTTGCCCAAGTATATAATGGTTCGTTCACTAATATTGTTCCAGTTCATGGTTATAATTTAAACAATGGCATGTATATTTTGAACATTTCAACTGGCAATAAAACATATTGCAAACGCATTGTAATAAATAATTAACAAGCGGTTTTCTAAAGACTCATTCCCTTTAAGAACCCTTGTACTGAGTCTCGGGAGCATCTATTCTACTGCTTCTGAGGCTCTTTTTTTTATCAAAGAAATTTGTGTTAATAAATAAGCTATATAGTTTTCGATTTAATTCTGAACTTCGAGCAATAAAATTCTTCAGTATGTTAAAGATATTTTTAATCGGTATTATCATAGTTCATTCACTAAAGTCCCACTCTCAAGTGCAGATGGCGGAGAATGATAAGCTAGCAACATACTGTAAAGTATGGGGATTTCTTAAATATTATCATCCGGTGGTGGCTACCGGAAACATTAAATGGGACATTGAATTTAAAGCCAAATACAAGCAAATCGATTCGTTAAATACAAAAAAGGAAATCAATAAATTTTACTCGAAGTGGTTAAAAAGTTTAGGCGATGTTAAGTCATGTGCAGAATGTAATAATAATATTGCTGATAGTTTAAAACGCAATTTGGATTTGAGTTGGATGAATGACTCTATGAGTTTCGATAAAGATGTAATCAAACAATTACATTATATAGAAAAAAATAGGAACCAAATCAGCAAATACTATATAAATGTAGATGAAGGCAACTTAATGGCATTTGCAAAAGAGAAAGGCTATTATGATTCTATACAACCCTCACCTGAATTGCGTATGCTGGGGCTTGCTAGATATTGGAATGTGGTCAATTATTTCTTCGCTTCTAAATATTTGATTGGCGAAGATTGGAATGCTGTATTAACCGATATGATACCCAAATTTAAAGATGCAATAGACACAATTGAATATCATAAAGCTATATTGGAACTAACAGCAAGAACCAACGATAGCCACGCTGGGGCGATAAATGCTGAAGGATATAATTATTATGGAAATAAATGGACTCCATTCATCGTAAAAATTATTGACAACAAAGCTATAATCACCAATTTCTATAACGATTCTTTAGCTCAAATAGATAATATGCAATATGGAGATGTGATATTGAAAATAAACAATGTAGATATTGAAGAAATCATTAAAGAAAAATCGAAATATATAGCAGCGGGAAATGAGCCTGCCAAGCTGCGAAAATTAGGTCGTACTATATTAAATGGAGATTCGGATATGGTAGATATATCATTCGAAAGGAATGGAACTATAGCGAATAAAACTATACATCGTTATACATTTGATGAATTAAAATATATAGAAGATAAAGATACCCAAGTTTGGGAAATTATTGACACCAATGTTGGCTACGTCAATATGGGGATGCTGAAACATGGCGATGAACTAGAAACCATCATGAAATTAAAAAATACATTGGCTATCATATTTGATTTACGAAATTCAACCAATAATACTTTAAGAAATCTTGCATTCCTGCTCAGTGATGACAAGAAACCTTTTGCAATTTTAACTTTGCCAAATATAAAGTACCCAGGCGTATTTACGTATACCGATCCCGTATTATGCGGGCAAAACACGAAATATTATTACCCTGGAAAAGTTATGCTTCTAATAAATGAGAACACACAAGGCCTAGCTGAATTTACGTGTATAGGTTTACAAACTTCACCGAATGTAACCACTATTGGAAGCCAAACTGCTGGTGCTTTGGGCAATGTTTCCATGCTTATTTTTCCTGGCGGTTTCGAAACCTATATATCGGGTACAGGAGTTTATTATCCAGATGGTAAGGAAACACAAAGAGTTGGGATAACACCAGATATAGAAGTGAAACCCACCATTGAAAGTATTAAATCAAAACGTGATGAATTGCTAGAAAAGGCATTAGATATTAAGAGGAAATAATACAGCAGTGGTGTCAGGTGTTTCTAGCTAACAACACTGCTGACATATACTATGAACGACACCGCAAAAAGCAAAACCATTGTATTCATCCACGACTTATTTATGAACCCAAAAAGTTGGGACGTATGAATAAAATATTTTGAACAAAAAGGATATACTTGTTATGCTCCCGCTTATGCTTATCATGCAGGCGAGCCTGCAGAATTGCGAAAAAATACAAACCCCAGTTTGGGCAAACTCTCCATCGGGCAAGTAATAGATAGTTTGTCTGTATTCATCGACTCACTCCCTGAAAAGCCCATCCTCATTGGCCATTCCATGGGTGGACTTGCAGAACAAAAACTAATTAATAATAGAAAAGGAGTTGCCGGAATTTGTATAGATGCAGCACCACCAAAAGGTATATTTACATTTAAATGGAGTTTCCTAAAAGCTAATTTATCAACTGTAAAATAGTGTTTGCATACCTTCATTATCATGGTTTCATTATGCTTTTTGCAATACGATGAAAATGGATGAAGCACAAATGTCTATTAACCCAAAATTTGTAGTTCCTGAAAGCAGAAATATCCCCAGAAGCAGCACGGGAAATGATGGCAAAATCGATTTCAAAAAACCACATAAGCCATTGCTAATTATTGCTGGTGAAGATGATAATATTGTACCATCATCACTCAACAAGAAAAACTTCAATGCTTATAAAGATAAAAGTAACAAAACAGATTTTAAAGAATTTGCTGGCCGCACACACTATATATGTGCCCAGCCCAATTGGGAGGAAGTAGCAGGATATATTAATGATTGGATAGACTCTGTTTCCGTCGGTTTCAACCGACGGGTAATAAAAAACCCCGCCTTTTTCAAGACAGGGTTTATTATATAATATTGTTGTGTTACGCTTGAGCTTCTACCGGAACGATAGAAACGAAAGAGCGATCTTCACGAGTTTTGCGGAATTGTACTTTTCCATCTACTAATGCGAAGATGGTATGGTCTTTACCCAAACCTACGTTTGCTCCTGGATGATGCTTGGTACCACGTTGACGAACGATGATATTACCAGCAGTGGCGAATTGACCGCCATATATTTTTACGCCTAAACGTTTTGAATGCGATTCACGTCCGTTATTCGAACTACCCGCTCCTTTTTTGTGTGCCATGTTTGTATCTAATTAATGGGTTTTATAAAAAATTTAAGCTGTGATATTTTCTATCTGAATTTTGGTAAACTGTTGGCGGTGGCCATTTTTACGCTTGTAACCTTTACGGCGTTTCTTTTTAAAGATGATTACTTTGTCGCCTTTAATCATGTCAGCGATTACTTTGGCGGTTACCTTGGCACCAGCAACTGTGGGCGAACCTACACTTACTTTACCATTGTTGTCAGCTAACAACACTTTGTCGAACACTACAGTGGCACCATTTTTTTCGTTCAAATGATGAACAAACAAAAACTGGTCTTTTTGCACTTTAAACTGTTGTCCGGCGATTTCTACTATTGCGTACATTGTTAAATTATTTTTTGGGCTGCAAAAGTAAGTCTCAAATTTGTAAATACAAAGAGGGGATAGGATTTTTTTAGCGGTGTCGAAAATCTTTATGCTTAAGCAACCAAAGACGCTCCGCTAGTGTCATTAAAATAACTAAATTCAAACGTATATGAAATCTCTCGAAGAATATATTGACGACTATCTGGACAATTATAATGACTTGAAAAAAACAAACGAACTTTGGCGAATCAAATATACCCCGCAAGAATTCATTGAAGAAATTGAAAAAGTAAGGGCTTGGGGAATCAAAGAAAGAAAATACGGCTCAATACTAAATGAGTATAGCATTGAGCAGTCTGAAAAAAAAATGGCAGCTAGATTGCTGATTAATAGGTATTCCCTTAAAGAAGCAGTTGAGAAATCTACAGAATTACATAAAATAGCAACTGAAGGATTTGTTAGGGACGCACCATTCATTCAAGCAGAAGTACGTAAAATTGAATTACCTATTGATTCGTATGCTCGATTCCTGCTTTTAACTGGCCTGCTCCGAAAGCAAATCACTTTTGAGATGATTCCCGAAAAAGTGCTTGAGGCTTTTAAAGAAATGCCTCAATACCATTACGTCATAGAACAGCTTTCTAAAACTAGCTGAGCATCATCTCAAATCGGGAAAATCTGTGATTTGTTCGCAAATGGCTTGCGTCTTTGACGCCCGTGCAAAGGTAACGCTTTGCAAACGCTAGAGGAGGCAGAACAAATTAGAAATTTGCCCGATGCGGCAAAAAGGAGATGTGGGTTTTTATTTACCCCTTGCTATTCATCTGCTCCATAGACTCATACAGCCTGTCCGCATTTGCTTTCGTGCCTAACAAATGAAGCGTCTCCATTATGGAATTATATTCGTCCAAGGAAATGATAACTGTACCTTTTCCCCCTTTAATAACAAGGGTTTCGTTATTATTTTCTACTTTATCTACATAATTTTTCAGATTCGTTTTTAATTGGGAATAGTTTGTAGTTAGCATTTCGTCTATCTTTTGGCTTTTAGCCCCACCCAGCCTCCCCTGAGGGTAGGGGCTAAAGTTGTGTATGTTTTTGGCAGCTTCTTTTCCAGTGACAAGGTCTTTATACTTTATACCTTCTGCTTTATACTCCCCAGTCTACAACTCTCTCCGCAATCTCGCCACCGGAATATTCAACTGCTCTCTATACTTAGCCACAGTTCTTCTCGCAATTCCATAACCTTTCTTCTTCAATATATCCATCAATATTTCATCGGGCAAGGGTTTACGTTTGTCTTCAGCGGCTATGCATTCGGTCAAAATCTTTTTGATTTCTTTGTTGGATACTTCTTCTCCATCTTCGTTGGTCATGCCTTCGCTGAAGAAAAATTTGAGAGGGAAGATTCCAAACTCAGTGTCCACGTATTTGCTGCTGGCCACACGACTGATGGTTGATATATCGAGACTAACCTTTTGGGCAATATCTTTCAGTATCATTGGCTTCAGTGAACGCTCATCGCCTTCAAAAAAGAATTCTCGTTGATATTCTACAATGGCATTCATCGTCAACATCAATGTATTATGCCTTTGTTTAATACTCTCAATAAACCACCGTGCCCCATCAATTTTCTGCTTGATGTATTGCATCGAATCCTTCAATTGTTTGTTGTTTGGATTTTTCTCGTAGCTTTTAATCGTATCGATATATGAGCGGCTCACCCTCAGTGGCGGCACATTGCGATTATTAAGCATCACCAAAAGTTTGTTACCTTCATTGGTCACGGTGAAATCGGGTATTATATAATTGCTCTTATCGGCTACCGAAATATCACCTGGTTTTGGATTGAGATGTATAATAACTTCAATCGCTCTTTTAAGCTCGGGCTCTTCTATTTTCAATGATTTGCAAAGGCGGTCGTAATGTTTTTTGGTAAAATCATCTATATACTTTTCGATGATAGTGGTAGCTAATTTTACATTGAGGTCTTTATTATCTTTACGCTTGAGTTGCAGCAATAAACACTCCTGCAAGCTGCGTGCAGCAATACCTGCGGGATCGAGGCTTTGTATCTTTTTCAATACCGCTTCCAGTTCATTGATGTTGGTTTCTACATTTTGAGTAAAGGCCAAATCGTTTGAGATAGCGGGCAATTCTCTTCGCAAATAACCATCATCATCGAGAGAACCAATAATCTGCAATCCGATAACTTCTTCTTTTTCTGAAGTCACAATTGCTTCGAATTGCTCCGTGAGATAATCATGAAAACTGGTGGCACTAGCAATGGGCATTTCCTTTCTTTCTTCATTCGGGTCCGATTCTTCATATAATTGAAAATCATCTCCATCGGCCATTTCATAATCATAATTTGAGAGATCATACAAATCATCCACGCTTTCATCCACGCTTTCGGCAACAGGTTCATCATCAAGTTGATTTTCAATCTCAACTTTTTGCTCAACGAGTTCATCGCCCTCGTGAGCCAATTCGTTTTCAATTCCTTTGGCATCGTCTTCACCAAATTTCACATCCACATCATCATCATCTTCCAAACTCTCTTCCATTGCTGGGTTATCGAGCAATTCTTCTTCTACACGCTTTTCCAAATCGAGCGTATTGAGTTGCAGCAGTTTGATAAACTGTATCTGCTGAGGTGACAGTTTTTGCTGAAGTTTTAAATCTAAGTTAAGTTTTAGTCCACTCATTTTGGCTTATTCACAATTTCACTGCAATTTTAATCTAAAAATTTCAGATGTGGTTAACGACTGTTGCTTTAAACACACAAATATATATATCTTTGCCCTAGTTTGAATGTATTTATAAATATTTGGAATCGTTTGAATAGCATAGGCTGTGCGAGCAATCCATCGCATAACGATAATATCGAAATCGTATTAATGAATCGGGCATCGCTGCTGGCTTTTTTGTGCATTTTGCCCATCAGTCTATCGGCCAAAATCGTTTTCCCAAATTATAATATATACTTAGTACTATTAATATTTGGATTTGGGTTTCTAGTAACCTTGTTATTTAACTTTTATAGATTCTATAGTGTTGGCCGTTTTTATTCGTTTTTGCTTATCCAATTTGCAATATGCTGGGGTGCCTGTACCTTCGGCAGAGATGCGGGTGTGCAGAATATTTCGGTGGTGCTTTTCGTAAGTCCGTTTATATATTATAAGAAAGAAGATGTAGTGCAAAGAATTGTTGCTTTCTTGATTCCAATTTTCGGACTTCTGGCATTATATATTTCAGATTTTTCATTGTTTGCCAGCAGGGCAGAAATTGACAGCAATACCTTTTATGTGTTTCAGACTATAATATTGGTGGCTACATTGGTGGCATACTTTTTCAATGTGCTAGTTTTTAAGCAAAGTTACAATTTGCAAACCCGAGCTATCGAACAAAAAAATGCAGAGCTTATAGAAAGCGCCAACAAAGCAAACAAGCTAAACGAGAATCTGGACAAATTTGTATACACTGTATCTCATGACTTGCGTTCTCCTATATCTTCAGCTCTTGGCCTTATTGAATTGAGCAAAACAGAAAAAGATATCAATACCATCCATGAATATATGGTGATACAAGAAAAAAGCATGCGGCGGATGAATAATTTCGTGAGCGATATGTTGGCCTATTATAAGAACTCAAAGTCTATTAATTATTATGAAAATATCGATTTAGAAAAATTGTTGGATGATATAATAGAATCGAATGCTACACTGATTAAAGATGGCAATATCACACTCGAAGCCCATACAAATGAGCCAGAGAAGTTCCGATCAGACCCAATGAAGCTAAGGATTATTTTAACAAACTTGGTGGGCAACGCTATTAGATATATTGACGAAGAAAAGGATACGCATACTATAAATATCGAAATAACTACTGACCCTGAAAAAGCTATATTTATTGTTTCAGATAACGGAATTGGAATTGCCAAAGAAAGTCAGGAAAAAGTTTTTGAAATGTTTTTTCGTGCCACGTTTAATAAGTCAGGGTCCGGCTTAGGCTTGTTTATGGTGAAAGAACTTTTAGAAAAACTAAACGGAAGTATTACCTTAGAATCGGACGAAAAAGTATATACTACATTTATCATAATTATTCCAAACCAAACTTTATCATGAAACACTATTATATTATAATATTTATTACATTGCTGCTTTTTGCTTGCGGCGAAAATAAAAAACCTGAAACAGATGCTACTAAAACACCCATAAAAAAAGCAGATGGAAAACAACTTTTTATGATGCGTTGTATCACGTGCCATGGCAATGATGGCAACGCTGGACTTGCTGGTGCTGCTAGGCTTGGCACATCAATATACAATAAAGAACAAATAATAAATACCGTAAAGAACGGCCAAAAAGCAATGCCCAAAGTTGATTTGGAAAGTGAAGAAGAATACCAAGCACTTGCCGATTATGTGCTCACACTGCGCAAATAAATGCAGCCCGATTTACACCAAATATTAAAACAATATTGGGGTTATAACGACTTCAGAAAAGGACAGGAAGAAATAATAAATTCTGTTTTACAAGCAAAAGATACAATTGCTTTATTGCCTACAGGTGGTGGCAAATCATTGTGTTTTCAGGTACCTGCTATGGCTATGGATGGGATTTGTATTGTAGTGTCTCCATTGGTGGCTTTAATGAAAGACCAAACAGACCGCTTGAAAAAATTAGGTATTAAAGCTGAACTTGTATATTCAGGAAAATCATCGAAAGAGATAGACCGCATTTTGGATAATTGTATATATGCTGGCGATATTAAATTTCTATATACATCTCCCGAACGACTTCAGAATCCTGTGTTTCAAGCCAGGTTCGAAAAAATGAAGGTGAATTTGATTGCAGTAGATGAAGCACATTGTGTATCACAATGGGGCTATGATTTCCGTCCCGAATATTTGCAAATTGCTGAACTAAGAAAAATAAAACCTGATGTTCCATTTATTGCCGTAACTGCCAGTGCTACGCCAACTGTGGTGAAAGACATTGCCGAAAAACTTTGGTTAAAAGATCCTATCATATATAAAAGTTCTTTTGAGCGTGCTAATTTATCATATGTAGTAAGAGAAACTGATAATAAAACGGGACAACTATTACAGATAGTTGACAAGATAAAAGGCACTACGATATTATATGCAAATAATAGAAAAGCGACCAAAGAAATTGCTCTGCTATTAAACAAAAATGGTTTCCAAGCAGATTATTATCATGCTGGATTAACGATGATAGAACGCGAAAAAAAGCAAAACGATTGGCTGCAAAATAAAATTAGAATTATGTGCTGCACCAATGCATTTGGAATGGGAATAGATAAAGCCGATGTGCGATTGGTAGTGCATTACGAAATGCCTGATTCGCTTGAAGCATACTACCAAGAAGCTGGCAGAGCAGGGCGTGATGGTGAAAAATCCTATGCGGTTTTGCTCACACACCCAGCAGATGAAGAAAAGAAAAAAGAGATGCAAGCCGTTCGTTTCCCTGAGCTCACTTTTGTGAAAGATGTATATAATAATATATGCTCACAACTTATGATTCCGTGGGGCGAAGGACAATATAATAGTTATGATTTTGAGATTGGTGGATTTTGTAAAAAATATAATTATGATGTGCAGACAACATTCTCAGCATTGAAAATTTTAGAACAAAACCAGTGGCTCAAACTCAATGACGCCATGCACGAGCCTTCCAAAGTAATGATACTTACCGATGAGTTTACTTTATACAAACTGGAAGTAGAAAATCCGGTATATGATACTTTACTGAAATTTTTATTGCGCAGTTATGGTGGAATTTCAGACCACTATATTATTATACAAGAAGAGCAAATTGCTACCAAACTTAAATGGACCACAGCACAAGTAGTAGAACTGCTCAACAAACTTGAAAAGCTAGAAGTGCTTGACTACACTGCTAGAAAAGAAAGTCCACAAATATTTTTTTTACAAGACAGAGTAAAGAAAGAGAACTTATTATTAGACACCCAGCTCATCAATTTTCTAAAATCGACTTATATAACTCGACAAACAAAAATGTTGGATTATACAAAACTTGCTGAGGAATGCAGAAGCAACTATATCAGAAATTATTTTGCAGATGCTACTATCCTACCCTGCGGCATTTGCGATAATTGTTTGGACAACCGCAAGAAACTAGAAAGCAATAAAAGCATCGAAGAAAAATTATTGAAACTATTATATAATAATCCAATGCCTGTTGAAACCTTGGTAAATAATCAACCAGAAAAAATTAAAAATGAACGATTGTCTGCCATTCGAAAACTATTGGATGAAGGGGCGTTGGTGTTGGAGAATGGCGAAGTAATTGCCAAATAAAAAAGGGAGAACTACTTTTCGTAATTCTCCCTTTTTATTTAGTGTAACTTTTATTAATTTACTTTCACCAATTTTATAACTTTAGCTAGGTTATGCGAATTAACACCTATCATGTATATTCCTTTGGCAAGCCCCAATTTGTCTAAATCTATCATATAATTATAGGTAGATTGATCGGGTCTGATAGTTGTATTCCAAATTTTCTTACCAGACATATCGGTTAATGAAATCTCCAATGGTTGGTTATTTAAATTACTTAATTTTAATTGAACCTCCTTACTGGTTGGATTCGGATAAGCGTCTACCTCAGCGGATATAAGAGTTTTAGCATTGGTATATGGCATCAATGAATTCATATTTTTAAATACGTATGGCTCCGAGAAAGAACCTGAAATTTGGTTAGTGGTAAATGGGAAAGAATCGATACAGTCATACCAGGCGCTATCGGCCAAACTCAAAATTTGGAAAGAAACTATTTCACTATCTTTATTAGCATATACAAACATAGAAACATAAGATTGGCCTAAAGCAGAAATATATTCTAATGTTCCAACACCACGACATTCGTTTCCAACATAGGCAAACACTTGATCACCATCGTGCAGAGACCAAAACCCATTCAACAGTATTTTGCCTTGTATGTACATATTGTTTCCGTATTCTGCCGATCTCACTGCCGTCAAACCTTTAGTTTTGCCAAATGGAACATAATTGGTTTTATAAGCAGTTCCTCCATCTTTATTTTGAACTTTAATCATATATGATTTAAATCTTCGCAAGGTATCCAAGCTTCCGACCCAACGGCTGTTATTTCCATCAAACATGGAGACCCCCTCGCCAAATGAAGTCTTTATAATGTCGCCATCATCACTCGCGGTATCCCTCAACACAGAATTTATAGGCTTATCAGTGGCGTAGCTATAACCAATCATATTCCAACCTTCCTTCAGAGGAATAGTCTTTGGCGTTGACGCTGCACCAGAAAATAATAAGGTATCATAATCAGTTAAATAAATCATATAACCAGAATCGGCTCTTAATCTATCTAAATTAATAGTTGACACCCACTTTGTTTGATTATAGGCTGCAGAAGTATTGAGGGTTTTAATAAAGGTACCTCTAGAATTACGCAATCTACCAAGCACTTTATTAATTGAGTCACTAGGCAATACGGTATTAAATGAAAGCGAATTCCAACCCGGCACCAAGGGTATATATCTCACTGTATCTTTAGCCGTATTTACATCTAAAATTATAGGCTCTAGTAAGGTACCAAATACCTTATTAATGACATAATTATAAGATACGGCTGGACGTGCATCGAATTCAGTTCCTGACGAAGCTTTCCAAATTCTAAACTCCATTGGTTTGCCATTGTCAGCGCTCGAACCATACACCGTAATATAAGCCGCCCAATACCCATCAATTTTCCTAATATTGGCAAAACCTCTTACTGTATTATCTATAATCACGGCAATTTTATCACGTGAATCTTTTGAGGTATCGCCATTAATTTTAAAATTGGCAATAATATTGGCTGTGGTGCTATACAAACTTCTGTTTACCCTCCACTGCACATCATTAGAATACACATTAACTTTTACAGACAAATTCAAATCTGAAAAACCTGGTATAGTTGCTTTTAGCAAGTATGTATAACTAGAGTCTGGTTTTAAATTGGTAGCATTAATTTTAACTAAAATAGGCATACCTGCCAAGGTTACCAAATTGCTTGGATATTGAGGCTTGGCATCTAAGACACCATTCATTCCATTTAAACTAAATTGTCGCGATATATTACCAGTATTAAATAAGTAGGTAACAATACTGTCGGAGGTACCTGCAGTAATATTAAATTCCAAATTATTGGTGGCCCAAAATATGGGATTATTGCTAATAACAAAAGACCACTTCACAGTATCACCAGCCAACCCATTGCCATTTATATCAACAATATTATATAGCTTGGCATTAATTAATTTACCATCAAATTTCGCCATATCCGCATCCGATATTTTAAATACCAGACCATTTAATTGATTACAATATACTTGAGTTGATATACGCACATTAGATTCAGCAACAGTAAAACTTATATACTGACTACTACTATCCACACCATAGCAATTGATAGCTTCATTAAAAGCTACGGAAATCTCTTCACCTTTCGACAAAACACCATCCGACGGTTTGGGATCACCTATCACATACAATGCGGATCTATTTATTTTACCTGAGGTGATATTAGAATACATATAACCTCCCACATCGCATTTAGAAACTGCTCTAATATCGTAATTACCATCAATGATTTTGCGATTATTTGTAATCTTCCAAACCACCGGATAGGTAGGTGGATTCCCAGAAAATCTCTCTGCTTCATAATAGGTAGCAAGTTCCTCTCTGCTAATTGCCCAAAACTGGGTCCACTTGTTATCTCCAAACTTTTTATATTCCATTAATATGGAGTCCAAGTTTTTATTATTGATATCATAATCGCCGAGCGTGAAAATAATTTGTTCATCTTTTAGCTTTTCCTTCTTAATGCTCCAATTATTGGTGGGGCTTAAAATGCTAACTTTACTGCAAGGCGAGTTAAAATAGAATGACATAAAAATAGTAGAATCAGCTATGGTTCCCCAATTACATGCAGAACCAAAGCCCACTTCAATATCTAAATACTCCGAATAATAAGGATTGGGTTCAATAAACAAATTGGTATACTGCGACGTTTGAGCAGGCACGCGTATAACAGATTGCCCTATGATTTTACCACCTTCTCTTATAATAGCACCATTTTGATTGGTTTCAGGCCTAATTTCCAACATAAATTCACGTTCTTCATTAAACGGATTCATATTGGTTAATTTAATAGGTACAATCACCTGCTTAGAGGGGTCGAGGCCTTTCATTGGGAACGTTACCTTGCTGCCGTCAGGTCTTTCAAAAGCTATTCGCACATCATCTCTATATATAGTTCCTGGCTCGGGAGGACAAGCAGAGCGACCTCCCAAAGTTACAAAATAAGGGGTATGGTTTTTTTCAATACCTTTAAATGCTAAAACGCTATATTGATCGCCTGCTGTTTCATCATTAAGCTCAAATCCTGTGGTAATGGATGTATCGAAGGATGTAGTTGACGATTGATCCTGTTGGTGGTGAAAGTTAAAAGTTACGCCAACATTTCCAGTCGCGCTGGCAACTGTTGTAATTGCTCCCCCAGTTACGCCCACTCCAATCCCAGCAAATGCACCTAGAAAGGTTGTCACCTCCGCTCCGAAGGTAAGCCCGGCAAATGCTTCCACATCCATGTAACTGCTTTGATCGTATCCACTAGATCGCGACTTGGCAACGGTTTGCTCCTTGCTAAATGAGCTACCTCCGCCGGAAAAACTTATATTTTCAGCTTCGAAACCAAACAAGCCATTATAGGCTTTATCTAAGTTCATATTATCCAAGCGGGTCTGAGACCAACTGACACCCGTTGCATTCTTAAGTTGAAACTTATAATCTGATAAATTTCTAACTACCTCCGATACTTTATTATATTTCTCTATGAGGGCCTGGGTCCAAGTAATGTTTGGCTTTAAGACAAAACTAACATTACCACTTGCATCGGTAACATAGGAGCCAATAATATCGCAAAACCCTTCTTTAGACCAAAGTCTAATTTGAGTTTTATAAGGCTCTGGAATATTGTCGTAATTGGCTGTATTACATAAATTATAGTAAGGCACAGACTTAGTACGGTGATATTCGAGCACATTTTCCCAATTTTTCTTTCTTAATTTGGTGACGGCTAAAAATTTATCTGCACTAACCCCAACTGACGATAATTGACCTGCGGATATGGCCTCAATATCTAGCGCATAATTGTCGATTAAATGCATAATTTGATCAACGGTATATACCCACGTAGTTTTTAAACCATTATAGCTTGTTGCAATTTTTTTCTTATTTAAAATGTGACAACTGTCATCCACTATTATTTCGTTTGCGATGCCGTATGCATTAACAACACCTCCTCCCACTATCACATCGGCCCTATCACCAACCATAAAGGTGGATCCATCGGCACTAAAAATATTGGATACAGGGCTGGTGCTTATTCGCTGCTTATTTTCAACTGAAACTTCATAGCCTACATGCTCCCCATCTGATCCTCCACCTTTTGCTGCAAATTCTGCTCTCACTCCAGCACCAAAGATTTCAGTTTCGAGTTCCATTCTATTTCCGACAGCAAATTCGTCACTGCTACTTACTTCAAGGGAGTTTTTAAATGACGTATTTTTTTCAATATAACTAAAACTTGCATCGCCCGGGGGATCTCGTAAAACGAATAAAGGCATCTGCACCAACCCGCTGGAACTGGTATCTACATCTACAATAAAATCGCTACCTGGGGTAGAGGCAATCCCTTCTACAATTACCAAATATTGCTTATCACCCATAAAAACATCATCGGCCGTATAATACTGAACTACTATATTTTTAAGATGGGGAGAAACTACATTGGGCCCATTGGCTGTAAAATAATATTTAGGAAAACTATTTGTAACAGGGTCGAAATATATTGTAGTATCCCCTACTGCAGCTGCATCATTAATGATATGCACATAACCACCAGCAACCCCGCAGGAACTGGCATAGTGAACTTCTTTTACAAATGGGTTTAAGCCAATAGTTGCCCCTTGCTTAATAATAGGAATTTCAGTTCCCTGGGGAGGGTTACATAAATATCTTTTAAATCCATACATATTTATTTCAGGTGGGCGGTGGTATATAAATGCTGTCACAAAAGGATTTTTGTAGGCGTAATCTCTTAGGGAATCCGAACCTCCAAAGGTGCTAAAATCTATTTCATTATTTCTTTGCGAAAGATAATTGACCACTTGGATATTATTTGCAGAAGGTGTTTCCACATCTTTTACTGTAATAGAATACTTTAGCGCAGGCAGGAACACAAGGGCGTGGCCACTATTATTAGTTGTTATTGATTTTTCATAACAACCATCTTCGCTTGCTATATATAATATAAACTTATTGACACCTGGTATTATACCACAAGCTGTTTTTACATCAATAATAAGCGGGAAGGCAGCAGTATCATAAAAATTATAGGTAGCAGTGGAAGATGCTGTTAGATTAATTTTATCGTAAAACACATGATCAAACTTAAAGAATTCTGTATCTTGTATATTATTGCGCGTCACTACCCTAAAAGTATCGACAGCAATACTATAATAATCTATGGTTTGATCGGCAGGGTCGTATACAAAAGAATAAGCCCCCTGCTCGTTAGTGCTTGTCGCAATTTTTGAAGTTGTGCCATTTTTAAATATGGTATTAAACACCACATTAACACTGTCCAAACCGCAGTTTACTGTATTTCGGGCTATTACGCCTTTTACTACATACGAAGTTAAATCGTAAAATGGTGCAGCAGACCCCTGCGTTGCTTGTAAATCAACATCGACACTGGTTGTATCCCTATTTAATTTATGACCAGCAAGAAATGGTACTATATAAAAGGTAGCCGCTTTATTATAATATACATTTTTAAAATTATACTTTCCACTGGCATTGGTATTGGTATAATACGCGAAGGTTTCGCCATCAATAGTGGCATAAGCTTTAACCTGCACGTTAGGTATACCTGAAGAAGAAACTCCGGATAGCACATACCCTTGAATGGAACCATCGCTGGTTGCATAACCTACATCCGATATATCGTTGGACATATTGCCCGCAGTATCTACAATTCTTACAGCATAATGATATTCTTTGCCGGGAATGCCGGTGGCATCATAATATACAAATTGGTTTGCTGCTGTATTGTCTATTAACTCTCCATCGCGATATATATTATAATAATCATTTATTTTCTTATTGGATACGGTCCATGCAATTTTTACTTTACCTGCAATGGTTCCCTTACTTGCTGTAACACTTAAAGGGTCATTAGCAGAATAGTTAAAATTAAAGAAATACACCGACCCTGCTCCGCTGTTTCCGTTAGGACTTCCTACAACGGCACTATTACCCGAAAACGCAGCATCGGTTAATGTTCCATTGAGTTTATAACGCAAAGCCCAAGCTCTTGCAGGATCATTGGCATGCACAAAAATTGCACTGTCGTCTTTAACCAGCAGCAAAGTAGTATCACCGCAAAAAACCCTGGCATTACTAAAATTATTGGGGATATAAAATCTCTCATATGGGTCGCCAGTTAACGACTTCTGCATCACATATCCATCAACTTTAGAGGCACCAGTTTTAAGCAGCCTAGTTAAGGTCTTGGAATTTACTGTGTTATTGGAACCTCTTGCATTATTGTTTGATAATACAATGCTTTTTTTATTTTCCTCCCAATACCCTTCATATTTGTCAAGATTATCTGTAATTGATTTACCAACAGCGTAATATTTTTTAGTTTGAAAATTGTAGGCACGATAAAATCTAGTGTCGCTGGAAACGGTGTAGACAGAACTATCATCCATGGTTACTGTGGCACCCCAGGGCCCACAACTACCAGAAGAGCAAGTTTGATCAGTCTTCACCTCATAAACGCTAGAAAAATTATTATTGGCACCGATGTCTATAACATAAATTGTATTATCTGTGCCGTAGCCAGAAATAATTCTTTTATTATTGATGGCATAGGCATAATTTGCATTTGGCATGTCTGTGTAACCTTTATTTTCAAAAACACCAGAAGGGTTCAGTTTATAATAGATCTGATATGTTGTGCCAGAATTATTTGTGTAATGATATGAAATCAGCACAATACTATCATTCATACCAATATATTCGCCAAAAACAACGCCACTTGTTTGATATATATTTTTAATTGTCTGAACTAACTCCCATGTATACTTTTTCTTTCTATACACATCCACCTCGCCACTGTTGTTCGCACCCCTCCCCTTAGCATATACCATGGCATAATTGCCGGCCATGGTAACCTTGTATCCATAATTGCCTCCGCTAGTAGCATCAATTTTGTAATGCAACATCAATTTACCCGCATAGCCAACAAGGGCGTTGCTAAAGTCGGAATAATAGTAATTATTATTGATAATTTTATAAGCCCTCAATTTATAGGAGAAGCCAGTACCGTTAGCTTTAGCAGTTTTTAGCATATCGGTATATTTTCTTCTTCCTGCCACTTTTATTGTGTCTATTTCCACACCATCTCTATACACAATAAAGCCATAATTGCTAGATGCATCATACTTAAAATTCAAATCGATGTAATCGAAATTACTATCGCTGGCATAGGTAAGTTGGGGAGGCGATAGCTTGGGATAAACAAAATTTGCACTTACCGCTTGCGAGTAAAAACTACGTTCGTTTCGGGTTGCAAATGCGTCCACCTTATAGGCATAGGTGGTACCAAAAATACCAGAAGTATCGGCATAGGCCAATCTAGAACTATCGAGAATGGTAATTAGTAATTGATTATCTCTGAACACCCTATAACCGTTTATGCCTCTAATTGTGGGTATCTGCCAAGTTAGTTTTACAAAATTTTCCAAATTACTATTCTGCACAGCTTGTAAATTTACAGGTGCAATAAGGGAAGGCGTTTGTGCCTTTACTTTCCAAGGCCGAGACTCAAAAGTATTGGTATCGCGCTGGGCAATAACCGTAACAAAATATGCTAAAGTAGTATCAGGAATAAAAGAAATATCTTCAAAATCAAAACTTTTAGCCTTATCTGTAAAACCTAAATATTTATTGCCCCGATATATTTTGAATCCAGCAATATTGGTAGGCTTATATTCCCACGTAAGCTTTACTGCATCTTTTAGGACAGAATATCCTGCTTGCAAGTTCTGCACTATTTGGATGGAAGGGAATGCTGCCTGGGCACTTTCGCGTGTAGACTTTATGAGTCGTGTTCCCATTTTTTGATAACAGATAATGCTATAATTATATATTTCATTCGGCGACCCCGTGCTATCATATAAAGTAAAAGTAGAACCTGTATTAATTTTGCCTAATATCAGTGCGCCGCGTCTTACTTCATAATAACTATGATTGTCGTATAAGTGACTCCAACTTAGTAGTACTTGATTGGAACTTGGCAGCGGTGTTGCCTTAAAATTAATAACTGGCACTAAACCGGGAAACTTGGCACTGGTAACAGCTGGCTTCGATAATTTAACTTCATCATCGATATTCCAAAATGCTTTAACACTGTAATTATATTGAATATTTGAAGACCCGAACGAATCGATAAATTCACGTGCCTCACCCTTACCAACGGTTCCAATTTGTGATAAATCGCGATAAATTATAAATCCTGAAAAATTATTACTACTTACATTCCATCTAATTTCCACAGTTTTATCCGTACTATTTGCAGCGGCTGTGGCATTGGAAGGTTCTGCTATGTTATTATCAATTGCTGAAGGCCGATAGGTAGTATCGGTAAAATTAATGGTTCTATTATCTTTAGTAGATTGAAAATCGGTAATAGATAAATTATTAGCCGACAATTTAATATTGGCACCTGCTGCTGCTGCATAATAAGACAGCGCTGCACTTTCCCCTTTGTTAACATTAACAGAAATGGTGGTGGTTGGCACTATCATTTCATAATAACCTGAAGAATCAGTATAGGCACTGGCAGTATTAATGCGGCCTGCTTCTTTAAGGTATCGTATATACCCTCCCCCCCCATTAGATTTATATCCCCTGATAAAGTAATCATAATAACAGTCTACACGAATACCTGCTATGCCCTTACTATTATATAAATTAGTGACCGTACCTTTTATTTTTCTTTGCGAAATAACTTTGCCGGAAGCTACAACCCAAGCAGAACTGCCCTTACCGGTTGTTTTTGGAGCAATCGCTTTTAATTGAAACACAAAATCTGTCCCGTCATCAGTTGTAAAATAATTATACGTTCTAACATCACTAGCAATACTTTTTTCAAAACTTCCATTTACATAAAGTTCGAAAGCAGAAGGCACAATATAGGTAGGATAATCCCATTGCAGGAATATGTGAGTTGACCTATCCTTGGAAGCTTTAAAATTGCTTGGAGCTGTATAATTATTTGCTTGCTTACTGGCATAGCCCTTTGTTTGCGTGCCATTGGAAGCGTTGGTTACTGAATAAAATACTTTACCCATATATTTCCAGCACGATTGTATGGTAAAGTTTATGGCTTCCCCTTTATAATTATCTTTTAAAATATAATTATAATTTCTAATATTATTGGCAGCAACTTCTATGGAATCTATCACATTGGTTGCTGAATTACTAGCCGTAATTAAATAAGTTTGGTGCTTTACTTTTGCACTCACAACGCGGTCCCATTCCACTTTGATATACCCATTATTAGCTACTCCATTATTGGCAACGGTAAGCCCCGATGGCGGTGGAAGGTCAGGCATATATGTCTCATTATATGTAGATGCTAACCATAAAGCAGATCTAGATTCCGGGGCCAATTTAGCAGTTTGATTACCATACAGATAAATTACATTAGGCAATGCTGTTTCATCTATAAATTTATAGCTTTTACTACCTGTGCTAGTAGTCATTTCCTTTCTTATAAAGAATGTTTCAAAAACCTTAAGTGTAGTATGATAGCGGTTAATATAAAAACCATCAAAATTATAGTCAACACCCAAGTTAGTATTTATAGTTACAATCACAGAGTGTGAATTGTCTGAACTTACCGTAGTGGCACAATTATATGGCTTTGGCAAAGTTGCGGTGGTAATAGTATTAGAACCACCAACGAAAGTACCCGCTGTGGTGCACACAAAATTTGCTTTACCAATAGTACGATAAGCTTTTACTTCATACGTGTAATTTGCACTAAATAAAATATTATAATCCTTAAAAAGATAACTATTAGTTTTATTCTGGAACACTGTGGCAATACTATCCCCACCTCTATATATGATGAACCCAGTATTAGCACCTCTATAATTCCACTTCAATTGCACATAGCCACCACTATCTTGCTGATCTATACTTTTTAGGTCAATATTAGTAACTCCTGCCAAACTTGGGAAAGGTCTAATTTCATGAAAAAAGTAATTATATGATATTAATTTCTTAGTGCCATTAGGAGTAGTATTCCCCACAGCATAAAATGCCACTTTATACTGATAATTTTGACCGGGAACACCTGCGGTATCAATATAATCCAAATAGCCATTGGTTCTATTACCGATGGCTTCCAGTTTGGTGCTTAGTAATATATTATTCCTGAAAACTTGCCATACAAATGACCGATTGGGGTTATTTTCCCATTTCCAATGCAAATGCGGCCTATTACCATTTAATATATACGAAAAACTGACATCTTGGGTCCAAAGTTCGATATACGACGGGGCATTCAAATGCAGATTGTTTGTTACCACCGCAGGATTGTTATTATTCTTTTCCAAAGAATCTTTAAAATTATACGTAAAAATCACATTTGAAATTTCAGGCACGGCATTGCTTAACTCATAATTAAATATCGAATCAGCGAAATTCAAACCTGCTTTTTTTGCGGTAATTGTTAAAGTTGCTTTTGTACCAAAATATATATTAGGGATGGTAAATGCCCCCCCGCCATCGGTGGTTGTATTATAAATAAAAGTATCGCGCAGATAGGTGGTTTTGGCAGTAATGCTCACATTCTCATAGCCTATTCTAAAGGTATCGGCAGAAACGATATAACCTGACACACTGCCAATAGGCAGCACCATGCCAGTATCTTTTACTATCATAATTACACCATCATCCTTCCAAAGTTCAAGTTCGTAAATATGTTTTTTTCCATAGGTGGGTTTTTCATCGGTGTAAGAAACGTCAGCTGCTGTCAAGTCTGACAAAATATTTCCATCGCGTCTCACTCTTAATTTACCGGCAAATGCACCCATATTGTTCCAGTTTAAATTTATTTTATTGGCATATAAATTTCTAGAAGCCATAAAACTAACCGGAGTGGTTGTTGCAACTAGGGTATCGGCAGCTAAATAAGAGCTCGTACCAATGTTATAACCTCGCAGTATATAGGAATATGACTTGCCATTTACGATATTATTTGCACCACTATATGCAAATGAATCCGAGAAGGTAATGGCATTAGTATCTATATTAGCTATCAATAAATTATCTCGATATAAATAAAATTGCGAAGCAAAATCAGATTTATTTTTCCAATTTAGAACTACTTTTCCTGGATAGCTATTTGAGCTCGCTGCTAATTTAGGCCTTTGATAGGTTAACGTATTAGCCGTTAAGCTTGGAATGGTTGAACTTAGTAAAGTACCATTGCCAATTATAAACATATTTAAGGCATAAGTATGGTAACTATTGGGCCCGACAAAATGCTTAAAACTTCCATTTACGCCATAAGCAGCAGAATTAAAAGTATCTATTTGAAAACTATAAATTTCTTTACCATAGGTACTATCATATAGCGAAACATAAATGCTGGTATCATTTGCCTTTCGCAAAGTAGAAGTAGGAATATTCCAAACTATATCTATATATGAATCGCTTTGTTTTTGATTATAAAAAGTGGCACTTACGGTTTGAGTTTTGGTATAAATCAAATTGCCCATACCCATGTTGCCAGTATAAATTTCAAACACATAGGTGTTGCTGGCCTCCAAGCTATCTAACTTTTCTAATATATAATTTGGATCAGCATTGGTAAACTGCTTGTAAAAAGCACCATTTTTTTTAATACGGTAGTGGATGCCAGATCCACCTGCGCTGATTATTTCAGTAATTTTGTTCCAACTTATTCTAAAAGAGTCAGTAGATTTATTAAGATTTACTGCCTGAAAAATATTGTATTCCGGCGTGTTTGTGCAAATCACATATTTTTCTTGGTAGTCAAGAAAATAAAGTGAATCGGAATTATCATAATTATAGCCATCATAAGGTGAGTTAAACTTAAAACCACATTTCACCTTATACTTGTTCCTAGAGTTGGGGGTAACTTTATCATTGAACGAGGAATCGGTCCCGCTTACTGTGCCCACTAAAGTGTCGTTTCTATAAACAAAATATTTGTGGCCATATACCATTGAATTGGTATCAAGCGGACTCCATGAAATCTTCACTTCGTTATTATTATTTAATAGTGCAACGTCTCCCGTCTTTAATTTTAACTTTTCCGTGTAGTCGGGAATTCTAAGGGTATCTAAATTTGCATGAAATTCTGAAGAACCCACACGATGGTTTTCATAAAACAAATAATCTCCTCGGTAACGATATAAACCGATTGGAGAACAGTTATAGGGAGAATTATAGAATTTAGAGATGTTACTATTATAGCCACTAGTTTTACCGAAAGCACCTGAATCCACAATATAAGTCTTAGTCCAATTAAACGTATATATTTCAAACTCAATTTTCACTTTATTGGGACAAAATTTATAAATTAAAAAATTATAAATTACTTGCGACTTAAAATCGGCACCATTTATATTATAGTTGAATGATTGAGCTTGCGCAACAGATGCACCAAATGAACTTATGCCAACAATCCATACAAGAAACTTTAACATGGCTTTTTTTATCATTCTATTTTTCATAATAATTTGCTTTAAACTGTTTTTTAAATTGTTATTTTACTATTTGTATTTTTTGAATTTCAGGCGATAATTCATGATTAAATACAATGAAATATAAACCTTGGCTCAATTCACCAAGCTGAATAGTATAATACCCTGCTATTATATTTTCGGAACTACTTTTTACAAGTTGGCCGAATTGGTTATATATCTTATATCCTGTAAATTTTTTAGCCCCATCTACCTTTATATTTATGAAGTCGGATGCAGGATTGGGGTATAACTCTAGGTCTGATTTTGACACCGCCAAGATCCCTGTGTTTGATATTACATCAATTACTCTGGTAATGGTATTTACTGCTTTATTACCCACTGGGTCGGTAATTTGATAACGCAGTTCATAGATACCAGCCTTTGCCAAATCTACACTGCCTGTAATTGACACTGACAGATCGGCATCATCATAAAAGGCATCAAATTTATCGACACCAGGCTCATTATAAGCAACTGCGGTATCCCGCTTCATAAACTTCTCCAATGAATTTCCTTTTAAAATTAACCAAGGCTTAGAAGTTTTTTGCAAAAGTATAGTTCTTACTTTGGAAGATTTGTTTCCGCTTTGATCGGCAACATCGTAGTAAATATATTGATACTGCCCAACATACATTTTATCTATCTTAACGGAATCAACAATAGTCCAATTGAGTGCCGTAAAATAATTATCGCTTGCCGCGTATCCAGGATCTTTAAAACCAGCATTACGCGTAGCTTCTATCACAATGGTATCGCCGCCAGCTAGATTTATTTGCGGCGCTTTGGTATCTCTCACTATCACAACGCGCGATTCAGTACCTCTATTTTTAAAACTATCTTCGGACTGATATAATACTTTGTAACTTCCCAACATTAAATTATTGACATTAGAAATTGTGGTATAACTTAAATTTTTTGAGTAATTATCGAATATGCTTTGCACCCCAGGATCAACAAATGTATCGCCTACTTCCAAATATAATGGATTTGCTCCACTTAAGTATATAATTGGCCTTGTAGTATCTCCTACTATCACTGTGCGAGATATACTTGCACAATTATTTTTGGGATCGCACGCGGTATAATTGAGTTTGTAAGTTCCGAATTTTTTAATATTTACACTACCCACAACATTTATATTTGAAGCATTTATAGCACCATAAATTGAATCAAAAGCTGAAACACCAGGGTCAGAAAAATTGCTATTAATATCGACATAAATTAAGCTATCACCATTTAGGGTAATAATTGGAGCTTGATTATCAGCCGCTACATATACCAACCTTTTTACAGTGTCAGCTATATTTCCATTTAAGTCGGTTGCATTATAATAAATATAAAATGAGTCAACATTTACATTATTATAAAACAAACCCGTAGCGTTTGCAGGAAAATAACCATCTACTGCGTCCCAGGCTATGGCTCCCGAGTCATTATAAACTTTACCTCTTCCTACTACATCGGGGTTTGCACCTATAATAGTAATAACGGGGGCTTCGGCGTCAGGGATTACAAACAACCCAAAATCTTCAAACTCCGCAAAAAGTTCTGGCCCGCAGGGTTTAGCCACAGACTTCCCAAAATTAGTGGCAAATCTTATGAGAGTTTCGCCATATGCAATATTTAACGGAACAACTACTGAGTCACTCCATACACTTGAACTATTACTTGTAATTTGATTGATAATTTCACTATTATCAAAAGTGCCATCATGATTTATATCAATCCAAACAATTTGATTCACTGAGTTTTGTGCCGTATTTCTTGAAACCACAAATGGGTATTTACCACCTGGAGACACACAAAATGTACTCGTATTTGAATAGTCTGAATAACTAGAAATACCTGATTTGGAGGCAAACCTCTTATGATGTAATTGAATTTCATTTATTCCAATATCGCTTTGAATGTATTGCACAGTGGGCACACAAGAACTGGGCACTATTGTAATAAATAGAGATTTGGTTACAGTTGCAGAACCCACGCTATTGGTAGCTACTAGTGTTATATCATAAGTACCTACCGAATCGGTAATAATCAAAGCCTCGCCGGCTGTCTTTCCTGAAATAAAAATAACATGAGAAGAATTTGAAGACCACTGCCAAGAAGTTGGACCTTGACCCGAAATATCTTTAAGGAGTATGGTATCCCCATGTGTAAAATAGTTTGATTTTGACGTTACATAGCAATTTTCGCTGTCACCTATATAATCTAAAATAAAATCGACTACAGGCGCAGATGTAGGTTTAACAATGGTAATGGTAGAACAAAACGTATCAGCACCACCGCAGTCAGACACTGCCAAGCAAACTTGATAGCTCCCTGGCGAACTAAATGAATTACTATAAGTGCTACCCGTATTTACTAGATTATTATCTAGTAGCCAATTGTAGATGGCCCCTGGCTTGTAATTTAGTACCTGCGAATTTACATTTACGCCTACAAATGCTGTAGACGGAATTGCGGTAAATGCTGCAACAGGCTTGCTGTACTTTTGGGCAGTTGGCCACCAATTAGCTTCCCAACCGGCATTCCCAGAAGGATTAAAAAAAGACCACTCTATATAAAATCTACCTGACTTGGCTATAATTTTCCCTGGGCTATAAGTGCCAGTCCAGCCATTGCCGCTATGCAATGGAGTTCCGGTTTTCGAATCCACCCCATCCCAAATTCTTAAAAAGGAATAGTAATTGGCTACATCAAATTTCGTGAATTCCATATTTAATATCCCCGCACAAGGGTCGATAAGCATACTGCAATAGCCATAATAGCCATGGGTGCCATTTACCCCGCCGTCGTCGTAGAAACTAGCTTTGGGCAAAACAGACTTTGAATTCTGGCACATATTTACAACGGGCACTACTTCAATATAAGCACTCTTGCAAATTTTGCTGGACCCCATGGCATTAAACCCCTGCAAACAAATTTCATATAATCCAGGTGTATAAAACTGAATTGATACTTCATTACTATTAGGCGTTGAATTTAAAAAATCGTAATCAGTCCCCTTGGTCCCTTGCGTTACCGTCCAATCCCAAGCTGTATCTCCACCAGTTGAAGTGTTATAAAAATAGACACTATCAGATTGATCAATAATGGATTTATTGGCTATAAAATTTACAACGGGAGTTTTTGATGGTGTAATTACCACAATATTTTTTGTTGCGGTATCGGTATTTTTACAATTGGCAGTTACTAATTGAATTGAGTGTGTTCCAGTAGTTGAAAATAAATACTTAAAATTGGTGCTATTGCTTAAATTATAGGTTTTATCGGCCCCCCAACTATAAACCTGTCCTAAATTGGCTCCTGCATTATTTTGGATATTAAATGGTGTGCTTCTGTAAACAGAATCGGGCAGCGTAAAGGAAGAAACCGCTTTTGAATATATATATTTACTCTCATCGGAACCAATACTTGGAGCAATTTCGCAACGGGCATCGCCATCAATATCGGTAGAAATTTTTAAGGAATTATCGCCTAATAAAGGAATATTTTTGCTTTTTAGATGTAGATCGTAAGGCGAATTTGATGTATTGTTAAAATCGGGAAGTTTATTATATAAAATCTTATTTAACCCATTTGCTCCCTGCAATGCATTGATTGAGTTATAAGACTTTCCAACATAGGCCGGTACAGAACTATTGGGGCAATAAAAATTATTGTATTCGCACATCTTAAGGCTTGAAGCATTCGAACAATCGATAGCCCTCGCATAGGCACCGGTACAGGAAATAATATTATTTGCAACTTGCACATTGGTGCAATTGCCAAGTAATAAGCCAATATTATTTGAAGAGCTAGAAAAAATGCTATTGTGAAATAAATTAACATTATCGCTATTATACAGATATATACCATAATAATTTGAACTGCCCTGTATACTATTATTAATTAAATTTAAATCTTTGTTATCAGTAATGTACCAACCATAAGCATAACCCGCAAGAACTTCATTATTTTTCACGGTAAGTGAATTTGAATACAATAAATAATTATAGGGAGAAGTAATTTTATTGTTCATTATTAAATTGGAATCTGCATAGCGAAGATCAACTCCGAGTAAACTTGAAACCATGACGTTATTTTTAATACTATTTGCTTTTGAATAGGTTGCGTAGTCTCCATATAAGCTGAGGGCAGTGTAATAGGATCTTAAGAATGAATTCATCACTGTAATAGAATCATTCAAATTCCCAAGAGCATTGCTATTATCCCCCATGATGGCTATTGCATAAGAATTATAATTAGTATTAGTATCTGCTATTATAGTTAAACTATCTAATATAATATTTGAACTGCTATTGGTTATATATACTGCCTTTGAGTTTGAATTATTCGAATTAATCACCGTCAAATTTTTTACTTTTATAAAAGAAGCATTGTCAAATTTGAGGGTGAAATTTTCTCCTGAAATCAGCTCCCCGCCGCTGCCATCTATTGTCAGCAAATTGGCATCAGAGATTCCGCTTATTTTGCCAAAAGTAACATTTTCGTAATAGGTCATTTTATTTACTTTTATAGTAACGGCGCCATCTACGCCAACCTCATTTATGATGGTCACAAAATCTGCAAAACTTTTGAAATTATTCCGAGCTCCTGCTTTGGAGGAATCGATGGTGTAAGAACCCTTTAAAGGCGTGCTAAGGAAAGCTTTCGCTGTATCGTTTGTTGCATCGGCATCGGACGACAGTCCATTGGGGTATTTAACCCACACTTTTAAATTGCCTGTAACCGCTGCACTAATATTTAATGGGTTTTGGAATGTATACTCATACTTTCCGCAAGTTTGCAGATTCATACCGGAAACAAGTTCGGTGGTTATACTTCCATTACTAAATTGATAAGATAAACGCACACTATCAATAGTAACCGTTGAATAATTTTTAATAGCCACTTTAATTGCATTATTCCCCGATGACAATAGCACTGCTGAAGGCTGAATTATTTGCTGCACAGCTATATCGGCATTTGCGGTGTGCACAACTGTAAGCTGAAGGTCTACAAAATCGCCATATACGCCTGTGCAAGGATCGAATGTCTTATATCCATTATAATAATCAGAATAATAATCTGCCAGAACCCGCATTCTGTATTTGCCTGCCGAAACCCCTGAAGGGATTGGAATACTAAAACTCTGTGTTGCGCCGGCATACACATAAAGTGCTGAGTCTATTTTCTCTCCATTGGCTATGTCATTGTCAAATACATTGTCATTATTCCAATCAACCCAAATACAGATTGCCTGATCGTAGGAACCTTTTACCTTTAACTCCATGCTATATGTATTGCCAGGTTCAACGCAAGCCTGAAGCGTACCATAATTGTCGAAATAGGCGTTCGCGTAATTGCCTGTTGAGCTGTAAGACATGCTGCCATTGTCAAAATCAATAGATTCCGTACCCATGGGTATAGAAGCCGACCGATATGAAGAAGTTGGGGTGCACAAACTTTGCGCTAAGGCACCATGGCCCAATAAAAGGACCAACAAAAAGGCTAACAAATGGGAGTTCTTTTTAAGAAGTAAAGTATTATTCATGATGTTAATTTTTTTTAAAGTTGTAAATGTACGGTGTTTTAATTAAAAATTTGTTAACCGCGAATCATACATTTTAAAAGCCTAGTAACCAATATTTTAAAAATTAATCGATGAAGACACAAGTTTTGCTTGCAATTTTAAACAAAATGCAAAGGATCGCAAGTGCAATAATTTTGAAAAGCTATTCATTGAGCGTAGCGAGAATGCGCGGTTTGCAGATCAACCTGAAAAAATAAAAAAGGGAGAACTACTTTTCGTAATCAGTTTGCTTCTAGTTGAAAAGAGAACAGCGCTATCATAGGGCAAACAAATTTTGTTTTAAACTAAAAAATAAGATTTACTATCACAAAGTCAGAGAAAACTCGCTCCTACTAAAATCCTGAACTTTTATAATGACACAACTCATTCCTCTAAATTAATTTCATCCTGAGCTCGACGAAGGGCACATCTCATTTCCTCTTCGCTTCATTCCACCAACTATCCATCAATTCCAATCCAGCATCGGGCAAATTTATATTTTCAGCTTTGGCACGTTCTTCTATATAATGAAACCGCGTTTTGAATTTTTGATTGGTGCGTTCCAATGCGTTGTCGGGATTGATACCTGCATGGCGACCATAGTTTATTAATGCAAATAACAAATCTCCAAATTCATCTTCTTTTTTGGCCATCGAACTATCACTATCGAGTTCATGTTTTAGTTCAATAAGTTCTTCATCTACCTTGGCCCATACTTGTTCTTTGGTATCCCAATCGAAACCCACGCTTGCTGCTTTCTCCTGCATACGATAGGCTTTCACAAGTGATGGCAATGAATTGGGAACTCCACCTAACACAGATTTATTTCCCTCTTTCAATTTAATCTGTTCCCAGTTTTGTTTCACTTGCTCTGCATCATCTGCTTGCGCGTTTCCATATATATGTGGATGACGATTTATTAATTTTTCGCATAGTGAATGTATTACATCAGCTATATCAAATGTATTTGTTTCGCTGGCAATTCTGCTATAAAAAACGATATGTAGTAATACATCTCCCAATTCTTTTTTTATCTCCGTCATATCACCGGCCATAATGGCGTCGCATAATTCGTAAGTTTCTTCTATGGTATTAGTCCGCAAACTCTGAAAAGTTTGTTCCTTATCCCAGGGGCATTGTTCACGTAGCTCGTCCATGATGGTGAGTATGCGTTGGAAGGCTTCTAGTTTTTGTTCTGTAGTATTCATTTTTTTAGTGGTCAGTAAACAGTAGTCAGCAATCAGTGTTGCTGTCGCACAATTGTAAAGAACTAATTACTGTTATTATATTTTTGTTCGATAATATTTTTAATTTTTTATACTTTTAGTTGCCGGTACCTATTTGCTGCCGTAGGGACTGACTACTGATTACTGTTTACTGACCACTATTATTATATTCCCGTTCTTATCGCTTCGGCGGGGTCCAATTTCGAACCATTATATGCAGGTATAATTCCAAAAACTACACCTATTATAATAGAAACAAAAGTTCCAGTTAATATATTATTTAATCCCAAACTCACTTCAAAAGGCATGGCGTTTTTAAATGCTAGCGTGAGTAGCCAAACCAATAAGATGCCTATAAAACCGCCCAACAAACTCAATACTACGGACTCGGCTAAAAACTGCAACAGTATAAAATTATTTTTTGCTCCCAATGATTTTTGTATCCCAATCTGATTGGTTCTTTCCTTAACAGATACAAACATGATATTGGCAATGCCGAATCCGCCAACCAAAATTGACAGACCACCAATAAGCCAACCTGCCATAGTGAGAGCTGCGAAAAAACCTTCGAGTGTTGAAGTTAATAGGGTTATTTTATTTAATGCAAAGTTTGGTTCATCCTGCGGTTTTATATGTCGTATAGCACGCATATCGCCTTGCAATTCATTCTCTAGCTCATCTAACCCCACACCTGCTTTTCCTTTAACTAAAATAGTTGGGTTTCGATTGTCTTGATCCAGGTTCGCAAAGCCCATGGCGTATTCCATCGGTATCATTAATTGATTATCCAAACTATTGCCCAGCATACTCTCCCCTTCTTTTTTGAACACCCCTGCAATTCGCAATTTGCGTCCCTTCATATCAATAGTTTTCCCCACAGGGTCGCCATCGCCAAATAAACTTGTTGCTAGGCTTGCCCCAATCAAAGCAACAGCTCTTCCACCTCGTGATTCTGCCTCAGTGAAATACCTGCCGTTTTGAAATTCTAAACTTTTTACTTCTTTATAACTATATGATACTGCCATAATACTCACCCCATCTGCCGCATTTGAATTCCACTCAATAGTACGCGGGGCAAGGTTTGCCATAAAGGCTGAATAGGCCATATGATTTATTTTCTTATCCAGCTTTTCCAAATCTTTCTTCTGTGGTTGCGGTCGGTTCATATATTTCCACCAAGGGTATTCTGGACCGAAAGTCCAGGGCCATTTTTGTACAAATACCACATCGTTTCCTAGGCTTTGTATACTCGTTTTAATATTGCCCACCATAGAGTCGGTAATAGTAAAAACCAATATAATACAAAATATACCAATTGTAATACCAAGCACTGATAGCAAGGAACGCAGCTTATTAAGCCACAAACTTTGGAAGGCAAATAATACGCCTTCGCCCATCAATCGTAATGATAATAATAGGTTTTTCATTGGAGATGCAAAGCTAGGAAGAATTTACGATGTACGATGTACGATGTTTGCTGACGCCTGATTAAGGATGCCGTGGTGAGCGTAGTCGAACCATGGCTGACGCCTGATATATATACTGCCTGTGGTGTGGTGGTTAGCAGCCTGCACTGAGCGAAAGCCGAAGTGGAGTCGAACCATCGCCAACCGCACCTTTGCACATACGATTTTGCTGACGCCTTATTCATCATTCATCATTAGTAAATCTCCGAATCCCGAATCCAAAAAAATTTTGCTATATCCTATAACAAAATCCTAATTTTGTACGTTGAAAGAAAAATCAAAAAATCAAAAAATCAAGAATTATTATGAACTATAAAAAAATCATCACATTATCCGTTGTATGCGGACTTATTAGCGGGCTGGCAGGTAGCATGGCCGTTATGTATTTTAGTAAATCGAACAATAATAATTTTACTCAAGCTCCAGTTCCTGTATTTAGTAAAACTGGATACGCAGCAGCAGGAGCAGTTCCCTCGTTTGTTGGGGCGTCGGCAAAAGCTACCCCTTGCGTGGTATTTATAAAAACCGTGACCGAAGCACGTGCCGCAAACCGTGACCCTTTCTTCGATTTCTTTAGTTGGGATCCTTTTGGTCAGCGTGGCCCATCAGCTGCATCGGGCTCGGGAGTAATACTTTCAGCCGATGGGTATATAGTAACCAATAACCATGTAATAGATGGTGCGGATAATATAGAAGTGATTACCAATGGAAACAAACGCTCGTACAAAGCCCGCGTAATTGGTGCCGACCCAAATACAGATTTGGCTTTGATAAAAATACAAGCTACTGATTTACCCTTTATATCTATTGGAAATTCAGAACAATTATTGGTGGGCGATTGGGTAATGGCAGTAGGTAATCCTTTTAATTTAACTTCTACAGTTACTGCTGGCATTGTGAGTGCCAAAGGAAGAAACATTAATATAGTAAATACCAAATTCCCTATCGAATCATTTATACAAACTGATGCTGCCATTAATCCTGGCAACTCAGGTGGAGCCTTGATAGACCTGCAAGGCAACCTTGTTGGAATTAATACTGCGATTGCTTCCAACACTGGTTCCTATAATGGTTATGGATTTGCAATTCCGATTGATATGGTTTCAAAAATTGTGGAAGATTTGAAAAAATTTGGCGAGGTACAACGCGGATATCCTGGCATGGAAGTAAAAGATATAGAAGCTGAACTTGCTGAAAAAATTGATTACAAAGGCAATAATGGGGTATATGTAAATGGCGTGCTAGATGAGGGTCCCGCAAAAATTGGTGGCTTGCAAAAAGGTGATATTATTATAAAAGCTGGCACTAAAAATATAGACAGCAAATCTGTATTCGACGAGCAGATAAGCTTACGCAGGCCTGGTGATGAGCTTAGTATAATATATTTGAGAAAAGGTGTTCAAGGTACTACCAGTATCAAACTTTTCAGTAAGGAAACTACCAATAAAATATTATATAAAAACACCTATCATTCCAATTCTCTCAACTCCGATTTAACACCCGTAACTGCTGAAGAAAAAGAAAAGTATAGTATTGATGGTGGAATTAAAATTGACAATATCATTGGTGGACCACTTAAACAAATGGGCTTGCAGAATGGAAGTATTATACTAAAGTTCAATAACAAAACATATAATGTTCCCACAGAATTGGAAGATGCAATTTTGAAATCATCAGGAAGTATTAATATGAAAATCATTGACCAAAACGGCAATGTAGGGAATTATAGTTTCTTGAGGTATTGATTAAATTACGTATGTCAAATTACGAATTAGGGATGAAAACTATATATCGTAATTGGCCATTCGTAATTTGTAATTTAAGATATTCAAACTCAACTCGGCGTCCAAGTAGTTAAATACTTTTCTTTTATCACATTGATATGATGTATCTCGTGTGCCAATATCATATATCCCAATGCTTTTACAGATGCGGTGCTTTCATTTGTGCTGCCTCTTCTCGCCAGCATTTCTTCGTCGAAACTTTCAAACATCATAATAGAACCATTACGCACAACGGTGTATTCTTGAAGCATTTTACGCCAGTTTCTATCTTGTGCTTTGCTAGCCATAGCAAATTCATTTTCATTGAAACTATGTAATACATTTTTATCATTGCGTGCAAAGTTTAAAGCACGATAACAATATATACGCTCGGTATCTATTATATGTTGCCACATCTCTTTTATGGTCCATTTGCCGGGCTCATAGCGATGGGTTAGTATATTCACATCAAGGTCGAGCAAAAAATCGAATGTGCTGCAAAATGATTCTTTTAAACCTTGAATTAAATCATCAAAATCTACTAAAGCTATATCGGCTTTATACCGCTCAGGATATTCATTGGCCAAGGGTTTTGTGATGATAATTTCTTTTCTCATTTTAATCTCTTTTTTTATTAGGTAGTTGACATATTATAATTCATCGCGGCAAATTATTGAGTTAATATTTGAGGATAGGAAGTAATTGATTCAAGTGCTTTTTTCATATAAGGATCGTTCTCGTTTGCAGTTTTAATAAACTCATTTTCGCCCAATGCTCGGCGTGCAATATACGACTTTAATTGACGCTCTATGATACTTATTGATTTTGCAAAACCTGCCCAGTTAATTTCCAGTCCTTTGCCCTTTGCAAACTGGGTCAACCCTTCTGAAACCTTCTGATGGCGGGCACTCCACCAAATATCAAAATCTATTTTATTTTTCATATTCTTCAATTCAGGATAGGCATCGGTTAGTTGGTAAACATATTGCTGCATATATCCATTTTGCAAAAGCTCACTCAAATATTGACTATTTTTTGAAGTATCAACTGGTATATATATGTCGGGTGAAATACCCATCCCATCCACCACGGTTCTTCCTTTTGATGTTTTAAACTTATGAGACTTGAGCATTAATATACTGTCCGATACCCTGTCACTTTTATAACGGCTATATAATTCATTTTCATAATCGGCATGGCCATTAGGTGCGTAGTTTTTCTGTATGCACCTGCCTGATGGTGTATAATATCTTGCAATCGTCAATCGGACTTGCGAACCATCATCAAGTCCCAGTGATTCTTGCACCAATCCTTTGCCAAAACTGCGACGTCCGATAATTACACCTCGATCCCAATCTTGTATGGCACCAGCCAATATTTCGCTAGCCGATGCTGAATGGTCATCAATCAATACCATTAATTTCCCGTTTTCAAAAAGTCCTTTGGTATGTGCTCTATAATCTTTTCTTTTTTGATGAACACCTTTGGTATATATAATAAGTTTGTCATCGTTCAACAGTTCATCTGCAATGCGGCACACTGCATCCAAATACCCGCCACCATTACCCCTAAGGTCAATAATCAAATTGGTCAAACCCTCATTTTCTAGCTCCTTCAACTTGTCATAAAACTCTTCATAAGTGTTGGCTCCAAAATGATTTATTTTAATATAGCCCGTTTTTTTATCGACCATATAAGCAGCATCCACACTGTAAATCGGGATCTTACCACGTTTAATGGTAAAATATATAACTTTCCCTGTTGACCTCCGAAAAATTCCAATTTTCACTTTGGTATCTTTAGGGCCTTTAAGCGATTTCATTACTATGTCGTTTGTGATTTTGATACTTGCAATATTCTTTCCGTCCACACTCACTATTCTATCATCAGCAAAAACGCCTACTTGTTGACTTGGCCCACCATTAATCACATTTACCACCATCACGGTATCATCCAAAATATTAAACTCTACACCTATCCCCTCAAAGTTCCCGTTCAGCGGGGCTTCTACAGCTGAGAGTTCTTCGGCAGGTATATATACTGAATGCGGATCGAGCTCTTGAAGCAAACCTTCAATAGCTGCTTTTTGCAGTTTGCTTTCGCTCACTGTATCAACGTAGGCATTTTTAATTAAGTTGATAACATCCTCAGTGGATGTATAACTATTTCTAAAAATACTTCCTTGCGGTTTCAATAAAATGCCAATTCCAACCCCACTTGCAAGTAGCAAAAAATACAGCAAGTACTTCATTCCCGCTTTGCTGTAGTCTTTGTTATGCTCAGTGTGTGGAATATTTTCTTCTTCAATCATTCTTGCAAAAGTGTACACTTGTAGTCAAATTTACATCAAAAACTTTTGAACCGCTTGTATGCAAAATAGTACAGAATCAGAATCAATATATAGTAACCTGGAAACGATGGGTACTGCTGAGCTAATTTCCAATATCAATACAGAAGACCAAACAGTTCCACTGGCCGTGAGCAAAGCATTGCCACAATTGGAAAAATTGGTTGATGCGGTTTATGAAAAACTTAATAATGGTGGTCGATTATTTTATATGGGTGCTGGCACAAGCGGCAGATTGGGAATATTAGATGCAAGCGAATGCCCGCCTACTTTTGGTGTACCGCATGGCTTAGTGATTGGCCTGATAGCAGGAGGAGACCAGGCCATTCGTAAAGCCGTCGAATTTGCTGAAGATGATACCGAACAAGGTTGGAAAGAATTGGACGAACACCACATTACCGCAAAAGATTTTGTGGTGGGCATTGCTGCTAGCGGCTCTACTCCTTATGTATTAGGTGCATTGCAGAAAGCAAATACTGAAAATATTGAAACGGGTTGCATCGTATGCAATGCAAATAGTTCTATTGCAAAAATTTCTAAATTTCCGGTAGAAGTTGTCGTTGGTCCTGAGTTTGTTACTGGCTCAACCCGCATGAAATCTGGCACTGCACAGAAGCTGGTGTTGAACATGCTCACCACCGCCGTCATGATAAAACTGGGCAGGGTAAAAGGAAATAAAATGGTGGACATGACACCCACCAATAATAAACTTATCGAACGCGGTGTGCGTATGATTATGGAGCAGCTTAAAGTAGATGAGGAACAAGCAAATGAATTGCTCAAAAAACACGGAAGTGTGAGAAAAGCAATTGATTTTTTCATAGTTTGATTGGAATAACTGATATTTGAAAGTTTTTTAGGGTTAACGTTATATTCATTTTTTGATTAAGAAAAACACATACTCATATATACTTATTGGATTCTTGCTTACACATAGTTTGCAGGCACAACTCACTGTTAAAAAATTTGAGCCTAGCCTTTTACAAAATCATGATGAAGTAGTAGAATCCCGTTTTTCGACTGCTGAAATTCCGGTATTTGAAACCAATGCTCCTTATAGCATTTTCCTGCAAAATGGATATGCGTCTGCTATTATCAGAAACCCTTCTTCTTGGCGTCCAGATTATGATTCGATGGATGTGGTTGATATCACTTTAGTATATACCCGCTACCCATTTGACAAAAATAAATGGAGTATTGGATATCACTATTTACTGAATGAACGATTGATGGAACTGTTCCGTTTGGATAGCAACTTGAACGACGCACATATCAATTATCATATTGCTTACCAAACAGGTTGCAAAAATGCCAAGGAAGCTAAAAATTATAAGCATGGTATAAATATTACCTATAAAATATTCGACCCTGAAACTATAGAACGTAAACGCGAACAACGCAAACGCCTAGCAGCTGTGGGCATACCCATGCAAAAAGCTTTTCGTAAAGATGTGGAAGCATTTATTAAAGAGCAGGGTGGTATCACCGACTCAACAGTTTATAAAATATTCGACCGTCACCCTGAGTGGCGTAAGTCTCTGGTGGTAATGGATTGGACTAGCAGTATGTATCAATATGGCGCATCGTGTGTGTTGTGGCATAGCTTGCATTATAACCAAAGTGGAATTAGATATTTTTCATTTTTTAATGATGGCGATAACAAACCCGAGAACTTAAAAAAACCTGGCTTTGCAGGAGGTATATATCATGAAAAAGCAGATAGGCTTGATGATGTAATTAAACTCTTCAGACTGGTGATGAAAAATGGCAGCGGTGGCGATATCCCCGAGAATGACATGGAAGCCATGATTAAAGCCATACAATATTTTCCCGATTTTAATGAGCTAATTTTGATTGGTGATAACAGTGCATGTATTAGAGATTATATAATAAGTGACAGTATAAAAGTTCCCATCAAAATTATATTGTGCGGAACAAAAAATGGTATCAATCCTATGTACTTAAATTTGGCTGCTAAAACTGGCGGTTCAATACATACTATAGAAGAAGATATATATAGTATGCAAAACAGCGGTATCGGCCAAGAGACAGTGCACATAGGTGGAATAGATTTCAAAAAAGATGCAAAGGGTTTATATATCCGTATCGATGGCAAAATGGCTGGAGAGTGCGAACAGTTCTACGACTACAAACCCGAAGTGAAAGTTGCCGAGAAAGAAAAAGAGAAAGAAAAGAAGCAAAAGAAATTGAATTGGTGGCAGCGTCTTTGGGGAAAGAAATAATATTTAATGATTTGATGAGGTTTGATTGAATGATTGTTTTGAGAAACGTATTATTTTTTGCAACAATTATTATATTTGTTTCATGCGGTGATGATACGGATTCTGTTACTACCTATCATAAACCTATTAGTGTGGTAGACTCCTCTATTAAATACACTCTTTCCAAACCCTATAATATCGATTTCCATGTTTGCGGTTCACAGTATGTTATATTATATAAGTATGGACAACCTATTGATTCGGCATTGATGCATAGTGGGGTATTTTTATAGGTTGTGATTCGGCTTTGTATGTCCAAGTAAAATCCACCTATGTCCCTAGTGAAATGGATTATGACCACACAAAAACTAATGACATATATGGCGAAATTACCGACTTGATTCTGTACAATGGAGAACGTTTTAATATTATAAATCCACCATTATTTAAAACTATGTTTTCATCATTCTATTATAATAAATATAATATATACTATTGGGGATTTGACAATGATTCAAATTCATCAACTGCAAATTACATGATGGGTTGCAGATATAACATTCTGAATAAAGAATTTAAAAAAATAGCCTTAACTAATAATATTCTAGGGACAGATGATATTGGTGCGTATCCACCTCCCTCTATAAAGAACGACAACGTAGAATTCCATACTGATACAGGAAGCTGGCTTATTGACAAAGGATTTGAGAGGCTGATAAAAAAAGAGAAGATAAATAGTATTATAGTTAATTAACAAATGATCTATTTCTTAATTGCCATATCATTAGCATATTTAATTTACACCTTAAACTTCACCCTCAAGTTTAATAAAACAAATATATACTTTACAAAGAATCAAAAAGTACTGCAAATTATTTTGATGTGGTTGATCCCATTCCTTTGGATTATAATTATTAAAACCATCATCAAACCCACTCCCGGTTCAGATCATTTTATAAAGAAAAAAGATGATGATGGATCCTTTAAAGGTGGTGCCTATGGCCACGGATAATAAACAATGTAGGCTATCCATCATTAACAATTAACCATTAACCATTAATAATTATTCCTTCGCCAATTTCACAACCTCATCCCCCACAACCAACCAATAAATTCCTTGACTATATAATGAAAGGTCAAACGCCTGTTGAGGTGCCTGTATATACGGGAATGTGCGAACAAGCTTACATAGGGAATTATATAAATATATAGTTTGATTTTGTGTGAGATTTTTAGAAGAAGTGAGTGTAAAAACTGCAGAAGAAGGATTGGGAAAAACAGAAAATCTTATATAATCTACATCAATTATTCCATTGGGTACAAATAAACAGGTGTTGGCATTATTATACAGATTACCGAATGCACTATCATAATAATTACAGATCCCGCTTTCATCACAATCAGAAATATTAATGCAAGGACTGATTAACGACCGAGGTCCCGCATAACCAATCCTTTCAAACACTGTATCGGTCTGAAGCTGATTATAATTCATATAAGTGAACGAATACCATTGTAAATTATATCCATTCACTATTCTATGCCCAGTGTCATTTATATGAACATAAAAAGGCTTATAACTGCGATAAAAAAATGGTGTTGAATCACCAGGCAATAAATGAAAATTATACAGTGTGTCCCAACGACCGCTGTCGTTCAGTTCATAAATAATTCCATTGCTCGCATAGGAATATGATTCTGTAACCGGCCCATAAAATAATTTGGGGATGGATTGATCCACATATTTGGTATGACTTGAAATAATATGGCATTGCTGCCCCGCAATTGTGGTATCATTTGTATAGATAGATTCTCGGTATCCATCTCTGGCAAATGAGCCGTAACGTGAATGCCACTTGGCCCCCTTTTCGCACCACTGTTGGGCGTTGGAGGTGAGTACTGTAATTAGTAATAGTAGAAGTATGATAGTATTTTTTTTGTGCTTCATATGTAATTTGATTTTTGCGTTCTATGTATAGAACACAAAAATAGGGTTTTGGTTGCCTAAATAGAATCGTCAAATTAAAACTTTTTTGAACCAATGTATCTTATGACTATATTTGACAACTAATATAAACACAGATGATTGAAAAAGCTCTAATACAAAAAATAGTTGAATACTTTGATAAATTTATATTTGAAAACCATATCAATGCGTCTCTAAACACTCATTCTAAGCTCAAATCATATAATATCAATCCAATAGTTGTCAAATACCTTTCAAAAGTATTAGAAGACAACTATACTCCTGAAGGTGTTGCTAAGGCACTTTTTTATCCAAGGGTATTGGGAACTTCAATTAACACATCTTTTGGAACACGTATACAAAATATGTTTGTAGAATTGGAAATTGCTGAAGGTTCTATAATTAAAGGAATGGATATCGAGTTTTTTGATAAAATTGACAAAAGAAAAAAATGGTGTCAGTTAAAGTCTGGGCCAAATACTATAAACTCTGAAGATGTTCAACCGCTTATTAAAAAATTTACAACTACTATTCAATTGGCTAGGACAAATAGAGCTCTAAAAGGAATTAGTAATACAGATTTTATTGTAGGAGTGCTATATGGAGAAAAAACTGAACTCAGCATGCATTATAAAGAAATCGACAAAATTCATCCAGTAATAATTGGCAAGGATTTTTGGCATAGAATCACTGGATTTCCGAATTTCTATAATGGTTTAGTAACCGAATTACAAATTTGCATAAACAATCTTGACACAAAAGATTTGATAAATAAAGGTTGTGAAGAATTAGCTAATGAAATAAGAAAATCTAAACTATTTAAATTTTAATTTAGAATAATATTGGTTAAGAAATTTCACAATAGAAAAACCAACTTCTTTACCTAAATTTACTGGAACTGCATTTCCAATTTGTTTGTATTGTTGAGCCATTGAACCTTCAAATTCCCAATCATCTGGAAAAGTTTGAATGCGTGCATATTCACGAACAGTAAATGGGCGGGTTTCCTCAGGGTGACATCTTTCTGTCTGTTTTTGAGCAGGACTGCATGTCAATGTTAAACAGGGTTCATCCCAACCTATCCTTCTTGCAATGCCCGTTTTCCCACCACCCAAATAAAAACTTCCGCCCATAAATTCTTTTTGAATTTTTAATGGTAAATCACGCCAATATCCCTTTTGAGGAACCATGTCTAAAACTACCTTCTTACTCTGGGGATATGTTGCTCCTTCTGATTTTGGGACATTGCTATTATATAATTCACCTTTTTTTAGTGCATCCTTCAAGTTATAAATTTTCTTATATGGTTTTGGATATTCATAAATTGCATTTATATCTTTTCTAATACCGACTAAAATCAATCTTTCTCTTTTTTGTGGTACTTTATAATTTATAGCTTTTAAAACCTGTACAGGGACAACATTGTATCCAATCTCATCTAAAATTGAAATCATCCCTTGCAATGTTTTTCCATTTTCGTGACTCAATAAACCACGAACATTTTCACCAATACAAATTGGAGGATTTACTTCTTTTACAACTCTTGCAAACTCATAAAAAAGTGTTCCTCTAGCATCTGCTAATCCTAGTTTTTTTCCTGCATAACTAAAAGCCTGACAAGGGAAACCACCTGTTACAACATCTACCTTATTATAATATTTCTTAAAATCAAATGCCTTAATATCTCCTTCTAAAACTTCCCAGTTTGGACGATTTTTCCTTAATGTTTCACAAGCCCATTTATCTATTTCATTCAATGCTACACATTTCAATCCAGCTTTTTCCATTCCAACTGCTAAACCACCTGCTCCAGCAAATAATTCTAGTACTTTATATTCATTATCGGGTTCTACGTAATTTGATTCGATCTCTTGTATATTATTAGATAGAAAGTCCGCAAAAAGTGTTTCTACCTCTTTTCTTCTATAAACTCTATAATTGCTTATAGGTTCTCTTACAGCTAATAATTTACCCTCTCTATCCCACCTTCTAAGGGTTTCTTTACTTTTACCAATCAATTCAGATGCTTCTGTGAGCGTTAAATATTTTTTCATAACCTAGTCGTTTAACCTTATACAATGGTTACAAACTTATGGCAATAAATTATAAGAATAATCAGATTTAAAAAAAACATATGATAAAGATATTTACACTGCTGTGTTAATAAAATTATACAATATATTTTGCATACCGAATATGCAATATTTCGAGAAAATATCTAAAAGCTAAACCGCCACCTTCCCCTTAATCGCCGGCCATGGGTCATAATTCTCCAAAGTAAAATCATCATATACAAAATCGAAAACTGATTTTACATCGGGATTTAGTTTCATTATTGGATAAGCACGAGGCTCACGACTCAACTGCAGTTCCACTTGTTCGAAATGATTGGTATATATATGTGCGTCGCCAAGTGTATGTATAAAGTCTCCGGGTTTTAGATTGCATTCTTGTGCCACCATTAAAGTTAATAATGCATAAGAAGCTATATTAAATGGAACGCCCAAAAATAAATCAGCACTGCGTTGGTATAATTGGCAACTTAGTTTTCCATCGGCTACATAGAACTGGAAAAATGCATGACAGGGCATTAAAGCCATGTGCGGCAAATCGGCCACATTCCATGCACTTACTATCATACGTCGGCTATCGGGATTGGTTTTTAATTGTTGTAATATATCGCTTACTTGGTCTATATGTTTTCCATCGGGAGCTGGCCAACTGCGCCACTGGTAGCCGTATACAGGACCAAGCTCTCCTTTTTCATCGGCCCATTCGTCCCATATAGTTACGCCATTTTCTTTTAAATATTTTGTATTGGTCTCCCCTTTTAAGAACCATAATAGTTCATGTATAATAGATTTTAAATGTACTTTTTTGGTAGTTACCATCGGGAAACCTTCACTCAAATCAAACCGCATCTGATATCCAAAAACTGATTTGGTTCCTGTACCTGTACGGTCACTTTTTAGGGTACCATTATTATATACATGTTTTAGTAATTCCTCGTATTGATTCATTTTATATATTATATGTTTGTCACCCTGAGTTTATCGAATGGTATCTATTTGTCGGTCTTCGATAAACTCAGACTGACAAATACAATTATACTACTGGCTTAAACCTGGTTCTATGAGGTGTTACATCGCCTAGTCTTTCTTTTTTGTTTTCTTCATAGTCAGAATAATTGCCCTCGAAATAATATACTTGTGAGTTCCCTTCAAAAGCCAATATATGTGTTGCTACCCTATCAATAAACCACCTGTCGTGACTTATGATAACAACACAACCTGCAAAGTTTTCTATCGCTTCTTCTAGCGAACGAAGTGTATTAATATCTATATCATTTGTGGGCTCGTCCAATAGCAATACATTACCTCCATCTTTCAGTGTCATTGCCAAATGCAAACGGTTACGCTCACCTCCTGATAATACACCTACTAATTTACTTTGGTCGTTTCCATTAAAATTGAATTTAGAAAGATATGCTCTCGAATTCATAGTCGTATTTCCTACTACTAAATTATCCAATCCGCCACTCACTACTTCATATACACTTTTGTCTGCAAGCAATGCTTCGTGACTTTGATCTACATAAGAAATCTTAACAGTTTCTCCTACTTTAAAAGTTCCACTATCTGGTTGTTCAAGTCCCATTATCATACGAAACAATGTAGTTTTACCTACACCATTCGGACCTATAATACCCACGATACCGCCTTTTGGCAAACTCAGATTTAAGTTTTCATATAATAGTTTGTTGCCATAAGCTTTGCTCACATCATGTGCTTCTATAACAACATCTCCAAGTCTTGGTCCCGGTGGAATAAACAGTTCTAATTTTTGTTCTTTGTCTTTTACATCTTCACTCATCATTCTATCATAAGCTCCAAGACGGGCTTTGCTCTTGGCATGGCGAGCTTTGGGTGCCATGCGTGTCCATTCAAGTTCACGCTCCAAAGTTTTCTGACGTTTGCTTTCCGTCTTATCTTCTTGGGCCATGCGTTTGGTTTTTTGATCGAGCCAACTGCTATAGTTTCCTTGCCATGGAATACCTTCTCCCCTATCCAATTCCAATATCCAACCTGCAACATTATCTAAGAAATATCTATCATGCGTTACTGCTATAACAGTTCCTTTATATGTTTTCAAAAATGTCTCTAACCATTCCACACTTTCAGCATCCAAGTGGTTGGTAGGCTCATCCAATAACAATATATCGGGCTGACTCAATAACAAGCGGCAAAGAGCCACACGACGACGTTCTCCACCTGATAATACATTCACCATTTGATCAGCATCGGGACAACGCAAAGCGTCCATGGCCTTATCTAGTTTGGTGTCTAATTCCCAGGCATCATAGGCATCAATTTTATCCTGCAATTCACCTTGGCGGTTGAGATATTTCTCCATCACATCTGCATTTTCATATACTTCAGGAGTGCCTAGTTTTTCATTGATATCATTATATTCATCCAACACATCTGTGATATGTTTCACGCCTTCGCTCACAACTTCTTTCACCGTTTTGGTTGGATCTAAATCTGGCTCTTGAGCTAAATATCCAATTTTAAAATCTTGATTGAATACTACTTCCCCATTATAGTTTTTATCAATGCCTGCAATAATCTTGAGCAGACTTGATTTACCTGAGCCATTCAGACCCAGTACGCCAATTTTGGCACCATAGAAAAAGGAAAGATAAATGTCTTTAAGAACTTGTTTATTAGGCGGGTAAGTCTTGCTCACCTTCGCCATCGAGAATATAATTTTGTGTGGTTCGTTACTCATGTTTTTGGTTTTGATTGAAGGGCAAAGTTAATTGAAAGCTTGTATTGTTTGTGACCAAATTTTAAGTTTTTACAGCATAATATCTTATCAAGATAATGAAACCTCGAAACTTAAATTTGTATAATATAATAAAACTATATATTCTTCAACTCCGCAATCACCTCCAAAGGACTGCTTGAAGAAAACACAAAATTCCCTGCAACCAATGCATCTGCCCCAGCCTGCTTGATTTTGGGAGCATTTTGTATATTCACACCACCATCAATTTCTATAATAGCTTTCGATGATTTCTGCAGTATCATATCTTTTAATCTCGATACTTTATCATAGGTATTTTCGATAAATTTTTGCCCGCCAAAACCTGGATTTACACTCATCAAACATATCAAATCTATATCAGCAATTATATCATATAATCCACTAATACTTGTGTGCGGATTTATTGCCACTCCTGCTTTCATTCCTAGTTCTTTAATCGCCTGAACCGTGCGGTGCAAATGGTGACACGCTTCTATATGTACAGATAAATTATCTGCTCCCGCATTTTTAAAAGCTTGTAAATATCTGTCGGGATCTACTATCATTAAATGTACATCAAGTGGTTTTGTGCTGTGCTTTTTTATTGCTTGTATTACTGGAATTCCAAATGATATATTGGGCACAAACATGCCATCCATTACATCCACATGAATCCAATCGGCAACACTGCCATTGAGCATTTCAGTTTCTTTTTGCAAGTTTGCAAAATCAGCGGCGAGGATGGAAGGAGCGATTAACATTGAATGATTTGATGAGGTTTGATTGAATGATTTATTTGTTGTCGGTTATCTGTTGTCTGTTGTCTACACATGCCTTTGGCTGTGTGTTTTCACCAACCACTAACGTGAGCATATGGTTGTCGGTTTTATAGCTGCCGCATGGACACATAACTATTGGATTATATATATGACCAAAATATTCATCATTTATAATTCATAATTTATCATTATTTATTGTCCCAGTTCTTGCAAAAGATTATCCGCATGTGCTACTTTTTTCAAAACCCAACATACATATCTTATATCACATCCAACTGAGCGGCTGTAGTTTTCGTTCCATGCATAATCATTTATAGTGGCAGTATATGCACGGTCGAAGTTTACACCTACTAATTCTCCATAAGCATTGAGCACAGGGCTTCCGCTGTTTCCTCCGGTAGTATCCATATTATATAAAAAATCAACAGGCAAATCTCCCAAATTAATATCCATATATTTATCGAAATCTTTTGCTTCATATAATTGCTGATAACTTGCAGGCATTACAAAAGTGGTATTATCACATTTTTCTATAATACCTTTTAGTGTGGTGAAGGGTTTATCATACTCACCGTCGTTGGGTTTATATCCACGTACATATCCGTAAGTAAAACGCAAAGTTATGTTTGCATCGGGCGTGAAATTTTGTTTTTTCCAATACATTTTTATCTCCACATATTTTGAGAGTAACAAGTTCAAAGCCGCGTCCTGCTGAATTCTACGGGCATCCAACTCAATATAAAAATCAAATATTACTTTGGACAAACGTTGCAAATCATCGAATTTTTTAAACACTTTTGTAGGATTAGTTGCCAATAAAGTATCTATATTTTTGGGGTCATTCAGATAACTATTTTCTATAATATTACGCACAAAATTACCAATGGCTTTTCGTGGATTTGGATCATTTACTATGGCACCATTTCCAGCAAACATATTCACCAATCTTCTATCAAAACAATCGGTGAACATCATAGTGAGCCAACCTTTATCGAACTCCAAACTCCTTTGCCCATAGGCACCTCTAATTTCGGAACGGATTGTTGTTGCATTTGAAATAACCGCTTCTTCCCATTTCGTTTTCATTAGAGCTTGGTTCTCTTTTCTATACCTGTTTAATATCATCGATGCTCTGAAAATTCCAGGCGTATTCATCAGTTGTGTGAGCCATAAAAACTTATCTGCATCAGCCATTTTATCAATATATATTTTATCAATATCACGTAATAAATTACCATACTGTTCCATGAGTAATGGGTCACTTTCTATAAAGGTTTGCATCGCTGTTTCTTCATCTATCTTATTTTGCAAAAGCCCGATGCGTCTGAATCCCTGTAATTTTCCTTTATAGTTTTTGGTAACATTGGCAAGTTGTTTTACGCGGCTACTATATGCCAACTCTACATTCTTATTACCTTTGCCTAACTCTTCCATCTTTGCAATTTGCCAATCATATACTTTCGATATAAAAGGTAATTGATGGTCTTGGTGATATTCGAAAAATTGTGAAGGCTGATGTCTATAGGTTCGCCCGGGATAACCCAAAATAAATACAAAATCATTTTCTTTAAGTGTACTTGCATTTATTTTAAAATGTTTGGCAGGTTTATAAGGAACATTACTTGGTGAGTATGCGGCTGCACTTCCATCGGGAGCAACGTATGCGCGCACAAACGAGAAATCGCCTGAATGACGCGGCCATACCCAGTTATCTGTTTCGCCTCCATACTCGCCCACACTGCGAGGAGGCACATACACCAAACGCACATCTTTAATGGTTTTATAGCGGAACAACACATATTGTTTACCTGTAAACATTTCCGACATTTCGCATAATAACCCTGGATTATTTTCGCGTTCTTTTAATTCAATTTGTTTAATTTTTTCATTAATGGTTTTGATACGAACAACTGGGTCACTTATTTTATTTGCATCTTGCAATACATCTGTAGACACATCCTGATAAGAAACTGTAATTTTCACAGGTAAATCAACCGACCTTTCTTCCTCGTGGGTGCTGGCTTTAAAACCATTAGTTATATAATCGTGAGCCGAATCGCTAATAGAAGCTGCAGCCCCAAATGCACAATGGTGGTTGGTAATAATAAGTCCATCGGGCGAAACGAATGAGCCAGTGCAGCCTCCCAAACGAACCACTGCATCAATCAAACTTATGCCATCGGGATTGTATAATTCTTTTGCTGAAATTTTTAGACCTGCCTTTTGCAAATCCAAACCAGACAGGGACGAGAGCGGGAACATACCTTCTTCCGACTTGTTAGATTGTAGGGTAATGGCGAATAAAAGCAACAATAGTAGTTTACTTTTTCTTCTGACAACAACAGATTTCAATTTCATAAATGCCTTGCAAAAGTAAGGTGTAAAGCCCTCTAAAGGACTTTTTTCAGCACAGATTCTAGTTTTGTGGAAACCAATTTGTAATCGAACAACGCCAATGCCTGCTGCTTGCCACTCAGTCCCATTTGGTCAAATTTATCCACATCATTATATCGTGCTATAATTCCTTCCGAAAGGGCATCAATATTATTCGGAGGTATAATATACAATGCTGAACTTTCGCTAAAATACAAGGCAACATCACTTACATCTGACGAAATTACGGGATTTCCAGTAGCCATATACTCTCCCAATTTATTAGGAAATCCATAATTTGCATAGGTGCTGTCAATTCGGTTCATCAACAACAAATCGCATTGCTGCAAATGAACAGGGACTTCATTATACAATAATGGACCTGTTAACGTTACATCGTTCCCAAGGTCTAGTTTTTTGATTAGCTCTAATATATTTTTAGGGTTTTCGCAATATCCCATCAATTTTAAGGTAATAAAATGATGTTGCTTTTTTGCTTTTGCAAATGCTTCTATAATCAATAACAACCCATCTTTCACACCAAACGAACCTATATAACCAACGCTACCTTTTACTCTAGGTACGCTTAATTTGAATCGACTTGCATCTATTGTATTTGAAAGCAGGTGAACACGATTTGTACCATACCGCTTTATATAATATTGCTGCAGGCGGGTAGAATTGACTGTAATATGTTTGGCAAAAAGGTGGGAATATCTTTCATCAAATTTATTCAAATAATAAAATATACTTTTTTTATGTTGCCAATATTGCGATGATTTAAGTTCTGTTTGTTCAATCACCAAGGGTATGGATAGCATGCGAGCTAGCAAATAGATGTGTATATCATAATGTATATCGGGTGAATACAAAAACAGCACATCGATGTTTTTGCGATTTCTAATTAAATATAAATTGGTGAGAAAAAACGATTTTAAGGTATCTGAAAATTTCCCAAAATAACTTTTAGGTCGTTTATTGTTTTTGTTAATATATATAAAAGGAGTTCCTTCATAAATTCCTTCGGTAGCTTTATTAATCCCTGAATCGTTGAAATGCGAAGCCCACATCAGCATCAACTTAGTATTGTTACCTAGTTCCCGCAAGCCTTTGCACAAATCTTTAATGCGTGAAGTTCCAGCACCACCTTCGGGAAAATCTCCTTGATATATAATTAAAATATTCAAATTAAAATAATAGTGCAAATTAAAAGTGAATAGTCGGGCTAAATAAATTTATTTTTGCAAACATGTTCAATCAATGGCCGGTAATAAAAGATTTGGGGAAATGGATGGATGCAAACTTCGATGGTGCTTACCTTACAGCTTGCTTCAGCAGGTCGAAAGAAATTATTTATTTGTATTTTGAAAAAGACAAAAATCAAATACACCTCAAATTTGAATTCTTAACAGACGGAACTTTTCTGCTCAATGAAAATTCCAATTACAAGAAAACAGATTTGGTTCAATTCCCAGAAATCATCAACCAACAAATTTCTTCCGTAAATTATTTCGACAACGAAAGAAGTGTTATTCTCAATTTCTATAATGGATATGCTTTTTGGATTAGGTTTTACGGCAGTATGGGAAATATTATATTATTGAAAAATGGGGCAGCAGTGAAAATATTTCGTACACAATTGCAAAATGATATGCAGGCAAACATTGCTCAAACAGACTCCACCAAAAATATTATAGCCAAAGTAAATCCATTTATCATCAAATTAATTCGAGAAGAAAACAAATCTATTGAAACCATTAGTTATCGTATAGAGAACCATCAGAGTCAGATTCAATTATTATATACAACAAATAATGTATATGATGCCCTCGACAATTTCTCAAAGCTATATTTTCGGTTCAAACATAACTATGACAAGAACCACACGCAGCTTCTAAAATATATTCAGCGAGAAAAGACACTTAGCAAAAACCTACTAAAATACCAACAACGATTAGATGATATAACTAACAGTCGTCCACTCGATGAGGTTGCACATATTATAATTGCCAATATGCATACTATAATAATTGGAAGCGATGAAACAGAGTTACTCGATTTTTATAGCAATACAAATATTAAAGTTAAGTTAAATCCCAAAATAAGTCCGCAACAAAACGCGGAAGTTTTATTCCGTAAGCAAAAAAATAGGAAAATAGAGATTGGATTTTTGGAGCAGTCAATTACCAGTTTTACCAATGAAATCAAGGCATTGCAGAAACAAGAGGATTCTTTAAAAGAACATCTGTATGATACAAGTTCAATTATTAAAACAAATAAAACTTATAGTAAAAAAAATAAAGATACAATTCCTGGAATTCGAAAAATAAGTATCGAGGGTTTTGAAATTTGGATTGGTAAAAACAGTGAATCTAATGACAAACTAACTCACCAATTGGCAAACAAAAACGATTTGTGGTTTCATGCTTTTGGGGTGAGCGGCTCGCACGTAATCATCAGAAACAACAGCAATGAAACCATCCCACAACATATAATACATAAAGCCGCAGCCTTGGCAGCTGCAAATTCAAAAAGCAAACACAGCAATATGGTGCCTGTTATCAAAACATTTAAAAAGTACGTACGACGACCTCGTGGTGCAAACCCCGGCCAAGTAAGTGTAGAGCATTATGATATTATAGACGTAAGGCCTGACAACGATATTTAATTCTCATTTCTTTTAGGTTCTTCCTTCCCCTTAATCAAGCATTCCAAAATATTGAAAGTATGATATTACAATACGGTTTGGGATTCGAGGCTATTCGGCGTCAGTTCCCTGAATCCTGAATCCCGATTCCCATTATCCATAAAAAAAACCCACCTCGTTAGAGATGGGTTTTTTAATACTTAAAAGTGTTAGATTACTTTTTGGCTTTAGGTGCGGCTTTCTTAGGAGCAGCTTTTTTAGCGGCTGGTTTAGCGGCTTTCTTGGCAGCTGGTTTAGCAGCTTTCTTTGGAGCAGCTTTCTTAGCAGCAGCTTTCTTTGGAGCAGCTTTCTTAGCAGCGGCTTTCTTAGGAGCGGCTTTCTTAGGAGCGGCTTTTTTAGGAGCGGCTTTTTTAGCTGCGGCCTTTTTTGGTGCAGCCTTTTTAGCTGCGGCCTTTTTTGGTGCAGCCTTTTTAGCAGCGGCTTTTGGTGCTGCTTTTTTACCTGCTTTTTTCTTAGCTACTTTTTTAGGAGCAACTTTTGGAGCAGCTGGTTTTGCAGAAACACCTTTAATTCCATAATGGAATTTAGGGCCGATTTTTTCGCGATGCAACATTCCTTTTTTGGTCATCTCAACAATTTTAATGTTTAGATAAGCTTTCACTTTTGCAAGTGTTTTTCCAGGACTTACCATCTTAGTTGCAATTTCATGAGAGGTCATCATACGACCTTCTTTTTTAATTGCAGCCAACATTTTGTCAGCAAAAGTTACACGGTTAGATGCTTTTTTAGGAGCAGCTTTACCAGATCCTTTTGGACGACCAGAGGTTTTTGCAGCCTTTGCTTTAGCAGCAGGTTTTGCAATTGGAGCTTTTGCTTTAGCAGCTTTTGCTTTAGCAGGTGCGGCGGCTTTTTTTGCCTTCGCAGGTTTTGTTACTTTTTTTGCCATTGTATTATAATAATTAATTTTAATTAGTGATGCAAAAATCACTATGATATTTGTTACTGCCAAATTTTTTCTTTATATACTTTTTCACAATTGTTAACAAGTGTACAATTTATATAACACTCTCATCTCCAAAAACCCTTTTATTATGTTACATTAAATCCTCAAAATAAAAAATATATACTCCTAGAGTACTGATTTAACAGCATTCTTAATAAAAAATACAATTTTGTAAAAGGCCACATTTATATATCACAATACTTTTTATTTTTTAGAGTTTATGCACATCGAAAAAAAAAATAAGAAACTTAGGGATTGTTTGAAATCAAAATTGATTGACTCTAAATTAATCAAATCATGATATACTCAGTTTAAAACAAATTGCCTATACATTTAACTACAATTCATATCCCACAAGGGATTGCATGTATAACAGAGATTTTTTGATTTTTAAAAAAATAATAAAATATCACATTATATCAATCACATCTATACTTCAAATTTATTTTTAGTCCTTTTGATTGCATTTGAATTTTTATCCATTTTATATTTAACGACAACTTTGATTGAATTAAAATTGGAACCATTGTCAATTTATTATTCCGATACTTATTCAAAAAATAGATAGGTATTTGTGAAATATGAAAAAAGATTTTATCAGCATGATATATATAGCCTACTTTTTATTCTGAGAAATTGTATATATATAGTTTTTAAATGCCTGCTCCATTAAATATATACTGCAGTAGCCGAAATAAATAAATTTCAAAGCAAAATAACTATACTATATGTGTTAGCAACAATTGGCGTGTATTTACTTTTGATGTGTGCGGCATGATATTAGGTTTTCTAGCCGCTAAATATTTCACAAAGCTTTTTAGTCGAAATTCTTCCTATGCCTGTTTGTAGGGCAAAAAAAATTGGTTACTTTTGCGGCACGTTATTAAAAAAAACCAATGTCAGTAATTAACCAAGAAAGCGTAGAAACCAAATTGAACCTATTTGAAGGCCTTAAAACCTACGATCATGAACAGATTGTTTTTTGCCAAGACAATGCAACGGGTCTCAAAGCCATCATCGCTATCCACAATACCGTGCTAGGCCCTGGACTAGGCGGAACACGCATGTGGGCATACAGCAATGAGCAAGATGCTATCAATGATGTGATGCGACTGTCGAGAGGTATGACCTATAAAGCAGCACTGGCTGGTTTGAACCTTGGTGGTGCCAAAGCCGTAATTATCGGTGATGCGAAAACTCATAAAACTGAGGCGCTGATGCGTAAGTTCGGTCGCTTTGTGGAAAACCTAAATGGTAAATACATTACTGCTGAAGATGTGGGAACCACAACTTTGGATATGGAGCATATACGCAAGGAAACAGAGCATGTAGTTGGCCTGCCCAAAAATATGGGCGGCGGTGGAGACCCTTCACCAGTAACTGCTTTTGGCGTTTATATGGGTATGAAAGCTTCTGCCAAACATGCTTGGGGTAATGATGGCTTAAGCGGTAAAACCATTGCAATTCAAGGAATTGGAAAAGTTGGTGGGCACTTAATAGACTACCTAACCAAAGAAGGTGCTAAAATTTATGTAGCAGATATCAATGACGAAGCTGTTAACCATTATGTAAACAAATATGGCTGTATAGGGGTTCCTACCCAAGATATAATTGGATTGGATGTGGATGTGTTCGCCCCCTGTGCACTTGGTGCAGTGCTCAATACGGAGAATATTGAAAAACTAAAATGCTCGATCGTATGTGGTGCTGCCAATAACCAATTGGCCGACGAAAAAGTTCATGGCCCTATGTTGGTGAAACAAGGCATTGCCTATGCACCTGACTATTTGGTAAATGCGGGTGGATTGATAAACGTATACCAAGAACACAATGGCTATGTGGAAGAACGAGCCATGAGTGCTACTGAAAAAATTTATGACATTTGCCTAGCCATCCATAAGAAAGCTGCCGACGAGGGAACACATACCCAACAAGCTGCAAACAGTTTGGCTGAAAAAAGGATAAACGATATCATGAAAGTGCACAGTACCTACTAAGCTTTTTTATTTTATTATTGATATTTTTTGTTTTGTTGATACCATTGTCATTGTTCCTTAGTGACAAGTTTTCAATTTAGTACCATTAAAAAAACAACTTAATTACTTTATAACTTATACTTTATACTTTTTTCACTCTCTAAGTTCTTTTCATGCTCAACCGTCGTTATATCCGTATCAAAGTTTTTCAGGCCGCATATTCTTTTGCACAGCAAGAAAATGTATCGCTAGAGACTATTAGGAAATTGTATAAAGGAAATATTTCCAAATTGCAAGATGCCTATCTCAAAATTTTGAGCCTGCCTGTTGATCTGAAACATTTTGCTACTGTTGAACTCGATAAGCATCAACAACGGAATTTTACAGATGCAAAACGGATGGAGAGCTATAAGGTACTTAGCGACAATCTCACTATCGACAAAATTTCTCTTGATGCTAAGTTTGCTGACAGTTTGCTGAAAAGCGGAATGAACTGGCAAGCAGAGTGGGACAGTTTCCATACCCTTTTTGATGAAATAGAACAATTGCCTTCGTATATGCAGCGAAGTGCCAAACCCGATTTGGAAGAGGATAAGATTTTACTTAAACATATTTTAAATTTTCTGTTCGACAAAAGCGAGGTATTTAACAGCTTGATGGAAGATGAGTTTATCGGATGGCAAGAAGATAAACCTGTTTTATTGAAAAATTTAGGCAAAACCATCGATCAAATTACAGAAACAGAATCACTGAAACTTTATCATTTGCCAAACCCTGAATGGAAAGAAATACAAGAATTCGGTGCCGATCTTTTAGAAAAAACAATCGGAAATTTTGAAGAATTTGAAACTTTAATTGGCGGCAGAACATTGAACTGGGATTCAGAAAGAATTGCACTTACCGATAGTATTTTTATGAAAATGGCCTTGTCGGAATTTTTATTTTTTGAAACAATTCCCATCAAAGTTACCATCAATGAATATTTGGAATTGGCCAAAGTATATAGTACCCCAAAATCTAATTCTTTCTTAAATGGTGTGCTCGATAATTTGCAAAAGGATTTGAAAGAGGAAGGCAAAATTGTAAAAACTGGACGCGGATTAATACAATAAATTCCTATGGAAGAAATCTATATACTTGACGGTGTAAAGCTTGATATTCCTGTTATCCCCATCAACCGTGGTTTTTTATATGCCGATGGTTTTTTTGAAAGTATGTTGTATAGAAACGGGCAAATTGAATTGTGGAATTTGCATGTGCAACGCTTAACCAACAATTGTAAAACTTTATATATGCAAGCACCTGATGTGGATGCTATATATGATAGTGCGATAAAACATATTCCCACTGATTGTACCGATAAACATATACGTATAAGGCTTACTATATACCGGAAAGGTGCGGGCTTTTACAAACCTGAAAATAATGAAGCCGAGTGGCTATTGCATTTGATGAAAGTTATACCAGCACAAATAAATATTTGCAAATTATCAATCGAAAAAAATCTGAGAAAAAATATTACACATTTTTCAAATCTCAAATCTCTTAACGCACAATTGTTTGTAATTATCACCAATAATCCCGAGCATACAAATGCAGATGAAATATTATTGCTGAACGAAAATGGACATGTATGCGAAACTACTTCGTCCAATATTTTCTGGCAAAAAAATGATATCTATTATACTCCCTCACTCCAAACTGGATGCATAGGAGGCGTGATGCGACAACATCTCATCAATAAATTTAAAGAAGAAGGTATCTCTATAATAGAATGTGCCGAACCTTTGGAAACTATATTAGATGCTGATAAAGTATTTGTGAGTAATGCGGTGAGAGGATTTAGGGAAGTGAAATGGATTTGAAGTAATATAGATTTAAGAACAAGTCTGCCGCGGCGGAAACGATTTTACTGCATGTGGTTTGGTCTTTTGACCAACCACACCCTGCACATATGATTTAAGAACAAGGATTGTCGAAGCGACCAACGGGGTTTAACCGGTGATGATTTTTGAAGTTTGCTCACGCCTGATTGCAACTGTAATGCTGAGCGAAGTCGAAATATTTCCCTTTGAAAATATAAACATTCTCACGATAATTGTGGTTCAATAATATTAACGATCATGACAAAACTCTTTACCAACAAAAACTGTATTAAACCTTTATTTATTATAGCTTGTACATTTATTATACAAACTGTATCTGCACAAAAATTTGTTACCACTGTAGGAGCGGGTAACGTGGACGGCACTACCTGGAACGATGCGTATGACGAAGCTGGATTTCGTGCGGCTTTAAGAAATGCCAATGCGGGAGATGAGTTTTGGGTGGCAGATGGCACATATAAACCCGATAATGTTCGTGACTCATCATTTCGAATTCCAAATGGTGTGAAAATATATGGAGGGTTTTCAGCAACAGATACTACTTGGGCTAGTAGAAATTGGAAAATGAATATTACAATATTGAGCGGAGATATTGGAACCGTAAATACGATTACAGATAATTGCTATCATGTAGTTTTATTATATGGTACAGATACCTCCACTGCAGTAGATGGTTTCACTGTTGAGCTAGGCAAAGCCAATGGAGCCGCAGGTGGACGTAACCAAGGTGCTGGTATATATAATGATGGAAGTAATACAGGCCGCAGCAGTTCAGTTACGGTTAGAAATTGTTATATAGCTAACAATGCATCCAATGGCGATGGCGGAGGTATGATGGACAATGGAGCACTGGATGGAAATGTAGCATCGATAATTACGAATTGTATATTTTATAAAAACTCTGCTGGTAATGGTGGTGGATTATATTCAGCAGGATATAATGGCAATAATACAGGAACCGCAAATACCATTGCCACCAATTGTTTATTTCTTGAAAATACTTGCACCAGTTTGGGAGGTGGCGGCCATGCTCATACAAATAAAGGCACTGTGCGTTATTTCAATTGCACATTCTATGGCAATAAAGCTACAAGTGGAACTGGTTCGGCATTTTATGATTATAAAGGAGAGAGTAATCTTATTAATTGCATTATATATAATAATTACAATACCGACATAGCGAAGAGTGTTTCAAATACCAATCTAAATGTATATAATACTTTGGTAGAAGGTGGATACACATCTGGAACTTCTATCATAAATGCAAGTCCCAATTTTGCGGATTCAACAAATTATTTGGGCAACGATGGCTATTGGGGAACTAGCGATGATGGGCTTCAGCTTACAGAAGGATCGCCCGCAATTAATTGGGGAATTAATGACAGTATCCCAACAGATATTACAACAGATTTAAGTGGCAATGCAAGAATTGTATATAACACTTCTGATATTGGTGCTTACGAATCACCCTATGATTGCACTACAGTTGGCATTACTACTTCACAAACAACTTTCTGCAGTGGCAATGCCCTTACGTTTAAAGCACACAGCCAATTTAGTGGAGCCAATCCAACTTATCTTTGGAAAATAAATGGTAAAAATACCATTATAAAAGATTCTGTGTTCACCACAACTTCTCTTAAGAATAATGATATTGTTACTTGTTATATAACAAGTAGCCGAGCTTGCTCTTACCCAAATTATCCAGTTAGTAATGATATAAAAGTGCAAGTGCAAACAGCTCCCAAATTAACTATAACAGGCAACCCATGTTTGGGTAGCACATTAACATTATCAGGAGTATCAAACGCATCTTCTATTATATGGATGCAGGGAAATACCATATTATATAATAGTATCAGAAAAGGCATGGGAATTGGCAGCACAGAGGCTGGCGACTCAAGTGGAAGCGCAGGAAACGGCAGTACCTTATTAAACGGACCAAATGCTGTTTTTGTAGATGCTGCAGATAATATATATATATCCGATGCATTAAATCACCGCGTGCAAAAATGGGCAAAAGGAAGTTCATATGCTGCGACAGTTGCAGGTGATGCAAATGGAAACTCAGGTAATGACAGCACAACACTTAATACACCTGGCGGTATATATGTCGACAATATCGGTAATATATATATTGCAGATGGCCTAAACCATCGCGTACAAAAATGGGCCCCAGGTGCAAGCTATGGAATTACCGTAGCAGGAATTGGAAGTCCTGGAACAAATAGCAGTTCATTATATATACCTACTTCTGTTTTTGTAGACGATTCATCTTATATATATGTTTCCGACTATATGAATAACCGGGTGCAGAAATGGGCTCCTAGTGCCAGCAGTGGCTTAACTGTAGCAGGCGATGCAAATGGAAGTTCGGGGAACGATAGTACCACATTAAATGGCCCAATAGGATTGTATGTTGATACTGCTCTAAATATATATATCGCTGATTCCAAAAATAACCGTGTGCAGAAATGGGCAAGCAATGCTGCTTATGGAAATACAGTGGCAGGCGACCCCAATGGGGCATCGGGTAGTGATAGTAGTAAACTAAATACCCCAACTGGAATATATATAGATGCTGCATCAAACTTATATATAGCAGATAGATATAATAACCGTGTAATGAAATATATGCCTAGTCTAAACTACGGTATCAATGTGGCTGGCGACATCAATGGAACAAATGGAGGTGGCTCTGCTTATCTTAATCAACCAACTGGTGTATATACAGATGCCAATGCTGATATATATATATCGGATGTGGTAAACAACCGCATACAGAAATGGAACCAACAAATAATGGACAGCACATATACACCTAATAGCACCGGAACATATTATGCAATAGTAAACTCAACCGCGGGCTGCAATAGCAGTAGCAGCAGTGTCACTATTAATAGTAAAGTTACACCCACAATTAGTATTTCTGCTTCGCAAATGAGTGTGTGTGCAGGTGCACCTATTACCTATAGTGCCGCAACAACTTTTGGCGGAACTGCTCCCACTTTTACGTGGATGAAAAATGGGAATACTGTTGGCGCAAACGATTCAACATATACTGACACGGCAGCTGCAAATAATGATACTATATATTGTATTTTGACTAGCAATATGCAATGTGCATCGGCTACACAAACCAATAGTAATATTATAGGAATTACAGTGAATGCAGTTCCTGTTGCGGCCATCGCTACCAAGGGAAATACAACATTTTGCCAAGGCGACAGCTTGGCTTTATATGCCACTTCTGGAGCTACAAGTTATAGTTGGTTATTGAATAATAATGTGCTCAATACTTCTACAGATAGTATATATTATTCCAAAACTTCTGGCGATTATTCAGTGATTGTATCAAATGGTGCATGTGCTGACACTTCAACCGCAGTTACCATAAATGTATTAACCGCTCCCGTAGCAAAAATAACTCCTGCAAGTAGCCAATCTATTTGCCAAGGAGACAGTATCATATTATATGCTTCAAAAGGGGCGGGATATACTTACCAATGGCATGATGGAGCGAATACCATCAGTGGAGCTACTGATAGTTTATATATTGCAAAAACTTCAGGAAACTATATAGTGAAAATTTCCAACGGAACTTGTGCTGGAACGTCGTCATCTGTGAGTGTTACAGTTAATCCATTGCCAACAGCTGCTATTACACCCAATACAAGCCAAACAATTTGTGCCGGCGATAGTGTGATATTGCAGGCAAGCACTGGCAATAATTATACTTACCAATGGTATAATGGAAGCAATACAATAAACGCTGCCACTAATAGTTCATATATTGCTAAAACGTCGGGAACATATAATGTAACGGCTACAAGTAATGGGTGCAATGCAACTTCATCTAGTGTGTCAGTTACAATAAATCCATTGCCCACAGCACCCACTGTATCAAGGGCTGGACAAGTACTTACTTCCACCATAGCGGTTTATTATCAATGGTATTTTAATGGAACTATTATAGCAGGTGCCACAGCAAAAACCTATAATACAAATAACCAAAATGGAAAATATAGCGTACAGATAACTGATGCCAATGGTTGTAAAAATACATCTGCAGATTTAAACTTTATTGGAATCAATCAGAACATTTCTGACATATTCATTAATATACAACCCAACCCGACTTCAGGCTTGTTTAGCTTAAATATTGAGGGACTTGAAGGAATAGCAAAAGTATCTATTTATGATATTGCCGGACGGGAAATTATATTGCAAAATAAAATATCTTTGTTTGATTATAATATAACCGACCAACCCGCTGGAATCTATATCGTAAAAGTAATTTGCGGACAAAGAACCGCGAGTTTGAAATTGGTAAAAGAGTAAACAAATAGATTAATCCGTAAAAAAAAAACCGTTCAGAATATTCTGAACGGTTTTTTTTTACGGAATAATTTTTAAATGCTATTGCTTGGAAACTTCTACGGTTCCAGAAACTTTTTGAGATACTGGACCCATAATTGGATCATTATAACTAAATGTATAGTCAAATGTCCACTTTTCTTTTTTCTTTTCATTTGTAACAACCGTCACTGTGTTCGCCCCTTGGGAATCGGTCATAGTAATAGTGTTATCAGTAGCCACCCAAGTGAAAGAGGTGTTAGTGCCATTGCTGTTATTGTTTGTGGTGCCCGTTCCATCACTTTTAAAAGTATAGTTGCCTCCCGTTGAAGTAGCAGTAGTTGGAAATGTAGTTCCTCCAATAGTTTGAACTACAGATACATTTTGACTAGTAATAGTCCACGAGCCTGGGAGGCGGCTTTTAACGCTTTTGTTGCACGAAGAGAAACTAACTGCAATGGCAATAGTAAATAGATAAATTGTGATTTTTTTCATTTTTAGATTTCATTATTTTCTCTGCAAATAAAAACAAATAAATTAAAAATTACTACTTTTATTTTAAAAAAAATACTCCACAACAAGCTTTTTTGTAATAGAATTTCTATTTTTCAAGTCTACCAATTGTATAGAATATATCCCTGATGAACATTGGCTAACATCAACCCCTATCTGCAATTTTGAACTTGAAAGAACAATTATATTTTTGCCTACAGAATTAAATATCTTTACTATATTTGATTGTGATAAAAATATATTCCGAAAAAAAAATCTAATCGAATCCAAATAGAATAAGTTTTATACAATTTATTTCCTGTAGAATATTCGACACCCCACCGAGCTTGTTACCGATTTAGCAACCTTCTTCCCTTGCAAAAGCTCTTCAACGGCATCTGAAATAAATGGTGTTGCTATTTCTGGATCTTGTCCATTATCATCAATTGCTCCGCTATATTTTATTTTCCAAACTTCGTTTTCTTTCCAAATTATAAATGCATGAGGTGTGTGATCGGCCTTAAAATCCTTAACAACCGTTTGCATATTATCATACAAATAGGGAAAATTATATTTTTCAGCCAATGCGATTTCCTGCATTTTTTGGAAATTTTCATCCTCATATATTGCAGTATCCATCGAATTAATGGCAAGAAGCGGAACACCCAAACTATCGAACATTTTACTGAGTTTATTTAAACGCTTAGTATATAGTTTTGCAAACGGACAATGGTTGCACGTAAAAATTATGATGAACCCTTTTGCATTGGGATAATCACTTAATGAAATGCTACTGCCATCGACATTTTTTAATCGAAAATCTGAAATGGTCTTTTCAATTATATTATTCCTATCATACTTGAAACCCGCAACTGTAAAACCTGCCAAGCCAATAGTTGCAAAGGTTAATGCGAATAAAGTTAAAGCTCTAGCTCTATTCATCATTCTACAATAAATTTCTTAGTTATTGTGCCTTTAGTTTTCTCATCAGTTAATTGTAAAAAATACAATCCCGGAGAAAGGTTACTGATGTCAATACCATTTTGCAATTGAGGTCGTGGAAGCATATAAATAGTTCTACCAAAAGAATTATTAATTTTTATATAATAAGCTTGCATTAATGGGCTGCCAAATTTAATATATATTTTTTCAGAACTTGGATTTGGATAAATAGAAAAATCATTTAATTCTTCCTCAATTTTATTAATGCCAGTTGTTGAACTCTTAACAACAAATTGCCCCATCATACCGCCATCTTCGTGATTAGAAAAATGACAATGATACATAAAAGGGTGAATGGAATCAGAATAATCATCGAACTTGGCAACAAAAGTAGCAGATGTATTTCTTGGTAGATACAAAACATCTTTCCAACCAGCTTCGTAGTTACCAACCGAGCTTCCACTTCTGGAAACAATTTTAAATTCGACATCATGAATATGAAAAGTGTGGCCAAAAACATTGTTATTCGTGATCGTCCACTTTTCAATGGTATTAAGATTTACAGTATTATTAATTTGTGTTAAATCAAACGGTTGGGAATCTAAAGAAAACGGCTTACTGTTCGGACCGGGATTTCCATCAGTTACTTTAATGGTTCTACTCACAGTTGCATCGGCTGCTGTCCAGTATGTATTATTTGCCAAAGTTGATGGAATTGATTTTATCGCATTATTTGTTTGAGCAACCACATTAATGTGTAATAAATTAAAAGTTGTATTATTAAGTAAGCTACCAAATTCACCAGTGGTGCCAGGTTCACCGCCAGGGAATCCAATAGCGAATCCAGAATTATAAGCTTCCAAATCTAGGCTAGAACCAACAGCATCATTACTAAGGTCTACTAAAATTTCAATACGCTCGCCAACAGCGAGTATTACTTTTGTCACTGCTACAGGAGTATTCACCAAACCACCATCAGTAGCTATAATATAAAATGTTCTGTTGTCACTGAATCCCAAATTATATGCTCTTTCCATTTCTGCATTTAATATACGCAACCTCACAAACTGTTTTGGTAAATCTGTTTGAGCATTAGGAGTTCCATTGGTCAGCATATAATCGCCATAAGAGCATTTGGTGGTAACAAATGCGTTTGAAGCATTATATCTTCTGCTAGTTAATACCAAGGGGATATCATCAACGCCATAGCTCCTAGGTAAAGCTAAAGATGATTCATGCTGATCTCTCACTATAATAAACCCGCCAAGTCCTTTAGTAAGTTGCTCTTGCGTCATGGTGTGAAGATGCGGGTGATACCAATATGTCGAAGCATTATTAGTCACTTTCCAGTAGGGTTGCCAAATTGTTCCTGGAGGAATTACTTGATGCGGTCCACCATCCATCACTGCCGGCAAGTGCATGCCATGCCAATGCAAAGTCGTGGAATCATTCAATTTATTTTTCACTTTCATATATACTGTATCCTCCTTATTAAAGAACAAAGTAGGACCCCAAAATTTACTATTGTTAACACCTGCTGATATGGTTTGATTGCCTGTTTTAAATTGCGCGAAAGTGTCTTTTAGCGTAAGCTCGAAATGTGTTCCTGACAAGGTATCGGGAATCCACAAGGTATTATATTGTGCATTTGCATTGTTTGATGAAAATGCTATAAAAACAATTATAGCTAAGTTGAGAATATTTTTTTTCATGATTTTATATTTTGAATTACGTTCTATTAAATATTTTGCAAATGTATTACGGAAATTATAGCAAGCGTGTAACAGTCCAATAAAGAGCTACACTGCCTATTATACAGGATATCGGATAAACTACTCTTTCTTTGTACCATGATTTATTTCTAAACCATTTACTAATTAAAAAATAAGCCAATATAATAATTGAAATCTGACCCATTTCTACGCCCATATTAAATGAAATTAATGCAGCCCAAAAAGCAGTGTCAGGTATTCCAATCTCAATTAAAGCATTTGCGAAGCCCATCCCATGAATTAATCCAAAAACAAAAATGATAAGGAGACGCCATGCATTTACTTTACTATGTATAATATTTTCGACTGAGGTAAATAATATTGACAAAGCAATTAAAGGTTCTACAATACTAGCCTTGGGCATCATATAGCCAGCCGCCGCAAGTGCTAAAGTAAGGCTATGTGCTAGAGTAAAAACCGAACATTGTATGATAACAGATTTGAGATTTGAATTTAGAAAAAAAATGCTAAGAATAAAAAGTATATGATCGAAACCCAAAGGTAGAACATGGCAAAATCCTATTTCGAAATATTTGAAGACAGTATCAATCACGAATCCTCTATTAATTTTTTACAATCTTAATTGCACCACTTTTTCCTTGCTCTCGAAGAAAATAAACACCACACTTCAAGTTTGAAAAATCTTGTTCTTTTATATTATTTCCTGAATATATCAACTGCCCCAAGCCATCATAAAGTGCAACCACCTCTTGATTATTTACAACATATATATAACTACTAAATGGATTTGGATAAACTTTCAGGTTTGAGATAATTGTATCATAACTATTAAGCGACGTATTAATGCTATTGCCTCTCACGCATAATAAATAATTTGAATTTGTTTTTGTATCATAAGTTGTAATGCCGAATTGCGTATTCCAGTACCAAGCTTTTGTGGTTTGATTGGGTAGTGTGGTTGACGACCAATAATGTTTAACACCAATGCTACCAAAAAAAGCAGTATTTACTGATGGGTTAACTGTAGTTTCATCATTGATAGATTGCAGTTCTTTAATATTGGGAACTCTCCAATCGTTATCACCTGCAAAGCTTAATGACTCAGCATTGTTTAATGCTTGCTCCCAAGTAAATATAGATGTGCTAGGCGTTTTCTGCCAAACCAAATTGGTAAGATTATCTGTAATGGTTCCATCCCCATTATCAGTATAATGATTGGGAATTGTTGCTGGAGCATTATTATCTCTAACCGCACGCACATGAAATTTCTTTGATCCGCCCGCACTAATAGTTTCTGCTTTGGGGTGATTACCAATTCCACCTCCAGCATTGGTTGCCCATATTTTAGTGGCGTCATTAACTTGCGATTCACTGGTCCACCAATATTCTGCAGCCGTCTTTGTAAATACTTTTGTATCAATTGCAGGATTAACATTTTGCATATTTAATATACTAAATGCTTCTTGTGCATCAGGAAGCCGCCAATTAGAATAGCCCCCCAAAGTTAAAGTGTCACAATATATTATTGCATTTTCTATAGTCATTTCTCCACCATCTGTTTGCTGCCAAGTCAATCCTGTTATGGTATCGGTGACCGTTCCATTTCCATGTAATATAAAATATGGGGAATTTACTAGATAATCATGATCTTCGCCAAAAGTATTAGTATAACTCGTACTTTCACCCGTATCGGGCAAACGCAGCATAGTTTTTTTTACACTTTGTGCAGTAATTTGATAAACCTGAAATACACAAAAGAATCCTATGATTTTATAATACATATCTGGCTTATTGAACAATGAGCTTTTTATAAACCTGCGATGTCGACAATTGTATCTTTACCAGATAAAGTCCCTTTGCCAAATTTCTGGTATCGATAGTGTTTCTGTAACTGCTGACATTATAAACCAATTGCCCATCCAAATCGTATATACATATTCCTTGAATTTCCTTTTCTGAAACATGATTACCTAATTGAATATATAATAAATTGGTACTTGGATTGGGATATAATACTATTGAATTATCGACAAAAGAAATATCCTTCATACCCACAGGAACCTTGCATTGTTTGAAACCATTATAATTGGAGGTAGTTTTTCCCGATGGTGTGTAGAAATTAAAGGTATAAGACCCGCTTGTGTTCCAGCTATATTCAACCGAATCAGTGTTCCCATTTAAAGTATAAGTTAAAGTGTATCCATTATTACTTGCATTTGGTTTGCATTTCTTAATCAATGCACCTTTTAGTGGCTTGCCAGCTGGACGAATTGGAGAAGCGGCTGCTTGTGGAATAATTTGATGCGTGGCATCTTCGTTTACTACGCCAACCATTTTACCTATCATATAAGGTGCTGAGGTGGTTCCATGATAATGATAAACCCCATTAAATATATGACCATGATTGCCGTCAAGTGCAAGCATATTGGAACCATCAGGCTCTTTGATTCCATATACCGCAAATCCATCCAAGCCAAAAGCAATAGGCACAGTAGGCAATGTATAATTATACAAATGTAGCGGTGCAATATGATAGTGATAGTCATCAGCTCTACCGCAATGACCACCATAAGTATCAAGCTGTCCATCTGTATAGGAATCGACACCCGTATTGGTATGTACATTAAAAATAGGAATACCGTTAACAGCAATCGCTATGGCCCCTCTGGTAAAGTGTATATTGTCCACTGCAATAGGATTACTTGAAATAGTTGGATTTAAAGGAATTGACCATGCATTACTTCCTGTGTAACATTGAGGTATGGGGAACTGCTGCTGCCATCCAGAATCCGAAATCCCTACCATCATATCATGTGTGGTCGGAATTCCTTTCGATTCTATATAGAAATAAGTTTGATCCCAACGAGTATATACTATGGGTTTAAAGGGAACAAATGCAGAATCTATATATATTGGATCGGTAGTGGTACCAGCTATTTTCATTATTTTGGCAGTAAAACTATATAATGTTGTAATCACCCCCACTAAGAACATAGGCAATAAATATTTAAACTTTTTACTATCGGCGAATATATAAATGGACGTTCCTAATAATGCCAATACAATAAATAACAATAAAAACTTCTCCTTGCCCGAACTTGCCCCTGCTGAAGAAACTGGCAAGGCTTCTATTTTGCGGTTGAGTTCAACCACACGTTCTTGCTTTTGTAATACGTATTTTTGATCACTAATACTCAATGAATGAAGCGAAAAATGAAGTACTTTGTTCCTTGCATCTTCTATATATACTTCGTTATTCTTTAATATATAAAACGACCCTGATACCACTCGATGCTCCTTCTCAATATTCCATTGTTTCAAACTCAAATGTTCATAACTTAAATTATGAGCGAAGGCCTGCAAAGCACAACATATAAATAGAAGAATTATTGTTTTTTTCATGCTATATTTTATTAGCTTTTATTCTATCACAAACTTTTTAGTATTTGCTTGCTTTGTTCTATTATCAATTAATTGTATAAAATAAATTCCTGATGCAAATTGGCTAATATCAATACCAATATTGCTTTGAATGCCTGAATATATATAAATAGTTTTACCTCCCGAATTTAAAATTCTAATACTATTGGATTGAGATAAAGAATGGACTAACGTGAAATTTAAAATATTTTTTGCTGGATTTGGATATAAAAGAAAATCCGGCGAATCATCTTTTTGTGACGAAATTCCAGATGCTATTTTTGTAACAAAAGCGATATCATCTACCAATAATATGGAACCCAATTTTCTTTGCTGTGGATCACTGCTTGCAAGCACAATGGCAACAGAATCGGGTGTGGCACCGCTTGAATAATTTAGTGGAAAACTGAAACGTGTATATGAACTTGCCGCAGTCCCTACATATATAGTATTAGAAATAATATCTCTTTGATTTGTTGAAGTGTTCCATTTTGTTAACGTAACTGCAATAGCAAAATCATCTTGTCCGATGGGTGCATATTTATACCATCCCGTAAAACTATCAGGACGGGCGGTGGACGGATAACCATCAATTCCTTTTACACCAGGCCCCATGCCGGGTTGTCCTGTTACACAAATTCCGGGAATACTATCTGTATTTTGTGTTTGCGGATTGGTGAATATATCCGATTTTAAATTGATAGTATAAGTGCCTGAATGGGCATCCGTACTTTTAGTCACTGCCGGGCTACCTGCCCATTGGTCGGGCATTTCGAAGGGGCCTTGACTATTCCAAGTTTCAAATCCAGGATTGGGAATTTGTTGCGATTTTGCGATAAAAGATATAGCAAAAATAATTACGGAGCTTAATAACAGTTTTCTCATATTTTAGTTTTTATTTTATTACGGTTATTTTTTTAGTAATGTTTGAATGTGCATTTGATATCTTGACTATATAATCACCTTGATATAATGTTTGGGTATCGAAATAAGCAATCGTACTTCCTTGATATAAAATAGTTTTTTGAATGAGTTTCCCAGCAATATCATACAATGCAATATCTATATTTTCTTTGGTAATATCATTCATTTGAATTGCTACCAAATCATTGGTGGGATTGGGGAAAATGCTGATATCTATTTCCTTAATTTGTTTATCAGAAACACCTGCATTTGTTGGTGAATAGGTTGTTACATTTTCAGTAATTGAAGTAACTTTGGCTACTACCTTTGGACCATAAAATGTTGGACCTACTACATAAGGATATGCAGAATTCCAATTAGAATCAACCGTTGCAAAATAACAATATATACCATTGGGGTATTCAGGAGTTACACAAAATCTTCCATTATGATCATCCAGATAATCAGAAGCTGTTGTAGTATTATATTGATAGTCTTCTCTGAAATATCCAAGCGGGTAAGTCGCATTCACATCAGGACCTGCAGTCACTGTTGAGCCATCAGAATAAGTAGTTCTTGTTGTTATATTTCTCAAACTAAAACTCGATTTCATTCTCACAATTCCTCCACTTCCATCTACATTTTTATAAGCATAAGCACCATATATAGGGAAACCATCATAAGCAAAGCCAATCAACGGAGAATGCTTGGCACTATCAATAACATATAATCCATCGGCATCATATAAATTGCATATTGTTGATATTACTTTCAAATCCAATTTAAACGCACTTGGATTTTGATGGTGGTGATAGTTACCCATAGCTGGATGACCTTTTGAACAATCGAATCCTTTTTTCTCAGCAGGAATTGCATCCCGGTTCCACACATTGTCACCCATACATTGTGGCTTTATCGGCCCGCCGCACAAAGCGTTGGTGGAACTTTTCCAAGATACGCCATCTCTATAATCAAATAATGCAACACCGTTAATAAATATACCAATATTCCCTCCAGTGGTATTGGTTGGCTTGCCCATATTTTTTGTTGGATTTATTGGAAACTTAAATATCGCCTTCTGATCGCTTGCAAAAGACGGATTCCCATCTAAGAAAGGACCTGTGATATAGGCAGGAATGCCATGCGTAGTAATGTAGACGGATGAGTCAGAGTATTGCACCATTTGCACATTGGCAGAAACATTATCATTAATAGATGTCGAATTTCCACTTACATAATGGCGGCCCATAATGTTTGTGGTGTTTCGCAACCATGAAGTGATTGCTGGATTTGTTTGTGCAATACATATTATAGATAATAATGTAAATGCAGATGTAGTAATAATTTTTTTCATTGAATAGATTTTGTAATGGTTAGTGGTTTATGTTAATGTGATTGTGTTTACAAATAACATTACGAGAGATTACTTCAAAGGGTGGGGCAGTGTGGGATTCAGGATTCGGGATTCAGGGCCATACGGCAATATTCCCGAATCCCGAATCCTGAATCCCGGCCGCTAATTCCTGAATCCATACTTTGGATTAAATAAAAATTCTTTGTCACTTAAAGTTAATAGAAATGCAATTATATCAGCTTTTTCATTAGAAGTCAAAACAATTTTTTTTTGCAATTGTTTTGAAAGCGTTTTGCTCTGCTGAATTCCTGATGCATAATGATTCATCACTTCTGATAATTTTTTAAATCTACCATCATGCATATAGGGATAAGAAAATTCTATATTTCGCAAGGTGGGCACTTTAAATAATAAAGAGTCTTTTGCATCTTTTGTTATATTCATCCTGCCGTAATCGTTTAATGTTTTTTCAACTGGCAAACCATCGTTTTCAAATTCCAAATTGGTGAACAAAGGCTGCTTGTGGCAAGAGCCACAATGCTTTTGGAATAATTCAAATCCATTTTTTTCTTGTACAGTAAATTCAATTTGCTTTCGCATTACACTATCATACTTCGAGTTTGCACTTATTAGCGTTAACATAAATTGTGAGATTGCTTTTAAAGTATGTTCGCCCGTTATTATACTATCGCCAAATGCGATTTGATATAGTTTCGGATATAATATAGTTTGCTGCAAACTTGCCACTACCCTACCAATTTTATTATCCATTTCCAAAGGATTGCTCATAGGGGCCAATGCTTGCATATCGAGATGATTGATTGCCCCATCCCACATAAAAGATTTATGCCAAGCCAAATTCATTAATGCAGGCGAATTCCGTGTCCCAATTTTATCTTCTATACCATGACTCAAAGCATGATCAACATGCGTGAATGCGGTAAACTGCGAGTGACAACTTGCACAGGATATTTTATTATCTCTTGATAAAATAGGATCATAAAATAATTTCCTGCCGAGCTCAATTTTATTTTCACTAAGTATGTTTTTAGTAAAATCATAATGCGGCTTGGGCCAGTTTTTCGGGACAATAAATATATATTCATTTTTAATACTGAACGAAGCAATAAACAAACCTATTAAAACTATGATAATACTTTTGTTACTCATTGTTTCTGAATACTGAATATTTTTGAGAACTTTTCAGAAAGCAAAACAGCTTCCTTGCCTGGGGACATGATTTGATTTTGCTCAGATAAATCAATAGCTGCAAGCATTTTTTCTATATCAATTAAAATATCAATATTTTTATTTTCTGACACATTGAGTATAATAGTTTGCAAAGCATTATCCGCATTTTGATAACCACCCAAATGAAACTGAAATTCATTATTCCTGGTTTTGCATAGTTTGCTTTTTCCTTCCAATTTCAAATTGATATATCCACTTTGCCAAGTCCAATACATTCCTTTGGTGGGATCCAAATCGCCGCCCATAGCCCCTGAAACATTGGTAATACTATCAATTCCGAGATTGAATTTAATTTTTGTAAACTTTAAATCCGAAGGCGAGTTTACCAATATATACAATGATTTTTCATCCGATGCATCGAGCAAATGATAACTGTTTGCTTCTTTCCAAACTATACTATCTTTATTCAAAAACTCAACACCTGATATGTATAGTTTTAATTGCGAGAAATAGATACTGTCCTTCGTATAACATGAATCATCTAAATGCAAAGCAGATTTGCCGAATGTGGGATGGAATAAAATTTTGTCCGTAGATTGGGCATGAAGATATCCATTGCAAAATATTGCCACAAACAAAGCAAATAGGATTTTAAGTTTCATTAATATATATTACGTGCAAAAGTAGTGCGGGGAGGGGTAATGGCAAAACGAAGCTCTTTGGTTGGTGAATAAGACTATTAGCAGATTCAATATTTCGTCCCTACGGGACTTTGCTATTTACTCATACCTTTTTTCTACCGATATCACGTCCCTATGGGACTTTAAAAATAGTCCCATAGGGACGTGATATCGGTAGCATCAATAAAACCCGGCCGCAAAAAGTCCCGTAGGGACGAAATATTAGACGCGTCTTAGTTTCTAAAAACCTCCGAGTTCTTTTATTTACATAAATTCACAAAAGTGGGTGGCGGTACATACATTTGCAGATATGAATTTTAACATGGGATTTGTTGTAGTATTTTCATCGGTGTGGTTCATTTACCGGGTTGCAAACCCTCCATTCTATTATAAGTCACCGTTCTTGAAGAACGGCGACAACATGGCTCTTACAGTATCCATATAACTGTTTTGGTCGGTGAAAACACCAACCAAAGGCAGTGAATGGGATTGCCACGTCGCCCCGAATAAGATTCGGGGTCCTTGCAATGACGGCAGCTTATAGAATAAAAAAAGCCCAACAAAATTGCTGGGCTAAAAAAAAGAAAAAAGTTAAGCTATTTATTGCTTAACAAGAGTAGCGGGGAGCGGGATCGAACCGCCGACCTCAAGGTTATGAATCTTGTGCTCTAACCAACTGAGCTACCCCGCCGTTTTTGGGGTGCAAATATAAGAAGGAAATTTAATGGGGCAAAGAAGCGATTTCAAATAAACAATATTTTTGACTACCGACAGGCTGTATCCATTGTTTGATATGGTCTCCAGCATTTTTTTTGATTTCTTCAAATTTGTTTGGATCCGCTACCAACAGACGTGCATGAGGCACTTGAACCAAAGGTGTGTAGCTATCTGTCTCGAGATGATGGTAGAGCAATTTCACATTTTTGTTGCCCATCGCCGGCAGTGCAAACTCCATAGGAACTTGATAGGTTTTGTCGTTTATCAATACCACCTCTCCTATTCTATATAATACTTGTTTCAAATTGCTGTGGACATCATAATTTTGAACTTCCTTATACAAATTTCGGAATGGGAATAGACAGAAAGAGGCAAATACCATAGTCAATTGAATATTATTGAAATCTTTTGCTGGCATTGAAATGGTAAAACATTTGTATAAAATATAAATTACAACATAGTCAAAATAATAATCTTTGCCCAATAGTGTTGCAAGTATTATGAATGCTAGAAGTTGCAGCAAATCTCTTTTGGTGCTTTCACTAAAATATAATCGGTAACTATAGTACATAATGATAAAAATGCACGATTTGCAAAAACTTAAAAATGGCATAACCAAATTCCCTTCGTATCTTGACTGGAGTGAGAATAGCAGGGTTTGTGAAAGTTCAGGGAAAATGAAATAAATACCAACCGCTATGAGTCCCAAAATACCAAGTTGTACTAGGATATTTTTGATATTATAACTTTTATTTGTTAGATTAAGCAGCATAGCAAACAATCCCAGGGCTGGGTGAATTGCAATAAAAAGAATGCATATAATTAAGTGCTGCCAAATATATTTGATACGAGAATTATATAAAAAATATAACAGTAATAATATATTGATTAAATGTTCAGGACGCAAGCTGGAAAATACATTACAGCTGAGGAACAAACCCAAAATTATCCAACTTTGCGTTTTAGACAGATTATATTTTTTGCCAAATTTCACAATGATATACACATATAATAAATTTATAATGATATTCAAAATAAACGGCCCGTAGATACTATTTCCCATTACTAAATAAAAAGGAATTTTAAGGTAATAATGCAGAAATGGCAAACGATATCCTGTATATATATCCTCATTCCAAAACCCCTGAATAGTTGAGAATACCGGTGTGAGCGTCCACACACCATCGTGGGTAGGGAGCGGATGTATATAATAATTTGAACCCAAACAAATTAGTGTGAGCACAGAAAATAATATCGCAAATCTATATACTAATTTTTCGTTCATCTATTTGAGTTTTATAAATTCCTTGTCTTGGTTTTGTTTGTGAAAGTCTGTGATGGTTGAGTTGTAGCGAAACATCCGGTTATCTCCATTTTTAATAATTTCGAAATACACGGGGCCTGGATGTTTCATGATATTTTTCTCAAACTCGCTTAAAGTTGGAGATAAATTTTTCATTACATTTTCATATGGCGAAATCACATATACATCCGTCCGCATAAACTCCAACCACTTATCAGCAAATGCCACTACCGACTTAGGTTTTATGGATTTATATTTACTTTCCAATCGTTCATATCGTTGTACAAATGTTTCTGATTTGAGGTATTGATTCATATAAATACTTTTGCCCACACAATTGATGGCGAAAATAATCAAAGCTGTGTGAAATAAAAATTTATACGAAATCTTGATCTGATAAAAGTGCAAAATGCCAAACAAAATTATAATTGTTGACACCATAAAAAATCGTGGACTATTTAGTCCGATAGCGTAGTTGTTACGCATCAGTAAAGGGATTGCTAAATATGCTATGCCTAGTGTCAAAGCACAAATCATGATGGTTTTGTCAGATGACTTCTCAGATTTTGCATATAGGTTTGATTTAATAATTCTGTATATAATCATTACAATAACTGTTAAACTAAACAACTTTTCATACCAACTATTTAGACCAAAACAAGAAAGGAAATCAAGACTATTTAATATTTGCAGGAAGAAGCTAATGCCAAAATCTTTAAGCTCAGCAAAACTTGGATTCCAATCGTAACCAGATACTTTATTTTTTACAAAATAGTTGAACCAAATAAATGCCAATTCTGCTAGTGAACATATAATAAAAAAGACTATAATACTATATAGTTTTCGTGTATTTTTCTGTTTGTAAGTTTGATATATCAAATAGCAAAAAGGCAGCAACGTAATAATACCCAAATATCTTAATCCAACGGCCATCATACTTGCCAGGCCCATAGCAATAGACCATTTGAGATGCTTGTCACTACTCAAAAGTTTTTGCGTAGCCAACAAAAACCAAATCAATACACATATAAAAGGAACTTCGCTCCAGCCTTGATAAACCATATCAAAAAATGAAGCATGAAAAAATAACAATATATAAATAGGTGCTTGCTGGCGATAATATTTATGCAGCAATAATATAGTAATTCCAATAAAAATCAAATTCACAATTTTAATCGTAATATATACTGGAAGATTTGTTACAAGAGCCAAATACCCAGTGAGCATAGGATACAAAGGCGGCCAAATAAAAAAATTCTGAGCCTCATTATAATATACATAATCGGGCGACATTACAGCAAATCCATTCCCCTCCTTAATACTCTGTGCCAATCGCAAATACCAGGGAGCATCCATTGTAATGCCACCATATGAATCGAAATAGCTAAGAGCCGCTACACTCAGGGCAAGCAACAGCAAATAGGTAAATGGATTTTTATATATCTTTTGGTAAATTATCACTTTCTGCTGCGAATTACAGATATTTTTTGCATAGTAGGAACAAAAAGGTTTGGCCACAAAGGCACGAAGGCACAAAGATTCTAACATTACCCACATTGTACAATGCCGTAAAAACTAATAGTCGGCGATAATTGTTCATATCTTATAATGCATTTTGCCAAACGAATACTATTTTTGAGCACTGAATGGATACCGCAAAAATTGATCAAGCCGCACATGAAAAAGCGGAACTATTAAAACGATACAGGCAATTATTAAAAGCCTGTAAATCGACTTTGGAGAAAGGCGATAAGGAACTGATTCGTAAAGCCTTCGACATGGCGTTGGAAGCCCACAAAGACATGCGACGCAAAAGCGGTGAGCCTTATATATATCATCCAATAGCTGTTGCAAAGATTGCTGCCGAAGAAATTGGACTGGGCACAACTTCGGTGGTTTGTGCATTATTGCATGATGTGGTTGAGGATACTTATATCACACTGCCCACCATCAAAAAACAATTTGGTGCCAAGGTAGCAAGTATCATTGATGGACTTACTAAAATTTCTGCTTCTGTTTTCAACGAACAAACAAATAGTTTGCAAGCAGAAAACTTCCGCAAAATGTTGCTCACCTTGGGTGACGATGTGCGGGTAATCATACTCAAACTTGCAGACAGGCTGCATAATATGCGTACGCTAGAGAGTATGAGCCGCAATACCCAACTTAAAATTGCCAGCGAAACATTATATATATATGCACCGCTTGCCAACCGTTTGGGATTATATGCTATCAAAACTGAATTGGAAGATTTATCCATCAAGTTTACCGAGAGCAAACAATATAAATTGGTACTTGGAAAACTGCATGAAACCAAACAAGAACGTGATAAGTTTATCAAAAATTTTATTGACGATCTTGATAAAAAACTACAATCTTTAGGACTTAAATATAAAATTATTGGGAGGCCAAAAAGTATATATAGCATCATGAAAAAGATGCAGAAACAGCAAATACCTTTTGAAGAAGTATATGATTTATTTGCTATACGAATTATCGTAGATTCGCCACTGGAAATGGAGAAGGCTGACAGTTTCCAAATATATGGATTGCTAACTGAAAACTATACTTTAAATCCAGCTCGCTATCGTGATTGGATAACGCACCCCAAATCGAATGGTTATGAAAGTTTGCATACCACTGTGCTAAGCAATGATAATAAATGGGTTGAGATTCAGATACGCACCTCACGTATGGATGACATAGCTGAGAAAGGTTATGCAGCGCATTGGAAATATAAAGAAGCAGGTGTAAAAACCGACAGTGGATTAGAGGATTGGTTGAGTAAAGTGAGAGAAACATTAGAAAATCCGGAATCAAATGCTTTGGATTTTATTGATGATTTTCAATTGAATTTTATGGGTGAAGAAGTCTTTGTGTTTACACCCAAGGGCTCATTGAAAAAACTATCGCAGCATGCTACTGCTCTGGACTTTGCGTATGATGTACATAGTGATGTAGGCAATCACTGTATAGGTGCCAAAGTAAATAATAAATTGGTGCCCTTAAGTTACAAATTGCAGAATGGTGATACTATAGAAATTCTCACTTCTCAGAAACAAAAACCAAATGAAGACTGGCTCAATTTTGTGGTGACAGGAAAAGCCAGAAGTAAAATAAAATATTACTTAAAAGAAGAAATACATAAAGTAGCTGAAGAAGGTGAAGAGTCCATTAAACGTAGGTTTAGAAATAGTGGAATTGAAATGACGAATGAGGATATTGAAAAACTTGTCAAACATTTTGATTTGAAAACTTCGATGGATTTTTTCTATTTGGTGGGAAAGGGTTCGATAGATAACACCACGTTGAACCTGAAAAAAACACTTGCAGAAAAACCTCGTCAAACTACTGAAGACAAAAGCCAAGACAAAGCGAGAGAGAATGCTGAAAAGGCCAAACATAAAAATTTGGTTCGCCCAGATACTATTATAATAGGCGAGAATGATACGGATTTAGATTATACACTCGGCTCATGCTGTGCCCCTATTCCAGGCGATGATATATTTGCATTTGTAACCGTGGGAGAGGGAATAAAAATTCACCGAACGAATTGTAAAAACGCTCCCAAAATGATGGCGACTTATGGGTACAGAGTTTTGAAAGCACGTTGGTCGAAAGGCGGGGCTGTAAGTGAGAAATCATTTTTGACCAATATAAGTATTGTAGGAACTGACTCGGTGGGAATTGTGCAGGGAATAACTGATATTATATCAAAACAGATGCAAGTGAATATGAAATCAATTAGTATTGATACAGTGGATGGACGATTTGAAGGAAGCATTTCATTATATATATATGACACCAATCATCTTGATGATATTATACAAAAAATATCTGATTTGGATGGTATATATGAAGTAACTCGCAATAGCTAATATATATATGCAGGAAGAGCTGATTGTACAAGGAATGCATTGCCAGGGTTGTGCCGATACCGTGCGTAAGGAGCTAGAGAATAAAGGCCTAGAGCATGTGTATGTAGATTTTGTGAGTGCCAAAGCAAAGTTTCAAAATTCAAAAAATATTCCATTAAAAACTATTATACCTTCTATACAAAAATTGGGATATCGTGCAAGTATTATAGAACAAAAAACAAAGTGGTATGATAAAGTAGAAAATCTGTTTCTACTTACACTTCCTTTCACTATTATTTTATTATCTCACATGTTTGTGAGTATACATTTATTGCATAATCCTTGGTTTCAATTAATCATTACTTTGCCAGTATTGGCAGCAGGGTTATGGACTTATGGCAAATCAGCATGGGCTAGTGTAAAAGGCTTGTCGCCCAATATGAATGTATTAATTATGCTGGGGGCATTGGCATCTTTTATATATAGTTTGGTGGGATTGCTAATATACGATGGCGACCATCTTTATATATTCTTTGAAACAACTGCAAGTATTATATCTTTTATAATGCTTGGTTCTTATATAGAAAAAAAAGCAGTGGCACAAACTACCACAAACCTAGATTTATTAAAAGCAGGTGTTCCCTTTAAAGCTGTGAAATTATTATATGATTTACTAAGTGGTAAAGAAGAACAAATAGAAGTAGATGCCCGCCAAATAAAGAAAGGTGACAAACTAATGGTAGTTACAGGAAGTCAGATTCCCGCTGATGGCATTATAATAAATGGGGAAGCTATTATTGATGAAAGTTTGTTGACAGGTGAAAGCCCTGGGATGAAAAAAAATGTTGGCGATAAAGTAATTGGAGGAAGTTTGTTGACCGAGGGCTGGCTCAAAATTACAGCTACCAGTAATTTTAATGATAGCACGCTAAGTCGGATTGTATCAGAAGTGGAAAAAGCAAGTAGTCAAAAACCACAAATACAATTATTGGCAGATAGAATAAGTGCGATTTTTGTTCCTGCGGTTATTATTATATCTTTCTTAACTTTTTTAGTTAATCATTATATAATAGATATTGATTTAGGGCAAAGTTTGATGCGAGCAGTGGCAGTATTGGTTATATCATGCCCCTGTGCACTAGGTCTCGCTACGCCCCTTGCTGTTGTAGTAGGATTGGGCAGTGCTGCACGCAAAGGTATTATAGTAAAAGCAGGGTTGCATTTGGAAACTTTGGCTAAAGTTAATACAATAGTCTTCGATAAAACTGGAACTTTAACTAGTGGAAAAATGAAAGTGAGTGATTTTAAAAGTTTTGATTTTAGTGAACGTGATGCCAAGAATTATATACATTATTTGGAGACCCATTCATCGCACCCAATTGCACAAACTATTTATAGAGACTATTATGATTGGAGACACCACAGCATCGCCTTCGACCATATAGAAGAAGTGAGTGGACAAGGTATAAAAGCCCTTGACCATTTTGGGAACAGATATACTTTGGGAAGTTTGGAGTTGAGCAAAAAACCTATCAAAGAACCTAAAATGAAATGGGATATATACTTAACCTTGAACGAAAATATTGTGGCAGCTTTTGACTTGGAGGAAGAACTGAAACCTGGGGCCAAAGAAATGACAATTACATTAAAACAAAAAGGTTTTGAAACTATTATATTAAGTGGCGATTCACAAAGTAAATGTGATAGAGTTGCTAAAGCACTAGGAATCGATAAAGTATATGCACGCACCCTTCCCGAAAAGAAAGCTGATATTATAAAGAAACTCTCCAAAACCAAAACTGTGGCGATGATTGGTGATGGAATTAATGACACCATCGCAATGGCAAAAGCCCACATAGGCATAGCTGTAGGCGGAGCTGCAGACCTTGCCCGTGAGCATGCAAATATTGTGATATTAAAAAATGAACCCAATATAATAGTCGATGCGCTCACAGTTGGGCAAAATACTTATTATACAATCAAACAAAATCTATGGTGGGCACTGGCATATAATATTGTAGCAATTCCTTTAGCGGCTATGGGATATTTAAGTCCCCTACTCGCTGCATGGGGTATGGCTTTCAGCGATGTGGTGCTGGTATTAAATACCCTTTGGAAATTAGGAAGAAAGAAATAGAATATATACATCAATCCTGAAGGGATAGCATTCACTGTGTTTGGTTGGTGGCCCAAACAATCAAATGAATACACCACTAACCAAATACTTGTAGAAACAACAATAGAACGATGAATTAATTTTCATATGATGCGGTACAATTATAAATACTATTCAAAACATGTTACGTTATTTTAAAATACTATTTACCAACATATTAACTAAAATATTCAAAAAAAAATACCAAAACATACCAACATAACATATAGCCACATATCTTTGCCTTGCTTACCCTAAAAATAAAATAAACAAAAGGATAAGCATTAAACTAACTAAATTACACAAATGACTATTTACATTGGAAACCTCAGCCATCAGGCTACCGAGGATGATTTGATGTCCCTGTTTTCACAACATGGTGAGGTAACATCAGCAAAGATCATCAAAGACAATTTCAGTGGCAGACCTCGTGGTTTTGCTTTTGTAGAAATGGCTGACGATGAAGCTGCAAAAGCAGCAATCGAAGCCCTAAACGACACCGAGTTTATGACCCGTACAATGGTTGTTAACGAAGCTCGTCCCAAAACCGAAGGCGGTGGTGGAGGCGGCGGCGGCAGACCTCGTGGCGGTTTTAACCGTGGCGGTGGAGGCGGCAACGGCGGAGGCGGCGGCGGTTTCAACCGTGGCGGCGGCGGCGGCGAAGGCGGCGGCTACAACAAACGCTATTAATTTGCATTCAACTCACAATAAAAGGCAGTCAGAAATGGCTGCCTTTTTTTATGCCTCACCCCTGCCCCGCTAAATTTGGAGAGGGGGTTCGCACTATTTCACAAATAGTCGAACGATGAAACTTCAAATAATATAAGAATAATTCTATCTCGCTTATGAAAGGAGAATAAATAAATCTAAAATTTACACCACTTCTGTTGTTGATTTGCACAATGAAAATTTTGATTACCGGAAGCAACGGACTGCTTGGCCAAAAACTGGTTGACAAGCTTAGGAAAAAAGAAGATATAGAATTAGTTGCTACTGCACTTGGACCTGACAGATATCCATTTACTGAAGGATATATATATGATAGTTTGGATATAGGAAATGAAGCTGAAGTGAAAACTATTATACAAAAACACAACCCCGATTGCATTATAAACACCGCCGCCATGACCAACGTGGATGCTTGCGAAACAGATCACGAAGGTTGCGACAAATTGAATGTGCACGCAGTAAAATATTTGGCAGAAGCTGCCGAAGAAAATGGTGCACGTCTCATCCACCTCTCCACCGACTTTATATTTGATGGAACACACGGACCATTAAAAGAAGATGAAGAACCCAAACCTCTAAGTAATTACGGAAATAGTAAATATATAGGGGAGCAAATGGTGCAACAATATTGCAGCAAATGGTCGATTCTTCGCACTGTTTTGGTATACGGCGTAGTGCATAATATGAGCCGGAGCAATATAGTGTTGTGGGTGAAATCATCGTTAGAAAATAATATAACAATTAATGTTGTTGATGACCAGTTTCGCACCCCTACCCTAGCCGAAGATTTGGCTGACGGATGTATACTTGCCGCAACCAAAAATGCACAAGGTATATATAATATATCTGGTAAAGAATTTATGAGCATTTATGATTTAGCACAACGTATTGCCGAGCATTGGCAACTCAACAAAACCCTCATACGCCGTGCCCAAAGTGCCGATATCAACCAACCCGCAAAACGACCACCAATTACAGGTTTTAATATAACAAAAGCTAGAGAAGAATTGGGGTATGAACCGCATAGTTTGGAGGAGGGGTTGCATAGTTTGAAGATATGAAAAACTTGGTTAATTTCAATTCGCTTAAAAGCTACGATTGTAATTATACCAGTTTTCATACTGCTATCTTCACATCTGCCTTTTAAAGATCTGTGCGGTGCCACTAATAAAATTGGATTTTCATAACCACTCTATTTTAACAAATCCGGTAATCGGCAATTGCAACTGAAAGGAAAGGAAAGTAGGCACTAGAGATGCCACCTCAGCTACTCTCTCAAGCAGGCATATAGCAATACTTGCACGAAGCAAATCGCAAGAAAAATCATTACCCGATGCCAATCAGTGAATCATTGAACGCGGCAAGAAGTCACCAGCAATAAGTATTTAGAAATAAATGATACTCCAGGCACTAAAAACTCTCATTATTTTATTCAATTCCATCCTGCCCCAATAGCTATCCGGAGTAGTTGAAGGGCGCTACTTTATAGTTGATACTAGTTTGTTTTTTTGGTAAGCAAAGAGTTCGTGCCTATTTTCGCGAACAATGAGAATAATTTGGGGAATCATTTGGTTATGCCTATATGGTCTATCAGCGTTAGGACAAGAGCTGCCAAGCACTCCAGGATTTATAGGTAGTATTAAAGCGGGGAAACATTTTGAGCCGGATAGTGCTTATGACCAGAGTTGGTTTGCAATTTTAGACGAGGGAGCCAAAGCCAACAAAATATTTTTTACAGGCGAAAATCACAATTACCGTAAAATAAACGCGAAATTAAAAGTACAGTTTTTTAAATACTTGCATGAACGTGCGGGAGTGAATGTATTTGTTGCTGAGATGGGTTGGAGTTGTGCCTCGCTCCACAATAAATATCTTCAAACCGCTGACAGTGACGCTTGGGACGTGATCACAAAATATACCTACCCTAGTAACCAAGAAATGTTAAAGGACTTGAGGGCCTATTGGTTAGCCCAACCTGATGATAAAAAGTTTACGATTGCGGGTTTGGAGTTCGATAGAGAACCTGAATTTGGAATAAAACTATTAACCATGCTCATACCCGAAACTATTGCACCACATGACTCTATGCGTTTCGAAACAGAGGCTTTGAGGTTTATGGATGGTTATATAGAAAAAGATTTGGTTAGCAGCCACAAATATGAATATGATGAATCCCGTGATTTAGTAACCAACGAACAAACAGAAAGATATTATAACCAATACTTGTTTTTGAAAAATTTTGTGGACCATTACAAAGGCTTTAAAAGCAGTTATAAAACTTGGCTAGGAAAAGATTTTGACAAATGGGAAATGGCCGTACAGAGTATTGAAGAGTATCAAAAATTTGACGATCTGAGCAATCTACCACAAGCCGATTTATATCGTGAAGAACACATGGCTCTTGAGCTTGAGAAGGTAATGGCCGGCAGCAAAAGTAATATATATGGTCAGTTTGGTCGTTGCCATATTAATTTGCAGAAAGATAGGGAATGGTGTGGATTCTATTATTTTCGCAGCCTAGCTTATCGCATGCAACAAAAAGCTGGGATGGAAAATAAAGTTTTATCGATACCAATATTATATATGGATAAAGTAGAAGATTATAAAAATTCGGAATTTGAAATCATTACAGATTATTTTACCGAGACTAAAGAACTTCTTAAACCAGGTATTACTTTAATAAAATTAGAGGGTGACGATACAATTATAAATACTTTAAAAACTAAATACATATATATATTTATATACAAACCTTATAGCGAATTTGAAATACAAGAAGCTGATGCTATAGTGGAAGAATCAATGGAAAAAGCATTTGAAACTATGGAGAAAAAGAAACGTTGGAGCAATACTACTTTAGGCTATGGCATGTATACGCCTTTTAAAGAACCGCTACACTACTTCTATAATTCTCCAGGATTAATTACTATTGCACAACCCATAAGCTATTATAGTTTCAACATCACAAATATTAGTGAGAAAAATAAAACCTTTGGGCGTAAAAATAAAACCAAAGTTAAATTCAACGAAAACTATGCAAACTATAGTGTGCCTAACAGGCAAAATGTAGGTGATACACTAGATGTAGTGCTTAACTCTTGGCAAGTGGGAACCCACGGTGGTATTGACTTATTGAAGAGAAAAAAACATCTGAGTTTGATTATAGGGTATGGTATATTATATAATCAAACCAAATTAAAAGTATATAGATATAGCAATAATTTAATTGCAGTGAATCCTACCAATAAACCCACCATGAATGAATTATCAAATCCTGCTATAATGGTTGATGCTTTAGTAGATTTTAGATATATGAGAAAGGGAGTGTGTATATTTGTTCGCAGTGGTGCAAGATACGACTTGTCGAACCCACACTGGAAAGCTAATGGAGAGATATTGAATAATACGCCCAAAACTTCTTCGTCGGGCTGGTACGCTCAGGGAGGCATAGGTATTTCGATTGAAGGAAGCCGTAAAGGCTTGAAAAACATCTTGAATTTAATTAAATAATATTATATTTGCTGAGTTATGATATTATATAATAAAATATAAAATGGTAAATATAAAATATAAAACATTATAGTATGCTTACCACAATATTAATAGCATTGGCAACTGGTTTCGCTCTGGCATGGGGTTTTGGAACTGTGTTCTTTTCGTTAATACAAACAGGCATAGAGCATGGGTACCGAAAGGCCATGAATATTGCTATAGGTGTCGTAGTGAGCGATGCTATTATGATATTGATTGCCGTGGGCGGCAGCTCTATATTAACTAATGTGATAAAAAAATACCAGCCAATTGTAGGATTTGTTGGAGGTTTTGTATTAATAATTTTAGGTATTGTTACTTTTTTTAGGAAGCAAAAACCTGTTAAATTGCCACAAACACCATTCGGTAATTTCTTATATTTTTTCTCAACAGGTGTGTTTATGAATATCATAAACCCTGTCAATTTTTTAGCTTGGCTTGGAGTGGCAAGTGTAATATTTCCCTTTGTAAATCATTCTGGGCTCGAGAATTTTGCATTCTATGCTATCGTATTGGCCACCATATTTACTACTGAATCATTCATCGCTTATTTCTCAAACAAAGTAAAAAAATTTTTCACCCCGGCAGTATTCACTTTCGTAAACAGATCTACGGGAGTAGTATTTGCCGGTATCGGCATTTATCTGATATATGATAATTGTGATGAAGTGATGCAGATACTTCGTTGATTTACATCTTACATCATTTCTCCCCAGTATATATACTACAAATCCCAAAAGTAAGTGGGCGGTGTTTATAGTTTTTAAAATTGGATTTATGTAAATATTCCAAAAACTCTTTGCCTTCTGGGAATGCTTGTACTGATGCAGGTAAGTATGTGTACGCTGTTTTGTGTTTGGCAATCAATCGACCCCAAAAAGGTAATATATATTTGAAGTAGAAATTGTAGAATTGTTTTACTGGAAATTTTGCAGGTTTCGAAAATTCTAATACGACTAATTTACCGCTCGGTTTTAAAACTCTATATATTTCTGATAATCCTTTGGGTAAATTTTCAAAATTTCGCACACCAAAAGCTACAGTAACTGCATCGAAAGTATTATCAGCAAATGGCATGTTTTCTGAATCACCTTTGATGGTTTCTATCATACTTCCCAATTTCTTGTCTGCAATTTTTTTGTCGAACACTTTTAGCATACCTTCTGACAAATCAAAACCTATAATTTTCTCTGGTTTTAATCTAAGTGCTTCAATAGCAAAATCGCCGGTGCCTGCTGCTACATCTAGCACCATTTTAGGTTTGGTTTGCACCAATTCATCTATGGCTTTGCGTCTCCATAATTTATCAATTCCCACACTTAAGAAACGATTCAAAAAATCATAGCGACCTGATATCTGGTCGAACATTTCTTCTACCTGTTCTTTCTTGTTTTTACTATCTTGTGGATTTGGTTTTACTTCCATAATATATATTTACTTTATTGTCATCCTGAGCGAAGTTGAAGGGTGTCATTCTGAGTTTTTCGAAAAATTATTTTTTTGCAACTTCCTTTTCAAAATATTTACAGTATGCTGATAACTCACAAATATCACATTTGGGATTGCGTGCCACACATATATAACGTCCATGCAGTATGAGCCAATGATGTGCTTTGGGTATCATACTATCGGGAATATTTTTTACCAATTGTTGCTCTGTTTGCAAGGGTGTTTTTGCACCACTAGTTAAACCCAAACGTGCTGAAACCCTGAACACATGTGTATCGACAGCCATTGCGGGTTTATCATATATAACAGATACAATCACATTTGCTGTTTTACGTCCCACTCCCGGCAGTTTCACCAAATCATCAATCTCCGATGGGATTTCTCCACCAAAATCTTTCAATAACATTTGTGCTAAACCTATCAAATTTTTGGTTTTATTATTGGGGTAACTTACGGTTTTTATATAAGGAAATAATATATCGAAATTGGTAGCTGACATTTCTTTTGGTGTAGGAAAATCTCTGAATATAGCTGGTGTTACAAGGTTTATGCGTTTATCGGTACACTGGGCTGAAAGCACCACTGCAACAATTAATTGAAAGGGATTATCATAATATAACTCCGTTTCCGCATTGGGATTGTGTGCCGCAAAGTATGCCAATATTTTTGAGTACCTATCCTTTATGGTCATATATAATACTAACTAAACAAAAATAAACGAATGAAGTTTGCCACTTCTTTATATTTTTCTACATGCAAGAAATGGCCGCACTGGTCAAGCATTTCCAATTGGTGGTTCTCAAATGTTTTTGTACTGTCTTCTGCTATATGTTTTAAAGTGAGAAATGGGTGCAGCATTCTGTTCGGAATCAGTTCATCATTTTTACCAAACACAAGCAGTGCAGGTATTTTAGAGCTTTCATCGAGCAAGGGATTTTCGCACATATATTTGATGGATTGTGTGAGCATATGCTGATACGATTGTGAATCCACATTTCTAAATTGCATCAAAACATTGTCTAATACTTCTTTGCTTTTATCAGTCATATTATAAAAACTCTGATGCAAAACTTGCGATAAATAACTATGTCCTCCTTTAAAAATATCCATCCCAAAACCCGCAAATCCATTTGCAATGGAATCAAACATTTCGCGTTCATGATGGTGAAACTGTTCGAAACCAGCTGGCGATAATAAAATCAGTTTTTTGATTTCTATCTTTTGATTTAAAGCCACATGTGCCGCAATCTGGCTAGCCATTGAATGGCCAACCAAAATCACATTTTGCAAATCTAAATTTTCGCAAACACTTTCTATAATACTTGTATAAAATGCTTTATCGTAATCGTACAAACCCGCAGCTGATTTTCCGCACCCGGGCAAATCAATCATATAATAATTCGCGTCGGGATTAAGTTCTGAAACTAATGGATGCCACACCAATGATGAATTGCTGAGGCCATGTATAAAAAGAATATTTTTAGAACTTTGGTTGCTTTTAAATTCAACATGTATTTTTATATCATTTACAAAAATCTCTTTCGACTGGAACTGCTGAAACATACTGCAAAGTAAAGGTGGTTCTGAGAATTTGCACTGATAAATATTTGAACCTGATATAAACGGTTAAACCCACCCAAAAGTTGATAGCTTTAACCGCTATGAAAACAAACTTAAACCTTTTTTGCCGATGGATACCACCTACACCACAAAGATATTAATATTGGAGAAAACCCAATCGTAATTGAATTCCGAATATTATCATTTTTTTTATTGCAGTGATTTTCAGATAAATTATTTTTTTGAAAAATATTTGAGTCTCTCAATTGCAAACAATTATATACTGAATTCTAGCTATTTAAGCCATTAAACACTGTATTATAAATATATATAAAATCCTATCAACAAAAATTGAACTTCATTGCCTAATTTTGAAGGCTAATTTTTGAAATGAGAACTATACAATTTCGTGAAGCACTGCGTGAAGCACTCAATGAAGAGATGCGTAGAGACGACAGGGTATTCCTTCTGGGTGAAGAGGTAGCCGAATATAATGGTGCCTATAAAGTAAGCCAGGGCATGCTGGATGAGTTTGGCCCCAAACGCGTGATAGATACACCGATTGCCGAACTGGGTTTTGCAGGAATTGCCGTAGGTGCTGCCATGAATGGGCTGAGACCCATCGTTGAATTTATGACCTTCAATTTCTCTTTAGTGGGAATTGATCCTATTATAAACTCAGCCGCCAAAATGCTTTCCATGAGTGGTGGTCAATTTGGATGTCCCATTGTTTTCCGCGGACCAACAGGCTCAGCCGGACAATTGGGTGCACAGCACTCGCAAGCTTTTGAAAACTGGTATGCCAATACACCAGGGCTAAAAGTAGTCGTACCCTCAGACCCTTATGAAGCCAAAGGATTATTGAAGTCTGCAATTCGTGATGATAATCCTGTAATTTTTATGGAGTCGGAACAAATGTATGGCGACAAAGGTGAAGTACCCGAAGAAGAATATTTATTGCCAATTGGAGTTGCCCATGTAAAAAAAGTTGGAACCGATGTTACTATTGTATCTTTTGGCAAAATGATGAAAATAGCTATGGGTGCTGCTGCCCAACTTGAGAAAGACAATATCAATGCTGAAGTGATTGACCTAAGAAGCGTGAGACCGATTGATTATAATACCATCATTGAAAGCGTAAAAAAAACCAACCGATTGGTAATTGTTGAGGAAGCATGGCCGTTGGCAAGTATCTCATCAGAAATTGCCTATATGATACAGAATCAGGCTTTTGATTATTTAGATGCTCCTGTAAAACGTGTAAATACACTTGATGTTCCTTTGGGATATGCACCTACATTTGTGGAGGCTTTCCTTCCCAGTATAAAACGTACCATCGATGCTGTAAAAAGTGCAATGTATATTTAACAATCCGTAAAACCTATATATAATACCATTCTCAAATAATACCCATGGCAAAAAAAAATAAGCATATCGCAATTGCAGGAAACATTGGTTCAGGCAAAACCACACTCACCACTATATTGGCAAAACATTATAACTGGGACCCGCATTTTGAAGATGTAGAAGACAATCCTTATATCTCCGATTTTTATGATGATATGCAACGCTGGTCGTTCAATTTGCAAATATATTTTTTAAATGCCCGTTTTAATACTGTACAACATTTTCGCGATGGCGAAACTACTATTATACAAGACCGCACTATTTACGAAGACGCATTCATATTCGCTCCCAACCTGCACGCCATGGGCTTGATGAGCACACGCGATTTTGAAAACTACCAGTCATTGTTCAAAACCATGAACCAGTTTATCAAACCTCCCGATTTATTGATATACTTGCGTGGCACCATCCCTACCCTAGTAAACAATATACAAAAACGTGGTCGCGATTACGAAGACAATATCCGTCTCGATTATTTAAAACGCCTCAACGAAAGATACGAAGCCTGGATTAGCACCTATAAAAACAAACTACTTGTAATAGATATCGACAACTTAAATTTTGTAGATAACCAAGAAGATTTAGGTGGAATTATAGCGAAGGTGGAAGGTGAGATTAATGGGTTGTTTTAGTATCAAATAGCTAGTAGCTAGTATCAAGTATTTGTCGCTGCTTCAGTTGGATTTTTAGTGTAAATATATAAATGCATATTCTATTGCCGTCTGGCTTCAGATTGCGGAATCGAGTATCAAGAATGAAAGCACTTCTCATTATTATATCATTTACATTTATTATAAACTGCTCTTTTAATACAAAGGATAATACCCCCACTCCCCAAAATCAAACTATTGATTACAAAGCTTTACAATATAAACTCTTTATAGGGCAGACAAAAGATTCCGTTAAAAAGATAATACATTTAAGTAGAGACTATAACTCTATGGATAGAGGAATAGGTAATGGTGATACTGGGATTTCCTGTTATATGAATGTAGGGGAAGACCTATTATCAATAAATAAGACTGATGCTTTACCTGCTTTGTTTTTTAATTTTTACAATAACAAACTGACGGACTTTACATGTTCTATAATTTTCGCACGAAAATCTCCTGAAAACTATGGTTTTACAGAATTTATAAATGCTGTTGAACCATTATTTGAAAAATTACGAATTGAGGAGAATAAAACTACTTTATATAAAGCTAACTATTTAAATCTGGGCTCAAAAGACTATATAGAAAGATATAAAATAGATACCACTATTATGAAGCCTGATATGCTTTTTACTTATGAAAAAAAAGTAAAATAAAAAATACATACTAAAATAGTTATGATAAAACTTAATTTAATATTTATAATGCTCTTAACTATTTCATGCAGCAACAACCTAACTAAAACCCGCTGCAATTGCGAAACAGAAAAGAATGATTCCTTAAATTACAAAATATTGTCTTTTGAAAAAACAGTAGCTTTCGATACAACCACAGAAGTAGTAGAAGGCAAATTAATCAACCTCAATAATCAAAAAGGAATCGACTCCACTTGCATTATTTTTAGCAGTGACACAGCATATACTAATGCAGAAGGAAACTTTAAGTTCTATCATATTATAGGGGGAAAAGGCAAACTGATAATTGAAAACAAATGCGGAATATTAGCCAATATGGATAATATCAATTTTGAAGAAGGCTGTGGTTGGGCACATCTGATTGGATTAAAATGTAAAAAATAATCAGTGTGAGTGAGGAATGATAAATGATAAATGGCTGACGCCAGATACTTGCTACTAGCTACTAGCTACTTGATACTATTTCGGCTGATACCTATCCATAATTTCAACCTTACTCTTATTCATAAATCCCAATAACATTTCTTTAAAATCCTTGTCGGTTTGTTTATCATATATCTTTTTCAAAAGATTATTGCCTTCTTTGTCTTTTCCCATCATTACAAGTGTGATTCCTTTATTCATTAAAAGCATATCATAATTGGGAGTTTGAGAAGTCATGGTATCCAAATATTTATTATATAATTCCAAACCATTATTATAATACTTTGTAGCAGAAACTGTATCTTCCAATCTTTCATATAGTGTTCCTATGGTAACATATATATCTGGATTTGTGGGATTGGCTCTAATCAATTTTTTCGCAGCAATGAGTGCTTTATCGTAGTGTTTCAGTTCGGTTAATAAGGGAAGTTTATTCCAATAAGCCAGATAATAATTTGTATCTAATTCAGTTGCCTTATCAAGTAATACTATTGCTTTTTCATAACTAGTAATTCCATCTGTACTGCTTAATATCATTGCACTGTCGCAATATTGCATGGCTTCTTCATTTACTTTGGGTGTTTCATTATTTCCACCACAAGCCAATAACACAAGCAAGGGGATGATATATATATGTTTTATAAATCTCATTTTATGTTTATAATAATTTGCGAAGATAGTACAATTATATATTCAATAAAAACCTCAAAGAGGTGACATTACTATTAAATAAAAAAGCCGACTATCCAACCGGCTTTCTAATCAAATCAATTATGTTTATGTTATGAGGTTTACACTGAGCAGCCTGCACTGAGCAAACCTGTGCTTAGCGGCAGGCGAAGGGTTACTCGTCTTATTTGGTATTGTCCACGTTGGTGTCCCCATTTCACTCACAAGTAGCTGCATCAAAAAGGAGCAATAGAAGGTTTAACAAAAGCGTTGGCCGCTGAATATGCTCCAAAATAAGAATAAATTGTATCGCACCTTCATTAACTGATAAGCCGCTTGCTGCTACATTCGTGAATAATGAGCAAAAAGGGATGCAAACGCTCAACGACAGCCATTAAAACGAATTGGAACAGCAGAAGACATTGCCAACGTGGCTGAATTTTTACTTTCTGAAAAGGCTAGTTGGAAAACTGGACAAATTTTACATGTTGATGGAGGTGTGTCGACAATAAAATTATAAATTAATTACAAACTTTTAAGACTGACAAATGTTACTAATAATGATTCCTATATTTTAACAAAAAAAAATAATTAAAAAATATGTTTAAAAGATTTACAACCGCAGATAAACTTTTATTTATTGCTGCACTATTATCATTAATATTTTCCGAGATACTTTATTTTAAAGGAGAAAAGGCAGATGGAAATTTTATTGGCATATGGGTTCCTTCCATATTAGCCTTTGGAATTTACCTTAAACTAATTAATAACTCAAAAAATGATTGATTTTATACCCTATTTCGCTGGCCTAATTACGCTGCTTTTTGGATTGGGATTTGCCTTTTCAATTCCAGAAGTTGGAAAAAGGAAAAGTAAGTAATATCTTATGATTTAAGATTTAAATACTCAAAAATCGTTTTCTAGTTTTAGGAATAAAGTATAGAATTTAAATAAATTCTGTATGGAACACTTTGGATCGATACAAATTCAAAGTGTTCGATATTTGAATAATAAATAATGGATCAATAAATGATGGATACTTTTTTATCTGCTCGTTGGGAAAATTTAATAATGGCAAATTATGCCGTAAATGCAGAGGTTCTAAAACCGTATTTGCCGAAAGGTGTCGAACTCGATTTTTATGACAACAAACCTACGTGAGTCTCGTTGGCTTTATGTTTAAACAAACCAGTCTTTTTAAAATCCCAATCCCTTTTTTAGGAACCTTTGAAGAAATAAATCTACGTTTTTATGTAAAAAGAATTGAAGGAGATATAATTAAAAGAGGTGTTGTATTTATTAATGAAACAGTTCCTTATAAGATGGTAGCTTGGCTTGCAAATAAATTATACAACGAACACTATATTTCTATTCCTACAAAAAACCATATCATGAAGCATACCACTAAAAAAAACATTAGGTATGATTGGAAAATAAATAAGAACTGGAATCATCTGGCACTAAATACTATGACAGAACAGGAGCAAATGTTACCAGGAAGTATTGAGGAATTTATTTTTGAACATTATTATGGATATACAAAAATAAATAACCAACGATCTCAAGAATACAAAGTGAATCATCCCAGATGGAAAGTGAATAAAGTGATCGATTATTCTATTCACTGCGACTTTACTTCTATGTATGGTAACGATTTTTCCTTTTTAAACAACCAGAAACCCGATTCTGTAATTATTGCCGAAGGATCGCCAGTTACAGTAAATTGGAAGCGAACTCAATTTTAAAATATTGAACAGATGGAGCTAAAAGATATCGACCGAATAATTGAAATGGCATGGGAAGACCGAACTACTTTTGAAGCAATTAAAATACAATTTAATTTTTCGGAGGCAGATGTTATTCTGTTAATGAGAAAGGAGTTAAAACGCAGTAGTTTTAATTTGTGGAGAAAGAGAGTAAATAGTGGTGTTAGTCAAAAACATTTACTTAAAAGAAACGCTGATATAAGCCGATTTAAATGCAGCCGCCAAAATTCTATTTCTATGAATAAAATAAGTAAGCGTTAGATGGAAAAGCTATTCATCACTGATTATGTAACAATAATTGATAAAATTGAACACTTAGATCCACTGAAGTATGGCAAAACCAGAAATTACGTAGATGGTGATGTTACTTACTTATCACCCTACATTTCACGAGGTGTAATTAGCACAAAACAAATCCTTGAAAAGTTGTTAGCTAAAGGATATAAAATTTCAGAAATAGCATCTTTTGTAAAAGAGCTTTGCTGGCGCGATTATTTTCAACGGGTGGGTCAAGTCAAAAATTTGAATCAGGAAATTAAACAACCACAACATATTGTTTTAAATAGTAAAATCCCCAAAGCAATTGTTAATGCCCTAACCGGCATTACAGGAATTGACAATGCCATTAACCAACTATACAATAATGGCTACATGCACAACCATTGCCGAATGTATACCGCTTCGGTTGTATGTAACATTGCCAAATCACATTGGTTGCAACCTGCGCAATGGATGTATTATCATTTGCTGGATGGCGACTGGGCAAGCAATGCTTGCAGCTGGCAATGGGTGGCAGCAGCAAACAGCAGCAAAAAATATTTTGCCAATCAGGAAAACATTAACAAGTACACCCACACGAATCAGACAAATACATTTTTAGATACTTCGTATGAAGTTTTAGAACAATTGGAAACACCTGCTGCACTTTTAGCTACACAAAAATTAGTTCTTGAAACGACATTGCCAGAAACAGCATTGCTAACTATTGACCCCAACTTACCTGCCTTCATTTATAATTACTATAACCTCGATCCACTGTGGCACTCAGATGAACCGGCCAACAGAATATTATTACTAGAACCCGACTTTTTTAAAGCTTATCCTGTTAGTAAAAAATGCGTGGATTTTATGCTGGCATTGAGTAAAAACATTCAAGGATTACAATTGTATGCGGGTTCATTTGATTCGCTTGTTAAGGAGCATCACCTTACAAATATTTATTACAAAGAACATCCTTTAAACATTGGATATACTGGAAATATAGAAGAAAGAGATTTTATTGCAGCGGAGGTTTCAGGGTATTTTCCATCGTTTTTTTCGTATTGGAAAAAAATAGAAAAACATCTAAAATAAAAAATATCTATGATTTTTAATAAAGCTGATATAGAAAACTTAGAAAAACGTTTCCGAACTGCATTTATCAATTCACTGGGAGGGTTTCGGCAAGCTGTGTTGGTTGGCACAAAGTCTAAGGAAGGTCAAACAAACCTTGCTATTTTTAATTCGCTGATACATCTTGGTGCAAGCCCGGCTTTGTTTGGCTTGATAAGCAGACCAGACAGTGTGCAAAGAGATACCTTACAAAATATTCTTGATACAAAAGAATATACATTAAACTACGTTCGTGCCGATAAATATGAGAAAGCTCATCAAACATCAGCTCGTTATGAAAAAGGTGTTTCTGAATTTGACAAAGTAGGTTTTAAAGAGTTGTATCATAATAATTTTGCACCGTTTGTGGCAGATGCGGTGGTAAAAATTGCTATGAAGTTGGAACAAACCATACCCATTACATTAAATGGTACTATACTAATTATTGGCAGTGTGATACAGATTGAAATAGGTGAATCATTGGTTGGGAAGGATGGGTTCATTGCATTGTCAGATGCTGAAGTATTATTAAGTCAGGGACTTGATGCTTACTTTGTTTCAAAGCCAATTGGAAGGTTGAAGTATGCAAAACCTGAATAAAAGTTTAATTAAAATACACTTGTGGAAAATAGCCTGAAGCAGGAAATTGTTATTGTTTGGTTTAAAAGAGATTTGCGATTTACTGATCACGAACCGCTTTACGTTGCTCAAAAACAAAGTCTTCCGGTGCTACTGATTTATTGTTTTGAGCCTTCTGTAATGAATTACGATGATAGCGATTTTCGTCATTGGCGATTTGTTCATCAATCATTGCTGGAAATGCAATCAAAGCTTCGTGATTTGAATTCACAGGTATATGTTTTTCACAATGAAGCATACAATGTATTCCAAAAACTTGCTGAACATTATTGTATCAAAAATATTTTTTCGCATCAGGAAATCGGTAATAAATTAACTTACAACAGAGATATTGCAGTCCAACAATTTTGCCTAAATAACAACATTGAATGGAAAGAATACCAGCATAACGGCGTAGTGAGAAAATTAAAATCTAGAAAAATTTGGGAGCAACTTTGGAAACAAAAAATGCAGGAAACACCTAAACTGGTTGACGAAGAAAATTGGAATTTATTAAAGCTGAGTGACGGGCTTTATAGCCATTTAAAAGGACCTGAGCTGCCTGCTGAAATCACCACCAATAATCGAGTATTTCAGCCTGGCGGGGAATCCAATGCATGGAAATATTTGCAAAGTTTTTTAAAAGAACGCTATGTTAACTATTCCAAACATATATCTAAACCATTATTGAGTCGCAAAGGGTGCAGCCGAATTTCGCCTTACCTTAGTTATGGCAATATTAGTATGCGAATGGTATACCAATTTACTATGCAGCATTATCCAAATTCTACTAATAAAAGAGCCATTTCAAATTTTGTTTCTCGCTTACACTGGCACTGTCATTTCATGCAAAAATTTGAAGACGAATGCCGCATGGAATTTGAGAATGTAAACAGTGCATATAATACTTTAGTGAAACCTAAAAATGAAGCTTACATTCTTGCATGGCAAACCGGAACAACAGGAGTTCCTATTGTAGATGCTTGTATGCGTTGTTTGGCTTCAACGGGTTATATTAATTTTAGAATGCGAGCCATGGTGGTTTCATTTTTTGTTTTTAACCTTTGGCAAGACTGGCGGGAATTGCATTTTTTAGCCCGAAATTTTTTGGATTACGAACCTGGCATACATTATCCGCAACTGCAAATGCAATCGGGTGTAACAGGTATTAATACCATTCGTATTTACAATCCAATTAAAAACTCACAAGAGCACGACGAAGAAGGTATATTTATAAAAACATGGATACCAGAATTAAGAGAAGTTCCGGCCGCAATAATACATGAGCCTTGGAAAATGAGTTTGATGGAACAAAATTTATATCAGGTGATTATTGGTAAAGATTATCCTAATCCAATTGTTGATATAGAAGCCACCCGTAAAGCAGCAAGTGATATTATTTGGAGTTTCAAAAAAACGGATGAGGTGAGAAAAGAAAGCAAAAGAATTTTAAAGAAACATGTGAATAGTTCATCAGCATTCAACTCAAAAAGCAAACAAAAAAGCAACAGTGAAAAGGATAAAAAAATCAGACTTGCCAACTAAAATTTGTATGGTTTGTCAACGACCCTTTGCATGGCGAAAAAAATGGGAGAAAATTTGGGACGAAGTAAAATACTGCAGTGATAAATGTAAAATGAACAAAAACAAAAAATGAGTAAAACAGGAATCATATTTCCACATCAATTATTTGAAAACAATATACTTATTTCAAAATGTGATACCATTTATTTGGTGGAAGAGATATTGTTTTTTAAACAGTATAATTTTCACAAACGCAAAATTGCTTTTCACAGGGCAAGCATGAAGTTTTATGAAAGCTTTCTTCAATCAAAAAATATAAAGGTTATTTATATCGATTCAACAAGTGAGCTAGCTGATATAAGAAATCTGATTGCTTATTTGAAAACACAAGAAATAAATTCTTTCGAATACATGGATACAACCGACTGCTGGCTTGAGCAACGGATTAGCAAAACATGTAATATGCATCAAGTTAATAAAACAAAACATGCTACTCAGTTATTTCTTAATTCTTTCGATGAAATAGAAGCTTACTTTTTAAATAAGAAAAGAATGTTTCAAACAGATTTTTATAAGCACCAGCGTAAAAGCAGAACTATTTTATTAGAAAAAAACAACAATCCAGTTGGAGGAAAATGGTCTTTTGATGAGGAAAATCGTTTAAAATACCCCAAAGGAAAAACGCCTCCTAAAGTTAATTTTTTAGAACAAAATAAATTCTTTACAGAAGCTATTGCCTATACCAACAAATATTTCCCCAACAACTATGGTAAGTTAAACACAAATTTTGTTTATCCAACCACTTTTACCGAAAGTAAAAACTGGCTCCAAACTTTTTTAAAATCAAGGTTTTCGGAATTTGGAGCATATGAAGATGCCATTGTGGCAAATGAAAATATTTTGCATCACAGTGTGTTAACACCCATGCTCAATGCCGGTTTGCTTACCACTCAATTTATTATAGATGAAGCATTGCAGTATGCAAACGATGAAAAAATCCCGCTAAATTCTGTAGAAGGTTTTATAAGGCAAATGATAGGTTGGCGAGAATTTATAAGAGCAGTTTACGAATTGAAAGGCAGTGAAGAACGAACGAAAAACTACTGGGGTTTTACCCGTAAAATACCTGCCTCTTTTTGGAACGGAACTACAGGAATAGAACCGCTGGACATTACCATAAAAAAAGTTTTAGAAACAGGGTTTTGTCATCATATAGAAAGGTTAATGGTATTGGGGAATTTTATGTTGTTGTGCGAATTTGACCCTGATGAAGTTTACCGTTGGTTTATGGAGCTTTTTATAGATGCTTATGATTGGGTGATGGTTCCTAATGTTTATGGCATGAGCCAGTTTGCTGATGGAGGTATGATGGCTACTAAGCCCTATATTAGCGGCAGCAATTATTTAATAAAAATGAGTGACTACAAAAAGGGCGTTTGGCAACAAATATGGGATGGATTATTTTGGCGATTTATGCATACCCATCGGAATTTCTTTTTGCAAAATCCTAGATTGGGAATGTTGGTAAGAACCTTTGATAAAATGTCCGAAACAAAACAACAGAATCATTTAAAGCATGCCAATCAATTTCTTGATTCACTTTAAGGAATCCTAAATTTGGAATGGAGTTTCTTAAAAAAAAAATCAAAAATGAATACATATTTAAAACTATTCTGTTGCACACTCTTCACGCTATCTATAGGTGCAATTTCAGGTATAGCCACTTCTTCAGGAATAAACAATTGGTTTATGGAATTGAACAAACCGTTTTTTAATCCACCAAATTATTTATTTGGCCCCGTTTGGACATTGCTTTATTTGCTTATGGGAATTTCTTTTTTTCTTATTCTTCAATCACCAATAAAAGAGTTAAAAAGAAAAGCAATTATCATATTCATTATTCAGCTTTCATTAAACTTTTTATGGAGCTTTCTGTTTTTCAAATTTGAATTAATAGGATTGGCTTTTATTGAAATTATTTTGATTTGGATAAGCATTTTAACTATGATTATTGCGTTCAATAAAATTAATCGATTCGCCGCAGCACTACAACTTCCCTATTTGCTATGGGTAAGTTTTGCAACAGTATTAAATGGAGCTATATGGTGGCTAAATTAAATGGTGATCAACTTTTAAAATCAATAAAAAATGAAGAAAATAATTGTAGTGGTAGGTGCTACCGGAAATCTTGGAGGTAAAATTGTCAATGCCTTATTAGTTCAAGGAGCAGAAGTAAGAGCAATCGTTCGATTAGAAACTGACAAAAAGAAAATAAACGAGTTAGAACTTAAAGGTGTCAACGTATTTCAAGTTGATACAAGCAATAAATTGGAAATAGCAAAACACTGCATCGGTGCAATATGTATGGTCTCTGCTTTAGCTGGTTTACGAGAAACAGTTGTAGATGCTCAAAAAATCTTTCTAGATGCTGCAGTGGAAGCAAATGTGCCAAGATTTATTCCAAGCGATTACTCAAGTGACTTTACAAATTTAAAGGTAGGTACAAATAGAAATTTAGATTTAAGAAGAGAATTTCATCAGTACCTTGACAAAGCTCCTATAAAACCAACCACCATATTTAATGGTCCATTTATGGAATTGCTAACCACAGATATGCCCTTGATTATGTTTAAACAAAAACGCATTCTTTGTTGGGGTAATCCAGATCAAATAATAGAATTTACAACCACCTATAATATTGCTGAATATACTGCTAAGGCCGCTTTGGATGAAACAACACCTCGGTTTTTGAGAATTGCTGGAGACACGCTATCATGCAATGACTTCGTGAAATTGCTAACTGAAATTACAGGTAATAATTATAAACTATTCAGGCCCGGTGGTATTGGTCTTTTTAATATAGTAATCAAACTCACCAAATTCTTTTCACCTTCAAAAACCGAACTGTATCCTGCTTGGCAAGGAATGCAATACATGCGAGATATAATGGAAGGTAGAATTATTTTTCGAAAATATGACAATGAAAGATATTATAATAAAAAATGGACAACAGTAAAAGATTTTCTAACTTTTGAAAACGTAAGTTTTAATTAAACAAATGAATAATTAAACCTCTATAAAAACTATACGTCAAAGTGAAATTAATATATTCATAAACTTATTGCAGAGAAATCACTTATATAAACAATGAATAAATCAATAACTACAGTCCGAAACTGTTTTTTAGCAGCAATTACAATTGCATTTTCTACCATACATGTAAATGCTCAAGCACCCATCTTGCCATTAAATTCATATGGGGTTTGGGACAGGTCAAATGCATTTGATATTTCAAAAGATACAGCTTATAATTATTTAAGAGGTATTAGTGCAGATGTTTTTTGGAAAGATGTTCAAGCTATTGACTCAGGACATTATGATTGGTCTGCAATTCAAGCTATTTTACAAACAGCATATACTAACGATCAAATGGTAAACATAAGTGTTGGTGTTGGTCCTGATGCACCAGCATGGATTTATGTAAATGGAGTGCCTAGCGTAATTACGGATGATACACAACATCCTGGTTGGACAAAGTATCCCTACTACTTGGATTCAGATTACAAACACTATTATTTTAAACTAATAGATAGTTTTGGTGTTTTTTTAAGAACGCTACCTGCAAACTTATTTAGTCGCATTGCTTATGTTCAAGTAAAGACTGGTTGCACTGGTGACGAAGTTGCATACAAAGGAAATCCGCTTGATACTTTATACAATATTTCAGATTCAACTTGGAGTGCATTTCGATTAAATACATTTGAAAAATTTAGATTAAACTTTAACACAGGTAATAACAGCAATAAAATCGGTCTTCTTTTCAATAGCATCGACTCAGCCGACCACGCCAACGAATGGCAATGGGTTTTAACCAATATTACTTATGGCTTTGGAATTAAAGGTGGTGCCTATGGTCGAGGCCATCATCTTTCAGATGAACTTACATACAAAAACACTCGGACACAATATCTCATCAACCCCCAGAACTTACAACTATTTTCTGCAGCTGAACAAGACCAAACTTGGAAGGGTCCAGTATACCAAATAAATGTTCCCTTGGGTTTTTATTGGGGTGCTATCAGTGGACTTAATACGGGGCTTTCTGTTTGGCTTGTAACGCAAAGTGCATTAAATGAAGCACAGGTAAAACCCAAATTACATAGCATTTTCAGAATGTTTAACAAGTATGCTGGGCAAATTTATCCTACTACTGCAAATGCAGCCTACACTATTTTTCACGAAGGTTTAAATTCAGCTAATACCAATAAATTTTCTGTAGCTAAGTTCGGTAATGCAAGTCAATCAAATCAAGCTCGTTATACAGCCATATGTGCTGCCTATGCTGCAAGAGGTGCTAAAATGGATGATGTGTATGCGGCCACAAAAGGACAGGTTTATCAGCGTGCCAGTCAAACAGGATACAATGATGCTGGCTGGAATATTGAGGAAGGTAATTACGAAAGATGGATAACGCAGATAAACCCTGATTCTACTTCCATAGGTCTTTTCAGAGTTCGTGGAGTTATTGACTCAACTTCATCTATGTATGACCGTTTTGCACGGTCATTTGAGAACAGCAGTGGCAAAAACGCTATGTATTTCAAATTCCATCAAAGCCTATTTTCCCTTGCACTTCCTGATAGTTTATCATTCAAAATTACTTGGCTTGACAAGAACCAAAACTCAACTTGGGCTTTTAAATATTATAATACGAATGGCTTGCAAACGGCATTAACTGTTACAGGTATTGGCGATAATCAGTGGAAAACAGTGGGTGTGGTTTTACACAATGCTGTTATAAATCACAATGGTATATTAGGCTCGGATTTTATGCTAGTAAATACGGATGGCATTGAAGATATTTTCCATGGCATTGAAGTGGATATAACCCGCGGAGGAATTTTATCAGTTATCAACGATGGGTTGGGTTTATCGAATACAACCTTATTTCCAAATCCGACAAATTCAATTGTATCATGGGACAAAGAAATTAATGCTGATGAGATTATTGTTTATAATACTTATGGGCAAAAAGTACTTAGAATAGCTAACATTACAAACAATTCACTAAATTTAATTGACTTGAATAATGGACTCTATTTTGTTGAATTATTAAAAGGTAAAAAGAGAATTTCAGTAACCAAAGTGATTAAGGAATAACGAATACACCGTGCGGCAAACGCAGAGTTTATCAAGCGGTGCGAGAATATCTTGATCACCGGGCCAACGGGCACGGGCAAAAGCTTACTGGCATCCGCTATCGTCCACCAGGCCTGCCCATCTAAGTTTTAAGGTGCTATATGTCAATACCAGCAAGCTGATCTCCCACCTCAAAATGGCAAAGGCAGATGGCTCGTATGTGCGTGAGATGGCTACAGCAGGAACTGCTGATACTCGGTGATTTTGCACTCCAGCCCTTTTACGCAGCCAATCGTGCAACACTAATGGAAGTGATGGAGGACAGGCACGGGAAGAGGTCTACAATCATTACTTCGCAGCTACCGGTAAAGGGATTGAATGTGAATACTCTTCTAATTCATATTTTCTTTTATCTTTATACTTTTATCTTTCCTTACTAAATTTGCCCAGTGCAACGTATCGCTTTTCTTTTCATCGTTTTATTATTTGCTACGCCCATCTTTGCCCAAACCGAGGATGATGACATGCAGCAAGAGCAGCAACTAATAGAAAAACTTACCGAGAACCAAAGCACCAATGCCGATGTAAATGAATGGACCGAACAGCTTAGACAGTTTGCCCAAAACAAAATAGAACTGAACCATTGCACCCGTCAGCAATTAGAGTTGCTTGGTTTGCTTACCGATATTCAAATTAATAACTTACAGGCTCATATTGCCAAGTTCGGCAATCTCCTTTCTGTATTAGAGCTGCAAGTTGTTCCCGGTTTCGATGTGGCAACTATTAAAAGTATACAACCATTTGTAATGGTGCAAAAAGATTGGCTTCCGCAAGGAACTGGCATTAAAGGTTTGCTTACCAGTGGCTCGCACCAACTCAATTGGCTCAACCAAATACAACCCGAACAAAACGAAGGTCAACGCCGCCGAGTAGCAAACGATACTGATGGCAAAAGTTATTATCCCGGGTCTCCGGTTCGTTCAGTTTTGCGTTATCGTTATTCATTTTCCGATAAAATAAGTATATCATACTTGGGCGAAAAAGATGCAGGAGAACAATTTGGCAAAGGCGCAAATAAACAGGGTTTCGATTTCAACTCTGCACATATAATGATTGGAGGATTTAAACATATACAAAAATGGGTAATTGGCGATTTCAATATTACCTTAGGTCAAGGACTTACTTGTGGCAGCGGATTGGCATTTGGCAAATCGGCTATGGTTTTAAACTTAAAAAGAAACTATAATGGCATTAGACCTTACCGTTCAGTAAATGAAAATGAATTTATGCGTGGTAGTGCCATCACACTTAAATTTGGCAATTGGTGGGTAACCGCATTTGCATCACGCCAGCGTTTGGATGGCTCTGCAAATCAGGATACTTTTGCCAATGAATCAGGGAGTATTGCAGGCTTGGTAAGCACGGGCTTTCATCGCACCGCTAGCGAACAAGCTGGAAAAGACATACTGCTGCGTAATGCACTTGGTGGTAATCTAACTTACAAAACGTATAATTTCCAAATTGGTTTTAATATATGTTATATAAATTATGGGCAGGCTTTCGCTCCCCAATACAAGCCTTACAATATATATAAATTTCAGGGAACAAATAATATAAAAGTTGGAACGGACTACCGATATACAAAACGTAATTATACTTTGTTCGGCGAGTTAAGTATTAACCAAAATGGCGGGGTAGCCGGCTATCATGTTTTGATGGTCAGCTTAACCAATAAACTGGATGTGGCTATCATGATGCGTCATTATGCCAAAAACTTTCAGCCAATTTTATCCAATGCAATTGGCGAAAACACCGACAATCAAAACGAGCAAGGATTATATACTGGTTGGATATATAAAGTGGGAAGAGGATTTACCTTAAATAGTTATATAGATTTTTATCGCTATCCATGGATTACCTCAAGTGCCGATGTGCCCAATAGCTATGGTGCAGACAACCTTAATCAATTAGATTATCAGGTATCGAAAAAGATATCCATGTATTTCAGACATAAGTATAAAATGAGTCAGTTAAATAGTAGTAACGGTGCTGTTCTTTCATCGCTCGAAGACCAAGCACGGCAGAACTTCAGATTCAATTTGCAAATGGCTTTGCCGGGCCAAATTGAACTGCGTTCGAGGATAGAAGCATCCTTATATAGTCACACGAATCAAAAAAACGAACAGGGAGTGATGGCTTATCAGGATATAGAAAAACATTGGCGAAAATTGCAAGTCACGCTCAGAATGGCTTTCTTTAATATGCCCAGTTTTAATAGTAGGATATATGCATATGAAAGCGAAGTTCCTTTTTCATATTCTATCATACCCTATTATGGAATGGGTACTCGCTATTATATAATGACCCGCTGGCACCACTCGCGAAATTTTGATATTTATTTCCGTTTGGCACAAACCTATTATACTGATAAAGCCGAAAGTGGAAGTGGTCTCGATTTAATTAAAACCAATCATAAAACAGATGCAAAGATTATGCTCTCATGGAGGATACAAGGTCACCCACCAAAAAATTTCGCTAACAAATAAGCTGCCCCTGCCGCCACAGCACTAATAAAGCAAACTCTTACTGCTCCCCAAATTGGATTTTGCCCTGTTAGTTTCGATTTAAAATATCCAAACACCAATAATACAACTCCAGTAGAAACTGATGACCATATTAAACCATCATTGGGTGTGCTTGTGTGCCAATATGATACTAAAGGTATAATACCTCCGGCCACATAAGCAAGTGCGATTACTAGGCCACTCTTATATGCTTGGTTGGGATTGGGGCGTTCTAATCCAAGCTCAAAGCGCATCATAAATTCTATGTAGTTTTCTTTGTTTTGTTTTAAGTCTTCTATAAATTTAAGTCTTGTATCTTTACTAATGCCATATACTACCAATGCATCATCAACTTCTTGTTCTTCTGCCTCGGGCATATGTTCTATTTCATAGGCTTCACGCTGGCGTTCGTTATTATAATGTTCTGCACTTGTTTTTGCAGCTAGATATCCTCCCAACCCCATAGCTATAGAGCCCGCAGCAACTTCAGCCAAACCAGCTGTTACAATCAAATTGTTATCGTGAAGAGCACTGCTCAATCCTGCTGCCAATGCAAATGGCACTGTTAAGCCATCGCTCATGCCCAATACTATATCACTAAGTGCTTGCGAGCCATTAAAGTGTTTTTCATTTCCCATATTTATTTATTCAACATCAATAATTTTATTTGGGCCAACTTCCGTTTGGTGTCAAGCGCAAAATCACTGTTCATCATCCAGTCGTAATAGGAAGGTTCGTTTTGCAAAACCTGAGTAACGGGTTTTCCTTTATGCTTCCCAAAATTGAACAAAGGAACTTTATTGTTATCATATATAAATCGTCCACCAAAATCGACTAGATTTGTCTTACCAGCAAACTCTGATAGTTTATCAATCTGATTTGAGATTTGAGGATAGCGGATCAATTGGGCTTTCAATATTTCATAGGTAGCTTTTGTATCTGCCATAGCAGTATGTGCATTTTCCAATTCTTTATCGCAGTAAAACTTATATGCTGCTGATAAATTTCGAGGCTCCATGGTATGAAATATTCGTTGCACATCCACAAATTTTCTGCTGTCGCTATCAAAATCCACATTGCTTCTTAAAAACTCCTCGACCAATAGTGGGAAATCAAACCGTACTGAATTGAATCCTGCAAAATCGCAATGTTTCATATATTCATTGAGCTCGCCTGCCAGCTGGGCGAAGGTTGGCTCATTCATCACATCTTCGTTTGTGATTCCATGTATAGCCGTAACTTCAGGCGGAATGGGAACAGTTGGATTTACCAAATAACGTTTGTCTTCTTCTCTTCCATCCGGGAATATCTTCACAATACCTATCTCTACAATCCTATCGGTGGCAACATTGGTACCTGTAGTTTCCAAGTCGAACACAATCAGCGGCCTATTTAATTCTAATTCCATATGGGAGCAAAGATGCTATATGTTCCGTAAAATTTATCGGGAAAATATAAACCAAATTCACACCACTTATTTACGATGTACGACATACGATTTACGATGTTTGCTAACGCCAGATTAAGGATGCCGTGGTGAGCGTAGTCGAACCATGGCTGACGCCTGATTTATATACTTGAAGGTCTAACATATAAAAAAATGTTAAAAAAAGCTCCACCCAAATGTTTTGGGGCTGTAATAAAATCAGTTTATAATTCAGAAACAAGTTACTAAATAGGCAAAAATAAAAAACCCTCTCGTTTTTATACGAAAGGGTTTTTTATATATTTTATAACAAGCTTAAAACTCCCACAGATTGTGTTCGTATTCAAACAGTTTTTTCTTAATGTTATCACTTTCTATCAGTGCATTTACAGGACTTGTTTTAAATTCATCAAATTGGTTGATACGCATATCAAATGGATTTGATTCCTTATAAACCCAACTACTAAACATACGCATTTCGAAAAAATCGTCATACGTTAATCTAGCAGCATCGTTGCTCCTGTTATATAATTCTTGATGTACAGCTACATTGCGAAAACAGAAACTGTCAGCACCTGTATTATCATGGTATTTAAAATAGCATACGGGTATTTCACCTGCTGGTGTTCCATTTACTGTTTTAATAAACATGGGAGCTATATATATAATACGACTATAAAAGCGAGATTCCTTTTTATCGAAAATCCAATCTTCCATAATTTTATAACGTTTTATACCATCTTCCCAACTTAGTTTAATCTGTATGATAGAATCATGCCCAGGCCCAAATGGATCGGATGGATCATCCGGTACAAAAGAAACTTTTTCATCGCTCGTAAATTTAGTCACATCATCAATGGTCATCACCCTGTCCAATGAATCTGAAAAGTAAGGAGTTAAATAACCCTCACTCATTGAATTTTGCAATACATGTGAAAGTGGATTTTTAGGCCAGTTCATCAAGATATTCATTTTTTCGCGTACATCTATCATACGTTCCACACGCCAACAATACATTACATCTGCTTCGCGAAGGTGGGGCCAATATATAAGACCGCGCTCATTTACTGAAGAGCGGTTATATATAAATTGATCAAACGTACTATTTATAATCTGTGCATTTGCCTCAATAGCCAGCAACCAAACTAAAATAAACTGTGCAACCCTTTTCATATGTATTTTTTATTTTTTATTTTTTTATTCTTGCTACCCTGAGCGGAGTCGAAGGATTATTTTTCATTTTCACCCTGAGCGATCCCGATAGCTATCGGGACAAAGGGCAATTTTTATTGTACGGTCAACGCAATAGCTGAAGGTAATCTTACCAAACCAACTTTACCTGGGCCCATCGCTTCAATACCTGATACTTGTATTTGGTCTCCACTACGTGGGTTCTTCATTGCATCTTTAATTTGTTGAGAAATAGCAGCACCTGTAACAGTATAGAACTTAGGATCTTGCCTTTTTTGGGTATAAACCAAAGTGTATTTCGTTACAGTATATTTCATTCCATCAAACAAAAACTCGGGGCCTAAACCTGCCCATATAATGGTTTGCAATCCAACCTCACCTGGAGCAATTCTGCCGCTTTCTTTATTACCAAACAACGGGAATGGTTTTGGAACACTCTTAATACGGAATGTCATTGAACCCATGGCCTTTCCTTTTACAGTTGCAGTAGCTTTAACTTCTTTAACTCCACTACCAACTTCAACTATATATTGGCCAGGTTTTACTTTTCTTGCTGTGGCTCCAGGGAAACTACATTCAACATCTTCAGCTCTTGCTCCAGATACACCTACCGTAATAGGGTTTTCTAAACCAATATAAAGAACGTTCATTTTATCTGCTGAAATTGTAGCAGAAGCTTTAAATCCAACGTACTCTCCTTCAAATTTTTTTTCTTCAGTTCCTCCATCAGGTTTTTTAACTGTAATAGAACCTGTATATTTATGTTCGCCTACGCTCGACGACTGTTCAAATTTACCAACTCCGTTTTCAACCTTAATGGGAGATCCATTTACAGTCATGGCATTCTGATCTTTTGAATTATAGGCTGTAAGTATTACTTCAGCTTCAAATTTCTCACCCTCTAATACCATGGTTGATTTTGGAATTACCTTAGCTACTAATTGATCAAACTTAAAGTCAGCTGCATTTATTTTCGCTGCTAATTCTGCCATTGCCTCTGAACCTGCATTTTTAGCATCGTTTTGCATTTTAGTCAAAATTGTAATAACGGCTGCTAATGGTGAATGTTCAAATAATTCTGATTCCCATGTGTGTCCCGATTCTTTATTGTCATTAGCCTCCACATCTTTTAATGATAAAAGACTCTTAGGATCGATGTTCATCTTCTGAACAATAGCAGACAAATCAGCGCTGAATGTATTTACAACTTTTTTCAAATCAGCTCCTTTGCCTTCATTAATAAAGTAATGAGCGTGCTTCTCCATATTGTCTCTACCTTGCAATTGTCCCTCGCTTGATTCGCCTTTACCGAATCTTCCTCCAGTTTCCTTTTCTAAGAACAATTTAATATCATCAATATGCTTTACATATGCTTTTACTTTTTTGTCAACCTCAACTGCAGCATCCATAAATGGTTTTGCTTTGGCAGGTTCTTTATCAACTGCTTTTTGCAAAGCACCTAAAATTTGTATATTGCGTTGGTCTATATTTTTTCCTGATTTTAACATGGATACCTCCACAAAATAAAAGGCTTTCAATATTTCTGCTGATACGTTCAACGCTAGAAGAGCTATCAACACGAGATACATCATGTTAATCATCTTCTGCCTGGGGCTCTGTTTACCACTTGCCATTTTATTGTTCTCCTTTTTTTAAATTACCCTATGGTGATGATTGAACTTAATTACGTGAAACATTCATGGCTGACAACATGTTGCCATAGATGCTATTGAGTGAAGATAGATTCTTACCCAATGTGGTGATTTCACTTGTGATTTGTTTAGCAGTGCTTTCAGTCTCACTAAGAGAATTAACAACATTGCTCAAATTGCCTACAAACGAATTGATTGTTTTCAAATGGTTATTTGATTCTGCAATCTCCATTTCATAAACTTGATTAAGCGAAGCTAAATTTTTGGTGATGTTTTCCATTTGCTTAGCATATTCTTGCGAATTCGATGAAGCTGAAGTTAAACCATTCATGGCCTCAACTGCCTTCATATAAGAATCGTTTACGCTTACAATTGATTGACTAGCCTTCTGAACATTTTCAGCGTAATTACTTGTAGCCACTGAAACTTGAGTCATATCTGACATGGTTGAAACATTATCACCCAACGACTTCAAATTGGTTCCCAAACTAGAAATTAATTCTGGACTAACCTTAGCCTCTTCCAACATTTTATCTAATTGCTGCGATATGCTGCCAGTCGCTTTTTTGTCTTTGGTTTCCATTCCTGCAAGTTCTGGATATACTAATGACCAGTCGATATCTTGATGAGGAGGTTCAAATGCTGATATTGCAAATATAAATGCTTCTGTAAGCAAGCCCACAATAAGCATAAGGTCGGCACCTGGCCAGTGCGTAATTTTAAATAATGCACCTACGATTACTACTGCTGCTCCGAGACCGTAGATCATACCCATGATCCTTTTTCCTGCTTTACTTTCGAAAAAACTTGTCTTGTTACTCATTTTTTTTGGTTAGATTTTAAATGTTAGAAATTGATTAATTGAATTGGATTTTATTGAAAAAATGGTTAATTTTTTTAACTGTAATTTAGTAAGGGTGGAGAAAAGCAGATTACTCTTTGTCCTTATTAGAACGTCCGATATAAGTCATTACGCAACGGAAACCTACAAAACTCTTTGACGAGTCAGCATATTCATATTGGGTGCGGGTACCATTTTGTATATAGTAAGCTATATCTTTCCATGAACCTCCACGCACAACTTTCTTCTTCTGAGTTTCTGATTCCTCTTTTTTGTAACGGTAACGATATTCTGGACTTCCGTCACTAGTAATTTGGTTACCTTGCTCTGCATAAGCGGTGTTGGTCCATTCAGCTACATTACCTGCCATGCAATACAAACCATAATCGTTAGGGAAATAAGCATTAACTTTTACGGGATAAAAACCTCCGTCATTAATATAATCTCCACGTCCTGGTTTAAAGTTGGCTAAGAAACATCCTTTTGTATTACGAACATAAGGTCCGCCCCATGGATACATGTTACCGTCTCTACCTCCACGAGCTGCATATTCAAATTCATTCTCTGATGGTAAACGGAATTGCTCTTGACTGTATTCGTTAATATTGTATAAGAAATTGTTTAAGCGATGTGAACGCCAATGACAAAATGCACGGGCTTGCTGCCAACTAACTCCCACTACTGGATAATCGTCATATTTTGGGTGAGAGAAATATTGACGGGTCATAGGATCATTAAAGGCATAGGTAAAATCGCGAACCCAACATAAAGTGTCAGGATAAATCATAAACTCTTCTTTGATTAAATAATCGGCCCTGTTTTTACTGTGCCACTCGTTACCAGTTGTATATGCTGCTGCACCAACATGGTCTTCCCAATACCACACATATTTCAATGTTCTAACATCAACCTGAGGTCTGTTATAGTATTTATCATTTCCTTGGTACATGTACCTTGATTTTGCCCATGTATCATCTGCCCAATTCACTTTCTTATTATAATCAAGATATACTACACCATCAGGGTCAGTATAAGTAAGTGCTTGTTCAGTGCGGGCTAATGAATCAATAACATAATATACAAACTGACGATATTCGTTGTTTGATATTTCGGTATCATCCATATAGAATGCGGGGATAGATACCTGGCGATTTTGAGCTAGTTGTGTAAAGGGAACGTCTTGGTCACTTTGCCCAATGTGGAAAGTTCCTGTTGGAACATATACCGTACCCATCGGGGCTTGATGAAACCATTTGCGACGACCAGGAACACCTGTCAATTCACCATTATCTCCATTTAAGCCACAACTTCCTAAAGTTAAGGTTATTGCGATTATTAGGAACAGATTTAATCTTTTCATTTGTATAGTTTATAGTTGTCGAAAAGTATGCAAAAATAGGTAATTCGACCAAAAATGCAAGTTTTTTTTATCAAAAGGTGTGTTTTAGATCTGATTGTTCAGATTTGATATCTAAACGTGCTAATCATTCTTTTATTGCCCTTCTCTTCAATTATATTTTTGTTGTTTTATTAATAGGTTGATATTCAGTTTAAAAAAATTATCGTTGCCAACCATTGGCACGACGGGTATCGTAGTATTTTTTAGTAGGTGGTGGTTTAAAATCAAGTTTGAAACAATATTGGGCCATCAATTCAACAGTACCAAAGCTATTGGTAAATTGACCCAAACGAGAAACAGTAATATCATAAGAAATACCGAATTTTAGTTTTGGATTTGGTTTCCATCCGGCCATCAAAATCACAGCATCGCTGCGGTATACAATTTTATAACTGTCCCAACGGTAGGAAACGCCACCCCAATATTGATTGTTGATATAATAGTTCGCATTTATCTCGAACTGTGTCTTGGTTAAATCTGTACGGAATTTAATATTGGGTTGTAAAACATTAGCTCCCATTTGTATATCACCTCCAGCTATTAATTGGGCATGGGTTCTTAAATTGATTGATCCACCTGTAGCATAAGTAAGTTTGCCGGGTAAAAGATGCGTTGCTGAGAGTCCGCCATAAAAATTATCCAACCCCATAAACGATTGCTTGGTATAGTATAATCCAAAACCAAGATCTGGCTTGCTTTGGGTAGCATCAGTTGCTGGGATACTGGGATCAGTACCGCTTGCTGTTTTTTGAAGATCGGTTAAAGTGCGCAGCTTAGTACCGTCAAGTGCTTTTTGTACCATACCTGCTGATGCACCTATTGAAAGTGCTGACTGATTGGCTAACTCAATTTTGCGAGAATAACTAAGCGAGAAATTTATCCCCTTTTGAAAACCCAATTGGTCTTGCTCCACGTTTAAACCATAACCGTTGCTACCAAAATTGGCTGCAACATTAAAGTTAGATGTGGTAGGAGTTCCAAGCCAACCGAACCATTGGTTTTTGTAAACTACAGTTGCACATACATGGTCTTGCATATTATTAGACGCATATGCAGGATTGTAGGTAAGCTTATTAAACATAAAATGAGCATAGTAGGGATCCTGCTGTGCTTTAGCTGCATTCCCAATTAGCAACAAACAAATAGTGGTTGTAATTAGGGCTTTGATGGATAGTTTTTGCATAATGTTCAGATGGATGCTGCTCAAGTTTCGCCGCAATTATAAACTATAAATGGAATATTTCGGAGAAAGACTTAAACAAATTTTAACCATTGAGAAAAAAAATGTTGAAAAGGTTGCCTGCATATACAAAATTATCCTTTGCTTGCTAGTATAATATATTTCTCCAAAGCCAGTCCCATCGAAGGGCACTCTGGTGAGGGTGCTGAAATGTTAACTGCTAGATTTGCATCTTCCACGGCTTTAATAGTAGTTTTTCCCCATGCTGCAATTCTAGTATCCTTTTGCTCGTAGCCAGGGAAATTATCGAAAAGAGATTTAATATCGGCAGGACTATAGAAAACAATAATATCATAATATACATCGGCCAAATCGGAAAGATCGGCTGAAACGGTGCGGTATATCATGCCCTCTTTAAAAATGATTTTATGTTTGGTCAAAAATTCTGGGATATCATTTTTACGGATATCAGAACAAGGGAAAAAATATTTTTCGGAACTGTGCTTTTTTAGCAAGCTCATTAATGATGCTTCTGTTCCTTCGGCATGAAATAACTTGCGTTTACGCACTTGCAAGTGCTTTTGCATGTAATTAGCTGCCTGCTCATTGATGCAAAAGAATTTCATATCCTCAGGAATCGCAGTTCGCATTTCGGTAGCAATAGCAAAATAGGTATCAATAGCATTTTTAGAATTGAAAATGATGGCGGTAAAATCCGAAATAGGTGCTCGTTGGTTTCTAAACTCACGAACAGTAACTGGTTCTATCTGAATAAAAGGCCTGAAATCTATTTTGCAATTGAGCTTTTTCGCCACATCTATAAGTGGCGATTTGTCCACTTCTGGGCGGGGTTGCGACACTAAAATTGTTTTTACTTTTTTCAAGTTCGATGTTTTTGTTTAATTGCTAAAGTAAAAATACACCAATAGCCAAGGTAAAACTTCTAAGCTGCAAATATAGAGTAAAAGATACAATGCGGGGTAATGGAACACCGGCAATAAACCCTGAGTTTGTCGTAAAATCCTGTAAATAAGAGATATTGCAAATAGTATCAACAGTATAATATTTAATTGCTGCACTGAAATTAGACCAAAGTTGAGATAATTGATTAAGAATAATGGGAAGGCTAATAGCAACATGAGGAAATTAACAACGATAGTATTGTTAATCATTATAATAGCCAACCTATCTACTTGCAGCAGGTATTGCATAAAATGATGCACCAACATTTTCACCAAATAAATGAAAAAGAACAAAGTAATCAATGCCACTATTTTAATAACAGGCACCAAATCGATGGACATGAAGCTGGTATCGCCATACAAGAAATAACCGAGAGAAAGAATTAATACTGACAAAAACAGCAATTGCAAATTGACTCCACTTGCTGCCGTTTTTTGTTGCGATACATAACTAAAAGTTTTGTTGCCTGATGCCATCACTTGGTTCACCATCGAAAAGATTTCACGCTCGCTCCATATTTTGATGATGGCTACCACAAACATGATATTGATAACCACGATAAATATAAGCAAATTATTGCGAGGTGGCGGGCGACGAATATAACCTTCAGGCGGTTCGAACTGTTCGAAATTATCTTCGTCCAACCTAAATGGATTTCTATTACTTAAGGCCATGAAGGGATTGCATAACACCATCAATACCGAATCCGTTGTGGAACTATCTATCTTGATGGCTTTTATTGCAATATGATTTGAACTATCAGGTCTTTTTGAAGGTTGCTCTTCGGTTTGTTCATGACGGACGCGAGCCGCATGACGATTTTGACGATTTTGCCCCTGCATTAACTGCAAAGGCGACTGAGCTGGCAGTGTATATGCCAGTATAAAAAAAATTAGGGTGAATAGAAGTTTGTATATGTTGCCCATGGGGCTTCTATCTTAAAACATCGCGTGAAATAACAATTTTTTGTACTTCGCTAGTCCCTTCATATATCTGGGTAATTTTAGCGTCTCGCATCAATCGTTCCACATGGTATTCTTTCACATAACCATAGCCTCCATGCACTTGCACGGCTTCAATAGTTACATCCATAGCAGTTTTAGATGCATAGAGTTTGGCCATGCTACTAGCAATTGCGTATTCTAGATGTTGGTCTTTTAACCAAGCTGCTTTAAGACATAACAATCGTGATGCTTCAATTTCGGTTGCCATATCGGCCAATTTAAATTGGATGGCTTGGTGATTCATAATTTCGGTACCAAATGCTTTACGTTGTTTTGAATATGCTACAGCTAATTCAAAAGCTCCTGAAGCAATTCCAAGTGCTTGAGCTGCAATTCCGATACGGCCACCACCCAAAGTTTTCATAGCGAATTTGAATCCGAAACCGTCCTCCCCTATCCTATTTTCTTTAGGAACAATCACATCTTGAAACATAACTGAGTGGGTATCGCTTGCACGTATTCCCATCTTTTGTTCTTTGGGTCCGAGTGTTATGCCAGGGCTATTGCGTTCTACTATAAAAGCATTGATTCCTTTATGTCCTTTCTCGGGATAAGTTTGTGCAATTACCAAATAAGTACTTGCAGTATTGCCGCAGGTAATCCAATTTTTTGTTCCATTCAATATATAGTGGTCACCTTTATCAGCAGCGGTGGTTCTTTGCGAAGTAGCATCACTACCTGCTTCAGGCTCACTTAGCAAAAATGCTCCGTGGCACTGACCACTTGCTAAAGGAACCAAGTATTTCATTTTCTGTTCCTCATTACCAAAGGTCTCAAGTCCCCAGCAAACCAATGAATTGTTTACAGAAACTACAACAGATGTGGATGCATCTATCTTGCTAATTTCTTCCATGGCCAATACATAGCTCACAGTATCCATACCCGCTCCACCATATTTGGGGTTCACCATCATTCCCATAAACCCCATTTCGCCCAATTTCTTAATTTGTTCAGTTGGAAACTTTTGGGTTTCGTCGCGTTCTATTACTCCTGGTAGCAATTCTTGTTGAGCAAAATCGCGTGCCGCTTGGCGTATCATCAAATGTTCTTCGGATAACTGTAAATTCATGGGTGCAAAAATAAGGGGGGAATCACGATTTACGATATACGATTTACGATGTCCGATTTGCGATATTTTTTTGTTAGCTGAAAATAGACCAGCAAAAAAATATTTTGCACCCTATCCATTTCATTCCTATAATTGCCCGCAAAATCTTACTTGCGAATTTTTGCTAAAAACCGAAAACAACATCCAAAAAAACCACATTAAAATAGTGTTTAAGACTATACTACCCCCCCCCCCCCCCAGCAATTCGCTAAAAATCTTGCCAATAACGGGGTTTCGGGTAATTACTCAGTTTCGTCTCATTCAATACTTCTCATCATCATGTTGCAAATGCAGGGCATTGTGCCCTAGCCGCTACTAATAGTATGGAACATAGTGAAAATAGTAATATGTGCTTTAAAAGTTGCAAAATAATACCGATAAATATCTTATGCAAAAATAATTTGATTTCTAATAAGTTAACTCCCCTTTTGTGGGTATATCCAAATTAATTGAATATTTTATTAAACCCGTAAATTATATTAGATATCTTTTGAATGCTTTTTTTTGTATTTGGATTTTATTTTAAAAACAAACAAGCGTATGATATCTTTAAATGACAAATGCTTGAACATAATCAAGCTCTCTTTGCTATAAAAACCATATATATTATATATTCTTCTAACTTGAACCAATATGGCATCATTTATATAATTACTATAACGCTTGTTCAAATGCTTTCTATGATACTTGTATAGCAAAATATTATTTACCAAAAAATCAACTCTGTTTACTGGGTTATCTCTTAGTGAGGTAAATGCTCCATGAATATGCTTTCTGTATGCACACCTATTGTCATGCATATAATAGAATGAACCTTTGTCAAGCAACAATAACAACAACACAGTATCGCCCGCATAAAACTTCAAGTCAGCTTCTTTAATTTTTATTACGTTTCGGTACACCAAAGAAGCGGTAGGATATATGCCTCCCCCTCTTAAAATTATTTGCTCGGGTTCAATATCTCTATCGGTATCCCAATCATGATATCGGGCAACGGCAATACCATTTTCTATGATATCAGCATTATGAAAACACCCAACATACTGCGGTTTTTTTTCTAAAAAGTCAACTTGTTTTTGCAATTTATTTTCATCTGTCCAATAATCATCTCCTTCAAAATACGCTATATATTTTGATTGGGGAGAAGTGATCAAATCCATCCAGTTTTTTGCTGCTCCAACATTTTTTTCTTGCAGAATGAGCTTGATAAAATCAGGATATTTTTCTTTGTATTCTAATAAGATTTCTCTGGTATCGTCTTTGGAGCAATCATCGGCAATAATTAATTCCCATTCAAAATTTACTTTTTGCATCAATACACCGTCAATTGCTTGACGAATATATTTCGCATGATTATAAGTAATCAAACATACTGAAAGCAGCGGGGAATTCATAACGTAATTACCCTTTCTCGCACATTAAAAAAATACTTGAGCACAAGTCAGGGTATTGTTGTCCCAATTGATAGCAACCTTCAAGATATTCTTTTGAAATTATATCTGTCTGTAACAAACGATCCCATTGGAAATTAGCCAATGCTTTAAAGAAAATTCCTGAACGATATACTACCTTTAGTCCTGCGGCTTTTGCATCGCGTTCCAAGGTATCTAATGTATAAGTGATATGATGCCCGTGCTCGGCTTCAGCAGGAGTGATAGCCGAATTATGTGTGATTAAGCCCATTTTCACTGCTATTTGGCGAGAAGGTGCATTCGCATTGGGACATACCAGAAAAAAACGACCTTTATCTGTTAACCATTCGTCGTTAATACGTTTTAAAACAGCTACTGGGTCGCTTATGTGTTCAAGTACATGCGTAAGCACTACATTATCATATTTTGTTGGCAGTGTGGCCGTTTCAAAAAGTGAATTAATAAACTTCACTTTATCACCAAACTCATTGTGTGCAATTTTCACAGCTTCGTCTGATGCTTCCACACAAGTGATATCCTCGAAATATGGCATAAATTTTCTTGTGAAATCTCCTTTAAAACTTCCCAATTCTAAAAAATTGCCTTGCTTAAAAAAAGGAATAAATGATTTAAGCATATAGTGATGCATTACATCAAAATCGAAACTGTATGCATACTTATGGTCTGCAGTGTCTTTTAGTTCTTGGTTATAATCTCTTTGGTTACTCATAATATATTATAATTATTTTTCAATGTTGATTTGCATAAATAACGAATCCATTTTTTCGTATTCGATTTCGAATTTATTCTTCTTATAAAATGCGACTACATTCCTATTTTTTGCATTTACTTCTAATCCAATCTTATCGAATTCATTATTTTTTGCATATTCTTTTGTCATGTTTAACAACTGGGTTGCGATGCCTTTGTTGTTATATTCTTCCAATACACTCACATTACTTATAAAGCCTTTATTTGTTTGCCTGTCAGTAAAATAAGCACCGATAAACCCAACCAATTCTGTCTTATCCCAAGCTTCAAATGTATATGCTTTTTCAAACAATTTGAGGGCATAATCATTTAAATTCACTATATCGCTAAGCGGGGGTACAAACAAATGATTGCATTTTTCTAAATGCAAATATAAATCTTTTTGTGAGGCTTGCTTTACTTTATAGTCAATCATAACATTATTGCTCTAGTTCTGCCATTCCAAATCCATATTTGCCAAATTCATTTCCATTATATAAGAGATAAAATTTCGAGTCCATCTCAAACAAATGCGGATAACACATCATCTCTGAATCGAAACCATCAGGGCTTATAGTTATTCCCGAATTTTCATCATCACGTGTCCAGTTTTTCAAATCATCGGAATAAGCATATCCCAATTTATAACTTCTCGCAGCGTTCTTTCTAAAATCAGTTGCTTCGCGAAAGCAAAAAAACATATGATAGCGTTGGTTTATTTTAACAACGGTGGGTAATGCCTGACATTCATTCTCGTTTAACTTATCCGAAATTATTTGTATTCCTTCCTCTTTTTTCCATTCAATCCCATCAACAGAAGTTGCGTGTGCTATTTTATATACCCTTGCTTCAGGTTCTATTTCCGTAGCCGCCATCCATTTTGTTCCGAATATATACCACATGTGATATATACTATCATATTTTTGTACAAAGGCATCGCCCACTAAAACGGGTTCATGCAAAGAAGAACTCATTATTGGGCCACTACCATATTTTTTAAAAGTAACTCCATCATCATCACTTATTGCCAAGCCGATAGAGGTCTCTACAGAAACACTTACCCTCCTATTCCAACCACAGGTATATGCAAGAATTTTATTCCCGTCTTTCAATAGATTAATTGGGAAAATTCCATGCTCGTCAAAAGTACCTAATTCACCTAAAGGAATTATATCTTGTGTGGACGAATTAAGGATGGTTTTCAAATCTTTGTCAACATCAATATAGGCAATGAAACTTAGGTATTTTCCTGTTATTTCATCTTTCTTCCTTGTGGAAAAATAGATGCGGACAAAATCATCAAAAACAATTGTTTGAGGTGACTGGGCAAATTCCTTACACCCATTGGCCAAGCTATACAAGGTAGGATCGAACAGTTTTCCTCTTTTAATCCATTTCATTTTCATATATAGATTATAGTTCTAATTTTGCAAGTCCAAAACCATATTTTCCTACACCATTTCCTAGATAAAACATATATATATCACCATCCAATTCGAAGACATGGGGATAGCTAATCATTTCTGAATCCCACCCCTCTTCTGAAACGTCAATTCCTACCCGAGAATCGTCCCTTGTCCAATTTTCCAAATCATCTGAATAAGCATACCCAATTCGATATCCATTTGCATGCCCCCTATAATTAGTACTGTATCGATAACAAAAAAACATATGATACTGTTCATTCATAAATATGACATCGGGACTAGCCTGTGCTTCATTCTCTTCAATACTATCTGCTATTAAATCTCTGTTATGTTTGTGCCATTTAATTCCATCAACTGAGGTTGCCATTCTGATTTTATAAACCGGTTCAGGTTTCCCACTATCCAAAATCCACTTTCTTCCGGCAATATAATACAGATACCAAACATCATTGAACTTTCTAATTTTTGGCCCGCTTAATATAAATGGCTCATGTGGTGAATAAGAAAGTATTGGACCATCGCCAAGTTTCTTGAAGGTTTTCCCTTCATCATCACTTATCCCTATCCCTATTGCAACATTAAACGGTACCGATTCACACCTCGTCCAACCACCATAGTAAACTATATACTTTTCTTTATCTCTTATTACTGAAGCTGGATAGGTTCCGAACTCATCAAATGTGCCTAATTTCCCTAGTTCCAAAATAGGTTCCTTACAAATATCAACTATCTCTAATAAGTTATTTCTGTTCAAATCAACGTATGCTGAATAGCTAACATATTGTCCATTAGAATCAGGTTTTGGGCGACATGAAAAATATACCCTTACAAAATTATCAAATTTTATAACAGAGGGAGCTTGAGCAAATCCGTTCATCCACTCCGGGGTTTCATGCTCACTGGGATCAAACACTTTCCCTATCTTATTCCATTTAAACATTGTATATATACTTAATTTTATATAATGGTATATTCATTTAAAAACGCTTGCACCTTTTCTTTGGGATTGAAAAACAAAACATCTATAATAGAAAGCCAAGGTACAAATGCGTAAGCAAACTGTTTGTATTCTATAGGATTTGATTTTATAAAATTCAATTGCAACCCATTATTACTAAATATGTCCTTTGAGTATAGTTCTACGCCCCCAATTGGATTCAAATAACTCTTTGAATTAAGTGCATTACATATAGCAATAACTTTATCCTGCGACCTTAATGAGTGGTCAATTGTTATAGTTGAAGAAACTATAAACTTGGTTGTTATATCAAGATAGGTAGATATACTTTTTATGGAATAAAAAACAAAATCGAATAAATTTAATTCACTGCAATAAAATATATCTTCTATTAAAGGAAATACCTCACTAAAATAAGGTGATTTTTTATATAGTTCTGAAATTCTACCAACAATTTTTGTCTTATCTTTGGCATATGATTCCGATATATATCGATGATTAATATTTAAATAATCGGAATCTTTTTTTAGGGGAATGGTAAAATAGTCATCCTTGCCATTTACAAGAATTCTATTTCTATTGATCCACCCTTTTTTAGTAAATTGAATATTGTCATATATGATAAATTCATCAACAGCATTTATTAGTTGGAAATATCCAATATATGGAAATAAATATGGCTGCATAATGGCAATTTTCATGAAATGGCTACATTTAATATATCAACAATAGTTTTAACATCATTTTGCGAAAGACCTGTATACAACGGCAAACACAAAACTCGTGAGGCAATACTTTCTGAAATAGGCATTGTACTGCCATTTGTATAGTGAATTGTATTTAAGGAAGGGTAAAAATATCTTCTGGGAAAAATTTGCACTTGATTTAGTGCATCTTGAGCTTGAAGTAGCTTTCCTTCTGTTTCAAAAATCACAGGATAGTAACTATAATTCCACTCTGTATGTTCCCGAATAATCATTGTTTTAAGTTTTGAAAAATCAATATTATTATTATAGTAATCAACAATTTCTTTCCGTTGCCCCAATATTTCTGCCATATACGGTAAAACCGCCAAACCCATTGCGGCCTGTAGTTCCGACATTTTAGCATTAATTCCAACTCCATGAAAGTCCAACGGTCCGTTATGTCCAAAATTATGACTATAAAATAATTTATGCTGCAATTCCTTATCTGAAGCAAACATTGCACCCCCTTCGCCGGTATGAAACAATTTGGTAGCATGGAAACTACAAGTGCTCACATCTCCATAATTAAAAATAGATTTGTCTTTATAGTTAACTCCAAAACTATGGGCTGCATCATAAATTACTTTTAGTTTATGCTTATCAGCTATTCGCTTTATTTCATCAACATTACATGGATTACCAAAAACATGGGTCACTAAAATTGCGGTAGTTTTGTCTGTTACTGCCGCTTCAATTTTAGTTTCATCGATGGTTAAATACTCAGGATGGATATCGACAAAAACTGGGGTACATTTCTCCCAAACAATGGCGGCTGTTGTTGCAACGTATGAGAATGGCGTGGTAATAACCTCTCCTTCTTTTGCCAACACTTTTAAGGCAATTTGCAATGGCAGCGTACCATTGGTAGTGAATAAAACATGATTTGCTGACAAATATGAAAGCACTTTTTCTTCTAACTCAATCAGCAATGGACCTCTATTTGTAATCCAAAATTTATCCCATGCTCTTTGCACTTGAGATTGATATTCTTCGATAGGGGGTAGAAAGCTTTTGGTAACTGGTATCATATATTATCTATTTTCCATTTAAACATTGGTCTGATATTGCCTGGCTCTCTGCCCATATATTCTCCAAGCCCACGTCCGCCATCAACTATAGTAAAACTCATAATATCCTTTTCAGTAAAAATAGCTTTTCTTTTATCCTGAACTACATAAAGAGAAAGATAATAGCTGCCTGACTGAAAGAAGGATGCAGGAAATATACAAGTCAACTTATTTAACCCTTGCTTTAATACTTGCAATCCGTAATTGGAAAATGAAAACATAGGCTCCCCCATTTCATTATATAAATGATAGGTGATATGATAACGTTCAGGTTCGTTATCCTTTATGGTAATTTCAGTCAATAATTCTATTTCAGAATTTTCGGTTAGCGGGTCATCATTTGTTTGATGGGCATTGTTCAAACTTATACAGTTCAGTGCAAATTCATCTTTATTATATGCTGCACCAAATGTTTTTTTGTTTTGTGTTTCCGAATCGCCTTTGAGGTAATAACTCACTGCTTCGGTTGAATTTCCTATAAATTTTGTACCTCCATGTTCCAACACAATTCCTTTTTGACAAAGCGTTTTTACTGCTGCCATATTGTGGCTCACAAATAATATAGTTCTTCCTTCTCCTTTGCTCACCTCTCCCATTTTACCCAAACACTTTTTCTGGAATTCGGCATCGCCTACCGCCAGCACTTCATCTACAATCAAAATTTCCGACTCAAGGTGGGCCGCAACTGCAAACGCCAGGCGAACATACATTCCACTACTATATCTTTTCACAGGTGTATCCACATATCTTTCTACACCGCTGAAATCTATTATCTCATCTAATTTTCTGCTGATTTCTTTTTTTCGCATGCCTAAAATAGCACCGTTCAAATATATATTTTCACGCCCTGTTAACTCTGGATGAAAACCTGTACCAACTTCTAATAATGATGCTACCCTACCTTTTACTTTTATTTTACCTGTGGTAGGCGAGGTAACACGACTCAGCAACTTTAATAAGGTGCTTTTACCAGCTCCATTCCTTCCTATAATACCCACAGCATCGCCTTGTTCTATTTCGAAATTGATATCTTTTAAACTATATACTATATTGCTAGTACCTTTATTGGCTCTATCATTTGCCTCTCCTATTTTTAGGAATGGGTCTTCGTTACCCCTCACTTTCATAGTCCACCACCGCTGCAAATCGTGACTGATGGTGCCAGTTCCTATTTCTCCCAATCGGTATATTTTGGAAAGATTCTCAACTATGATTGCTATTTTCGACATGTATAATAATTGGTGTTTTTTGTGAAAAATTATACAGTGTCTACAAATGATTTTTCAGTTTTGTTAAATATAACAACTCCCAACACTAAAAATATGGCTGTTACAGTTACTGTATATAAAAAACCATGTAATGTAAATTCTCCGATACCCAAAAAAGCATATCTAAAACCTTCTATAATATTAGTCATCGGATTTAGTTCTATTATGTAACGATACTTTTCAGGAATTTTTGATAATGGATAAATAACTGTGGTACCATACATTAATAGCTGCACGCCAAAGGTAATTAAAAATGCCAAGTCACGATATTTAGTTGTCATGGCAGTTATAATTAAACCCAATCCCAATCCGAGCAAAGCCATTAACAAAGTTAAAACAGGAAATAATAAAATAGCCCAAGTGATATGAAAATTCGATCCTTGAAAAAAATAATAGTATCCCATCATTATCAGCATCAAACTCATTTGTACGGCAAAACGAACAAGGTTACTGGTAACAATGCTAAGTGGCATAATAAGCCTAGGGAAATATACTTTGCCAAATATGCTGGCATTATCCCTAAATACGCTGGATGTTTTTGTTAAGCAATCTGCAAAATAATTCCAAGCTGTAATGCCTGCGATATAAAATAATGGGGCGGGAATATCATTAGGTGCTAACCCTGCTAGATTTCCAAATATAAAAGTAAATACGAGCGTAGTAAAAAACGGTTGGATAAAAAACCACAGAGGTCCTAAAACAGTTTGCTTATAAAAGGCTACAAAATCTCTTTTAACTAATAACAGCAGCAAGTCTCTATATCTCCAAACAGCTTTTAGATTTAAGTTAAATATTGAACTTTGTGGTTCAATAATTAAATCCCATTTTTCTTCTTGCAGTTGATGTTGATTCACAATTTATATTAATATTGGTTCCTAGTTGTTTAACTAAAATATGAAGTTAAAATAAGGATATTCATTTTAGCTGCAAAACTACTACCTATTCCTTAATGAATCAAATCTAATTTATGCCTTTTAAAGCATATTCAGTTTCATTATAAACCGTGCATTTGACGTTAATTTGAGTAGTTTTCAACACCCCTATTCAGTAAATCTCTATTATATAAATGTGAATATTCTATTGGGATTAAACGTAAGTGACTCAATAATGAAATCAGCTGGAAAATTTACCAACTCATTCGCGTTAGGTCACAAAAAAACAAATACGCCTTACCGAATAATTACTTATCCTATCATATTTCCCATTAAATTTGCCTGCACATCAGTTGGACAGGATATCACCAAACGCCCTTGATGGAAACACGAAGCATTGAACCCTTCGACTGCACTTCGGCTGCTTCGCCTGCCGCTCAGCACAGGTTTGCGCAGTGCAGGCTGCTCAGGGTGAAAATGCCCCTCGACTACGCTCAGGATAAAAATATAAATTATAATTATAAAATAAAAAATAACACATTATGAGACAGTTTTTTAAAATGCTTTTTGCCTCCATGTTTGGCTTCATCATCGGTGGCATACTATTGGTTTTTATTGTCGGTGGTATTATAACTGCCAGCCTCAGTAGCTTGGCCGACAAAAAAGTTTCTACTATTGAAGACAAATCTATCCTGCACATTACACTAGGTTACCCCATTCCTGAACGTACTCCAAACAACCCATTCTCAAGCATTATGGGCGATGCAGATATAGTTGGTTTAAATGATATAATGGACAATCTTAAAAAAGCCCAGTCTGATCCCCATATCAAAGGTGTATTGTTAGAAATTATGGCCGTGGGCGGAGGTTGGGCCACTGCCGAAGAAATTCGCAATGCTATTATAGACTTTAAAAAGAGCGGCAAATTTGTAATTGCCTATAGCGAAATATATACAAATGGCTCTTATTATATAGCAACAGCTGCCGATAAAATATACTTAAACCCTACCGGCGAAATGCTGTTCAATGGCATGTTTGCACAGGTAACTTTTTTCAAAAAAGCATTAGATAAACTTGGAATAGAAATGACTGCCATCAAAGGCCCCGACAATAAATATAAAAGTGCGGTTGAACCATTTTTATACGACCACATGAGTGCTGAAAACAAAGAGCAGGTAGAAGTATATTTGAATAGTATTAATAACCATATGCTTGAAAAAGTAGCCGAGAGTCGCAAGATGCAAATGGCCGATGTGAAAGAGATAGCCAACGAGCTTAAAATAAAATGTGCATCCGATGCCAAGAACTTAAAAATGGTGGATGACTTATGGTATAAAGACCAACTGCTAGCCGAACTCAATAAAAGATTGGGACAGGGCGAAAAGGATAAAATCCATATGGTGGATATGGGCAAATATGCCAATGTAAATGTGCCCGGCAGTGAGCCCGATGGTGAAGGAAAAATAGCTATTATATATGCTACCGGAGAAATAAATAGTGGAGAAGGAAGTGACAATAGTATAGGCAGTGAACGCATTAGCGAAGCCATACGCAAAGCACGTAAAGATGACAAAATAAATGCAGTGGTTCTGCGTGTAAATTCACCAGGTGGAAGTGCTTTGGCTTCGGATATTATATGGCGTGAAGTGGAACTAACTCGCCAGAAAAAACCCGTAGTAGTGAGCATGGGCGATGTAGCCGCATCAGGTGGATATTATATAGCCGCTCCTGCAAGTTATATATTTGCTCAGCCTAATACCATAACAGGTTCTATTGGTGTATTTGGATTGATACCCAATTACCAAAAACTAATGAATGATAAATTAGGGATAACAACAGAAGGAATTAAAACTGGAAAGCACAGTGACCTTGGCGATATGGGCCGCCCCATGACTGCCGAAGAAAAAACCATATATGAAACTTTGGTTACCAAAGTATATAATAATTTTGTGGATCGCGTAGCAACGGGCCGCAAAAAAAGCAAAGCCGAAATTGACGAAATTGCTCGCGGTCGCGTGTGGACGGGTGAAGATGCATTGAAAAATGGATTGGTTGATAAAATAGGTGGCATTGATGACGCCATTAAAAAAGCTGCCGAACTTGCCAAAATAAAAAGCTTCCGTATTAAAGTGCTTCCACAAATGAAAAACCCTTTGGAGAAATTTTTTAAGAACGGAACCTCAGATGTTAAACAAGATTTAATTGAAAGCGAACTTGGAGAGTATGCAACTGTATACCGCACACTCAAAGCTATCAAAACATGGAAAGGTGTGCAGGCGAGGATGTTGTTTGATGTGGAGATAAGGTAGCCCTTCGACTACGCTCAGGATGATAAAAGGATAAAGTATCAAGTACCTCGGAAGTTTTATTAAGCGGGAATACCTCCTGTAATTTTTAAGGAGCAAAAAAATATAAAAACGAATGTTTAACCTTTCTGCTTAATTACGAAATTGAGATAAAAATCTCTATTATACTTAATCATTAAGTGGCAGTATATACAAACCCTTTATAGGTAAGACTTATATATTTTATTGATATTATAGACAATCACTTAGTTTGTAATTGTATAATAGTGGTAAATGTTTACCTCGATATTATAAACTGTAAAAGATTGGAATGGGCATTAATCAATTATATGTTTGCTTGCCAAAGCAATGTAATATTATAAAAATATGGGTAATTAACCCCAATTATTATACCTAGGGAAATCCCTAGTATTTAAAATATATTTTTTGTTGTTGGTTTTTGTACTTTCATTTGAAGGTGATAAGATTGAAATAATAATGAAAACTATTATATTTGCTTTATTATAATTCATCATCTAAAAAATATTAATTATAACACAATGAAAAACAACAAGTTAGCCCCCTCTCAAAATTTTTATTAAAAACCAAAACACCAACCTATCATAGGTTTGGGAGGTTATTATCTGTTACATTCTTGGTACTTTTTGCATTGATGCCTTTTAGTAAATCTAAAGCACAATGCACTGTTACTACTTTGCGTGAAACCTGTAATACATCTCTTGTGTTAACTTCTCAGAACGGTGCTCCATGGTTGTATACTTGGTACGAATGTAACTCGAGCGGTGGCAGTATGACTGTTCTAAATGGTGGCGTTCCAACAAACAGTATAACCGTTTTTCCTAACCAGACAACAAACAACGAAACTAAATATTTTAGGGAGATTGGGCTGCTCCTAGTTGCACCTTTCACTATCTGTACTTCAGCAGTAATCACCGTGAAGTTTGATTATAGTTTGGTAATTGCAAATGTGGCCGGAGTCCTTACTGCACAAACGTATTCAGGTACAATTACATACAACAATTACCAATGGTATAAGACTGGGAGTGGACCAATAGGTTCGGCTACGAACAGTACCTATACCCCAACTTCTTCTGGAAGCTATTATTTAATGGCAATCGCTTCATGCGGGGGTACCAGAACATCAAATAGCATAAACTTCTGTGCTTCCAATACGCAGTGCAACCCCACTGCCGTAACTTATGCCACATGTAGTACCGCCTATGCACTAAGTTTTACACCAACCCCTTCCACAGGGTACAATGTATATTGGTACGAGTGCAATTCCAGTGGCGGCAGCGGCTCCATATTGAACAGCGGCACCCCTACAAACAATTTGACTGTTTATCCCAATTCGTCAACTGGCAACCAGACCAATTACTACTATTATGTGTCCAGGGATAATTTCTGTACCTCTATCTGCACTTCTGCGGTTATTACTGTAAAGTGGGATTACGACCTAGAGATAGTTTCTGATTATGCATCACCTCCAACATATAGTGTGCAGCCTTACTCGGGTATAACATATTCAAGTTACCAATGGTATAAGGGAGGTAGTTCTATTTCAGGTGCAAACAGCCCTGCATATTCACCAACAACTTCTGGTTCTTACAATGTAATGGCCTCCCCGTCCTGCGGTGGTACTAGAACTTCGAATGCAATTATATATTATGCACCCAATACACAGTGCAATGCAACTCCGCAAACTTTAGCCACGTGTGCTTCTTCCTATACATTAAGTTTTACACCAGCAAGTGGGTATAGTGTTGACTGGTATTCGTGCAATTCAAGTGGGGGCAGTGGGAGTTTAATATCAAACAGCAATAGTTATATCGTATACCCTGCCAGCACTACTGTCAATGAAACACAATATTACTATTATGTGTGCACTGATAATTATTCTAATGTGCCATGCACTTCAGCCGTGATCACTTTAAAGTATGACTACGTTATTGGTATCTCTGGGGGGCACGGTTCCCAGCACCACTCTTAGTTACTCGCCATATTCCAGTTTGAATACCTATAATAATTTTCAATGGTACAAAGATGGTGTTTCATTGGGTGCAGCAGGAAATGCAAGCACCTACAATGCAACATTGCCTGGCACCTATTATTTCACAACCACATCAAGCAACTGTGGAAACAGGACATCTCCAAGTATAGTGGTTAATTGTGGGACAAATTCCTATGCCACTAGCAATAATTTTACAGGCCTTACTAATATTACCGGTGGAACAATTATATTTGATGGTCAGATTACAATTGCTGCTGGTGCGGTGGTCAATATTAGCGGGGCAACCATTATCATGCAGCAAAACTCATCCATAACAATACAAAAACATAGTAGTACTGGAAATGGAGGCGAACTAAACCTTACAAGCTGCAATATCAGCAGCTGTGGCGACTGGCAGGGCATTTTTGTTCGCGGAATGTCTACAGCCAAAGATGTATCGAATGGCTTGCTTTATATGCGGAGTTCATCAATACGCGATGCGAACATAGCAATCTATGGAGACAATTGTGCACGGATTGATGTCCAGTCTACGAACTTTGATAACAATTATTCTCATCTCCAGCTTAACCATTACAACAATGTAACGAGCGGACATGGCCCTGATATTCTCTTTAGTGGCTGCAATTTCAATGCATTGATGCCAGCTGCCCCACTCAGTGGTTTACCAGGTTTTGTTTTGGCTGTCCTTAATAGCCCTAAGAGACCCATGGCTTATCTGTATGATGTGAAGTCCGTTTCTTTTCTTACCTGTACTTTTGGATGCACCAATTATGCCACACCCCCTGACCAGATTGGCATAGATGTTTTTGATGCCATGGGCACATCCAGTTCGATATCAGGAGTGAATGCATGGGATTGCGATTTTACAGGCGAATTTAACACTGCCATATATATGAACAACGGCAATTGGTCTGAAATAGGCTCATCGGGTCTGCCAACTACTGTAACTGGTAGTTTTATTGATGGGGTAGCCGTATTAAATGGTAGCGAAGTGATAATACAATATACAGATATTACCCATGCTAGCGGCACTCTTGGGCATACAGGGATAAAAATAGACCAGACTGTTAATATTAATTTGCATGACAATAAATGTAAGTATTTTACCAACGGGATGGAATACTATTTTGACCAGTCTATATCGACCAACAACACTTATTCCGTTTTAAATGGAAACACTTTTGACTATAATACCTACGGGCTGGTTTACGCACCAGTGTGTTACCCCACAGGCAATGTTTCATGCAACAATGGCCACCGTGCCAAGCATGGAAGCAATACCAGTGCTTTTGATTTTACTTGCAATAGATTTGAGCACAACGACTGGGGTTTCGTGGGTACTGGGGATATGGATGATCAGGGCAGTTCAGGAGGGGACGATTGGGGTGGTTTTTTTGGGGACTGTACGGGCTGGGATAATAGCACTCCTGCCATATGCACCACTTATGTCTCAACCAGTGCCAAAGCTGATATAGCGTGGTACGATGCTAATACTTTCAATGTCTATTTTTATCCTACTTTTGGCCTTTACTTCAATTCCGCTTGTTCACTTTTATTAGACAATCATTCTGTTGATTACCTAACCACTAATTGCCCTGGATCTAACTCCACATATGAAAACTCTTGTTTTTCATCATTCAAAACAGACCCTAATGCAAGCAGTGGCACGAAATCATTTGATATAAAAAATGAACCATTACTGGACTCTATAGTTAAGATATTTCCCAACCCAAATAACGGTAGTTTCTTTATGCAAAACCATTCAAAATCTTTATATAATTATAAAGTATACAATGCCATTGGGCAGCTTGTATGCCAAGGTTATATAAATGCCGATAAAACAGAACCTATCCATATAATTACAAACCCCACAGGTTTCTACAATATTGTAGTTGAGCCTATGGGCGGGGAGGGCAAAAGACAGGTTTTTAAGATTATAAAAACAAATGACTAAAATTCAATTACTGTATAGGTTATTGTTATGCGTATTCAGTATGGCTGTTTTTGCTAGTAGCACTCATGCCCAAATGGGCAATAACTGGTGCTTTGGGAGAAAGGCAGGGATTACATTCAACACCTTGCCTGCTAGTACTTTTACCTCCGCCATTCATGACAGAGATAGTGACACCTCGGGTGCCCGTTTCTCCCAGTGCTATTCAAACTGTAAAGGAGAGCTGTTATTGTACACGGGTGATGGTTATCGCATTTGGAACAAGAAGCACAAACTTCTTCCCTCTTGTAGTATAGTTGCACCAACAACTTACAATTCACTGTTTTTACCAGACCCAAATGATGATTCAACCATATTTCTGTTTGTGAATGGCGTAGATACCAGTGTTAGTCACTTTGAGTATTATACCATAGACTTGAGGCTGGACAGTGGAAGAGGGGATATAAGCAGCGGACCTACACTGATTTCAGATTCTACCTCGAATGTTATTGCTTATATCAAACATGCCAACGATACTTCTTATTGGGTATTGGTAAAAAATAATTTTTTTACTGTTAATGCTTATCTACTATCTACCGCAGGTCTATCAAAAAAGCCTATTGTAACCAAAATGATAGGGAAAGGATGGGGAAATGCCAATAGCCCTTCTGTAAATTTCAGGGTTTCCAATACTGGCAAATATATAATAGCCCCACAGCAAAGCAGCATCGGCAAGGTTATAAATTTTATATACGATTTTGACAATGCAACGGGAAAATTTTCAAACGCAAGAACTTTGGTAGATAACCAGAAATTTTATTTTGAAAGTAGTGTTTATGTAGCTTTTAGTTTTTCTCCCAATGATAGCATTGTATACGCTATCACCACCAATACTGGGGCAGACAGCACCTTGGTGTACCAAATACCTACCCATGATCCCAACCCCTACCTTAAAATAAAACTGGTAAATGGTGGCATTACCAACGATGGCAACAAAGGGCCGCAATTGGGGCCTGATAATAGGATATACCTTCTAAGGGGAAGAGATAGCACAAGATCAGGCAGGTACTTGAGCTATATTCCCTATCCAGATGTATGGGGCAGTGGAAGCGGCCTTATTATCAATGGTATAAAGGTTGATAGTGGGACAAATTGTAAAACTGGGGATATGCCTTGTTATGCCTTCCCCGTAAAACGTATTGCTAATAAATTTGATGTAACAGGTGCCAATGGCTGTGGCTACGATAGTGTGCGTTTCACCGCAGATGCAGATAGTGCGTTTAAAAGCTACAACTGGTATTTTGGAGATGGAGATAGTGCCACAGGAAAAAGCGTGGTTCACCAATACAAAAACCCTGGTAGTTATTATGTAAAGCTAGGCTGTGAACTAGGCAACTGCGGCTATATGCAATGGGTGGGAGATAGTGTTACTATCAAGTTTAAACCCACTGTTTCTTTAAACACAAACCAAACTATCTATTGTGGTGAGCAAACGATAGATGCCCAAGTAAATTATAGATACAGCGATACGGTGCAAGTGGCATGGGGAGATGGCACAGATACATTATTGTATGTTGCAGATACAAACCTGGCAGATAGTGTGCAGTTGCAACATATATATAATAAAACGGGCAACTATGCCATAAGCTGCAAAGCATGGAACCCCAACTGTTATGATAGTGTGGCAACAGTATATAATATAATAATAGATACCCTACCTAAATCAAGTTTCGCCGCAGATTATATAACAAGCTGCGGTACCAAAAGTATTATACTAACTGATACTTCAAAATTTGATAGTGTGGTAGTAAATAGAACATGGCATATTTATAAAGTCAATGGTTTTGATACAACTATTACAACAGGTGCGGTTAATAATTTATCTTTCTTATTTAATGATACAGGAGCATATTCTGTTAAGTTAACAGTTCAAAGCAAGCAAGGGTGTATAGATTCGTTGGAGAAAATTAATTATATACAAATCAATCCATTTCCTGCAAGCAAAATAAGTGGCAAAACAAGTTGGTGCGGTGTAGATTCAACTACGCTCAGCGTAATGGGAGGTAATAATTACAAATGGAGTACGGGAGATACAACAGCTTTAGTATTGTTAAAACCTCTAACATCAAACTATTATAGTGTGGTTGTCACTAATATATATAATTGTTCGGCTAAAGATTCGGTTTATATAACCGTAGGTAAAATACTAAAACCAAATTTCAAGCCGGATTATATACAAAGCTGCGGCTATAGCACTATTACCCTTGCCGATAGCAGCGGGGGCATGGATAGTATCATACAACAACGCAAATGGATGATTGAGTTCCCCAACAATGCCATCAAACAATATGATACTGTAAGTAGTAACAAATTAAAATTGATTGTACAAGATACCGGTTATTATAATACCAAACTTATATATGTAACCAAACAAGGCTGCACGGATTCATTAACTAAAACCAATGTATTTCGTATATTGCCGCAGCCTGTTGTGTATATAGATAGCCCAAGCCACAACCCTTTGTGTTTTGGAGATAGTTTTGTTCTCACTGCCAAACAAAAAGATATAAACTACCCACCTCTGGTAAAATACAAATGGAACGCTGGGCCAGTTAATACACCAAGTATTATAGTAGATAGCAGCAACAGTTATTATGTGAGTGCTACCAACTCTTATGGCTGTGGGTCACAGAGCAATACGGTGAAGATAAGTTTCTTGCCGCAACTATTTACCAATATTAAAACTGCGAAGGATAGTTTATATACAATATCTACGCGTCCTATTCTGTCATATACTTGGTATAAAGATACTATTTTCTATAGTAATACTTCATCGCTTTTTCATCCGCCCACGGGCAGGTATTATGTGCATGTGGTGGATGGGAATGGGTGTGTGGCGAATAGTGGGTCGTTGTTGCATATTGGTTTAAACAATATAACTTATACAGATAATGGAATGTATATTTATCCCAACCCAGCCAATGATAAATTATATATTTCTACCGAAAATCTAAAAACAATTTATATATATAATTTGCTTGGTGAATTAGTGTATCAATCCAATTTTGTCCTTTCAAAACCTATTGATATTTCTGCACTTGGCAAAGGATTATATCTATTAAAAGCCGAAAACACTTTTGGTGAAAAACATGTTATAAAATTTGTGAAAGAATAAGGGGTGGAATTTATCCCACTACTATTTAAATACCAGCCATTTCCTTCCTGATCATGGATACTTGAAAAAAATCTTTTAAGTATTGCAACCTTTTTCATACCTTTGGCCTCTTAATTATAAAAAACAACCACAAATGAGGAAATTTTACGCATTGGTTTGCACCCTAATTTTATTGCAAACTACAAACACTCAAGCCCAATCATATTGTACCCCAAGCTATACTGGATATGGTTGGAACAATAATAAAAATGTTTCTACCTCGTTCTATACCCACATCAAAAATGTGACCTTGGCTGATATGAACGTGAGCACTGCGGCACCTCAGAACAATCCATCATCTACCTATGATGACAATACGCTTGAAACTGCTAGAGTGGCGAAGGGAGCTAGTTACCCACTAAGCATTTTCTTGGGCAATGGAGCCAATCCGCAAATAGTGGCGGTGTGGATTGATTACAATCAAAACTATACTTTTGAAACCACCGAGCGTGTATATGCTGCATTTGACCCCATGAATTCGGGCAACCACATTGCAGGCACCAATATCACCATTCCGGTAAATGCCAAAACTGGTGCAACCAGGATGAGAGTTGGAACCGTATTTTCAAACACAAATGCTGCAGCCAATATCCCCGACCCATGTAATAACAATGATGCCAATACCACCACCATCAAATGGAGCCAACACTTTCAAGATTTCACTGTGGATGTATATCCACCATCAGCACAAACTTATAAAAGTAGTGATGTTGCACAAATAAATTTTGATGAAGTAACACAGGGAAGTACCGATAATCAAATACTAAAAATAATAGTAGACAATAATCCTGGTGGAACGCTGAGTCCACTTACTGCGGGCAATTTTAACTTCAGCACTTTGGGAACTTCTAACCCCGCTGAAATTGCAAAAGCAAAACTATATTATACTGGTAACAATGCAAATTTTGGAATTACCAATCAAGTGGGTAGTGCTGTTAGCAGCCCTAGTGGTTCATTTTCTATCAATGCGAACCAAGCTTTAAAGCAAGGTCAAAATTACTTTTGGTTGGTATATGATATCAGCAACACTGCACTATTAGGCAGCCTAGTAGATGCTCGTTGCTACGCTATCGAAATTAATAGTATTAAACGTATTCCAACTAATGTAAATCCTGCCGGCAATCGCAGGGTAGGTTACTGCGTGAGCAGAGGCAATCAGACTAATTTTATAGGCATATATAGTGTGCAAATGGGCTCCATTAGCAACAGTACCTATTTCCAACAAACATCCGGTTATGTTGACTATACTTATTTGAGCGATACAGTTGATCGTGGCAATGCACAATCGATCGGTGTTGTGTGCGGCAATGGCGTAAATGCTACCAGAGTAAGGGCTTGGATTGACTTTAACCACAATGGTATACTAGACCCCACAACTGAAAAAGTATTAGATACTTTTAATTTTACTACCAACCAAACACAGGGTTCTTATGTACTATTACAACAAAATTTCAAAGTACCGAGCAATGCAGTGTGCGGCCCTACCCGATTGCGTGTGAGCACGCAAAGCTACCCCGTAACTGCACAAGGTCCTTGCACAAACCCAATACAAATAGGAGAAGTAGAAGATTATACTGTTGTGATAAGAGAAAGCGGTCAACCTGTTTCTGAGTTTAAAGCTGGGGCTAGCTGCCTGGGCAGTCAAACCGATTTTTATGATGGGTCCTATACTTTTGGAAACTATAATATCAATAGTTGGCATTGGGATTTTGGAGATGGCAATTTAGATACCGTAAATCAAAACCCATCACACACCTATGCAAGTGCAGGAGTATATAATGTAAAACTAACTACCAATACAAATTTACCGGGTACACCTTCTGTAATTACACATGCGGTAACTGTAGAAAAACCTCAGGCCGATTTTATAACAGATTTAAATGTATACCAAGTGCCTATTACTTTCAACGATGTTACCTCGGGTGGCGTAGTTGTATTTTGGAATTGGGATTTTGGCGACCCACAGTCAGGAGCTTTCAATAAAAGTATACAACCACAACCCACACATACATTTGATACTGCAGGAACATATAATGTTAGGCTGATAGTTATTACACAAGGTGGCTGCATCGATACCATAGTTAAAACAATAACTATATTACAAAAACAACAACCTATATCTGACTTTACTGCCAATACTTTCAATCCCTATGTATATGAAAGTGTGAGTTTGCTCGACCAAAGTGTGAACCAACCCGACCAATGGAAATGGACCTTTAGCCCCAGCAAAATAAGTTTTAAAAACAGTACTAATGATACCACACAAAACCCAACAGTGAGCTTCGATTCTGTGTGTACTTATACCGTATTTCTTGAAGCTAAAAATATTGCGGGAAGTAATACCAGTAGCAAACAATTCATTGTTAAAAACTATACAACACCTAAGGTTGGTTTTTATGCAACGCCTCTTACTGTTAAAGTTGGGCAACAAGTTAGTTTCATTGATACTTCCCTTAACGACCCTACTAATTGGGCTTGGGATTTTGGTGATACGATTTCAGGTGCTAATAATACATCTAATATTCAATTTGCTTTCCATAGTTTTGCCAATGCTGGTAAATATAAAATTACATTGTTAGTTAAAAACCCAGCAGGTAAAGACAGTATTGCTAAAAGCCAATATGTGAATGTAACAAACCAATTTAATATGTGCGATAATACCGCCGTTGTGAGCACTGCATACAAAGGTTTTATATATGATTCGGGTGGGCCTGTTACAAACTATAATGATGGTTCAAATTGCGGTTTTTTAATACAACCCAACTGTGCAGGTAAAATTGTAATATCATTCACAGCACTCGATATGCAAGCCAATGACTATGTGCAAGTATTTGATGGAGTAGATGATGTTTCTGGAAAACCATTACATCCTGGTCTTGGATTTACGGGCACCAATTCTCCGGGTTCATTAACAGCAAATAGTGGTTCTATATATATAAAAGAAATTACCGATGGCAATAATAACTCAGCCGGATTTGCTGCATCGTGGACCGCATTTGCCAATCAAAAACCAAAAGCAAAAATCAATGCCGACAGTGTTGCTTATATTAATAGTCCATATAATATTCGCAATGCTACACAAACTGGTAGTGGAAACAAATATCAGTGGGATGTGGATGGTGACGGAGTAATAGATGATACTTTATTTAATACATCATATACTTATACAAGTTTAGGTCAGCAAACAATTATGCTGATCGCTACCAATTGTGCAGGGACTGACACCGTTTACAAAACTATCAATATCAAAACTCCAACTGCCGCTCCTGTCGTTAATTTCCTGTCTGACCAAGACACAGTTTACCCCAACGATCCAATACAATTAACCGACCTTTCAACCAATGGCCCTACAAGTTGGTTCTGGGAATTTTCTCCAGCCAATCAAGTATTCTTTATTACGGGTGATGAGTTTTCTCAAAACCCTCAAATAGGTTTTCTCACTTCGGGTAATTATACAATTTGCCTAACGGCTACCAATGCAATTGGTACAAGTGTAAAAGTTTGTAAAACCAATTTGGTTATTGTGAAAGAACTTGCACAAATGTGTATATTCCCTTATGAAACGACAGTGGCAGCAGGTTCTCTCTTCGATTCAGGAGGACCCAATGCAAACTATAGTGACAATGAAAACTGTAATTATAAAATAGGCCCATGTAATAGTGAAATAGAATTAAAATTCAACAAATTCAATTTATCAAATGGCGACTATATAAGAATATATGATGGCTCTGACAATACAGGAACACCTTTATATAGTGGTCTTGGATACAGCGGTAGCAATATACCTGGCCCTTTCAATGCTTACTCAGGAAATATGTATATAGAATTTACATCCAATGCACAGGGAAACTCAGCAGGATTTGCTGGCGAGTGGAACAGCAAACCTTTGCAAGCAGCAGTTGCCGATTTTATCGTTCCCGCTAAAGTATATAATAGTGGTATAACGCATTTTGTAAACTCAAGTAGTAATGGTACAACCTATGAGTGGGATTTTGATGGCAATGGCACTACAGATTCAACCACCACTGACGGTGATTGGAAATTTAACGCAACTGGAAATGTAGATGTAACCTTAACAGTGACCAATTGTTTGGGAACAACTTTTATAACAAAAACTATAAGCGTAGTTGCACCAACTGCCAAGCCCGCAGCAGGTTTCACTGCCGACTTCACCATTGCTGACACCATGCAAGTTATAACCCTGATGGATACAAGTACCAATGGTCCCAAAACTTGGAGTTGGGCTATCACACCATCAGCAACAGTGAACTTTCTAAACGGCAGCTCAGATTATAAAGCTATAATAAACTTTACTGATACCGGCGATTATAAAGTATGTTTAACGGTATCAAATAATTTTGGAAACGACAATGTGTGTCGCACTGCATATATACATGTATCAGCAATATGCCGCCCCAATCCTACTATGATTAGTGGTGTTGGATTAAATAGAGTAGGCATTAATAGCATCACAAAAACTACACCTTCAATTGTGGGATATACTGATTATACCATGAATGGTGTTTCATTCAAACTAGAAAGAAAAGCTAAAACTACTTATAGATTAGAAAAATTTGATATAGGTACCAATCAAAACTGGCGTGCATGGGTTGACTATGATCAGAATGGAGATTTTGATGTTACTAATGAGCGAGTGATTAATGATGCTCCTACAAGCAACCAAGTTGTATCTGGAAACTTTACTGTGCCTGCGGGTGCAAAAACTGGAATTACCAGAATGCGTGTTGCGGTAAGTTATAATAACAATCAAAACCAACCTTGTAATGTTTCATTTGGTGAAGTAGAAGATTATTTTGTTTTAATTACTGATGATAAAACCCCTCCAGTATTAACTTTAATAGGTAGCAATCCCGATACACTTGAGCAGGGACTAACCTATAATGACAAAGGTGCAACTGCTATAGATAATGTAGATGGAAATATTAGTGCCGATATAGTTTCAGCAAATAATATAAATAACCAAGTAGTGGGAAGTTATATAGTAAAATATAATGTATCTGACTCAGCCGGGAACAAAGCACCTGAAGTGCAACGCACTGTATATGTATTACCTGATAATACTGGCCCATCTATCTCACTATTAGGTGTGGATAGCCAATATGTAGAAGTGCATAACGCCTATATAGAAAAAGGTGCCACCGCTATTGATAGCATGGACGGAAATGTTACCAATACTATTATAGCAACAGGTGTAGTTGATACCAGTAAATTAGGATGGTATACTATTACCTATACCGCAACAGATAAGAGCAAAAATACCAATACACGCACACGTATGGTGCATGTTGGCGATACCACTCGCCCTGTTATAAAACTCATAGGTAAAGACAGTATATATATATTCCTCAACGCAACCTTCACTGATCCTGGCGTAAAAATTACAGATAATTATGATGTAATTCCATTCTCTTCTATTGTTCGCACTGGCAATGTAAATAATACTGTGAAAGGATGGTATGCATTAGACTACGATGTGCAAGACAAACAGGGCAACAATGCATTAACAGTTACCCGCTGGATAAATGTAGATGCCAACGCCATCAATGTTCCTGCCGATAAATCATTCGAACTATATCCAAACCCAACTAATGACAAAATCAATATACAACTACAACAAAATAGCACTGCAGTGCGTTGGAATATATATGATGCCACAGGCAAATTGATTGTAAATGGAAATCTTCGTGGTAGCACGCAAATTGATGCAGCTAATATGGCCAAAGGATTATATCATTTGCAATTGTTAGATGCCGATGGACGTACTTTGGGAAGCAAGCAATTTGTGAAAGAATAGTTATTAAAGATTCCCTTCGGCTTCGCTCAGGGTAAAAATGATTAATTGTTAATGACAAACTAGTATGATATTTAATCCCACGTTATAATAAAGCGTGGGATTTTTTTTATACCCGTTGCAACCAAAAGTAGAAATTAAAGCATCTTACATAAAAAAACATAAAAAATACAAAATGAAATTATTGAAATTATTTACTTTTTTTTGCATTACACTACTAATTGTTACTTGCAAAAAAGATGTGCAAATTAATTATGCATTAACACCAAATTTATTTTCTTCTGTTGATGATTTCTTTGCCAAAAATGCACCACCTATGCAAATCTATATTATTAATGGCAGCACGGGAGGCAGCTTCACTACAACCCAAGGCACAATTGTAACAATTCCATCCAATGCGTTCGTTGCACCGAACAACACAATTGTAACAGGCAACCTTAAAATATTCTTTAAAGATATATATAAGAAGAGTGACATGTTTCTAAGCAACAAACCTGCAACTACTATTAATGGTGCCCCACTAAAATCTGCTGGAGAGTTCTATATAAAAGTAACATACCAAGACACCAGTGTTGAAATAGCAAATGGTAAAAAAATTACAATTTCGCAACCCGCTAGTCTCACAGGTGGACTTGACAGCAAAAACAAAATGACACCATTTAAAATGTTAAACAATGCTGATTCAAATGAATGGATTGCAACTTCAACTGACACTGTTGAATATTTGGCCGATAAATATATGTATAACTTATATAGTTTTAGCCACCCTGCTTCTGAGGGCAGCTGGTGCAATAGTGATAATTCCTCATTTTTCTCAGCCTATAAACAAACGCTTTTAACACTTTCTCCTACAGATATAAAAGCAGATTACAATACGCAAGTATTTTTAGTTTTTAAAAACATAAGTTGCATGGTGCACGTATATTATTCTAGTAATACTTTCCCTTATAATTATGCCCCCGAAGGATTAGAATGCACGCTCGTGGCTTGTGGCGTAAAAGATGGGAAACTTTATTCTTCGTTTGTACCTATTACAATTAGCACAAATAAAACTGTCAATTTTTCATTGAAAGAATCAACAAGTAGTGAATTCATTAATCACTTACAAACTTTAAATTAGTAAATAAGTGGACGAATACCTCGAAACATATAGAACCTTTCACCACGACCACCTAGTATTTAATAAGACTGCATCTAACTTCACAATTTTCAACTTTGGTCATCCTACTTCCAATTAACCAACTAACGACTACCCCAATGACCAACAAAATCAACGCCCCCGAGCGGTCCTACTTATATATAAACATCTCGCAACTTCCCTTAAGTGGCAATGGATTACATACCGCAATCAATATATATAAAGATGAATATATAGCGATGTTCAAAGGAGAAATATTAACTACACTCCAAGCAAAATTGAGAGCAAACAATAACAAAGATCAGTATTTCATCACCATGCTCGATGGCAGTATTATGGATTCGATGAAACGAAATTGTTTTGCCAAATATGCCAATGATGTGAAAGGTTCTGCAAACACGCTATTTACAAACAATGCCAAAATAGGATTGGATGACGAGGAAAATGTTTGCCTAATTGCTACACGCTATATAAAAATCGGTGAAGAGATTTTTTGCAGCTATGGTATTAGATATTGGGAGAAACACGCAGCAGTGGTGTCAGGTGTTTCCAGCTGACACCACTGCAATCAATCCATTTCATTAGTCAAAATCTCCTTATATAATAGTTGATTTGAATAGGAAGTGATTTTGATATTGCGTTGCACAAAATCACCTGCCCCATCGCTATCTTTAGCAGATACCGTGGGCACGCCCAACCTACATCATCTCCATCCCTGTCCTTCCAATTCCTTTTATCTGTGCCCCAATAGAATACCCTTTAAACCAATGCACCACCGGCATCTTATCGGTTAAAATAGTTTCATTGCGGAGATTGTAAGCATGCAGCACACGGTTTATTTCCCTGGGATTGGCATAACCATAATGATAGCCGACCGTAAAACCCTTTTGCCCCATTGCCTGCCCCACAAAAAATGCAAAGAGTAAAGAGAGGAGTGTTTTATTTAACATGCTGCAAATAAATACCAAATTCGCCAATATCTATATACCCTGATGAGTGTATTTTTAGACCCTGCCTTTGGTTCGGTCTTTTGACCAACCAACACGGAGGCAGCATTGATTACTAACTTTACTGTCTGAGCGAAGTCGAAGGCACTGTTTACTGACTACTAATTACTGACTACTGTTTGCCAACTACTATATTTGCACCTTGCACTGCACCCTACACGAAATAGCAACCATCACTAATGCCTCTCTGCCCAATGGCGGCAGCGACTTATTTGTTAAAAGTATTATAACCGATAGCCGCACTAGTCCCATTCATCCCCATGCATTATTTATAGCATTAGTAGGCGAACGAAACAATGGGCACGATTATTTGCAGCAGGCTTATGCCAATGGATGTCGATTTTTTATGGTGAGTCAAGAAATTGACCACACACTTTTTCCCGAAGCAAGTATTATACTAACACATGATACTTTAATTGCCCTACAAACCTTAGCTGCTTTTCACCGCAGGCAAATGTATATGCCCGTGATAGGAATAACAGGGAGCAATGGCAAAACGGTGGTGAAAGAATGGCTATATCATTTGCTCAATAAAGACTTTAATATATATCGTTCGCCACGCAGTTATAATTCTCAAATTGGTGTTCCACTATCTGTATTGGGAATTGAAAAAGAGCACGGACTTGCTATAATAGAAGCCGGTATTTCTCAGCCAGGTGAAATGCAAAAACTGCAACATATTATAAAACCCGATATGGTGGTGTTCACACATTTGGGCACTGCTCACGATGCAGGTTTTGAAACACATTTGCAGAAAGCCAATGAAAAACTCATATTGGCGGAAGGTGCTGATTGCCTGGTAACACCTGTTGACAATGTTCAATTAAAAGAAGCATTGGAAACCTTCAAACAAAAACAATTTATTAAAATAATTGGCTGGGGTTATAATACTCCTGCATCTGTTAATATAACGAAAGTAGAAAAAAGTATTATAGGAAGTTCCATCACGTTTATATATAAATCATCAGAATTAAAATTCGAAATTCCTTTTACGGATGATGCATCCATTGCAAATGCTATTACTTGCCTTTGTTGTTTGCTTGCATTGGAAAGATTGGATGAAGAACATATACAAAGATTCACCACATTGCAACCGGTAGAGATGCGTTTGCAAATGCTGCATGGCGTAAATAATTGTATTATAATAAACGATAGTTACAATGCCGATATAGAATCGCTGCAAGTAGCTTTGGATTACTTGGAAAGACAGAATCCCCGACTCTCAAAAACTCTTATATTAAGCGACCTCCAACAAAGTGGTTTGCCTGCAAATGATTTATATAATATTATAGCAAATCTTGTCAAAAGACATCATATAGATAAACTCATCGGCATCGGACCTGATATGAATAAACATATAGATTTGTTTGTCCCGATAGCTATCGGGAGCGAAAGAGAATTCTATATAGATACTACAAGTTTTATATCAAAACTAAACACCTCCAAATGGAGCGACCAAGCCATACTCATTAAAGGCTCACGCATATTTGGTTTCGAACAAATAAGCAAAGCACTAGAGAAAAAAACACACCAAACCCGGTTAGAAATTAATCTGGAAAATGTAGCACATAACCTCTATACTATTATGGCCATGCAACCGCCCAATACCAAAGTAATGGCCATGGTAAAAGCTTTCGGCTATGGAAGTGGCGGACACGAACTTGCCAAAATGCTGCAACACCAAAAAGTAGATTATATGGCCGTGGCCTATGCCGATGAAGGTGTGGAGCTTCGCAAAGCGGGAATCAAAACACCTATTATGGTAATGAGTCCTGAGCCCAATAGTTATCGTTTATTGGTGGATTATAATTTGGAACCAGAAGTATATAGTCCCGAGGAATTGGAAACATATATAAATTTTTTAGCCGATAATCATTGTAATACTTGGCCACCGGTTCATTTGGAATTGGACACTGGAATGCACCGCTTAGGTTTTCAAGCAAAAGAAATAGAAGTATTATATAAAAGACTCAATGAATTACCCAAACTCAAAATAGCATCTGTATTTACCCACTTGGCTGCGGCAGATGAAAATGAATTTGATGAATTTACAAAAACTCAATTAGATATATTTGAGCAGATGGCTTCTCAAATTCAAAATACTATATCATATCCTATCATGCGTCACGCCAGTAATACTGCTGGAAGTATTCGTTTCAATCCAAACAGACCGTATGATATGGTTCGCCTCGGTATTGGATTATATGGTATCGACCCGACAAACAATATACAAAGCAAACTGCAACCCGTTAGCCGTTTGGTATCTGTTATACTACAAACCAAACATATAAAACAAGGCGACACCATCGGCTATGGCCGCCACACCACTGCCGATAAAGATATGCAAATAGGTATTATAGCCATAGGCTATGCCGATGGACTGAATAGACTCCTAAGCAACCGTAACGGGAAACTATATATAAACAAACAACCCGTCGACATCGTAGGGAATGTGTGCATGGACATGTGCATGGTCGACCTCACCAATATAGAAGCCAAAGCCGGCGGTGAGATTATTATATTTGAAACTGCCGAGCAATTAAATGCAATGGCTGTTGCTTGCCAAACAATTCCCTATGAAATACTCACACACATTTCGCAGCGGGTGAATCGGGTTTATGTGTTTGATTAATTAAATTATGTTCATGTCTTTACCCAGAGCGCAGTCGAAGGGTTAGTCCATGGTTCGTGTCCCCACCAACCATCATGTTACTCGGGTTATTTCTTAGTGGTTTTACCAGTTGTTTTCTCATTAGCTAATTTGTTGAACTCAATGATATATTCTTTGTAAAGGTTGCCAAGTTTGTTGATTTGCAAGGTGCGTTCAGCGGCCATCATTTCTGCAGATGCGTTTGGGTTTGATCTGAAATCTCTTTTTGCATATGATTGTGCGATGGCTTTCGATGCAGCTTCTTGGCTAAGACCGTTGGTGTTTTCTAACATTTCCACTTGGCTGTGAAGGCTATTTGCTGTTAAGAAAGAACGGAACTGATTATATAATGATACCGAATCAAGTTTCATTTCAACTGTGTACTCAAGGTCTTGGTCGTAGCTAACCATAATGATAGCAGGAACGCTAAGTACGTTGTATTTTTTTGCGATGTCTTTACCTTCTTTGGTGGTAACGTTTGCTTCCATGCAAACAAAGTTTTTGTCAGCAAATTTTGCGAAGTTTTGTTTGGCAACTATCTGACGGGTAAAGGTGCGGCTGCTGATGCATTTGGTAGAGTGTATATAAATCATCATTGGTTTGCGTTCTTGTTTGGCAAAGCCTTTAGCCATTTCTACATTCGCTTTTACCATGAAACGAAGTGGATCGTTTGAACCGAATGAGTTAGTAGCAATAACGAAGCTTAAAACTAAAGTAGCGATGGTGATTGTGATGATGTTTTTCATGGTAGTAATTATTTAAATTTTGTTGCTCTTTTTATATTCACAAAATTGCGGCAATCGCCACCCGTGATAAATTAAATGAAACAGGTTTTCTTACATACAATTTCACCCTATACAAAAGCAGGTGTGAATAACCTTTCTTTTGTTTACAAGGAACAACAAACTATGGGCCATCCAAAGGACACTTATATTACACATTGAAAGGTGGAAGTAAGGGAGAGAATGGGTGCAAGAATTAAGAAAATAGCAGCCAATAACAACAAAAAAGCAGCGTGCCTTTTTGGGATACGCTGCTTTTTTGGGATTGCTAACTACGTTTGTTATGGGGTACGTATTATGGTAAAACACCATGTGCATCCGCAGTTGAAGGCCACTTGCTACTTGCCACAAAAATTGCAGCCCCATTATTCACTGTCACAAATACGTTTAAACTATTATTATGACCTGCTGGTGCTGGACCAGGTGGGGTACATTTTACAGAAACGTAATCTCCTTCCTTTGCATCAAACGATAATGACTGCCAATCTAAAAAATTGGATGCTGTCGTAACAGTTTGAGAATAGGTATTACCCGCTATTACATAATAAAATTTATATTGCGACGAGTCTTCTACAATGCCAGTTGCTTTATATGTAACAGTATAACTCTTTTTCAACTTGCAAGAACCGTCGTCTTTTTTGGCTGCTGGATTGTAGTTTGTGGCATTTTTATCAGTACAGCCTTCTTTTTTAGCACAACCTGAAATAAATGAGGCCAAAACTGCCAATATAATAAATAATAGCTTTTTCATTTTTATATTTTAATTAGTTAATATTTTTTGCCCCAGGCAAGCTTAATTGCCCCAGGCAGCCCCACGAAAGAAGTATGCCAGCCCACTTAACAGGCCAGTAATAATTGTTTTTGCTTTTGGTGATAAAGGAGTACAGCCAATATGCTGAGCCGGCAGTTAGCTTGCCGTAACAAAAAGTGGGCATACCGCAAGGTGCTTCCCTGAGACAGAATAGTATTGATTACCAATAAATGAAGTGGTTCTTGTACTATAACCCTGGAAACACTTGTGGGAGTATATATATATATATATATATATATATATGGGCGAGGGCTAGTGGTTTAGTACGCATAAATACGGGTGCGATATAAGAGTGAAGTTTGGAATTGCAAATTTATTTTTCGGTTTGCTAGTGGGTTTCTAACCTAGCTGCACAAAGACGGGCACAAAAAAAAGGCCACTCAATATGAGCAGCCTTTATATTTATTCTTGTGTAAGTAAGATTGGCATCTAGTCTATATACTTTATACCATCTACTTTATACTTCTTCGTTTATCTTCCACCTCCACCACCGCCTCTGCGGTCACCGCCACCACCACTAGGTCCACGACGTTCACGACGTTCGCCACCACCACCACCTCTGCGGTCTCTGCGATCACCACCGCCACGGTTATCACCGCCACGATTATCGCCACCACCACGGTTGCTGCTAGTCATTCCGATGTTAGGGCTAAGGTCACGTTTGCCTAGCACTTCGCCACGGCATATCCATACTTTCACACCTATTTTACCATATACTGTTAGTGCTTCGCTTAATGCATAGTCAATATCAGCTCGGAAAGTGTGCAATGGGGTACGTCCTTCTTTGTATTGTTCGCTTCGGGCAATCTCGGCTCCACCTAAACGGCCAGAAACCATTACTTTAATTCCTTCAGCACCCATACGCATAGTTGATGAGATAGACATCTTAACAGCTCTTTTAAAAGAAACACGAGCTTCTAATTGCTGAGCAATAGAGTCTGCTACCAATTTAGCATCCAACTCAGGACGTTTGATTTCAAATATATTTATTTGAATATCCTTTTTGGTAAGCTTTTTAATTTCTTCTTTAATCTTATCTACTTCAGCACCACCTTTCCCGATAACAATACCTGGGCGGCTAGTGTGAACAGTAATAATAATACGTTTCAAAGTACGCTCAATAACGATACGGGCAATGCCACCTTTCGCTATACGAGCTTTTAAATAGTTCCTGATTTTCTCGTCTTCGAGTAACTTTTCAGCAGCATTGCGGCCACCAAACCAATTAGAGTCCCAACCTTTGATGATTCCAAGCCTAAAGCCTACGGGGTTAACTTTTTGTCCCATGTATTAATTATTATTTTCGGTTATTGTTTCGGTTGCTTCTTCTACAACTGCATCATTGCTTGTAGCCACTTTGCTATCAACTATCAAAGTAATATGATTCGAACGTTTGCGGATACGATACCCACGTCCTTGTGGAGCTGGTCTCATGCGTTTGGCCATAGTACCACCGTCTACATATATTGTTTTTACAAACAGTTCGCTTTCTTCTACACGGTTACCAGGATTCTTTTGTTCCCAGTTCGATATGGCAGATTTCAATAGTTTCTCAACATAGTTGGCATATATCTGCCTGTTGTTAAACTTAAGAGTATTTAAAGCTCTTTCCACCTTTTCGCCCCTTATCATATCTACAATCAGCCTCATTTTACGAGGCGATGTGGGGCAGTTATTTAATATTGCTACAGCTTCCATTTTCTAGTTAGTTTTTCTTTTCTGGATGAGATTTAAATGAGCGGGTTGGAGAGAATTCTCCCAATTTGTGCCCCACCATATTTTCAGTAACATACACAGGTATAAATTTATTTCCGTTATGTACAGCAAATGTTTGCCCTACAAAGTCTGGAGTTATCATGGTACGGCGTGACCAAGTTTTAATCACCGATTTCTTTTTTGATTCAATCAAAGCCATCACTTTCTTTTCAAGTTTGATGTCAACGAATGGTCCTTTTTTAAGTGAACGTGGCATAGTGTTTTATTATATTATTTTTTACGACGGTCTATGATATATTGATTTGAAGCTTTTTTCTTGTCACGTGTTTTGTAACCTTTGGCTAGCAATCCTTTGCGTGAACGTGGATGTCCACCTGAAGCACGGCCTTCGCCACCACCCATCGGGTGATCCACTGGGTTCATCGCTACTGGTCTTGTACGAGGGCGACGTCCTAACCAACGTGAACGACCGGCTTTACCGCTGCGTTGTTGGTTATGGTCTGAGTTAGATACCGAACCGATTGTGGCTAAACAAGTAACCAATATCATACGGGTTTCGCCTGAAGGCATTTTCATAGTAGCATAGCGTCCGTCGCGGGCAAGTAATTGTGCATACCCACCAGCACCACGAGCCATAATACCGCCTTGCCCAGGTCTTAATTCTACATTGTGCACAACCGACCCTAGTGGTACTTCAGAAAGTGGTAATGCATTACCAATATCTGGTACTGAACCAGGTCCGCTCATTACTGTTTGTCCTACTTTAATTCCGGCAGGAGCAATAATATAGCGTTTTTCGCCATCTGTGTATGTAATCAATGAAATAAAACAAGAACGGTTTGGATCATACTCTACTGTATTTACAATAGCTTTTTCACCATGTCTTTCGCGTTTGAAATCAACGATACGATATCTTCTTTTATGCCCTCCGCCTATTTGACGCATGGTCATCTTTCCTGAATCGTTACGTCCACCTGATTTTTTCAGGTCAACTACCAACGATTTCTCAGGTTTACTAGCAGTAAGCTCTTCAAACTTAAGAGCTACTTTAAACCTAGTACCGGGTGTTATTGGGTTATATCTTCTAACTGCCATTGCTGTAATTATATGTTAGCGTAAAAATCTATTTCTTGTCCATCTTTCAAAGTGATGATGGCTTTCTTAAAAGCTGCTTTTTTACCATGAACAAGTCCTTGTTTGGTATTCCGCGATTTGCGTTTACCATTATATACCATAGTGTTCACAGATTCTACTTCCACTGCATACATAGTAGTGATAGCTTTTGCTATCTGGTCTTTGCTTGCATCACGAGTTACTATAAAGCCATATTTATGTAGCTTGTCAGTAATCTTCTGCATCTTCTCTGTTACAACTGGTTTAATTAATATATTCATCTTCGTCTTACTTTAAAAGTTCTTCAATTTTCTGTACTGAGTTTTCCATCAAAATTAAGGTTTGACAATTCAACAAATCATAAGTGTTGATATCGCCCGCAGCCATAATTTTTCCTTTTGCAAGGTTTCTACCTGATAAGTATATATTCTTATTATAATCATCAGTAACAAATAAGAATTTTTTATCTGCTAAGTTCAAGTTACTAATCATCTCAGTAAAGCTCTTAGTTTTAGGAGCATCGAACGAGAATTGCTCAATCACTGTAATACTATTATCTTTAGCTTTGCTTGACAATGCTGATATACGGGCAAGTGATTTTACTTTCTTGTTCAATTTGAAATGATAGTCACGTGGGTGTGGACCAAAAATCCTTGCACCACCTACTATGGTTCCCGATTTGATTGAACCAGCACGGGCACCACCTGTACCTTTTTGACGTTTCAATTTCCTAGTAGAACCTGACATTTGAGAACGCTCTCTTGAACTATGTGTTCCTTGTCTTTTGTTAGCCAAAATTTGTTTAACATCAAGCCACATCACGTGTTCGTTTGGTGCTGCACCAAATACGCTAGAATCCAATTTGGCTTTGCGTCCGGTTTCAGAACCACTTAAGTTATATATACTAAGTTCCATGTTATTTTTCGATTAAAATATATGAACCATTGGAACCAGGTACCGCACCTTTGATTACCAATAGATTGTTTTCTTTGTTTATTTTAAGAACTGCAAGATTCATCATCTTTACACGTGTACCACCCATACGGCCAGCCATACGCATTCCTTTGAAAACCCTAGAAGGGAAAGAAGATGCACCTAATGACCCTGGAGCACGAAGACGGTTATGTTGTCCGTGAGTTGAACCTCCAACACCAGCAAATCCGTGGCGTTTTACAACACCTTGGAAACCTTTTCCTTTTGTATTAGCTATAGCATCTACAAAATCTCCTTCTGCAAATAAGTCAACTGTTACAGTATCGCCCAAACTCATCGCTTGGTCAAAATGAAACTCAGCAACCTTTGATTTGGGAGTTGTTTTCGCTTTAGCAAAGTGCCCAATCATGGGTTTGCCAGCATTCTTAACTTTAGCTTCACCAAAACCTAATTGAATAGCGGCATAGCCATCACTTTCAACGGTTTTTACTTGTGTAACCACACATGGACCTGCTTGTATTACTGTACAAGCGTGTTTCTTACCTTCAGGGGTAATTACACTCGTCATGCCAATTTTTTTTCCTATTATTCCTGCCATTGTAGTATCCTAATTATCAAACTTTAATTTCAACATCAACCCCACTGGGTAATTCTAATTTCATCAATGCATCCACAGTTTTCGAAGTAGAGCTGTAGATATCCAACAAACGCTTATAAGAGCACTGTTGGAACTGTTCACGTGCCTTCTTATTAACGTGGGGCGAACGTAAAACGGTAAATATCTTCTTATCAGTTGGTAATGGTATAGGACCACTAACAATTGCACCGGTAGATTTAACCGTTTTCACAATCTTCTCTGCAGACTTGTCAACCAAGTTGTAGTCGAATGATTTGAGTTTTATTCTGATCTTCTGTGAAACCATCTTATTGTATATTCTTTAATTATTAGTTACTTTTTTTACCGTTTATCTTGGCTAAAACTTCTTCCGCAATGTTGCGAGGAGCATCAGCATAGTGATCAAATTCCATAGTTGATGAGGCACGACCAGAAGTAATAGTACGTAACTGTGTTACATAACCAAACATCTCGCCCAATGGCACTTTAGCTTTTACTACTTGCGAACCTGCACGTGAGTCCATACCATCCAATTGGCCACGGCGTTTGTTCAAGTCACCTATTACATCACCCATATTTTCTTCAGGTGTTAGCACTTCAATTTTCATGATAGGCTCTAATAACACGGGAGATGCTTTTTTACAAGCTTCTTTAAACGCAAGACGCGCACAAAGTTCAAACGACATTGAGTCCGAGTCAACGGCGTGGAAAGATCCATCAAACAAACGTACTCTGATATTCTCAACAGGGTAACCTGCAAGAACGCCGTTAGACATTGATGAGGCAAATCCTTTTTGAACTGACGGGATATATTCTTTTGGTATTGCACCACCCACAATCTCATTGATGAATTCCAGACCTTTAGTTTCAGCTGTAGGAGGAAGTATCTCAAACTGGATATCGGCAAATTTACCGCGACCACCTGTTTGTTTCTTATACACCTCGCGATGAGTAACTGCCTGCGTAATGGTTTCTTTATAAGCAACCTGTGGGGCACCTTGGTTAATTTCTACTTTAAACTCTCTACGTAAACGGTCAACAATAATTTCAAGGTGAAGCTCGCCCATTCCTGATATAATGTTTTGTCCTGTTTCCTCATCAGTATGCACTTTAAAGGTTGGATCCTCTTCAGCTAGTTTAGCCAATGACACACCTAGTCTGTCCATATCAGCTTGAGTTTTGGGCTCAATCGCTAATCCAATAACAGGATCAGGAAAATTCATAGCTTCTAAAACAATCGGAAATTTTTCGTCGCACAAAGTATCCCCTGTACGAATATCTTTAAATCCAACTGCAGCTCCAATATCGCCAGCACCAAGAAACTCAATGGGGTTTTGCTTGTTAGCATGCATTTGGAAAATACGAGAGATGCGCTCTTTGTTTCCAGTGCGGGTATTATATACATATGAACCTGCATCTAACTTGCCTGAGTATGCACGCATAAAAGCCAAACGTCCTACGAAAGGATCAGTTGCAATTTTGAATGCAAGAGCAGTAAAAGGTTCATTATAATCAGGTTTACGAGATACTTCTTCATCAGTATCAGGGTTTGTGCCTACTACGCTTTCACGATCCATTGGACTAGGCATTAATTCCATAACCAAATCAAGCATAGTTTGTACACCTTTATTTTTGAAAGATGAACCACAAACCATTGGAACTATTTTCATAGCCAAACATGCTTTGCGAAGTGCATCTAATATTTCACGCTCAGTAATAGAAGCTGGATCTTCAAAGAATTTTTCCATTAAATGGTCGTCAAATTCAGAAACTGATTCTAGTAATTTACCTCTCCATTCTTTGGCTTCTTCTATCATATCTTCAGGAATTGGCACTTCTTTGAAGGTCATTCCTTTGTCTTCTTCGTTCCAAACCATACCACGGAAGTTGATTAAGTCAACCACGCCAGTAAAGTTATCTTCAGCTCCTATTGGTAATTGTAAGGGAACAGCATTGCTGCCTAACATTTCTCGCACTTGTTTAACAACCATTAAAAAGTCAGCACCTGCACGGTCCATTTTATTAACGAAACCAATACGTGCAACATTGTAATTATTTGCCAAACGCCAGTTGGTTTCTGATTGTGGTTCAACACCATCAACTGCAGAAAACAAAAACACCAACCCATCAAGTACACGTAATGAACGATTTACTTCTACAGTAAAATCCACGTGACCAGGGGTGTCTATTATATTAATATGGTATTGTTTTGTGTCAGGAGTTTTGTTGCCATCTTTCATTGGATAATTCCATGAAACTGTAGTAGCAGCAGAAGTAATTGTGATTCCACGTTCTTGTTCCTGTGCCATCCAGTCCATAGTAGCGGCACCATCATGCACTTCGCCTATTTTGTGATTGACACCGGCATAATATAAGATACGTTCAGTAGTGGTAGTTTTACCCGCATCAATGTGGGCAGCAATCCCAATATTTCTAGTATATTTTAAATCTCTTGACATGTATATTTATGCTCTAAAATGTGAGAACGCTTTATTGGCTTCTGCCATTTTGTGTGTGTCTTCTTTCTTTTTAACCGATGCGCCTTCACTTTTTGAAGCTGCTATAATTTCGGAGGCCATACGTTGTGCCATGGATTTTTCGTTACGTTTGCGTGAGTATGCAATCATCCATTTCATACCAAGTAATATTTTACGCTCAGGACCCACTTCAATAGGTATTTGAAAGTTGGCACCTCCCACCCTACGAGCCTTAGTTTCAACTGATGGCATCACATTGTTCAATGCTTTTTTCCAAACATCAATTCCGCGTTCTTGCGTTTTTCCTTCAACAATATCCAATGATTCATAGAATATTTTAAAGGCTAAACCTTTTTTGCCTTCCCACATCATGTGGTTTACAAAACGTGTTACCATAACATCGTTGTATTTCGAATCGGGCAGAAGGATGCGTTTCTTGGGTTTCGCTTTTCTCATCTTATTGGTATAGTAAAATTATTGATGTGTCTTAATTAATTATTTTTTCTTCTTAGTTGTTGCTGCCGCAGCCGCTGCTCCAGCTTTAGGTCTTTTGGCACCGTATTTCGAACGGCGTTGTCTGCGTCCATCAACACCAGCAGTATCTAATGCACCACGAATAATGTGATAACGCACTCCAGGTAAATCTTTAACCCTACCGCCACGTATTAATACGATAGAGTGTTCTTGTAGGTTATGACCTTCACCAGGGATATATGCATTCACTTCATTACCATTGGTAAGACGCACACGGGCTACTTTACGAAGAGCCGAGTTTGGTTTTTTGGGAGTGGTAGTGTACACACGAGTACAAACACCTCTGCGCTGTGGGCAAGAATCAAGGGCTGGAGATTTAGACTTCTCGGCCTTGCTCTCTCTGCCTTTTCTTACTAATTGTTGGATGGTTGGCATTCTATTTTGCTAGTTTTAAAAAACGGACTGCAAAAGTAGGCATATCTACCGAAATTACAAACGGGGGAATAAAAATATTTTTAGGATGAGGTACTAAGGCTATAAATAAATTAAAATGCTAATAAACAAGTATTTTAATAATAAACATAGCCTTGTTAAAACTCCTTAATAAATCGGGGACCAGAAATACATCAGATTTTATTGTGTCGCATTTAACTTTCAGGAAGAAATAAATGCCCAACTATTTTTAGTTTATAAAAGTAAGTTATAAATCAATTTTTCGGGAAAGGATCTGAAAACATCTCTTTGGAGATAAAATCCCAATCGTTAAGCGCATTTAGGAACGCTATCAGTGCTTTTTTATCTTGATCGCTGAAATTAAACCTAACCGGCTGCTGTGAATTCCAATCTTTTAAAGTGTGGGTTAAACTAGAGTTTGCTCTTACCCCAGTGCTGTAATGGTTAATAACCTCTTCTAATGTTTTAAATCGACCATCGTGCATGTAGGGTGAAGAAAGTGCAATATTTCTTAAAGAAGGTATGGAGAAAATCGCTTTCAACATCTGTAGCATGTATGTCCAAAGTTTGATTTCCCTTTTTTGACCATATATAATTCACTAGCGGTTTGTCCATAGTAGGAGAATTACTTTTATTGCTCGAATTTTGCATATAAGAATACAGCGAAAACCCCTGATCCTACTGTACGTTCACAAATTGGGATAAGCAACATCTATCATATATAAATGTGTACTCTTTACCCGAATCCAAATCGACAGATGCGGAATAAACTGCCTCCTCATAACAATAACTCCCGGTCTGCTGACTTTGCAACTTAACCGTACAGGTATTATACAGTTTGTTGTCGTTAAATACTCCTATGTCAAACTCTTGATTAAAATTAGCATTAGTAGATGGAATTCCAGACCGATACATTTTTACAGTCAACTCATATTTTAAAGTGGCGCCATTGTTAATTGACACTGCATATTGGCAACTCATTACCCCACCTACCAAGTGAGTAACATTGGCACTTATAAAAAGTAAAAAAAGAACAGTTGAGCAATTATTTTCTTCATTGAACTAAGTTTTAATGGGGCAAGTGTATCCCAAAACAATTACAGTTTTTTATTTTCCATGCAAAAACTTCGCTTTATCTCTTGGTAATTGCACAGTATAAGTTTTACCTAGTTTATTGGTGAGCGAGGTCTTTTTAATCCAGGGGTTAAAAGTGCGTAGTACTTTATAATTTACACCATGTGCCTGGGCCCAATCGCTCCAGTTAGTTACTGGGCCACTTACTGTTTCATCGGTGGTAGGATTTGTTGGGTAACCTGCCACATCGGCCATTTTATATCCGTACTTTTCAGGTGTTGTAAGTATTTCCTTTAGGGCCACAATACGAAACAAGTAACGTGAAGTTTCTTGGTTGATGAACAAATCGTAATACGAATCTACTTTCTGGAACTTTTGACTTTGTTTGATAGCTCCCATACCGCAGTTATAGCTTGCTGCCGCTAGGGTCCATGAACCCAAATCATCTTTCATATATTTTAAGAAGGTGCATGCTGCACGTGTTGCTTTATCTAATTGATACCGCTCGTCCACTTCATCATTAATTTCTAATCCATATCTACGTCCAGTTTCGGGAATAAACTGCCAGAATCCTGCGGCGGCGGCTGGAGATACCACATTGGCCAATCCACTCTCAGCCACTGCCAAGTATTTAAAATCATCGGGCATGCCTTGCTCTTTAAGGATTTTCTCTATCTCGCCAAAATGCCTTTTCATGCGTTTGTATATAATAATATTATTGGACTCGTAAAAGGCGTTCGACAAGAGCTCTCTATCGAAACGCTCCATTACTTCGGGGTCGTCGATGGGTACTTCTTCCCCGCAGAAATCAAGCTTGGTGGGTAGGGCAAGGCTGTGTATTTCGCGTTCCATAGGCAATGCGATTTTTTTGGTTTCACTCCCTTCAAACAGATAAACCAAACTAGCCAGCACGGTAAGCATACCTAATGTGCTCAACAATTTTGTTGTTTTACTTTTCATCTTCTTCTATGTTTTTAATACCACCTGATATTATGAATTGCATAAATTGGGTAGCGTTTGTTTCTATTTTTATTACTTGCTCATTGGGCACCAATACCAATTGACCTGATATGGCATAGGAGTCAGGGAAATAAACAGCCATGAAGCCTTGGATATTCAGAAACTCTAAATCCTTTTGGGTAACAAATCCCAATCGATGTATACCTGTTTCCGAAATCTTAACCATTACAGGCTGACTGAATTTTTTCTTGTCGCCCACAAAGGCTTCGGTCATATCTTTGAAAAGATTGTAGAATGTTTTGAGCAGGGGTGTTTTGCTCATCAAATCGTCCAATAAGTCGAATAAAGGGCGGGAAACAAACTTATTTGCAAAGTATCCTACCACACAAATGGCCCCTATTATAATAACAATTCCTAAACCGGGTATAGCGAAAGCAAAAATGGTATCTACCTTTTTGAACAACCAATATATGATATATGCTGATGCAACAACTGGCAATACCAATAACAATCCTTTTAAAAAGTAATTGAGTATACGCATAAAGAAAGAACGCCTGTATCGGCGGTACTCTTGCAAAAGAAAGAATTCGTTTTTAGGGGTAGTCAATTGATTGAATGATTGAAAGAGGTTTGATTAAATAAGCTGTTGGTAACAGTCTCGATAGCTATCGCTACTATATACTTTATACCATCTACTTTATACTACGAATATACATATAGTTTAGTTGCTATACAAATATTGTTATGAACCAACCACTACTTATCGTAGTTTACTTTGAACAGTTTGGCTGATTCTTCTGCTTCAGGCGTTGGGGCACCTTCGGTTTTATAAGTTTTTACCAGCTCAAACTTGCGTCCTTGATATACCGAGTCGATTGGTTTCATGATATAGTGCATGGTGGTATATATTCTACCATCTGCTGTTTCAGGATTAGTGCGAAGGCTGGCCAGATTGATATGCGTAATCTTTTGGTTTTTCAACCACCACAACATACTATCAGCCCCGTAAGATGGCACACTGTACGCCGATACAAACTTATCGCTGCCATTGGTATATATATAACTCATATTGCCTTTGCGGGTTAACACATGGGCATCCGCAGGCAGACTATCGGCACAATATTCACTCATCTTAAGGTAATTTATCCAATCGGGGGTAAAACCTGCAAGTTTGTCGCCGCCTAGCTGCTGTTTGAGTGTTGGGAGATTTTTACCACTCTGTTTACCTATAAAGAATAAGTTTGCAAGCACTATCACTCCTATTAATATTACGTAATAAACTTGGGCAAAACTTACAGCATTTGCCAATTGGTAGAATGCCCCCATAAAGGCTAAAACCATGAGAGGTATTGCTGGTAGAATAAGCCGTTCCTGCATATTATTGGCTTGTATACCAAAAAATGTGGCACCTAAATATGCCATAAAACATAGAGAGGCGAAGAAGATTGCCTGGTTCTTTCGCCAATTGACTAGCATAATTAATAAGAATATGCACAGTGTGAACCATGCCAGTTTCATATTGTGCTGTCCATTGTTCTTTTCATATTGCTTCTCAAGTGTGTTTGTGTTCAAATGCATGATATGATAGAAATGGTAAGCCATATATAAACCGAGGTTGTTTTTAGCTCGGTCAATCAATCCCGAAAAGTCTTCTTTACCCAGTTGAGGTTTGTACTGGTCTTTTAGTAATATCACTTCTAGCTGGCTGCTATCTGGCTTACCCACTGTGGCTCTAAGTCCAACTTCTAAAGCACCTCGAGCTACTATAATGGCAGCAAACATATATACTACTGCCATCCATTTTTTCTTGAGCAAGAAATAAGCAACTATAGGAGCTGCCATTGCCAATGCCACAGGTTTGCATAATGATAAAAATACAACCCACGAACCATTGAGTAAAAACAGTTTCCAAGTTTCTTTAAAGGGTTTTCCTTCGAGCACTTTATCAATAAGTTTAAAAGCGAAGATAAATCCTATTGCCTGCAGCATCATGTAAAATGCCTCAGTATAAGTTTGGCTACTATAGAATTGCAAGTTGGCATTTAGCGAAACAAAAAGTAGTGAAACAAACAAAACCAAATAAGGAATACGCCCTTTAAATGCTTTATATAAGAACCAAATTCCCAGTGCCGAGAAGACGAGCGAAAGAAACTTAAGCACCCACAGATTGATACCAAACATTGCTATTGGCAACGCTAACATTAAAGGATATAAAGGCCCCTGATAAAACGGAAATTCGCCATTGTGTAAAAACCTATTGGCTCTTTCTATGTAACTGCTATCATCACCCCCAATCGATATTTTGGCATCGAACACAAGGAAGGAGAACAGTACATTTACACCTACAATAATGAGGGCATACATTAAATGTTTCTTCTGAAAATATTTTTCAATCCTGCCTAGTAGGTTCGATGTGCTAGTTGGCTTTGCTACTACCTTAGCTGCTTGCGGTTTACTTTTATTACTGGCCATTTATATATTTAATGATTTGCTATTCCTGTTATTCTGATTTTGTCATGCTGAGCGAAGTCGAAGTATGCAAATCTATGGTCAATTCTTCGAAAATTGCAACCACATTATCGCTTATGTTATCCTGAGCGAGGTAGAAGGATTATTTCAACACCACAAATTTGCCCGTCTTCACTATGCCTTTATCCATATCTTTTACCGTAAAGAAATAAACGCCATGCGAGATTGTGTTTTTTGAATCACTCAATAGATCCCATGCGTGCTCGCCGCCGGGGCTAATAAACTTATCGGTGCTCGAGAAATCGCTGTACCATTTTATGTCGGTGCCGGTGTAGGTGGCGGCATCGTGCTTTAGGGTTCGCACAACATCGCCAGCTGTTGTATAGATTATTATTTCGCAACGGGCAGGCAGGTTGTAAAAGTATATCTTTTTGCTTCGAGAACTTGTGCCATCCCATGCGGCTGCAGTTTTATAAGGATTTGGGTATACCCCCGGCTGCAAACTATCGGCAGTTGCAGTTCCATCAACTGGTTTAGTACCTGTAAATACTCTGAAATCAGTATTGGCAATGGATGATTCTAACGATTGTAAACCTATGGTCTCATCGCCGACATCGAACGAGGTAAGCACAAAAAGGTATTGCCACCCATTGAGTAAATTATCTATTTCAATATGATAAGCATACTCGGCAGTGTCGTCAGCAAACTTAATGGGGGCGGGTAGTTTTACGGTATTAAACCCATTATTATTACCTACATTGTTATTGGGCATGTCCCATTGTTGTAATAGGTTTTTGGCATCAAGCAAGCTGTGGCTTAGGTCGTCGCCGGCATTGGTTCGGTATATTCGATAACCTTCAAAGTCGTGCTTTTTGCTCAAGGGGTCTATAGATTTCTCAGCGGCATTGTCCCAATATATATCTACTTTATTGTTGCCAGGAACTATCTTTACCGTGGGCGTAGCAGGTGGTTCGGGCAATATATATCTATCAAGTTGGTTGTTATTGTTCAGGTCTTCGCCTGCATCCAGTTTGCCGTTCTCGTTGAGGTCTTCGCCGCTATAAGTACGTTTGGCCCAGCCCCAGTGTTCTACCAATTCTTTGCGGGCATCGGCATCATCAATAGCTGCGTTGTTTTGCAGAGCACCCAGCTGCTTGGCACAAACCATTGCTATCGCAAACTTGATAGTTTCGCCTGGCTTTAATTGCACATAGGGTCCAGCAGACATAAGCTGAATCCAATTGTTGGTATAGTTAATAGGCCCAGTCGCATTATTCAAATCAGCACTAGTGAGGCCAGTTTGTAGTTTATAAAAGCGTTCTATATCGTCATTGGGTTTGGCAAATGGAGGATTGGTGCCACCGTAGTTCCAAAAGTTAGGTAATACTTGTGGTATAGGTAAGCTAGCACTTGCAAAAACATTTGCATTGCTTGGATGAAAATACATATTATGCCACTCGCTGCCTAGAAACATAGTGCTGCCATAGCTGCGGGTATAATCAATATCATCGCCCTTATTCTCATAAGCATATATGGCTTTGTAAGCACTGTCCCACCCGTTGCGACCTTTGTTAAAGAAAGCTGTCCCTGTTTCCTGCGTTACATTCACATTTCGCACCAATAGGTTATTATAGAAACCTATCCATATACTATCCCAATCTTGGGTACTATTGTTGGTGATGGCGTAATCGAGTATTACAAAGTAATCGGTGAAAGAATAGTTCCAGCAATAGGTTTGTAGGGTTACATCGGCATATAGCGGTTGTGTGTGCCCATTAATGGGCTGGCTGGTGCCCGGCACTATGGTATTTTTATCGGTAAAGTTTATTACAAAGTCTTGGTGGGAGACTGCATTGGCCCTATAGTTTGGGCTTGATGGTAGTGTAGACCGCTCAGCAAATAATCCGTTCGGTGTAAACTCGTAGCCCTGCTGCCCTGTGCTATATCCTTTGCTTGACTCGATTGCTGACGACGAAAGTTGTACTTGGCCGCCTACCTTGGCTCCTATCCAGAGGCCGCCCTCAAACAAATGTTCTACGCCACTGCCAATAGGATACTCCATACTTGGGCCTAGTTTGCTATTGGTTACCACATCGGGCCTGCCCACAGTGCCGGTATTGGTAAAGTTTATACCCAGCCTGCCTGCGGTGGTGCTTTTATATAGAAAGCTTTGGCCATGGGCACCCGAAGCCAATAGGATAAATATTACTATAATACTTTTACGCATAGGCTGCAAATATACTACTGCTCATGTTTAGGATGTGTTATGGAATTGTAGAATAGGCATCTTTCGCAATTCAAAAAGTGCTTGCCGGTCATAATGAGCAAATGCTATAATTTCTTGCAGAATATACATTGACGTTAAAAAGATAAAAATATACGTTCGCTAAAGTGAAACAAGACCTTATTGAACAATGCTAAATTTTATTTACATTTGTCGGCTATGAGAAAAATACCCATCATCCATTATTGTGCATTAGTATTTTGCTTTTTCACATTGCATTTTGCTACTATAGCACAAGATGCTTTAATGGGCCTAACAACTTGCCATGTTAGTACATTTAATCCCGCATTAACGGGTTGGAACCCAGGATGGACTTCGGGAATTGGTTATAGGGCTTTGGGGTCTCCTTCGGTTAACAGTTCAAATGAGCAGATTAATATATACGGAGAGTACAGTAAAAATGCCCACGCCGGTGGTGTGAATATATTACATGATGTGGTAGGCATGGGCATATTAACTTCCACCCAAGTAACTGGAAAATATGCTTGGCATTACTGTAAAGAAAAATGGGGCTTCAGATTGGGAACAGGCATATCGCTGGTGCAGAATGCCATTGATTTCTCGAAGCTAACCTTTAGCGATATGATTGACCCCAGAACATGATTTGTAAAGGGTAGTACAGCAGAGAAGCCTGTTAAGCCTATTAACTTTGCAAGTATAAGTTTAGGCTTTGCGGCCTACTATAAGAATATATACATATCAGCAGCAGCACACAATATTAACCAGCCCAATGAATCCTTCTACCACAGCACTGGGCCTGGCACTACGTTGCCCGTGCGTTATTTTATGCAGATAGGAGGATACATTAATATTAATGAAAATATTTGTGTGCAGCCTAGCATAAAATATAATTCACAATCGATTCATAATTTTATAGATGCTGAAGTGCAGGTTAGTATTAAACGATTTGCCTTGGGCGTATCAAAATATATGAGTACCACCTATCAAAATACCAATACCATTAACCTAATGCTGGGCTATGCCATTAAGGACAAGTTTAAGATTGCTTATAAGTATTGCAATTATTCAAATTGGGCTATAGGCCCTTATGCCAGTAATGAATTGTGCCTTGTTTATCAGATGAAAGCAAAGGAGAGCAAGCACAGTGAGAAAGCGTTGGCTAAGAATATGCGGAAGTTTTTGTAAACTCACTTTTTGTATATAATTTTAGCAATTACTGGCGGTTTAGGCCTTTAGTATATGCAATGCCCCGTTTGAAGGGAGTTGCCTGTGACTTTGCTTCCCATACAGCCATTACACAAACAAGAAAAAACAAAACCTTCTTCATATTTATCAAAATTCCAATTGATTGGGAAGATAATGCTTTTGAGGCATGGACAAAGACCATATACTATTCTATCAAAATCTTATTGGTTTCCCCTGCTACTGTTATATAATAATTTTTCTTACTAAAAAATAGTCTAAAAACTATTTTGCACTTTAGCAATATAATGACAACGTAAAAAATGTTTGGGTCACTTATACAAAAATATTTACTGGCCTAATACAGATACAGTTTCGGTATAAGTTAAAGTTAGGAATTATAATAAAACAAAAGAGCCATCTCAAACGAGACAGCTCTTTTCAAATATTGATATAATACTAAACTACTATTCTGTAGTTTCGGTATTTTCTGCTTCGGTGGTCTCGTCAGTAGTTGTTGTATCTTCAACTTTTGATTCAGCTTTTGGAGCATCCTTAGCTTTAGCAGCAGCACCACGACGTGTACGCTTAGCAGTTGTTTTCTTGGTGGTTTCTTTTTGGTAAAACTCGTTAAAGTCTACCAACTCCATCATACACATTTCAGCATTATCGCCTAAGCGGTTGCCTGTTTTAAGTATGCGGGTATATCCACCGGGGCGGGTTGCTACTTTTTCAGCCACTACACCAAAAATTTCTTTGGTACTGTATTTACTTTGCAAGTAACTAAAAACGATACGGCGGTTATGCATATTGTCTTCCTTGGCTTTGGTAATTAATTTCTCTACATAAGGGCGTAAAGCTTTAGCCTTGGCCAAAGTAGTGCTGATGCTCTTGTGCATGATAAGCGAAGAAGCCATATTGCTCAACATAGCTTTACGATGGCTTGCTGTACGTCCTAAATGGTTAAATGATTTATTGTGTCTCATTGTTATATAATCGGTTGGATTGGTTAGGTATGTATAATTGAGCTTGCGAAGGCAAAGCCCCAATCATTCAATCACACCTCATTCAATCATTAAATATTCTTAGTCTTCGTGTAGTTTAAATTTGGTTAAGTCCATACCAAAGCTCAAGTTCTTTTCACGAACGAGTTCGTCCAATTCGCTCAAAGATTTCTTACCAAAGTTACGGAACTTCAATAGGTCTTCTATATTGTAGCTAACAAGCTCACTAAGGGTTTTGATCTCGGCAGCTTTCAAGCAATTGTATGCTCGTACGCTTAAGTCCAAATCGCTCAATGGGGTTTTCAGTATTTTGCGTTGTGCTACAAAGTTATCGTCAACCTCAGCCACTGCCTCACGCACTTGCGATTCGATAGCAATATTCTCGTCGCTGAACAACATAAAGTGTTGAATCAATATCTTGGCAGCTTCTTTCAAAGCATCTTCAGGATGGATAGATCCGTCGGTGCTTATCTCTAAGGTTAGTTTTTCGTAGTCAGTTTTTTGCTCAACCCTGAAATCTTCAACAGAGTATTTTACATTTTTGATAGGTGTGTAGATGGCATCGATAGGGATTAAACCTATAGCTGCATCTTTTGGTTTGTTTTCATCAGCAGGAACATAGCCACGGCCCTTTTCAATGGTAAGCTCTACTTCTAAAGTAGTTCCTTTTTCCATATGGCAAATAGCTAGTTCGGTATTAAGTACCACAAAATTGTTTGTGAACTTGTTTAAGTCGCCAGCAGTAAATGTTTCCTTGTTCTTGATCGTGAGGAATATTTTCTCTTGGTCAACACCTTTTTGAGTGGCTTTGAAACGCACTTGCTTAAGGTTTAGTATAATGTCCATCACATCTTCCACAACGCCTTTCACGCTGCTAAATTCATGATCTACACTATTTATCTTTACACTGGTAATGGCATAGCCTTCCAATGATGAAAGAAGAATTCTCCTTAGAGAGTTGCCTATGGTTAAGCCATAGCCTTTCTCAAGTGGGCGGAATTCGAACAGACCGTAAGAGTCTGTGTCTTTATGCATAATTACCCTGTCAGGTTTTTGAAATGCTAATATTGACATGTTTGTTGTTTGATTATTTAGAGTAAAGTTCGACGATTAATTGTTCCTTGATGTTTTCAGGAATTTGGTCCCTATCGGGGTAGCCCAAGAACTTTCCTGTATACAATTTCAAATCCCACTCAAGCCAGTTGAAACGTTTGATATTCTTGCCTTGTAAAGAATCAACTATTACTTCCAAGGTTTTTGATTTCTCTCTGATGGCGATGATATCACCTGGTTTTAATTGATATGAGGGAATATTTACTACACCACCATTAACAGTTATATGTCTGTGTGAAACCAATTGACGAGCACCGCTGCGCGTAGGTGCAATACCTAAACGAAATACAGTATTATCCAAGCGGGCTTCCAAAAATTTCAACAAGTTTTCACCTGTGATACCTTTAGCTACTGCAGCCATATGAAATGTACGAGCAAACTGTTTTTCTAACACACCATAAGTGTATTTCACTTTTTGCTTCTCATTCAATTGCACTGAGTACTCCGATTGTTTGGTACGCTTACGTGTTTGACCATGCTGCCCAGGAGGGTACATACGTCTCTCCAATGCCTTATCCGGACCGAAAATGGGTTCACGGAAACGACGGGCTATCTTTGTTTTAGATCCTAAATATCTTGCCATAATAATCTTTCTGTATTAATTCTTTATACCCTTCTACGTTTTGGAGGCCTGCAACCATTGTGAGGCATTGGTGTAACATCTTTGATAGATAGCACCTCAATTCCTGAATTAGCCAATGTTCTGATAGCAGAGTCGCGACCAGAGCCGGGACCTTTTACAAATACATCAACCTTGCGAAGACCTAAGTCGTAAGCTACCTTGGCACAATCTGTGGTTGAAACCAATGCGGCATAGGGTGTGTTCTTTTTCGACCCTTTGAAACCATTTTTACCAGACGACGACCATGATATAACTTGGCCTGTCCCGTTGGTTACAGTTACAATACAATTATTGAAAGTAGACTTGATGTGAACCTGTCCGATGCTTTCAACAACAACTGTGCGTTTTTTTGATACTTTTTTATTGGTAGCCATTGCTTATACTATCTTATTTAGCTGGTGTTTTCTTCTTTCCTGCAACTGTTCTGCGTTTTCCCTTGCGGGTACGTGAGTTGGTTTTGGTACGTTGCCCACGAACTGGCAGACCCTTACGGTGTCTAAGTCCACGATAACAACCAATATCGAGCAACCTTTTGATATGAGTTTGCACTTCACTACGAAGCTCACCTTCTATCTTCAGGTTTTCTGATATAAATTTACGTATAGCATTCAAATCATCATCATCCCAATCTTGAACTTTCTTATTGAATTCAATATTGTTAGTTGATAATATTTTACGAGCAGTGGCCGGGCCAATACCGTAAATATATGTGAGTCCTATCTCACCGTGTTTGTTTTTGGGCAAATCTACCCCTGCAATCCGTGCCATATATTATCCTTGTCTTTGTTTAAATTTTGGATTCTTTTTGTTGATGATATAGAGTTTCCCCTTGCGGCGAACCACTTTGCAATCAACACTGCGTTTTTTAATTGAGGCTCTAACTTTCATTGTCGTTATTATTTGTATCTATATGTTATTCGTCCTTTGGTCAAATCGTATGGCGACATTTCTAGTGAAACCTTATCGCCTGGTAGAATTTTGATGTAGTGCATCCTCATTTTACCTGATATGTGGCAGATAATCTCGTGACCATTTTCTAGACGAACCCTGAACATTGCATTTGACAATGCTTCCACGATTATTCCGTCTTGTTTAATTACTCCGAGTTTGCTCATCCTATTGTAAAAAGGGCTGCAAAAGTATCTGTTTTTTCTCTATTTTCCAAGTTTAATTCTATTATTAAGCTGAGGCCATTGCCTGTGTAGTGCGTCCTTTTATTTTTCCAGTTTTCATTAAGCCATCATAATGTCTCATCAATAGGTAGCTTTCAATCTGTTGGAGTGTATCTAACACAACACCCACCAAAATGAGCAAGGATGATCCGCCATAGAACTGAGCGAACTGACTATTAACTCCGAACGATGCTGCAAATGAAGGGAGAATTGCAACAAACGCTAAGAAAATAGCTCCTGGCAAAGTTATTCTCGACATCACAGAATCTATAAAATCTGATGTAGCCTGTCCAGGTTTCACTCCGGGGATAAAGCCATTGTTTCGTTTCATATCATCGGCAATCATTTTAGAATTGACCGAAATAGCTGTATAGAAATAGGTAAACAATATAATCAAAAGTGCGGTCATAATATTATAGCCTATTCCTCGATAATCTAAAAATGTACTCAGAAATCCTGATAAACTTTCGTTTTGAACTAATTGTGCAATTGACTGTGGAATAAACATGATTGCCTGAGCAAAGATGATAGGCATTACACCTGCAGCATTAATCTTAATAGGCAAATACTGACGAGATCCACCAAACTGCCTATTTCCAACTATACGTTTTGCATATTGTACCGGTATCTTTCGAGTTCCCTGCACCAATAATATCACACTCATAATAATAAATACCAATGCTACTATTTCCACAAGAAAGACTACTAATCCTCCCGTTGATTCATTAAATCTTGAGTCAAATTCTGCTAGTAAAGCTAGAGGTAAACGTGCGATGATACCAACCATAATAATTAGTGACACGCCATTACCCAAGCCTTTGTCTGTAATCTTTTCGCCTAACCAAAGTACGAACATCGTACCCGATACTAGCAATAAAGTATTGGTGAACATCCAAAGGAAATTACCTAAATACTCAGGGCTAGTGCCATAAATTGCCTGAGCTGTCGAAGGGTCATTCTTTAAGTTAACTAGGTATGCGATGGATTGAAGTGTAGTTACTGCTATTGTTAGATAGCGTGTGTATTGATTAATCTTCCTACGTCCATCTTCACCTTCTTTTTGTATACGTTGAAAATAAGGAACCGCGAGTGTGAGTAATTGTATAATGATACTTGCAGAGATATAAGGCATGATTCCTAATGCGAAAATGGAGCCCCTTGAAAAGGCACCACCAGCAAAGGTGTTTATCAAACCAGCCAAACCTTCATTAGCTTTTTGGGAAGCTTGTTCCAATGCCTCAGGATTTATACCTGGTAGCACAATAAAAGTGCCTAGCCTGAACACACCCAAAAACAGTATGGTGTTGAGAATGCGGTATCGCAAATCCTCAATACGCCAAATATTTTTTAAGGTCTCTATGAACTTTTTCATTTGTAAGAGTTGAGAATTTCTATTTTACCACCTAGTTTTTCAATGTGCTCTTTTGCTGCTTTAGTAACTGCATGAACACTAATATTAACCGCTGATTTAAGTTCGCCACGTCCTAAAATTTTAACCAAATCATTTTTTGAAGTAAGACCGTTTTTATAGAATACTTCCAAATTGAAATCGGTAATTTTTTTAGTATCTACCAATCTTTGCAAAGTATCTAGGTTTATGCCAGTATGCTCAATACGGTTGATATTCCTAAAACCAAATTTAGGTAACCTACGTTGCAATGGCATTTGTCCTCCTTCGAAACCAGCCTTGGCAGAATAACCAGCACGAGACTGGGCCCCTTTATGACCTTTGGTAGCTGTGCCACCTCTGCCTGATCCTGTTCCACGACCAATACGTTTGTCCTTTTTAGTGGCTCCTTTGGCGGGTTTTAAATTATGTAATTCCATGATTTTATATATGAAGCTCGTTATATATTTTCAGTTATAACCAAATGTGATACTTTACGAACCATTCCCAAAATTTGCGGAGTGGCTTCATGTTCAACAGTTTGATTTAGTTTACGCAAGCCTAAAGCTTCCAAATTACGTTTTTGGTTCTCGGGCCTGTCTATTTTTGATTTGATTTGTTTGATTCTAATTTTAGCCATAATAAATATCAACCGTTAAAAACTTGTTTCATTGAGATTCCTCTACTAGTTGCAACTGCTGCTGCATCGCGCATTTTGCTTAGGGCAGCTATAGTGGCTTTAACCACATTATGAGGATTTGAAGATCCTTTTGATTTAGCCAATACATCTGTGATACCTGCACTCTCAAGTACAGCTCGCATAGCACCACCGGCAATTACACCAGTTCCGTGAGCTGCGGGTTTCAAAAACACCCTACCTCCTGAGAATTTTCCATTTTCTTCATGTGGAACTGAGCCATTGATAATTGGCACCTTAATGAGGTTTTTCTTGGCATCTTCAACACCTTTAGAAATAGCGTCGCTTACCTCCATTGCTTTACCTAATCCATGACCTACAACACCTTTTCCATCTCCAACCACAACAATGGCTGAGAAACTGAAGGTACGTCCACCTTTGGTAACCTTGGCTACGCGGTTAACGTGAACTAGTCTCTCTTTGAGCTCTAATTCGCTAGTCCTTACTTTTTTTACGTTATCGTTCGACATTTCTTTTGTGTTTTAAAAATTAAAATACCAATCCTCCTTCGCGTGCACCTTCTGCAAGGCTTTTTATGCGTCCGTGGTATAAATAACCACCGCGATCGAAAACTACTTCTTTGATACCAGACTCAACTGCTTTTTCAGCAAGGGTCTTGCCAACTATTGAAGCAATCTCTATTTTGTTAGTTTTCACATCCAACTTGGCAGATGAGGTGGCTAACAAAGTCTTGCCTGCCACATCGTCAATAAGTTGAGCATAAATTTGCTTATTGCTCCTAAAAACTGACAACCTTGGTCTAGCTGCCGTTCCTGAAATACTTCCACGAATTTTGCGGCGTATTTTATCTCTTCTATCTGTTTTTGTAATTGCCATTGTAGTATCCTTTTATGTGTACTATTATTTACCTGCTGATTTACCTGCTTTTCTACGAAGAACTTCGCCCACAAACTTGATACCTTTACCTTTGTATGGCTCAGGTTTACGTAGTGACCTGATTTTAGCTGCTACTTGGCCTATCAATTGCTTGTCAGCACTAGTAAGAGTAATGATGGGGTTTTGCCCTTTGTCTTGACGGGTTACTATATTAACCTCAACTGGGATTTGCATATAAACATGATGCGAAAAACCCAGTGTTAAATCTAATATCTGTCCATCACTGGCGGCTTTGTATCCAACACCTACCAATTCTTGTTCTATCTTATAGCCTTCCGAAACTCCTTTAATCATATTTCCTATTAATGACCTATAAAGGCCATGAAGTGCTTTATGACGTTTTTGTTCAGTTGGACGTTTTAGTGTTATAGTACTTCCATCTATTTCGATGGCAATATCTGTATCAACTTTCTGTTCAAGCTGACCTTTAGGTCCTTTTACGGCAACTACATTGTTGTCGGCTAGCTTTACATCCACTCCTGTGGGAATTGTAATGGGTAATTTTCCTATACGTGACATTTCTTTTTCTCCTTTTTATGATTAATAAATGTAACACAAAACCTCACCGCCTACATTTGATTGACGTGCTTCTTTATCTGTCATTATACCTTTAGATGTAGTGATGATAGCAATACCTAACCCATTGATTACACGAGGTAGAGTAGAATGGTTGGCATATTTGCGAAGACCTGGTTTACTCACTCTAGTCAGCTTGCGAATTGCTGGAGCTTTTGTAACCGGATTGTACTTAAGGGCTATTTTAATTAAGCCCTGCGGCCCCTCATCTTCGAATTTGTAATTAAGGATATAGCCCTTTTCGAACAATACCCTAGTCATTTCTTTCTTTAGATTGGATGCGGGAATTTCCACTATCCTTTGGTTTGCTTTGATTGAGTTTCTCAATCGAGTCAAATAATCTGCTATTGGATCTGTCATTTTTTATTTGGTTTAGAGTTACGGGCATTCGCCTGCACTTTCTGTTAATTCTATTTAATTTTACCAAGAAGCCTTGGTTACTCCTGGTAAACGACCAGCAAGTGCTAGGTCGCGAAACTGGTTACGGCAAATACCGTATTCCCTAATATATCCTTTTGGACGACCGGTAAGACTGCATCTGTTGTGAAGTCTCACTGGAGAGGCATTCCTTGGTAGCTTTTGTAAGCCTTCATAATCACCAGCTTTTTTAAGAGCGGCTCTTTTTTCTGCAAATAAGGCTACGGTCTTTTCGCGTTTGCGTTGACGGGCTTTTATTGATTCTTTGGCCATTATTATTGTTATTTCTTATTGTTTACTAAAAGGTATTCCGAATTCTTTCAAAAGTTCACGGCACTCTTCATCACTAGTTGCAGTGGTTACAAAAGTGATATCCATTCCATTTATTTTGCTTACTTTGTCAATCACTATCTCTGGGAAAATGATTTGCTCGGTTACTCCGAACGAGTAGTTTCCACGGCCATCAAAACCTGTAGTTTTAAGACCTTGAAAATCACGAACACGCGGCAATGATACTGAAACCAACCTATCTAAAAATTCGTACATTCTTTCACCACGCAATGTAACACGAGCTCCGATAGGAACACCTTTACGTAGTTTGAAGTTTGATACATCTTTCTTTGATTTGGTTGCTACTGCTTTTTGTCCAGCTATATTGGACATTTCAGTAACAGCATTCTCAATTAATTTCTTATCAGCAACTGCATCGCCCAAGCCTTGGTTAAGGCATATCTTGGTAATGCGAGGTATTTGCATAGTAGAGGTATAGCCAAACTTTTCTTTAAGGTTTGTCTTAATACTCTCTTCGAATTTTGTTTTTAAACGTGGTTGGTAGCTCATGGCTTCTTAGTTCTTTATTATTTCACCTGATTTCTTTGAGTATCGCTGTAGTTTGCCATCTTCGTCGGTTTTACGACCTATACGTGTGGCATTGCCTTGGGCATCTACTACTTTTACATTGGAGATATTGATTGGCATTTCTTTATCAATAATTCCACCATTGGGGAATTGCTTGTTAACGTTAGGTTTCAAATGCTTTTTAACTACGCCAACACCTTCTACTAAAACGCGATTTTTCTCACGCAGTACTTCTAGTATACGGCCTTTTTTGCCTTTGTCGTCGCCCGCTATTACAACTACTTGATCGCCTTTTTTGACGTTGAGCTTGCGGTGTTTTTCATGTGTTGTTGCCATTGCTATATTGTATTATAATACTTCTGGTGCTAATGATACTATTTTCATGTACTGTTTTTCACGAAGTTCGCGAGCTACAGGGCCGAATATACGGGTAGCACGTGGTTCGTCTTGGGCATTTAGCAAAACGCAAGAATTATCGTCGAAGCGAATGTATGAACCATCGGCACGGCGAACTTCTTTTTTGGTGCGAACTACTACGGCTTTGGTAACAGAACCTTTTTTGATACCTCCGGAAGGAATTGCATCTTTTACAGTTACTACTATTTTGTCGCCCACGCTAGCATAGTGCTTGCGGGTACCGCCTAAAACACGGATAACCAAAACTTCTTTGGCTCCTGAGTTGTCGGCTACTTTTAATCTCGATTCTTGTTGTACCATGTTATTTTGCCCTTTCTATTATTTCTACTAGTCTCCAGCGTTTGTTTTTGCTAAGCGGGCGGGTTTCCATCAACTTAACGATATCGCTGATATTGCATTCGTTCTTTTCATCATGAGCCATGAAAGTAGAGGTGTTTTTGATAAACTTACCATACTTTTCATGTTTATATTTACGCTCGACCGCAACTACGATAGATTTATCCATTTTGTTGCTTACCACCTTACCAATTATTGATTTGCGTTCTTTGCGTGTGGCTATATTTGTTGTTTCTTCCATTGCTGTATTATTATTGGGCATTGGTATTGCGGTTTTTAGTTTCGGTAATCATGCGGGCAACTGCACGGCGGGTTTCCTTGATTTTGTGAGGTGCCTCTAAATTGGCCACTGCGTGGTTCAATTTCATTTTGGTATAAGCTATACGGGTTTCTGTAAGGGTCTTTTTCAACTCTTCGGCAGATAACTGTGCTATTTCTTTCTGTTTCATTTTTGTATTAAAGTATTTTATTACTCGGCTGAATAATCGGGTTTTACTACGAAACGGGTTGTTACGGGTAGTTTTTGTGCAGCAAGTCTCATAGCTTCTTTGGCAACTTCCAAAGGGACACCATCACTTTCGAAGATGATTGTTCCTGGTTTAATAGGTGCTACCCAATACTCTGGAGCTCCTTTACCTTTACCCATACGCACCTCAGCTGGCTTTTTAGTAACTGGCTTGTCAGGAAAAATACGAATCCACACATTACCTTCACGTTTCATGAAACGGGTTACGGCAATACGGGCTGCTTCTATTTGGCGAGCGGTTATCCAAGCTGGCTCAAGCGACTTGAGTCCAAAAGAGCCGAACTCTATTAAATGACCACGTGTAGCAAGTCCTTTCACACGGCCTTTCTGCATCTTACGGTATTTGGTACGTTTGGGTTGTAGCATTTCTTTTTGTTTTATTTACCAACAATAAATAGGTATCCCTACAAATTTTGGGGCTGCAAAGATAAGGAGCTAAGGCTAACTAAAAAATAGGGGAGAAAAATTTTTTTATTATTTATTTTAAAGCCCTCTAAATCTGCTTGAGGAGGAGGTTGTTTGCCGCTATTCAACTCATTCTTGAAAATAATTGAGAGGCTTTCTTTGTTATTTGAACGAACCTTGACGACTCCTGAACGAGCTCCGATGTCTCTTGAACGAACTTTGATTGGGAGAGCTTAAACTAAGTTGCTTAAGTAGCCAGTAGTGATGCAGAAACTTTACTGTTAAAGCACAACTTGTACAGTCACCTCTTTGCCACCACGCAATAATTTACAGGGCACTTTATCGCCTTTATTATTGGCTCCAAGTGCTTTCATGTATTGTTGCATGTTAGTGGTTTTAATATTACCTAGCTCAATAATGATATCGCCTTTTTGTATACCTGCCTTTCCTGCAGGTTTTTCAGCAGTCACACCATCTACTTTTATGCCAGTGCCTTCATACAGATAATCGGGCATAATGCCCATTGTTACTTTAAAACGGGGTCGGTCGTTTTCAGCATTATCTTTGGTTGCAGAAAAAGTTAATTTCCCTTGCTTGTCCATTTGCAATATAATATTATATATATAATATACTACTTGTGCTTCGCCTTCATAATTTATATATATTTCATCATCGCCTGGTTTATGGTAGTCGCTGTGGTTACCTGTAAAAAAGTGCAGTACAGGAACTTTCTCTTTATAAAACGAAGTGTGGTCACTAGGCCCTACACCCGATTCTGATTTCTTGATAATGAAACGAAGGTTCTTGATACTATCGAGCAACGCCCATCCGGGGGAAGTACCCGTACCATTAACTGCCAGAATATTTTTGGTGGAATCTAAACGGCCCACCATATCCATATTGAGCATGTAATTAAATGCTTTAATGCCAAAACCCATATCAGCCACAAAATGGCTTGAACCATATAGACCAAGTTCTTCGCCACTGAATGCTACAAATATATAATTATTGTTTGCTGTTTTGGGGTCATTCTTAAGTTGGCTTGCGAGCTCGAGCAATGCTGCAACTCCACTTGCGTTATCGTCGGCACCATTGTGGGCTTCTGGCTTTCCTTTATGGAGGCTACCGGATATTTCTCCCATTCCCAGGTGATCGTAATGAGCACCTATTACCACTGTGTTCTCCTGCTCATTATCAATATATGCTATTATATTGTGCCCCGTTTTTTCTTCTTTAATAATTTCAGTTTCTATAAAATACACTGGATCTTTGGCTTGCCTGCTCATGGTAAGTCTTTTATCTCCACAAAAAACTATGGGTATATTTTTACGGTTTGATTTAATTTTCATTGTAGAATCTGGATTGAAAGCAGAATCTTGGTCGTTGATAAACACAATACCTGCTGCACCATTTTTGATGGCTAAATCAATGCGGGAATCTACATCATACTCAGCATAGGCTGAATGTATTTTGGCATCGGGATAACCCACTTTTATTATAAATATTTTCCCTTTAATTTCATCTTTGTTAAGTGGTGAGTAATCGTCGTGATTCAACTTGGGAGCCACGATACCGAAGCCAGCAGATATGGCCCTAGCAAAAGCTACACCGCTGCCACTATTATTTAATGGGTAGAAGGCTTTATGTAAAGGAAAGTTTCCATTGTTGCCACTTTCTATATATTTTAGTGTATTTTTTTTGCCTAGATATACTTTGGAAGTAAATTTAAATGGTTGAATATAATTATCATAAGGCATCATAGTTTGCAAGCCCAAATCTCTATATTGTTTTATTATATAATCTGAAGCTATTCCTTCTCCCCTAGTACCTGTAGCTCGACCTTGCAATGAATCGTTTGCGAGAAACAAAATATGTTTTTTCAGGTCAGCTTTTAGTTGGATATGTGGTTTCACAAACTGTGAGGAGCCATTGCTATAATATAATAGAGCTGCAATAACAAAGAGGATACGTGCCATATTAAAACTGTTGGGTAGATTAAGTTGCAAAATTAGTTTATATTCTTAGGTGTTTTATATAATATTATAATATATCATTAAGTTGCAGTACTTTTACAATCATTATAATACTAATGACGCTGGCAAATATGATTTTCAGGGTGAAGGGTTTCATAGTTTTGGCTGCCTGCACACCAATAGGAGCTGTAACAAATACGCCCATTATAAGCGGCAATACTAATGGGTAGACGATATAACCTGTTTGTAGGTTGTGAACCTGTTGTATATTTTTTGCGAATATATACAGTAATACATTCGCTATCGCTAGAATTGGTATCACACCGGTAGAGATTGATGTGGCCTTTTTGATATTAATTTTTAGTAGGTTTGTAAATACCGGTACCATTACAATACCGCCGCCCAAACCAGATATGGAAGTAACTATTCCCGTGAAGAAACCTGTAATACCCATTTTAACTGGACTGGGAAAATTACTGCTTTCAATCTCGTTTCTCTGCTTATCGAAAAACATACGAAATACCAACGGTGCCAACATGCTGAGAAATACCAAGGTAAACATCCTCTTATCATATAAGAACCACCCATCCTCAATTGCATAGGTCATTATAGCAGTGCTTACTACTCCTGTCCATGTAGCTTGTATAACTTGTTTTAGGTAAAAATTATTTATCTTTATTTGTTTGTAAGTAATAATAATTCCCGAAAATATGATAACGAATAAAGAGTTGGCTAAAATAAACTTGACAATATCTACATCATATACCCCCATCTTTTTCAGATAGAATTCGAGGGCGGGAATAAACAAGAGGCCGCCACCTACGCCTAGAAGGCCAGATACAAACCCACCCAATAAACCAAATACTAGGATAATTATATAATCGTCGATGAGCATACAGTGGTCAGTAGTTAGCAGTCAGTGCCATACGGCTGATAACTGATAACAAAAGTATATTATGGTTTTAATAACTTGTTGAAGAGGGCATCGTTGTTGATGGCCTTTACTGCTTCAAGAATATCTGGGTCATCATCCCATGAGTTTTCGTAGGTGCCTCGCTCGTGGTAGTAGCGTTTTACTATTTCACGTTCGATTAGTATTTTAATTTCTTCTTTATATTTAAGCACGTCCGATTTTTTATTATTATATAGTTCGGTTTTCAGTTTTTCATATTCTTCTTTGATGGACTCAAAATATTTTTCTTCTTCTGCTTTCTTTTTTAGTTCTTCCAATTGTTTTTCGGTTTTGGTTTTATAATCATAACTTTTAGCTGAAACAGAGCTCACAAAATCCTCGAAGTCTTTATCGGTGATTTTAAAATCTTTGGGTTCAGCTATGGTTTTGTGTTCTTTACGATACTTTGATGCAAAATCGAAAACTAATTGTTTTGCCATGAGGCTTTGGGTTACGGCACTGTATTTTACTTCATCTACTTTTATATCAGGGGTGATACCCCCGCCATCAAATACCTTACGCCCATTTTTAGTTTTGAAAGCTTTCTTTAAGGAATCTGCAATCTCCCCTACTGAGCCATCTTCATTGCGGTGCGTATAGTCGAGGGCTTGTATGCAGCGACCTGAAGGTGTATAATACTTTGCTGTGGTAACTTTAAGTTGGGTATGATAACTTAACTCGCGGGTACTTTGCACAAGGCCTTTGCCAAATGAGCGTTGACCTACAACTATACCTCTATCCAAATCCTGAATAGTGCCACTTACGATTTCAGACGCGGATGCGGAACCTCTATTTGTGAGTACGACTACTTGTATATTCTCATCAATAGGTCCTTGCATCGTTCTATATTCTTTTTCCCATTCTTTCACTTTGCCTTTGGTGCTTACCACCAATTGGTTTTTGGGAGAGAATACATTGACCACATTTACAGCTTCAATCAATAATCCACCGGGGTTGCCACGCAAATCGAGTATTACTCCTTTTATAGCAGGGTTTTGTTCGTTCAATTCTTTAAGTGCTTTTGCTACATCATTGCCGGCATCACTGCGAAAATCGCGGAGTTTTATATAACCCACTTTGTCATTGATCATTCCATAGTATGGAACATTCTTCACCTTTATTTCTTCTCGCTCAACATCCTTTACCATCACCCCCTCGCCTTCACGTTTTATCTTAATCTTAAGTTTGGTTTTTGGTTGTCCTTTCAATAGCTTGCTTGCATCACTTGTAGCTTTTCCTATCATATTAATTCCATCAATCTCCAATATCACATCGCCGGGTCTTAAGTCTGATTTCTCTGCGGGACTGTTTTGGTATGGATCGGTGATAATAATTTCATTGTCGCGAACACCTATTGAGGAACCTATGCCTCCGTATGCTCCAGTAATTGTGAAACGATAATCCTCAATTTCAGATTCGGATATATAATCGGTATACGGATCTAATGTTTTCAGCATCTCGTCGATGGCTTTACGCATGAGCTTACCAGGATCGGTGGGATCTACATAATAGGTATTGACTTCCTTGAACAGCGTAACGAAAATATCTAAATTCTTCGATATCTCGAAGTATTCGTCAGTAACAGCAGCTGTTGGTACTATCAACACTATGGCAAGGCCCATATATATTAGTTGCTTTTTAAAACGGTGTAATAATTTCATTATGGTTTTATTTATATAGGGAAACGGATTGAAACTTGGAAGGTTTCAAAATTAACTGTGAAATAATTAATACCGAAAGAAAGATTTAACAGATTGAGCATAAATACAAAAGAGCCACGACAGTTAATATCGTGGCTCTTTCTTTTATATTTTTTGGAAACCTATATACTTTATACCTTAATAAGCTAAGTAACGCCTGTCTACTATATCAGCCTTTTGTTTCATGGCGGCTTTTAGGAGATAGTCTGAACTATTTTTCAAACGCATGCTTATCTCTTTTTGCTCTGCTTTAAAATCTTTGGGAACTGCGGGTGCTTCGTTAAATTTATCAACAAAAGCAATATAAACTCCTTGGTTGCCTTCAACAATTTCAGTAAACTGCCCCGCTGGCGTTCCAAAAACTGCACCTAGCAATTTAGGTTCTGGGCCAAGTGCTGCTATATTGTTATTATCGAAAGTTTGATTTTCGGCACTTTGGTCAACGGTTTTAAGTTCGATAGCTAACTCAACAGTGTTTTTAGCTTTAGCTTTGGCTGCTTCCATACGTTTGCGGAACTCCTCGGCTTTTTTCATCTTGATAGTTTCTTGATCCACAATGGCTTTGATATCTTCCATTTTGGGGATACCTCTTTCTTTTATAGTGGTGATAATAGCTATTACTTGACGGTTGCCATAAAGTTGCACATCGGATATATCTCCCTTTTTGCCTTTCATTATCCAACCTAATAATGATTTAGATTCAGGAATACCAGGAACATCTCGTTGCGATGGTGATACTTGAACTGTTTGCAATACGCTACCAGTTTTACCTGCTATTTTTTCAAAATCTTCAGCTACCTTCACACTGTTACGAAACTCTTCAGCTTTCTTTTCGGCAGCCATTTGTGTTTCTTTACCGGCTTCAATTTTTACTTCGTGTGAAGCAACTTGAATCATATGATTAGTTTTATCTTCGGGTTTTATAAGATGTACACCATACGAAGTTTTGGCGATACCGACTTGTCCAATAGGCGTATTTTTTGCTGCCTTCGAAAACTCAGGCATGTATTGTTTCTCATTTGTCCAGTCGTAAAAACCTCCTTTTTGGCCACCGGTTTGGTCTCTGTTTCCTGGGTCTTCAGTATTTGCATTTGCTATTAGGGCAAAGTCGGCTCCTTTTTTAATTAACGTTATTAATGAATCGGCAACCCTCATAGTGGCAGCAGTATCTATCTTGTCTTTGTTACGTTTCCAGTTAATAAGGATATGTCTAAGTTTAAGAGAATAAGTGCTGTCTTGCTTTGTACCCATTAGTTTGCTTACTTTAAATGTTCCTCCATCCAAATTGGGACCAATGGTGCGGCCTACCTGGCCATTGAACATTGAATCGCCAATCATGGCATTGGGGTAAGCATTTTTACCATAGTAGTTGGTATCTAGATTATAGGCCGATGCTAGGGCTTTAAAGCCAGAATCGTTGTGAATGGTATTTAGTTTTGACCAAAACTCATCGAATTGCTTTTTGGCTTCATTGCTATCGGCATTACTTGGGAAAATATCGAAAGCAGCAAATTTAATTTCTCTGGCTTCGTCATTATTTTTAAACTTATAGGCATTTTCGTTATACCATTTTTGGCGATCTTCATCGTTAATTTTAACACTGCTATCGCTTACTGTATTGAATTTTAATGCTACTACTTTAAAATTAACTGACCTGTTGTGGCTGCTCCACAAATCTTTTGCTTCTAAACTAGAAACGTATTGAACCGACTTCATCAAGTTATTATACTTTTCCATGCGGCGGCGTTTTTCAACATCGCGTTTTGCAAGCTCAAGCATATTTGAAATTTTGCCGTTTTTATCATCAGGGATATTGCCCTGCATTTTGTAATATTGGGTAACCATGGCTGCTGAGAACTGAGCTCCGAACAATTGTTGCATTTCGCGGGCGGGTCTTTTTTCATCACGCAATATTTCAGCTAACTCTTGACCACTTAGTTTATCTAAACCAAGTTTTTCCATATCACTGTTATAGGTATTCTCTTCTTGTAAATCGTTCCATACCACAGTTTGAGCTTGTTCACGCATTTGTGTAGTTGGCTCTTCAGGCTTATCAGGACTTTGACGAAAGGCCATTAAGCGGGCTTCATAATCGGTACGGCTATCATATTCTTTGAACTCGATTTTATGGCCGGCTATGGCAGCCATGCTGTTATCTTGACTTCTGAAAATACCAGCGTTGTTATTGATAGCATCACCTACTATAAATGCTAAAAGAGCACAGGCTATAATAATCACTGCTAGACCGGCGTGGTTTCTAATTCGACTAATGATTGACATATTCTATTTTTAATTCGTTTTATTAATTAATAAATGCACCCACCTAGGCAGATTGCAAAAGGGCTGCAAAATAAACACATCTGTGCCTTATAAACAAACTTTTTTGGCTTTTGCCTCTTCAACATGTGGGAGTTAGCTATTTACCTAGGCTATGACAACCTAAGAGCCACTTAGCCTCCCCTATATATCACCCTCCATCGGACGCATCACCAATTCTTCTATTACGGATGTTGCGGGAAGGTTATTGAGGTCCCAGATGGCTTGGGCTACATCATTTGCTTGCATAAAACGGGAAGGTGGTAAATCGGTTCCCGTCCATGAATCGGTAAGGGTGGCACCGGGCATGATGCTAGTAACGCGAATGCCACGGGGTTTTAATTCTTCACGCAATACTTTGCCCAAACCCAGTAATGCAAATTTGCTGATGCAATAGCTACCTCCATTTACATAAGGGGTAAAGCTGGCGGTTGAACATATATTAACGATATGGCCTGTATTATTTTTGATATGAGGTAGTAAAGCCCTGGTTAAATAATATGCTGCTGAAACATTGGTTGCTATTTGGCGTTCGAATACGCCCTCGGCTTCGGTGCTAATGCCGCCTGGTTCAAATATGCCTGCGTTGTTTACGAGGAGGTCGACGCTTGCAAATTGATTGACAAAGGCATCAGCAAATTCTTGTACTTGCTGTTTAATTGTTAAATCTGTTGGAATGGCTAAAAACGTTTGTTGTGGGTATGCGGCTTTTAGCTCATTTAATAGTTTTTCAATCGTGTTCTTATCGCGGGCACAAAAAGCCACGTTAAATCCCTTTGATGCAAAAGTTTTTACTGTTGCTAAGCCTATGCCGCGGGTGCCACCAGTTATTATTAGGTTTTTCATTGTTATATATTAGACAGGATTGGGTTAAGAGTATTATAATAGATTTTATAGGGAATTTAAACTAACTGAGCATACACTCCCAAGTCGGAGAAGCCTCGTCGCACTTACGACGAATATAATGACGGACAAAGGAAGTATTATATATTTCCAAATAAATACATCTGCTCCAGTGTGGGCGATTCGCTACCTCCAGCTTTCTCAAGTGTGATGGCAAATGCTTGGCCACGAGATAAGTTTTTCATATGTGCTATTCCTTTTTCAGCTTCTTTCATATCTATCACTCCTAAGTCTACTGGTCTGCCGTCGAGTATTGCCCATAGCTGATATTGCTTACCTTCAGGTGGCTTGGGCATATTGGCATAGGTAACTATTACCTGTTTCGATTCTTTGTCCCAACAAATTATACAATTAGATTTGGGTGAAATGGGTTTGCCCTGAAGCTCAATAAACTTGATACTGGGCTTGCGGAACATATCATTATAATCGGCCAGTTGTTTAATGCTGGTTTTTTGAGCTTCTAATTCACCGGCAAGTTGGTCTTTGTCGCTGCGGTAAGATGAAATTTTGCCTTCAGCATCTTGCCAGTTATTATAATAGTCATTAGCCAAATAACTTGCGGCAAGCATGCCTATAAACGATGCGGCAGCAAACCAAGGAGCAAGTTTGAAACGCCCTAAATTAGGTCTAACTTCAGCAACATTACCTTCAACTTTATGTACTTTTAAAGGTTTGGGGGTTTCTATTTTTTCGACAAGAGGAGGCGGAACTGGTTTTTCGATTCGTTCAGAAATATTTCTTGAGGTATCGGGTTCCTTATTTTCTTCTTCTATAATAACTGGAGGGGTTTGTTTTTGCTTTTCAATCTTCCCCCAAATTTGATCTTGCATATTTGGCGACGGCTCTACTGCATGTGCTTCGACATAACCATGCAGGGATTGCTGCACGCGTTCAAACTCAGCACGTAACTCAGGCGATTGTTTCAACAGAGTTTCAAACTGCTCCACCTCATCGTGTGTGAGCATGCCAAAGAGGTAACCCTCAATATAGCCCGACGATATGTAGTTAGTTATATTCAATTCAGTTGTTCTTTGTCTGCAAATATTCCTCGCATAGTGAGCATGGCTGCTCGTATACGTGTTTTAACTGTGCCCAAGGGAATACCTATTTCTTTAGCAGCTTCTTCTTGGGTATATCCTGCGAAGTATACTAAATTAATAAGCTCACGTTGGTCTTTTTTTAATTCTTTTACCAATTCCTTCACTCCTATCAACTCCACTTTCGGCTCGTTGTTTCTGAGCGTGTCAAGGGTATTAACGGAATCTTCGATGTTTTGGTTTTTTTGGAAGTTCTGATGTGCTTTACTTCGCAAAGTATCAATAGCAACATTGCGGGCAACATTGGCCATCCATGTATATAAACGACCCTTAGTGGGATCGTACTGGTTTATATTTTTCCAGATTTTGATAAAGGTGTCTTGCAGTGCGTCTTTGCCTTGGTCTTCATTGGGCAGAATGCGAAGCACAATACCATATAAAGTAGCTGAATAGTTCTTATATAAATAATCATAACCTGCACGACCTCCCTGTTTCAGCAGGGCTATCAATTCTTCTTCGGCTATGAGATTTTTTTGCACTTGTAATCAGTTTTGCTGTGCAAAGTAAAGGCATTTTGTATTTAGGTCGACATTGCTAGTTTATTAGTTATTGTGAATAAAGCTAGGAAAACTGTTAAGAAAATTATGCAGTGGAAGTAAGACCCGAGACGATTTATACCTAAGTTGTCGCCGTTCTAAAAGAACGGTGACTCTTAATAGTATCAAGGGTTTGCAACCCGGCCTATTTATTACAGGAATTTTGTATCGCCGTTCACAGAAAGGTTTTTATTGTTAGTCACCGTTTAGGAAAACGGCGACAACTCTTCGTTATACTTCTACTTTGTGGCTGAAAACCACAAGCCTTATTCAAGACGATTGCAAATCGTCACGGTTTACGACAACGAACTCTTCACCAAATTCGCAGCTTCTTCAAGCGTAATAGCAGAGAATACTTTCAACCCACTATCATCAATCAGTTTCTTCGCTTCCACGGCATTGGTTCCTTGAAGTCTTACTATAATAGGCACAGTGATATTTCCCATATTTGTATATGCATCAACAACTCCTTGTGCAACACGATCGCAACGAACGATACCACCAAATATATTGATGAGGATTGCTTTTACATTGGGGTCTTTTAATATAATTCGGAAACCTGCTTCCACTGTTGTAGCATTTGCTGTGCCGCCTACATCAAGGAAGTTGGCTGGGTCGCCACCGCTTAGTTTGATAATATCCATAGTGGCCATGGCGAGTCCGGCACCATTTACCATACATCCTACATTGCCATCAAGTTTTACATAGTTTAAGTTATGTTCTGCAGCTTCTACTTCAGTTGGGTCTTCTTCGGCAATGTCGCGAAAAGCAGCTAAATTAGCATGGCGATATAATGCATTTTCGTCCAAGTTGACTTTGGCATCAACAGCTATTATTTTGTCGTCGCTGGTTTTGAGTACAGGATTAATTTCGAACATAGCCGCATCGATCTTTACATAGGCGGTATATAATGAGGTAACAAACTTCACCATTTCTTTGTGAGCTTGGCCGCTAAGTCCCAAACCAAATGCAATTTTGCGGGCTTGGAATCCCTGCAAACCTACGCTTGGGTTTATTTGTTCTTTATGTATTAAATGTGGTGTGCTATGTGCAACTTCTTCAATGTCCATTCCGCCCTCAGTAGAATATACAATTACATTCTGACTAGTTTGCCTGTCGAGCAAAATACTCATGTAAAACTCTTTGGTGGCCGATGCACCGGGATAATATACATCTTGGGCAACAAGTACTTTATTTACTTTTTTGCCTGCGGGTCCGGTTTGAATAGTTACCAAAGTTCCACCCAATAAATTAGTAGATATAGTTTTTACATCATCCAATGTTTTGGCTAGGGCAACGCCACGTTGTTCAGTGCCTTCTATTTTGCCTTTACCACGGCCACCTGCATGTATTTGTGCTTTTACTACTACCCAACTGGTTCCAGTTTCGGCCTGTAATTGTTTGGCTGCTGCCACACTACCGTCGGCAGTATCTGCTACTATACCTTCTTGTATAGCTACACCATATTGTTTTAAAATGCTTTTGGCTTGGTACTCGTGAATATTCATTTATATCGTAATAATTGTTAAAAATATGGCTGCAAAAGTAAGTTGGAAGGCCTGAATAATTTTTAGCATTGTGCAAAAAGTGGGAATCGGGAATCGGGATTCGGGATTCAGGGGGCTGACGCACGCTGTGGAAGCAGGAAGATTGGTAGTGCACGATTATCGTGCCTGTACATTGTGTTAAGTGGGAAGACGGAAGTTTTAATATTGTGATATTGCAGCGGAGGGTTGCAGTAGCCGTATGGCCCCGAATCCCGATTCCCTACCCCTAATTATTCCCCTGCTCCGCCACCTGGCATAGACTGCATCAGTTCATCTATAGTTTTCACGTCGTAGCCTGCTGGCACTTCAAAATCGGTATCTGCAGGCACATCTTTGCTCACCTTGGTTGCAAGCATATGCGATTTAAGTCCTTTGTTATAAGAGAATGTTTCCAATGGAAAACCTTTAAGCCCTTCGTTACTGCTATTCATCAGTTCAGCACTGGCCGTTATTGCTTCTGTGGTCCATATTACATTGATATACTTTTTGCCATCAACCTCAGTTGTTGAAGTATATTTTTTACAGCTATAACCAAGGATTTTTTTTGTTTCTGTAGTCGCTACATATGTTTCTGTTTTGGTTTCGCCTTTCAATTTCGACAATTTCTTCAAATCTTTTTTAGCACATTTGATAGCCATTTTTTGTCCCATACCATTTAGCAACATATAAATCTCTTCGCCATCTTTGGTAATAATATTTGTTTTCATCATGGCCATATTCACATCCATTCTGAATTTTTTCCCTTTGAACTTCATGGTCATTTCCATTCCATCCATCATTTGTGCCTGATCTTCCATAGCACTTCCGCTATCTGCTTTCACTTCTGTGGTAAAAACAACGCTGCCTGCGCTAAATGAGGCAGGATTAGAAACATTGGGCTTAAAGGTGGTAGAGGCAAACACCGCGGCCATTATCAATATAGAGCCTAGTATGAGATTTTTCATATGGTAAATTTTTATGCAAAAGAAAAGGATTTATTTGGATGTTGCAAATACATTTTAGTTAAGCTTCTATTAAATTATATATATTTGCAACATGACTAAAGCTGAAGAACTTTTTCATGAAATAGCTAGTAATATTCCTGATGCCAAGGAAGGCAAAATGTTTGGTGCACTTTTTTTTAAAGCCACGAATGGGAAAGCAGCAGCTTTGTTTTGGAAAGAATATATGGTTTTAAAATTAGAAGGAGATATGCTAACAGAAGAATCGGCTTTGGATGGAGCTAAAATATTTGAACCTGCTGCTGGCAGACACATGGGCGGATGGATGCAACTATCATACGATTATAAAAAACTATGGCCCAAATATGCCGAGAAAGCTATGGAAAAAGTAAGACTAATTAAAGTAAAGTAACAAGCCACGATTTAATTCGTGATGTATTATACATAAAAAAAAATCCATGTCGACCCATATAAAGTTAGAAGAATTAGAACAATACAAAAACATGGAACTGCTTGCCCGCCAGGTGGTAGAAGGTTTTATAACGGGGCTGCACAAAAGCCCCTTTCATGGTTTTTCGGTTGAGTTTAGTGAGCACCGCGTATATAATCCCGGCGAAAGTACAAGGCATATCGATTGGAAATTACTAGGTCGCAGTGATAAACTTTTTGTAAAACGCTACGAAGATGAAACCAATTTGCGTTGTCATTTGCTGATTGATACTAGTAGCAGTATGTACTATCCGCAGAATACTTTGAACAAAATTAAATTCTCCGCATATGCAGCTGCTGCTATAACATACATGCTGCGCAAACAACGCGATGCATTTGCATTGTCATTGGTGAATGACGGTGTTGTATATAATACTCCGGCTCGTTCTACTTTATCTCACCAACAAATTATATTTAACAAACTGGATGAGGTATTGGCAGCAGAACCAAAACAAGTAGCATCAAGACTTGCCCATTCCCTGCATCAACTTGCCGAGACCATGCACAAGCGTTCGCTAGTTGTTATATTTAGCGACATGATGGAAGACCCGAATAATATGGAAGAACTATTCGGTGCTCTTCAGCATTTGCGTTTTATGAAACATGAAGTTATATTATTTCACGTGGCCCATAAAGAAACTGAATTGCAATTTGAATTCTCGAATCGTCCTTATTTATTTGAAGATGTAGAAACGGGTGCAACTCTCAAAATCATGCCCACCCAAGTAAAAGAACATTATCTCAAACAAATGGTCGACTTTAAAACTGCCCTGATGGAAACCTGCCGCAAATACAAAGTAGAATATAATGAAGCTTTTGTTAGCGATGATTTCAACCAAGTGCTCCTGCCATTTTTTGTGAAGCGGGCTGGGTTGAAATAGATATAATTTTAACTCTTAAGAAATTAAGGGAATTAGGTATTGCGTCAGCTCCTAAACCACTTTTCATTCATCATTAACTATTTATAATTTATCATTCATCATTCCCTCCCCTGCTAACCTCCCCGTGCTCCAAGCTGCCTGAAAATTAAAGCCTCCGGTTATACCATCTATATTTAATATCTCGCCGGCAAAGAATAATCCTTTGTGGAGTTTGCTTTCCAGGGTTTGCATATTTACTTCATTCAAGGTAACGCCACCCGCGGTTACAAACTCATCTTTATTGGTGCTTTTGCCAGTCACTTTTAACTGCTGTGCAGTAAGCACAGATGCTAACTTATATATCATTGCTTTTGACACATCAGCCCACAGCATGTCTATATTCATTCCTGCTTGTTCAAATATATAATATAGTAATCGCTGCGGTAAAAAATTAAACGGCGTATTCCCTACCTTTTTCTTTTGTGTTTTATATTCACTTTGCAACTTTTCAATTGCTACTTGTTCATTTGCTGCCCATCCCCAATTTATATATATATCGAATATATACTTTTGTTCGTGCAACTCATTTGCTGCCCATGCTGAGGATTTCAATATGGCAGGTCCGCTTAAGCCACGGTGGGTAATAAGCATCGGCCCCTCCCACACTTTTTTAATGCCGTCAATTTTTACATGTGCATTGGGAACTGATATGCCACTTAGGCTTCTCAACTCTTTATCTTCTATATTAAATGTAAATAAACTGGGCACAGGTTCTATAATAGTATGACCCAATTCACGAATAAAATTATAATAATTACTTTGATGAAAACCGCCGCAAGCTATCAATAGTTTTTTGCATGATATGGTTCCTCTGTTTGTTTTTAATATATAATAGTTTTCATCTTTTGTTATTTGTTCTACCGAAACACTATCCATTAATTTCACTCCAAATTCATGCGTTGCTTTCATCAAACAATCTATAATAGTTTGCGAATCATCAGTAGTTGGGAACATGCGTCCATCAGCCTCTATCTTAAGTTCCACATCATGGTCGGCAAACCATTGTATAGTTTCTTTTTGACCCCAGTGTGCATATACTTGTCTTAATTCCTTTTCTCCTCTTGGATATGCTTTTACAAACAAAGAAGTCTCGGGTTGGTTATGCGTAACATTGCACCGCCCACCACCTGATATAGAAACTTTACGCAAAAACTCATGGTGCTTTTCTATAATAACAATTTTCATTTTTTTGTTATTCTCAGCAGCTGCAATAGCTGCGAAGAAACCTGCTGCGCCGCCGCCAATAATTGCTATGTTGTAGTATGTATTCAATTATTTAGTATAAGGTATAAAGACAAAAGTATATAGATGAAAGAATAAAGACAATAAAAAATCAAAGCCATATAACTTTTTTAACACTAATGAACTATATATATTAAATTCCTTTTTCTTGTTTAAGAATTTTCTATCATTGAAGGGTCATAAACTCCTTCAAAACCTTTTGACTTTAAGCACTCAGGTATATTCAATATATAATAATTGATTTTATTATTAACAGATTTTGCCTGCTTCGCAATTATACAACAACTATCATAATCTATTTCAGTTATTACAGGGTCGACTAATATTGTGTAGTAACCCTCAGAAGATGAACTAACATGCAATCCAATTTCAATATCTCCACTAATTATTTCAACCAAATAAAGATTTTCAATAATCCTTTTTCGGTATTTCTCTTCACTTGCCCATTTATTTAATACTAGTAATACAATTGTAATGCACAGTAAAAAGGCAAATATATTTTTTTTCATTTATATATATTAGTTGCAATTAATCATTTCCTAAAACTATTACAAACACTCACCTCCACTCCCATATATTGCTATAACTATTTATATCTGCTACTTGAGTATCGGGCACATCTTGGCTAAATGAGGGTGGTAATAAATTGTTTGTCATAGAATGTTTTCAATGCTACAAATGTAGCTTTTGATTAGCCAATAAAAAAACGTGATTATTTATTAGAAATAACTTGTGAGAAATTTAGGTAAATTTAGGATGGGTGGTGAAACGTGCGAATTGGTTAATTAGCTCTCTAAGTTTTACCTCGCCACGGGTTTCAATTACGGGGAAGTGCAGCGCAGCGGCCGCTGGTTTAGAAGGGTTTTTACGTGCCACTTTTTTAATTTTGATTGACATAATATAAAATATTGAAATGTTAAAAAAACACCTCTACGCCAGTGGCGAGGCAGAAAAAAAACTGTATGTCGTTTATTTCTGCTACTAACAAGATTCATTTTTTTTGTATATTTTTTGCATTTTTTATCAGGGAAATATGCTGTAAAAGTACTATATGCTGCCCTGCCGCACTTTGCCACCCAATTCACCTTAACTCTTATCTGGCCTACGTTTCCCAAATCATTAGCTTAACTTATCCCCTAAAATTACAAAAAATTACCATTATTAGTAAAATACAGAGTCTACATAAAAAATTATCGCCCGCCCATTCATATGGTGCCAATAAAATGTTATCGGCTAAATATACTTTCTCGTTTGCAGAGAGATAAGAGATAGAGTTTATACGTGTCTGAAATATAAACTATAATTGCAACCCCATACTTCGTCCCGATAGCTATTGAGACCGCTCAGTATGGGAATTTGTCAAATCGCACATCGTCCTAATTCGTAATTTGTAATTAAAATGAAATCACTATACATCATGCGCCATGCAAAAGCAGCACTGCACAACACTGCTCCCACAGACTTTGAGAGGAAGCTAACAGACCGCGGCCTTGACGATGCAAAAGAAATGGGCAAAAGATTATATAATAAAAAACCGCAAATACAGTCTATTATAGTAAGCCCCGCAACACGCACCAAGCAAACAGCTGAAATAGTAGCAAAAGAATTGGGAATTAGTAATATTATATATAATAAAGATATATACGAATCAAGCAGCAATGCAATCGCACAAATAGTAACAGAAATAAACGACAACTATAATAATGTAATGTTAGTAGGCCACAACCCCACATTTAGTGGCATGATGGAGTATTTCACCAATAAAGAAATAGACAACCTGCCCACAGCAGGAATGTACTTAATAGAATTTGAAACAAATACCTGGAAAGGAGCGACCGAACAAAAAGGAAACTTAAAATGGGCCGATTGGCCTAAGCTTTAGTACATGCCCAATTTCTTAAGCACTTCTTCTTTTTTGTAACGCGATATATCCACACGCGAGCCATCGGCCATAAGCATATAACCTTCGCCCTCTTTCACAAATTCTTTCACATAGTTAAGGTTTATGATATGAGAACGGTGCGGACGGAAAAAGCCTTGGTCCAAAAGCATCTCTTCATACTTCTGGATGTTCTTCGACACCATATGCTTTTTGCCATCACGCAAATGGAAAACCGAATAAACACCTGAAGCTTCGCAACGAATAATTTCGTCGATGCTCACAAATACAATCCTTTCGTGGGTGTTCAGTGTGATCTTCTTTTTATCGCCATTGCTACCCTTTAAGTTTGAGATAAACTCATTCAACTGGTCATGGGTAAGGTTCGATTTCTTTTTGCTTACGCGTTTCACAGCGTTAATCAAATCCTCAGCTTTTGGTGGTTTTACTATATAATCAATAGCTGAATATTTGAAAGCCTTCAGCATATAATCATCGTGCGAGGTAACAAATATCACATCAAAATCAATCTTATCAATTTGATCAATCATTTCGAAACCATTCATTACGGGCATTTCAATGTCGCAAAATACGATTCTAGGTTTAAGCATATGGATAGCTCCAATAGCCTCTTGAGGTGTATTGCACACCGAAATAACTTCCACCTCAGGACAATGCTGCTCGAGCATTTTCTTTAATATGATAGTATCTTCTTCTAAATCATCAACGAGTAAAGTCCTTATTCCCATTTAGTATTAATTATAGTGAATCTAATTTAGGTGCAATGTTAATCAACATTAAAGGACTATACAAAAAAAAATAACAACTTTTTTTGCTAAAATCGCTTCTTTATCAGTTCAATTAAATTGGACTCAACAAACTCTTTCGACATTCTTATCATATTCATAAATGCTTTCGAATTTGAAATACCATGTCCAATCATTACTGGAGCATTCACCCCTAAAATGGGCGTTCCTCCATAATCTTCGTAATTGAATCTTTCTAGATAATCATCTTTCACGCCTCTTTTCTTTAAAATATAGAAAAAAGATTCAGCAGTTTTTAGCACTACATTGCCCGTAAATCCATCGCAAACTGCTACATCGGCTTTATCAATAAAAAGGTCACGTCCCTCAATATTACCTACAAAATGAAAATCTTCTGATTCTTCCATCAACAAATAAGCAGCCTGAGCTACCAGATTGCCTTTCTCTTTCTCCTCACCTATATTTATTAATCCAACTCTAGGTTTTTCTATCTTATATACATGTTCGCATAATAATGAACCCATTATACCAAATTGATATAGAACATCGGGTCTACAATCTACATTAGCACCTACATCAAGCAGAATCCCGAATCCTCCATCAACCTTGGGTATCACTGTCGTAATGCTGGGCCTTATTATACCTTCGATTGTTTTAATGCTCATAATTGCACCTACTAGCACAGCCCCGGTATTGCCAGCACTTGCAAACGCATCAAGTTCTTTATTCTTAAGCATGGCAAAACCAACTACTATGCTCGAGTTTTTCTTTTGCATAATAGCCTTGGCAGGATGGTCGTTATATGATATTACTTGATCGGTATGAACAATATCGAACAAAGCTTCATCGCCACCTGCTTCTTTTAATGCAGCAAGTATACTTATTTTGTCGCCGATTAAGGTAATACGAATTTTGTCGCCAAACATGTTGGCGGCCTCCATCGAACCACGAATAGCTTCAAGGGGTGCAAAGTCGCCACCCATGGCATCAAGACCAATCCGAATCATAGAGTAAATCTAGATTATTCTTCGTTACGGCCCTTCATTACTTTGTGGCCACGGTACATACCTGTTTCTAGGTTTACACGGTGGTACAAAGACACGTCGCCGCTTTGCGGATCAATGAACAATGCTTTACTGTCCAATGAATGGTGAGCCCTGCGGCTATCACGGCGTGATTTGGATAATTTTCGTTTGGGGTGTGGCATAATCGTATAGTATTATAATATCAATTGTCAAATTTTAAATTCTTAAGGTCGTCCCATCTGTCATCTAGGTCTTCATTGTCATGGCTTAGGTTCTCGAGTTTCTTCAGCATCTCATTATCACAGTTTTTTATTACTCCTTCTAAATCACAACTCTTTTTCATGGGTATCGAAATAAGTACAAAATCATATATCAACTCATCAAAATACGCCATGTCTTCCGACTTACGTAGGTATATAATTTCCTCCTCGCTATTCGTATCTTCACTCACTGAATCAGTTATTTTCAACAGAGCGTATTGTGTAAAATCTATAGGCAAGCCAATAGATTTATTACAAACATCACAATCCACATCAACTATTCCGTGTATGTGAAACTTTATTCTGCTTGTTGCTTCAAGTTTACTTATCTCAACATCTGCAATTAGTTTGCAATTACTGATAAAATCAGAACCATTTGAAACAAAGAAATCATCGTCAAGCTCAAACTGGGCGTGGTTTTCACCCTCGCTCAATCTAGAAACCTTGATGAAAAAATGTTTTGTTTCCATGTCAAAGAACCTCCTAAAAATTGGGGTGCAAAGATAAACGTGAAAATCTAAATACTATGCAGTTTTTTACGTCTTAAATATCAAGTCTAAACCTTTCCCGCTTCATTTGGGTAAATTTGAGCGGAGATTTGGTCAACCCCTTATTCATTTGTCTATTAGCAGCTATGTGTGCGGCCATAAAAATTGCATTCAAAAAAGAAGTGGTGCTAGCTATTCCTTTCCCTGCAATATCATATGCTGTCCCATGATCAGGCGAGGTACGCACAATAGGTAGTCCTGCGGTATAGTTTACTCCATCCTCAAATGACAACAATTTGAAAGGGATAAGTCCTTGATCATGATATATACTCAAGGTCACATCAAACTGTCTATATTGTCCCGAGCCAAAAAAACCATCTGCCGGATAACAACCATATATTACTATACCTTTTTCTTTGCATTGGTTAATAGCTGGCAATATTATCTCTTGCTCTTCTTTCCCAAGCAACCCACTCTCCCCAGCATGCGGGTTCAAACCAAGCACGGCTATTTTAGGTTTGCTTGTGGCAAAATCTTTCACCATTGCGTTATGAAGTGCCGTTATCCTTTCAACTAACATGGCAGTATTCAAAGCACTGCCTACTTCGCTTAATGGCATGTGAACCGTTGCCGGAGCTACTTTCATTTCATCGCTCACAAGCATCATCATTGGCTTTCCTTGGGTCTTACTCCCAATATACCCTGTATGACCTGTAAATGTATCATTCGGTATTTTTACGGTACTCTTATTTAAAGGCGATGTCACAATACCGTCCAATTTCCCTTGCATTGCGTCTGCTATGGCCAAATCTAATGAACGAATAGCATAACTACCTGCCACCCCTTGAGGTGTTCCTATCTTTATATCCAACTCCTCCTCCCAACAATTTATCAAATTAGGCTTTCCTGCCTGTGCTTCATCAATAGACCTAATTACATGGAATTGAAAATCATTATACCCAAACATTTTCCTATAATAAGTCATCACTTTAACTGATGCATAAACTATAGGGGTAATATGGTTACACAATAGCTCATCTGCCAATGTTTTGATAATTATCTCCGGCCCCACACCATTAAAATCTCCAAGTGTAATACCTATTTTAGGTTTTAATTCTCCGCTCATATATTCTTGATTAAAATTCTTTGTGTACTATATTATACTCTGGCAAACTCTTAAAATATTCGTATGTTATTTTCAGTCCCTCTACCCTGCTCACATTGGGTTCCCAGCCTAGTATTGCTTTTGCTTTTTCTATGTTTGGTTTTCTTTGTTTTGGATCGTCAGTAGGCAGCGGTTCGTATACAATTTTCTGTGTAGTTCCTGTTAATTTTATTATTTCCTCTGCAAAGTCTTTAATACTTATTTCAATTGGATTGCCAATATTCACAGGCATTTCATAATCGCTCAAAAGCAACCGATATATGCCATCCACCAAATCATCCACATAGCAAAACGAACGTGTTTGGCTTCCATCTCCAAATACAGTTAAATCTTTTCCACTTAAAGCCTGTCCTACAAATGCAGGCAAGGCCCTACCGTCATTTAATCGCATCCTTGGCCCATAGGTATTAAATATCCTTACTATTCTAGTTTCCAATCCATGAAACCTATTGTACGCCATCGTTATCGCTTCTTGAAATCTCTTTGCTTCATCGTACACGCCTCTTGGTCCCACAGGGTTTACGTTGCCCCAATATTCTTCATCTTGTGGATGAACTAATGGATCACCATATACTTCAGAAGTTGAAGCTACGAGTATTCTTGCTTTTTTTGCCAAAGCTAAACCTAAACAATTGTGTGTTCCTAATGAACCCACTTTCAACGTTTGAATGGGTATCTTTAAATAATCAATAGGACTTGCAGGTGATGCAAAATGCAAAATGTAATGCAACTCTCCCGGCACATGCACAAATTTTGAAACATCCTTATGATAAAACTCAAAATTTTTCAAAGGCATTAGATGTTCGATATTTCTCATATCTCCAGTTATCAGATTATCCATCCCGATTACATGATATCCTTCTTTAATAAAACGGTCGCATAGGTGCGATCCTAAAAAACCAGCTGCTCCAGTTATTAAAATTCTTTTCTGTGTCATAATATGTGGTTGCAAAAATAGCTATAAATCTACTCTAAACTTGGTATAAATAAAAAAGGGCCGACTTAACAGTCGGCCCTTTTAATTATTGTCAGTTATGCTCCTGTGTTTCTAGGAACAACTGTTGGTTGTATTTATTAGTGTGCCACAACAATACGCTTAACAGCAAGACCGTCGTTG